>NZ_CALPDF010000034.1 GCF_943193175.1 Neobacillus muris
AATCAATAAATTTGGTATTTAGATTCTGTGATAATAAAAAATTGCCGAGAAAAATACCCTTTCTCGACAATCTGAGGCCCAAAATGGGCCTTTTTCCATGACTTAGGCAGTATGCTGCTTGATGAGTTTCGGATGGCGGTACATGGAGAATAGCAAGATAAAACCACTAAGTATCAGCAAGGCGCTTGTACTGATGAAGACCGCTGAAAAACCGAAGGAACCGGAAATATACCCGCCGAGCAACGGACCAATAATATTTCCCAAGAAGCGTAAGCTGGTGTTATAACCAAGCACTTCGCCCTGCATGGTTAGCGGAGCCTCCTGGCGTATATAAGCAATACGCACCGGAATGATCCCCCCAATGGCAACCCCCAGCGCGAGCCGAATCGCAATTAGCTGCCAAATATTTGTTACCACTGCTCCCGGTAAATAAATGATACCTGCCAGAAAGAGCAAAATAACTAGTATCTTAATGTATCCATGCTTATCAGCGATTTTTCCCCAATTGCGGGACATCAGTAAGTTTCCTAATCCTGCTGCAGAAAAAGCCAATCCTGAGTAAAAGGCTATATTGGTTTTTCCATGAAGTTCGCTGACAAATAAGGATAGTATCGGCTGAATACTGAAGTGTGCTACTTGGACGAGGGCGGAAATCAGTAAAACCGTTAATAAAACGGGGTTTTTGATGATATGCCTAAACACTTCCTTGCTGGAATAGTGGGCTTTTGCCCCTTTTTTAGCCTCAAGGCGGAATTCCTTAGTCAAGAACACCAGCAAAGCGGAAATTAAAATGGACGCAGCAGTCCACTTAAAAGTAGTGGCATATCCTAAACTATCAGCTAATATCCCTCCAATCAGCGGACCGAACAAGGAACCTGTAATGCTCCCAGTTTGTAAGGTGCCTAGCACTCTCCCCGCAATCTCCTTCGGTGTTTGGGTCGAGATAAAGGCTTGTGACATTGGGATAAAGCCTGAGAAAAAACCCATGAAAAATCGGAGTATCAACAGCTGCCAGACAGAATGGGCAAAACTGAGCAGAAAAATCGATAAACCCATCCCCAGTCCTGAAATGATCAAAATTTTTTTTCTTCCATAGTGGTCTCCAATATGCCCCCATATAGGTGCAAAAAGAAAGGCTGAGACGAAGGTAATTCCAAAGGTTAATCCGGACCAATGCTGTACATATTTTTCGGAAAAGTCTCCAAAGGTTTCAATGTACAGAGAGATAAATGGCATCACCATGGTCATGCTTCCGGCGACAAAGAAATTGGCAAACCACATAATCACTAAATTTCTGGTGGCTCGATCATTTTGATTGGCAATAATAATAAACACTTCTTTCCAATATTATTTCGTTTTACTAAATATTATAATATAGAAAATTCAAATAAATTCAATGACTTTCCAAAATAGTCTTTCTTATTATGTTGAAATTTGGACTTTTCACAGCCGATTTGCCTGCCTTTTTCTATAAAAAAGAAAAATAGAAGAAAAATCCATTTTAATATTGATTTTGTTTATATTATCATTGATAATATAAACATAAATAATATCGAGGTGGATCATATGAATATACAAGATGTCATATTAGGCTTTTTGTTCGAGGAGCCAATGAGTGGTTACGATATAAAGCAAATGATGGAGAATTCTGTATCCTATTTTTTTGATGCATCATTTGGTGCCATTTATCCGGCCTTAAGAAAAATGGAAAAAGAGGGACTCGTTGAAAAGCAGGTTATTCAGCAGGAAGGAAAACCAAACAAAAATTTATTTGCCATAACGGAAATGGGGAAGAGGCAATTTCAAAATTACTTGGAGAGCCCGATTAATCCAACGGTTACAAGATCGGATCTCTTAATCCGCATTTTTTTCGGAGGTTTTACGACTCAGGAAAAGATTACGGAATGGCTTTTGCAGGAACGGGATAAAAAACAGGAAATGTATGAAAACTTAACTAAAATTGACAACCTGTACGGTCAGGATATGGAACATCATAAACGGTTTACCCTGCAGTTTGGTATCCGTCAGGCGGAAATGATTATCGGGATGATTGACGATGAGTTAAATAAATTGGAAACAAAAGGGGAGTAGCCGCATGAAGGGGAACGGAGGAATGAAGGTCGTACTGTTAATGTGTGTCGGGATATTTGTTTGCATGCTTGATTCGACGATCATGAATATTACGCTTCCGGCTATACAGGACAGTCTCCATACATCTTTGGAAACAAGTTCATGGATGTTAAATGTATATACGATGACGATCGCGGTATTAGCCATCCCATTGGCCAGATTTGCCGAAATGTTTGGAAGAAACAAGTTTTATATTGTGGGCCTATTCGTTTTTGGGGGTGGATCGGCTTTGTGCGGGCTGGCTGGCAGCGGGGAAATTCTGATTGCAGCTCGATTTGTCCAAAGCTTAGGGGCGGCCATCCTTATTCCCTGCAGTATGGTTATTGGCATTAATGCCATGCCAATTGAGAAACGGGTCATTCCCTTAACATTATTAGGTGCAACACAAGGGTTATCAACTGCATTGGGGCCGGCTGTAGGAGGATTTATCACAGAGAAGCTGAGCTGGCACTGGGTTTTTTACGTCAATGTGCCAATCTGCTTAGCAGCATTTATGGCTGCACTCTTTATTCTTTCCTTAAAAAATGAAAACCGGGTAAGATCAGCAATCGACTGGTTTGGGCTTATCTTTTCCGTATTCGCGATTTTTCCGCTAAATCTCGTTTTAATTAAGGGAAATGTATGGGGATGGGATAGTGCGGAAGCGATTATTTGTTACGTGACAACCTTTGTTTCCATTGGATTATTCATTATCACTGAGAAAAAGGCAAAGGCACCTATGGTAAATTTAGCTTTGTTCAAAGATCGATTATTTACTGGTTCGGTCGTCAGCGTAACTGCAGGCTTTATTTTCCTGATCGGTGTGATGGTTCTGCTGCCACAGTTCTTAACTAGCTTCCAGCATAAATCGGAGCTCGAAGCGGCACTTCTTGTTACCCCAGTTTCAGCATCCATTTTTGTATTTTCTAATGTTGCCGGACTGCTTAGCAAAAAAATCGGGTATACCCTGCCAGTTGCAGCAGGCTTTGCCATTATGGGAACAGCTTACTATTTGCTACATCGCTTAAATCTTCACAGCACCGCTTCGGAGATTATCCTTCTTTGCAGTTTACTTGGATTAGGATTTAGCTTTGTCATTTCCTCGGCTACTATGGCCAGTACCTCCTCCTTTGAAGGAGAAATGCTCACCGCCTCACAAAGTGTTTTTTCTATGCTCAGGCAAGTGGGCGTGGTATTAGCAGTTGCTATTTTTGTTGCGGGATTGACTAATAATATTCAAGCCAAAAAGCAAGTGGTTGTTCAATATGCCAATAAAGAGTTAAACAAATTGGACCTGCCAGAATCGGCAAAACAGAAGATTTTGGCCGAAACCAAAAGGGCGATTGATGGGGAGTCAATCGCCCGGAAAGCTGCTCCTGAAATCATTAGCGACCAGGAACGCAGGCAGATAATTGACCAAAATATCCAAAAAGCACTGGCAGCGGTACCTGAAAGCCAAAGGGCCAGTGTACAGGGGGGAATTTCTGAGCAAATAGAACAGCAAGTAGACCAGGAAATTGCCAAACAAGTAAATAGCACCGCAGCCTATTCCAAAAAAGTAGAAACTTATGCAAAACAAAGGATTTCGAGCAGTTTTGCCGAAACCTATAAAGCAGGTATTCCTTTTGTCTTTTTCTGCTGCTTGACCGGATTGATCTTCAGGACTAAAAAACAATCCGCATCACCCTTGGCCCTGCCAGCAGCAGTTGAATAAGTGCTGAAGAAGTCTAATTCATAGGATCAAGGTGATGGCTTGGTGGAAGTGTTAAAGATGATAGTTTCCATTCCTACTGTTGTAAATCATTATCTTTGGTTATCGTCTTATACTTTATTGGAAGAGAGACATGGGCTTGGGTATATGGAATCATTGTTTTGATGAATTTGCTGTTAATGAAAATCTGGAAGCAATAAAAAGAACAGTCCGTCACCAATCTTGATGACAGGCTGTTCTTTTTCTAGCAATATCTTGATACTTTTCCGCCATAAAAGTAAAATGATCATTTTTTTATAATTTTGATATGTCAGAAGGTTAATGCCAACGCATAATAAGCATTGCACGGCAGCTTTATTATGATTTAAACTAAGATACAAATGCATGGACAATGGGTGAATAAAATGAACGATCAGGCATCAAAGACATACGAAATCATGGAAGTCTGTTTACTGGCTGGAAAAATTATGCTGCAAAGCGGCGGGGAAACCTATCGGGTGGAGGATACGATGATGCGGATTGCCGCTGCTCTTGGCGTTGAAAAATCCCACAGCTATGTAACACCAACGGGGATTATTTTCTCCGCTGAAGGGGATGAGCCCACTAAAACCAAGCTGATTCGGATTTCAGAACGGTCGACAGACTTGAAAAAAGTTGCATTGGTAAACAGCGTGTCCCGCCAGATCACGAGCGGGGACCTTAACATGAAAGAGGCACTGAACCGGCTGCAAGAAATTGAAACGATGACCTTGACATTCCCGCTTTGGGTTCAAACAGCAGCAGCCTCGCTGGCAAGCGGCTGTTTTATGATTATGTTTAATGGGACATGGATTGATTTCATCCCTTCGATGATATCTGGAGGGCTAGGCTATCTTAGCTTTGTAAAATTTCATCGATTTGTGCCAATCAAATTTTTCTCAGAATTTTTAGCTGCATTTATTATTGGCTTATTATCTCTCCTTTTAGTGCAAATTGGTTTTGGAAAAGAATTGGATAAAATAATCATTGGCTCTGTTATGACCCTGGTTCCGGGATTACTAGTCACCAATGCGATTAGAGATTTAATGGCGGGACATCTGATTGCCGGATTATCAAAAGGTGCTGAGGCATTTTTAACCGCATTTGCCATTGGGGCAGGGATCGCTGTGGTATTAACATTTTTGTAAAACAGGAGGCAGGGCGAGTTGGATATTTTGGCCCAGTTAATCACGAGTTTTTTTGCAACGGGGGCATTTGGAATCATATTCAATGCTCCAAAGGAATCTTTATTAAAATGCGGCCTGGTTGGGATGGGCGGCTGGCTTGTCTATTATGTTCTTGAAAAACATATGGGAGATGCCGTTTTTGCCACGCTGTCTGCCACGATTTTTATTGCTGTCATTAGCCAGGAGATGGCAAAAATCTATAAAACGCCGGTCATTATCTTTAGTGTTGCGGGTGTTATCCCATTAGTGCCTGGCGGATTGGCATATGATGCCATGAGGAAGTTTGTTGAAAATGATTATAATCATGCATTAGGCCTGGCAGCAAAAACATTGCTGCTTGCAGGAGCAATCGCTTTTGGCTTAGTTTTTTCTGAAGTTATTAATCAAATCCAGCGTAAAATTAGTTACCGAGTTTCAAAAAAATAGTCCCTTTATGGATATCTAAAATTGGCGAAGGCAGAGGAATGATCATTCCTCTGCCTTCTTTTGCTCTCATTTAAGTTATCGTAACTTGAATGGCTGCAAGTGTCTGTTACTCATATATCATGTAAAAATTAAATTTCATTGTTAACTTTGCCGCGGTTCAATTTTTCACCTGTAGGTTTTATATACCTAAACGACGTAAGCCCTACCTCTCTTACATCCTTACGGCTCCGAGGCCGTTCCAGTGTGAATAAGTCTTTCCGATAAAACAATAGTGAAAAGCCAGTAGAAATTCTTACATAGTATTATTAATCTGATTCAAGTTACTTTTAATATCAAGCACAATTTATAATTATAAAGGGAATTACAAAAAATGTCAATGGTTTTTATGAAATAGTGATTGTTTGATCCATTCTAACCCTTCGTTTTTTCTAATCATCAAGTGAAGCGAAGAAAAATGAATAAATGGTGAATAGATATTTTTATAAATAAATAAATTTTTCAAAAAATATTGATTTTTTAATCAAAAAGTAATATTATTCTAATATATTTTTTTAGTATATTTCGTGAATTATTTCGGAGGAAAAAACCTATGGAGATGTTTAGAAAAAAGTCGATCCAGACTCTTATACAGGAAGCCGAACAAAAAGATGTTACCTTAAAGAAGGAATTGGGTGCGTTTGACCTGTCAATGCTTGGTATAGGGGCGATTATCGGAACGGGGATTTTTGTTCTTACGGGCGTTGCGGCTGCTGAGCATGCAGGTCCAGCCCTTATTTTATCCTTTGTATTATCTGGTCTTGCCTGCGTGTTTGCAGCCCTTTGTTATGCTGAATTTGCCTCAGCAGCACCTGTTTCCGGGAGTGCCTATACCTACAGCTATGCTACTTTTGGAGAGATTATTGCCTGGATGCTAGGCTGGGATTTGATTTTGGAATACGGACTAGCTTCATCAGCGGTAGCAAGCGGATGGTCCGGTTATTTCCAAGGGCTGCTGGCAGGCTTCGGAATTCATTTTCCAAAAGCATTGTCTAGTGCCTACGATCCGGCGAATGGGACATTCATCGATGTACCGGCCATCTTAATTGTGTTTGTGATTACTTTACTGCTGACGCAAGGGGTCAAGAAGTCAGCACGCTTTAATACGATCATGGTCATTATCAAGCTGGCGGTTGTTCTATTGTTTATTGGGGTGGGTGTTTGGTATGTTAAACCATCCAATTGGACACCATTTATGCCATTTGGTTTTTCCGGAGTAACGGCTGGAGCAGCAACGGTATTCTTTGCTTATATTGGTTTTGATGCTGTTTCCACTGCAGCGGAGGAAGTAAAAAATCCGCAGCGCAATATGCCGATTGGCATAATTGCTTCCTTATTAGTCTGTACGATTCTATATATTGTAGTATCCGGTATTTTGACAGGAATTGTTCCTTACCAAGAGCTTGGAGTTAAAAATCCGGTTGCCTTTGCGCTGAACTATATTCATCAGGACTGGGTGGCAGGATTTATCTCGCTTGGAGCAATAGCAGGAATCACAACTGTATTGCTGGTTATGCTATATGGGCAGACACGTTTATTCTATGCCATCAGCCGTGATGGTTTGCTGCCAAAGGTGTTCTCAAAGGTTGATAAAAAGAGCCAAACGCCAATGGTTAATACATGGATCACCTGTTTGCTTGTCAGTATTTTTTCTGGCTTCATTCCATTAAGCAAGCTGGCGGAATTAACTAACATTGGAACCTTGTTTGCCTTTATGACTGTATCGGTCGGAATTTTAGTTCTAAGAAAGAACAAGCAGGCACCAACAACTGGCTTCCGTGTGCCTTTTGTTCCATATATTCCAATTCTTGCGTTCTTATTCTGCGGATTTTTAGCGGTCCAATTGCCTGCTGTAACATGGATTAGTTTTGTGGTATGGCTATTTATTGGATTAGTGGTTTACTTTGGCTATGGACGAAAGCATTCCACGCTTAATCAATCTCCTGTAAAGATAAAAAAGATAAGCTAGTTAAAAAGGAATCCTCATAGGAGGGTTCTTTTTTTGTGTCGATAAAACAAAAAATATGTCGAAAGTTATCGATTTTTTATATAAATTTGCCCCATTCTCATCGAATGGTGGTAGAATAGTAGGAGAAAATGTAATTTTTTGTGATAATTTCTTTGATTGAGGAGTATAGTACATGAAAGAAGGAGTCAACAGCCCTCGGTTGATATTTGAAGAAAAAAAAGCCATAAAACTCTTTCTGTGGTTGTTTTATATCTGTTTCATTTCATATGAGGTTTTTTGGTATTTTGTTCTTCCTAACTTTACTGACTATGGTGGAAGTCAATTTCCTGGAAATGGACTTGGTTTTTGGTTCTATTTTGGTGTCTTATGCATTCTGCCTGTCTCAATATTTCTTTATCTAAAAGGAAATCCATATATTATTAAATATTTTGTTTTAGCATCATATGTCATTTTTGATGTAGTGGATAATCTTGTGAAATATCTTGGATCGGACCGTCAATTTGCCTCTGGAAATATTGTGGAACTTCTATTCTTATTTATTTCACCAATATTTGTTAATAAAAAATATTTTTGGACTGTAACTTTTTGTATTGTTGGGAAGTATCTTTTTTTAGGGATTATTCTAAATGATCCTAACGTTTTATCACCTATAGCCATAATTGTTATATTATTAGTTCTTGCTTACATCTTTTTAACAAGATTTTATTCTTATATAAATTCTTTAACATTGGTACATGAAGAGCTTAGACATAAAGAAAAGCTTGCAGTTATGGGACAGATGGCGATGGCAATTGGTCATGAGATTAGAAATCCTATTTCTTCCTTAAAAGGTTTCTTGCAGCTTCAGCAGGAAAATCATCCAAATACAAATGAATATTATCCGATAATGATTCAAGAAATTGATCGAATCAATAACATTGTCAATGACTTAATGTACATTGGGAAACCAAGGAAAATTAAGTTTGAAAAAGCCAGCATAAAAGAAATTATTGGATATACAGTAGCATTAACAAACCAACAGGCTATAAATCAAGGAATTATTATTGAAACCGAGTTTAAAGAAGCAATACCAATGATTGATTGTGATGAAAGCCAGTTAAAGCAGGTATTAATCAATTTAATAAAAAATGCAATTGAAGCAATGCCAGATGGGGGCACAATAAAAATTAGAGCAATGATAATTAGTAGTTCGGAGCTACAAATAACGATTAATGATGAAGGATATGGAATTTCTAATGAAGCTTTGACTAATCTTGGAGAACCATTTTATTCTACAAAAAAAGAAGGCACCGGATTAGGATTAATGGTCACTAATCAAATAATCAAGGAACATAGAGGGGAAATTACTTTTAAAAGTAACCTTGGCATTGGAACAATGGTAACTATCATTTTACCTATATCTAGTGAAAAAGATTAACTTAAATTCAACAAATTTCATAAAAATAAAAAGCTTTACGGGTTTTTTTTATGAGATATAATGTAGATAAATGCAGATTTTTGTTGATTTTAACATAATTAAACTTATTTTCCTCTCATATTTGAACTGTTAAATGTATGATGCGGGATTTTTGGAGGATTATATGATTCCACATGAAGAAATGCGGACAGTAAAATGGTTTATGCTTATATCATATTTAATAGTAGTTTGCTATGATTTGTTTTATTACATTATTGCACCAAGTTATATAACAACAATGAAAAGTGGATTTCCAAGCAATTTTTGGTTTATAACCTATTTTGTGCTAGCAATATTGATTCCACTCGCGGTATATTTAAATAAAATTGGTAGGCATACTTGGATTAAATTTGTTTTTGTAGTCAGTTATTTGTTGTCAACATCGTTAGTTGATGTTTTGTCGTATTATGGTAGAGGGGATTCCTATAGAAGTGGGAATGTGTTAGAAGTTTTTTTACTTTTATCACTCCCTTTATTTCTAAGTTCTAGATTTTTTTGGGTAGTAAGTATAGGGATTACTATAAGATATTTAATTCCTGGTATCATTTTGAAAACTACGTACGTTATTATGCCAATTCTTTTTATAGTGGTCTTGTCGATTATGTCCTACTTTTTATTGGTCCGATTTCAAGGTTATGTACGGGCTTTAAGCCGAAATTATGATAATAAATTAGAAGGAATTGTTAAAGGGGTTATAGCAACCCTGGAATTAAAAGACCCTTATACAAGAGGCCATAGTGAACGAGTTGCCAATTACGCATGCTCTCTTGCGGAGCAGTTGGGTCAATTTAAAAAAGAACAACTAAAATCGTTTTACCATGCTTGCTTATTGCACGATATTGGTAAAGTGAATATTCCGGATTCCATTCTTATAAAGCCTGGAAAGCTTACGAAAGAGGAATTTGATGTGATAAAAACCCATCCTGTTGTCGGGGCTGAGGCAGTAAAAGATGTCGATGGGATAAAGGAAAGTATATGTGTTATCCTATCTCATCACGAAAGATGGGATGGAAAGGGATATCCTAACCAATTAAAGGGAGAAAATATTCCATTACTGGCTAGGGTTGCTGCCGTTGCAGATGCTTTTGATGCGATGACATCATCAAGATCGTACCGGGACGCATTGCCGGTGGACGAGGCGTACAGAAGAGTTTTAGAGGGTAGTGGTTCCCAGTTTGACCCATTGATTGTTGAAGAATTTAAAAAAGTCTACCCCAAATGGGTCAAATTTCATGAAAAATATCCATGGACTAAAAAGTGGGAGTTGCCAAAGGAGGTGGAATTATGAAAATCCGTAAGCTTAAAAAGGTGAAAACTACTTGCTGGTGGTGTTACTTAATAGGTATGTAAAAATCGTTAAATGAGGATGCAATTGTATAAATTTGCATCCTCATTTTATTACTAATTTTCGGGATTGGATTGGTGTAAATTGAAAATCACCATTTATTCACGACTATGTTTAACTCCTATTGTTATTCGTAAGGATAAACAGCGATATATCGTTGAAGATACAAATACAGGTGAGTTTTATGAAATGCCAACTATCTGTATTGATGCAATCAAAATGATTAAAAACGGTGAGTCCTTATCAAAAGTAGAACAAGAACTTATGAAAACCTATCCTCATGAGGAGGTTAACCTTCTTGACTTTGCTCAACAACTTTTGGACTTTCATTTGGTTGCCGAAATTGATGGGGTGAAAGTTCATTTAACTAAAAAAAGAAAGGAAGAACTAGGTTTTTTATGGATTAATCCAAAGTTTGGAAGTCTCTTTTTTAACCACATTGCTCGCTATTTTTATTTAGTTCTATTTGGAATTATTATCCTGCTTTTTATATTAAGACCTTCATTATTGCCTCAATATAAAGACTTATTTGTGTTCGACTTGATGGTCCTAAATATCCCTACTTGGGTTGCCATTTCAGCAGTGCTGATGCTGGTACACGAATTGGGGCATATTTTAGCTATGAGATTCCATAATCTTCCCACTAAATTAGAAGTAGGGAACCGTTTATTTCTAGTTGTACTTGAAACAGACATGTCGTCGGCATGGAAACTACCATCAAAGGAAAGAAATGTCCTATACTTCGCAGGTCTTTGCTTTGATACAACTGTGCTTTTTCTCGCTTTAATTAGTCAAATAGTATTTGAAAATGGCTCAGAAACCTTCCTTGGAATCCTAAAAGTAATGGTTTTAGATATCGTAATTCGGGTGATATATCAATGCTGTATCTATATGAAAACGGACTTATATTTTGTATTTGAAAATGTCACAGGCTGTTATAATCTGATGGAAAGTGCTCAGGATGTAATAAAAAGTATATTTTCAATGAAAAAGTCATCAACAAATTCATCTGTAATGTATGAGAATGAAAGGTCTATCATAAATGTTTATGCGATCTTTTACTTTTTGGGCGTATGTTTAACGATTAGTTTATTTGTTTTCTATTATATTCCTCAACTATTGTTCGCTTTGCAAAAGGTTCTTCCTGGGTTTTTGAAAGGACCATCAACTCTTCCGTTTTGGGATGCAATGCTATTCTCACTACAAATACTGATAGGTATTGGGCTGCTACTTTACTCATTACGAAAAAACTACATTCATCATCATTGACACATAAAAAAAGATGTCCACACTATTGCATGGACATCATTTTTTATATCTTGAACGAGCTCTTCAATGAAACAATCCGATTAAACACAAGCTTTTCGACAGTGGTCAGCCGAGGGTCGACGTTAAAATAACCATGCCGGAAGAATTGGAATTTATCGTTTGGCATGCTTTCCTTCATATTTGGCTCGACAAAGCCCTGATGGATTTCAAGGGAATTCGGATTTACCTTATCAAGGAACGTTTTCCCTTCATCGTTTTCATCCTCCGTGTCATCCAAAATCAATGGTTCATAAAGCCTGAATTCAGCCGGTACGGCATGAGTCGCTTCCACCCAGTGAATCGTCCCCTTAACCTTTCGTCCAGTAAAACCAGTACCGCTTTTCGTTTGCGGATCATAAGTACAGCGAAGCTCTACCACATTCCCATTGGCATCCTTTACGATTTCCTCACATTTGATGAAATAAGCGTGCTTTAGGCGGACTTCATTGCCAGGGAAGAGGCGGAAATATTTTTTTGGCGGATTTTCCATAAAATCATCCTGCTCGATATAAATCTCGCGGGAAAATGGAATTTTTCTCATGCCCATTTCTGGATTTTCTGGATTGATTTCTGCATCCAATAACTCAATTTGCCCTTCTGGATAGTTCGTAATAACCACTTTTAATGGGTTAATGACACCCATCGTCCTTGGCGCTTTCAATTTTAAGTCCTCACGGACAAAGTGTTCAAGCATTTCGAAGTCAACGGTAGCGTTATGCTTAGAGACTGCGGTTTCTTTAATGAAGCTGCGAATCGATTCAGGAGTAAACCCTCTTCTGCGCATGCCGGAAATCGTTGGCATCCTTGGGTCGTCCCATCCATCCACATATCCTTCTTCGACTAATTGTTTCAGCTTCCGTTTGCTTGTCACCGTATTGGTTAAATTCAGACGGCCGAATTCAATTTGCTGCGGCGTACTCTCCATTTCACAATGCTCAACCACCCAATTGTAAAATGGCCGCTGATCCTCAAATTCAATCGTACAGATCGAATGTGTGACACCTTCAATTGCATCCTCGAGCGGATGGGCAAAGGTGTACATAGGATAGATGCACCACTTATCGCCCGTGTTGTGGTGGGTCGAATGGGAAATCCGATAAATGACTGGATCGCGTAAATTAATATTAGGTGAGGACATATCAATTTTGGCGCGAAGCACCTTTTCGCCGTTCGCAAATTCACCGTTACGCATTCTTTCAAATAATTCAAGATTATCCTCAACGGTGCGGTTTCGGAAAGGACTCTCCTTGCCCGGTTCGGTAAGGGTTCCGCGGTATTCACGGATTTCATCCGCGCTTAAATCGTCAACATATGCCAGCCCTTTATTTATTAACAGTACCGCGCGTTTATACATCTCATCAAAATAATTCGAGGCAAAACATAAATTTTCCCACTCGTAGCCAAGCCATTTCACATCTTCTTTAATAGAATTGACAAACTCAATATCTTCTTTTACAGGATTGGTGTCATCGAAACGAAGATTAGTGGATCCATTAAAATCGTCAGCAAGGCTGAAATTTAAGACAATGGATTTAGCATGCCCAATATGTAAATAACCGTTTGGCTCCGGAGGAAAGCGGGTTACGATGGTTTTGTGTTTTCCGGATTCTAGATCCTTTATCATGATCTCTTTTATAAAATTAGATGTTTGATTATCCATCCTATTCAACCTCTTTCTTCATATCTATCCTATATTCATACCATAAATATTGATATTTTTCCATTATTGACGGCAAATCATCCAAAAAATAGAAGAGAAAGAATAATTATTAAGAACAAAATTGGAAAGCTTATAGGAAAACAGTTAAAATAGGATGTTGAAAGAAGACATCGAGAGGGGAAGATTTATGCTCAACTTTGCAACAGTAGGAACGGGCTGGATTACGGAGAGTTTTATTCAGGCAGCCCATTTAAGTAAACAGCTGAAGCTTCATGGGGTCTACTCCCGTTCTTTTGATAAAGGCAAACAGCTTGCAGATGCCCATCAGGCCCGAGCTGTCTATACTGATATAGAGGAGATGGCTCAAGAACAGGAAATAGACGTAGTCTATATTGCCTCACCTAATTCCGTTCATTTTGAGCAGGCCTTATTGTTTTTGAAAAATAATAAGCATGTTATCTGTGAAAAACCGATATTCTCAAATCTGAAGGAATTAGAAATAGCCTATCAAACGGCAGAAGAACATGGTGTTTATTTATTCGAAGCGATTCGCAACATCCATACGCCAAATTTTCAAATCTTAAAAGAACAGCTTCATCGGGCAGGAAAAATAAGAAGCACGATACTGCCTTACATTCAATATTCCTCGCGTTATGATTTATTTTTGCAGGGAGAAGAGCCGAATATCTTTTCCGCAAAGTATTCAGGAGGGGCGTTAGCGGATTTGGGCGTCTATCCGACCTATTTGGCAGCGGGACTGTTTGGAAAACCGAATAAGGTTTCCTATCATCCGGTTATTTTACGGAGCGGTGTGGATGGCAGCGGTACGTTGGTCTTAGAATATAATGATTTTGTCTGTACCGTTCTCTGTTCAAAAATATCACACTCTGATCTTCCTTGTGAGATTCATGGCGAAAAGGGAACTTTTCAATTGGAGGATGCGGCGCCTATTTCAAAGATTACCTTTATCGACAGCCATACTAAGGACGCTCAGGTGCTGAGTGTGGAATTAGAAGAAGAGAATATGATGTACGAATGCATGAACATAGCAGACATCATTACAGCGAAAAATGATCTGCAATATGAAGAGTTAAAAAACTTAAGCAAGATTGTCCTGGGAATTACAGAAGAAGCCAGGAAACAGAACAATATAATCTTTGTTTCGGAAAAATAAGAAAATGCCAGTGGGTCTAAGTCCACTGGCATTTTTTATAAAGCCGCTTTTGCCCTATGGGAACTGGCGGTGAAGGGAAACGATTATATTATTACAATATTAATAAAATTATTTGACAGATTTAAGAAACCTAATGTGACAGCTTTTCGAAAACAATAGGATGGATATTTTCATCAATTTTGAAGTTAGGTATCGTTTAAAAAGTAAAAAGAATGGAGGGAAGGATGATGAAGTCTAAAGCATGGTATAAAAAGCAGTGGAAACGCAAGCCGGTGCAAATTACAAGATATGTGGTACAAACTGTTTTTCTCCTGTTTTTACTATACGTTGGATTCCAATTCTATCAATTTTATCTGCATTTTGAATCGCTTGGCGAGAAACCATTTGTGGAGCGTCCTTCGGCAGTCGAAGGATTTTTGCCCATTAGTGCACTTGTTGCCTTTAAGGTTTGGATCACGACTGGAGAGTTTGATGCCATCCATCCTGCCGGCCTTGTCTTGTTAACATTTTTCGCAGCGTCAGGTATCCTGTTTCGCAGGGCGTTTTGCAGCTGGATTTGTCCGGTTGGAACCGTCAGTGGGTTCATTGCAGACCTTGGGAAAAAGATGTTTAAAAGGAACTTTGATTTGCCTGCTTGGCTGACCTGGATTTTGACACCGATAAAATATGTACTGCTCAGCTTTTTTATCGTTATGATTATCACCATGCCCACCTATCAAGCACAGCTATTTATCCATGATACATATAACAAAATTTCAGACGTTAAAATGCTGCTATTCTTTTTTACTATAGGTGGTATTGCTTTGAAATTTCTATTAGCGGTTTTTGTTTTATCCTTGTTTTTCCGCCATTTCTGGTGCAGGTTTCTTTGCCCCTATGGAGCATTAATTGGGTTGGGAGCCCTTTTTAGGATAACCAAAGTCCGCCGTAATCAAGAAACATGTACCAATTGTGAAATGTGCACCAAGGTTTGTCCCCAACGATTAAAGGTGCATACGAAAAAAGCAGTTACCTCGCTGAATTGCAACGCCTGCATGTCTTGTGTAGAGGCCTGTCCAATAAAAGATACATTAAACATGACGGTTGTAAATAAAAAGGTTAATAAGTGGATTATTCCATTTGGATTTCTTGGTTTATTTTTTTTAGTCGTGGCGGCTGCAAAAGTCACGGGGCATTGGCATACGATGATTACTTACCAGGAATGGATGCAATTGATTCCCTTTGCCAATGAAGCTGGACATTAAAGTTAGAGAGGTGGAGTTGATTTCTTAATTTTTCGACTTGTTAAACAGGAAAATCTTTTCTACAATTAAAAGATACTGTGGAAAAAAAGATTGGATGGATGATTGTGCTGTTTATTACGGAAATGCCAAAAGAAGCTAAAGAGAAAATTCTCTTTGCCGGTCTTGTGCTTTTCACTAATGAGGGGTTTAAAAATACCTCTGTGCTGGATATAGTGGAATTAGCAAGAGTTTCAAAAACCACCTTTTATCAACATTTCACCAGTAAGGAACAATTAATGGCTCATCTATTTGCTGTGCTGGCTGCTGAAATTATGGAAGAGGTAAAGCTCGCGGTCAGTAATGAACATCGGACAGCCTATAAAGCTTATGCTGGGATTCATCGTTATATTGAAATCTGCTTTACAAATATAAAAGCGGCCAGTCTTGTGCTGGTAGAGTCAGTAGGAGTTTCACCGGAGGTTGAAAAAGTGCGCAGTGAAGCCCATCGGCGCTTTGCCGGCATGATGTTTGAGATGGTTCAAGGCTTGCTGCCGAAAACCGTTTTAGAACAAGAAATCCGGATTGTTTCTCAGGCGATGGTCGGGGCCATTAATGAAGTTGTAATCCAAAACTACAATGATGAGGGAAATGGAATCGTTCATTTTGATGAGCTTGCCCGTCTTTTAAATCGAATGGTCATTGCTGCATTTGTAAATTTAGCCAATTGAATAAATTTTTACATGCATGAGCTGCATAGCAGCACTCATGCATTTTTTATGTTTTTACTATATGCAAGCGGGCAACGTCGAAAATAGTCGAACGTTTTTTATTGTATAGTACGAATACGTATTGGTATCATTTGTGTATAAAATATTTTGAATATTTGTAAAAAGAAGGAGGGGATCCGATGATTTCCTTTATGCCAAATGAAGATGAAATATCCTTTGTGGATGTTGCAAAGTCCTTCGCGATTGAACATTTGCGTCCAAGATCACGTTTGATTGAAGAAACAGGAGAAGTCCCTGACGATATGGCCGGCAAATTACAAGAATTGGGCTTCACCACACTGGAATTGCTGGAAAGCTTTGACGGTTTAGAACTGCCATTAGTGTCACAGGTGCAAGTTCTTGAAGCATTAAGTTTTGGTGATCTTGCAGCCGTTCAAGGCTTGCCGGGATTTAACGAGACTGCGTCCTTTATCCGAGCTAATCCTGAAAATCCGCTGTTTGTTTCCTTAAAGGATAAGCGGCCAACCGGATCCTTATTAGTGAACCCATTTCATCACTCACTTACGATCCAAACAAACCGCAATGGGTACCGTTTAAACGGGGTATCCATTCCAGTTAAAATGGGAGAGGTTTCAACCTTGCTCATTATTGCCGGAGTGGATGAGAATCGGGAGGACGTACTGCTCCTGCTTGAAAAGGAGACACATCAGTGGAAATCCGTTATTGGGGATCGGCGCCTGGGCTTATTAGCATCAAAATGTGCGCGTTTACAATTCGATCAATTGGAAGTGCCTGAAGACTGTGTACTTGCTAGAGGAGAAGCTGCCAGACAAGTCACTCGAGACGCGCTGGCGAGAATTCGTATTCTAGAAGCCGCGAAAGAGGTTGGGACAATGGCAGCCGCTCTAGCTTATGCGACAGAATATACCGCCGGGCGTAAAGCTTTTGGCCAAGAAATTGCCAAGTTTCAGGGGGTTTCTTTTACTGCGGCCCAAATGGCGATACAAACTCAAGGTGCCCGAAATTTAGTGTGGCATGCTGCCAAGAAACTGGATGACCAGGAGCCGGATGCCATTCAGGCTTCTTTGTCTGCCCTCCATTTCGCTCACCGTGCCGTCCGTTTCGTCACAGATTCTGCTGTTCAGCTGCTCGGCGGTCATGGATATGTACAGGATCATCCAGTGGAAAAATGGATGAGAGATGCCCAAGCACAGGTGAACTTATGGGAAAGTGAAACTGAACTGCTGGTTAAAAGCGGTGAATACCTATTATTAGGGAAGGAGGGAAACGGATGATATCCTACGAACTGGAACCTCAGCAGCAACAGGTTAAGGAAATTGTCCATTGGTTTGCAGAAAATGAAATGCGTCCGATCTCCATGCTGGCTGACAAATTAGCCAATGTGCCAGATGATTGGCTTAGAAAGGTCAACAATATTGGCATTTCGATGAGTACTTCCACATTAGGGGAAGGATCGAAAAGTGAGGGGCAGAAGAAGGAACGGCAAGGAAACCGTCTCGCTGTGATTGCCACTGAGGAATTGGCATGGGGAGATGCGGCGATTGCCCTTACCCTGCCTGGACCAGGTTTAGGCGGTCCGCCCATCCAGCATAGCGGAACGCCAGAGCAAAAACAGCGATTTCTATCCATCTTTTCACGCGATGAGGAACCGCGATGGGGAGCTTATGCTCTGACAGAGCCGGAGGCCGGTTCAGATGTGTCAGGCATCCAGACAACGGCAGTGAAAACAAAAGGAGGTTATATTTTAAACGGGCAAAAAATATTTATTACCAATGGTAAACGCGCTTCATGGGTTGTCGCGTTTGCAACGATTAATAAGGAACTGGGCCGTGCCGGACATCGCGCATTCGTTGTAGAAAAAGGGACACCGGGTTTCTCCTGTTCCCGGGTTGCCCATAAGATGGGACTGCGGGCATCTGAAACGGCGGAGCTTGTGTTTGAGGATTGCTTTGTTCCAGATGAGAATTTGCTTGGCGGTGAAGAGTACTACGAAAGCAAAGGTTCAGGACCATCCGGTTTTCGGGTGGCAATGAAAACATTTGATACAACCAGGCCGATTATAGCGGCAATGGCAACGGGGATTGCCAGAGGAGCCTATGAATATACCATCGATTTAATCAAAAAGGAATATCCGCTTCATGGAAGGCAGTTCCAAATGGCGGCAGAAACACTTGCAAGCATCCAGCAATCGATTGAGGCCGCCCGTCTTTTAACATGGGAATCTGCCTGGAAGGCGGACCTCGGTTTGCCAAATGCCAAAGAGGCCGCCATGTGTAAAGCTTTTGCCGGTAAAATGGCGCTGGAATCCACTTCAAAATGTTTAGAGCTGCTCGGTCCGATTGGATTAGAAAATCATATTGTAGAAAAAATGTACCGCGATGCAAAAATTTTTGACATCTTTGAAGGCACGAATCAAATTCAGCAGCTAATTGTCGCCCGCCATTTATATGAACCATTTGGCATTCGAGTTTAATATTTTCATATATTTACTATATTGGAGGATGAAACCATGACAAAAACAATCGAAGAGTATTCATTATCTGAACTGTTTAATAAAATTGAGGCCACCCTAAATGAAAATTCAGGACCTATTGAGGGATTTACTGCCTCTTATCTTTTTGACATCACCGGGGACGGCGGAGGACAATATCAGCTGCGTTTTCAGGATGGCAAAGCTTCTGTAGAGGCAGGCGCTGAGGCCCCCGCAGATTGTACTCTGAGTATGTCCTTGGCAAGCTTCCATGATTTTATGCTTGGCAAGTTAAATGGAACGGTAGCCTTTATGACTGGGAAATTAAAAATTAAAGGAGATATTGGAAAAGCACTGAAAATCGAAGGGATCCTCCGCCAATATAATGTGAAGGAACATTTATAAGGCGGCCCTGTATGAGGCTGAGTGCGATGATTCGGGATTCGGCCAGCCTCTGCAGTACGATAGCTGCATTTAGCGAAATTAGATAGGAGGTGTCAAATGAAACCTAATAATTTAGTGGAAATGGTGTCCCGGACGGTAGAGCGTTATTCCGAAAAGGATGCCTTTTTATGGAAAAAAAACGGAACCTATCAAGGGATCAGTTATCTTTCCTTTTGGACTAAGGTGAGACAGGTTGCAGCAGGGCTAGCCCGCTTTGGCGTGAAAAAGGATGATAAAGTGGCGATTCTTTCAGAAAACAACCCCAATTGGCCAATCAGCGACCTGGCGATCATGAGCTTAGGTGCTATTAGTGTGCCGATCCATTCCACATTGCCTTCAGATCAAATTGCATACATTTTAAACAATGCTGATTGTAAGTTTATTTTTGTGCAGGATCACCATCATTTGGAGAAAATCATTCATCCAGAAGCCGCTGCGCCACTTCCTACAGCAATCTTTTACCCGCTTGAGAATTTTACAGAAACAGACCAGCTTTTTTCGATTGACCATTTGGGCTATCTCGGGTCGATTCATCCCATTGAAAATTGGGAAGATGAGTTTAAGGAAATTTCAAGAGATGATCTTGCCACGATTATCCACACTTCCGGAACAACGGGGAAGCCAAAGGGGGCGATGTTAACCCATGGTAACCTCCTTTCCAACATTGAAGGGGTTCAGTTCTGGGTGCTTGAGGCAACTCCAAAGGATGTACTGCTGTCCCATTTGCCTTTGTCCCATGTATTCGAACGCATGGCAGGCCAGTTTATGCCTTTATCCGCCGGATCGACGATTGCCTACGCAGAAGGGATTGACAAAGTCCCAGAAAATCTGCTGGAAGTCAGGCCCACTGTATTAATCAGTGTTCCGCTGCTGTTTGAAAAAGTGTATGCACAGGCACAACAGATGGTGGAATCAGGTACCCCGTTGCGAAAGAAGATATTTAACTGGGCGATCGAGGTGGGCCATAGGAGATATGAACATTATTTAAATCAGACCTTTGATGGCATGATGAGAAACGGTTTTATCCCTAAAAAGCTCAGAAGACAATGGAAGCTGGCCAATGCCCTAGTCTATAACAAAGTGAAACAGAAAATGGGCGGCAGAATCCGCGGGCTGATTTCTGGAGGAGGCGCACTGAATCCTGAGATTGGGAGGTTCTTTTGGGCGGTTGATATTCCAGCACTTGAGGGCTATGGCTTAACCGAAACATCCCCTGTGGTCTGTACCAATCCGATGCTGAGAACGAAGGTGGGAACGGTAGGTAAGCCGCTTCCAAATCTTGAAGTGAAAATAGCGCCCGATGGAGAAGTGATGGTAAAAGGGCCAAGTGTGATGAAGGGCTACTACAAAGACTCCAAAGCAACGGAGGAGGTATTCGAGGACGGTTGGTTTTTAACCGGTGATATCGGCAGTCTGGATGAAGATGGCTTTTTAAAAATCGTTGACCGCAAAAAACGGATCATTGTGTTAAAAACGGGAAAAAATGTCGCACCCCAGCCAGTGGAGAATGCCATTACACAAAGCAGATATATTCAAAATGCGGTCCTCATCGGCCAGGACGAAAAGTATGTCATTGCCATGATCACGCCAAGCTTTGAATCTCTTTTGCCATGGGCTGAAAAGAAAGGGCTTCCAAATGATATTAGCCAATTAATCAAACATCCAGGAGTACAGGCGCTGTTGACGAAGGAAGTTGTTAAGTACACTCATCCATTTGCCAAGCATGAGCAGCCGAAAAAAGTGATTGTCCTTGGCAAGGAATGGACAGTAGAGGATGGTGAGCTTACACCTTCCCTAAAAGTCCGTCTTCCGGAAATTCAGAGGAAATATAAAGAAGTCATTGCCCTGGCCTATGCTGAAGAAAAATTTACTGATTTGCAGACTGCCGCTAACGAAGCGGCAGTGGGGTTATCACTGAAATTTACAGAAGGGGAGAGAGGAAAATGACACTGCCTTTAGAAGGAAAAGTTGCCTTGGTTACAGGGGCATCCCGGGGCTTGGGAAGAGCAGATGCTTTAAAGCTTGCCGAGGCAGGAGCGGATGTGGTTGTAACGGACATTTTAATAGAGGACGACCAAAATCTTGAGAATACTTCAGAGTCGCTTGGTCCAATCGCACAAATCATGACGCAGACCAAACAAATTTATACGAAATCCACTACAGAGCAAATTCGGGAAATGGGAAGGAAGGCTGCTGCCTTTAAAATGGATGTAACCGACCGATCTGAAGTGGAGACTGTGATGAAACAAGTTAAGGAACAATTTGGGAAGATTGATATTCTGATTAATAATGCGGGAACTTTAGATCATACAGCAAGAATTGAGGACCAAAATGATGGCTTTTGGGAACGGGACCTACGGGTAAACTTAACGGGTGCCTATAATTGCTGCAAAGCTGTTTGGCCCTATATGAAGGAGCAGAATTGGGGAAGGATTATCAATATGGCTTCCGTTGCCGGAACGCTTGGAGGCTATGGGCAGGCTAGCTATTCGACCACCAAGGCTGGAATTCTGGGTTTAACCAAATCGCTTGCTTTGGAGGGAGCCAGATACAATATAACAGTGAATGCCATCGTGCCAGGAATAATCAAAACCGAAGCGTTTGAATTTACGAATCCTTCGATGCGGGAAAGAATGATTGCCAGAACGGCATTTAAACGCCCGGGAGAACCGGAAGATATTGCCAATGCTATTGCCTTCCTTGTTTCAGAACAGGCGGGATATATAACAGGGGCAGGGCTTCCTGTTGCCGGAGGCATTGACCTTTTTACATTCTAATAGAATGGGAGATAAGTAAGATGGATTGTTTATTAGAAATGAAGGGCCAGGTTGCCCTCGTCACGATTAATCGTCCGCCAATGAACACCTTAAGCAGAAGTACCCTTTCAGAATTGGCCGCCATTTTTAACGAACTGGAAAAGGATGATTCGATTCGGTCCATTCTTTTGACCGGTGCAGGTGATCGAGTTTTTTCCGCCGGGGCTGATATTTCCGAATTCGGTGATATGAGCGATCAAGAACAATCTCGGGCCAATATACAGCATGTCCATGATTTTTTTCTGCGTCTGGAGCAGTTTCCGAAGCCGATTATTGCCTGTGTCAATGGAAAAGCTTTAGGAGGAGGAAATGAGCTGCAAATGGCCTGCCATTTGGCGATTGCATCGGAGGAAGCAGAATTTGGCCTTCCTGAAGTCCGGCTTGGCATTATTCCAGGATATGGAGGAACCCAGCGCCTGCCAAGGCTGATTGGAAGGCGAAGAGCTGTTGAATTGATGCTGTCAGGAGAGAGAATTTCTGCTCAAAAGGCATTGGGATATGGAATGATTAATCGGGTTGTTCCACATGAGGACCTCATGGATGAAGCAATTGAATGGGCCGCCCGATTGGCCGAAGGGCCGCCGCTGGCCATGAAAGGAATACTTGACTCTGTAAATAGGGGCAGTGACCTGCCGATTACTGAAGGAACATCGATTGAACTCGAACACATTATGGCAGTGAGAGGTAGTGAAGATGCTATTGAAGGGGTAACCGCCTTTTTTACTAAAAGGAAGGCAGAATTTAAAGGGAAGTAGGATGTATGTAAAGTCAGCAAAAAGGCGTAGTCCAATAACGGATTACGCTTTTAATAGTTTTATTTATAACATCGATTAGAGATGGTTTCTGCGATAAATGAGCCAGTAGCTTCCGATGCCGATCATGCTCAAGATTCCCACAGAGATTGGAAGTATATAGTTGAGTAATGGAGCCTTTTTTGGATCAACGGATTGAATGGCCGAAACGGATTCGCCAGACGTTTTTTCTTTTTCAGCGGCTGATTCTGAAGCCTTTGTTTGACCTTGGGATACTGCTGCTTCGCCGATTGCAAACTCGGTAACTGCCGCTCCTGATAAAGAGGCGGGAGTTCTCCAATCAGAATCTGCCAATACGTTCGATCCTAATAGAAAAAACAGTATGGAGAAGACTATATTAATTTTTATAAACATTATATTCAACTCCATTATATTGTTAATGAGCTTGATGCTTTATTCTATCATCCTTTTGGACTGGGCAAACCAGTTTTAGGAAAATGTTCACAAACCTTTCAAAAATCACGGACAGCAATTTTTGAAAGAGTTTGTTCTTAATTAAGAACGAATTTGTGGTTTTTATGGTATGATTGGATGGTATACACCATTAGCCAGTGATTGAAACATCGTGGTTCATACATAGTAAAAGAGTCAATAATGATAAAAAGGGGAGGGGAATGCAATGAAACTTGGATTATTTTTGCTGTTTTCGGGAATGGTGGATGCTGCTTTGACACATTATGGGATTATATCTGGTGTTATAGAAGAAGGCAACCCAATTATGAAACTTGTCATAGAAAAAGACTGGTCTTATTTTTATGTCATAAAAGTTCTCCTGCCCATTGTTTTAATTGTTCTCATAACTATACACCCCATAACTGCATTAATAAAGCGGCTCATGGTTTCAGCGAGCATCCTTTATTTTTCTGTCCTCTTCTATCATCTGACTTGGATTCTCCTCTATACCTTTCATATGTAACAGAAAATGTTGGACACCTTTGCTTTTCTTAGGTAGTATCAATACGATATGGAAATTAGGGAAATAATAAGAAAAATGTTTGGAAAAAAGGAGTAAAACATGTTAAATACGCTAAAACCTTTTATTCAAGAAGCTTGGAATAAATCTGGCTTTCAATCGGCTGCTGCCATTCAAGAGAAAGCCATTCCCGTTATTCTGGAAGGGAAGGATGTACTGGCTGAATCTCCGACAGGCACTGGAAAAACCCTTGCCTATCTTCTGCCTTTACTCCAGAAAATAGATGCGGACTCACAGTCCCTGCAAGCCGTTGTATTAGCCTCTTCTCAGGAACTGGCCATGCAAATTTTTAAGGAATTTCAAAAGTGGTCAGAGAACAGCGGCATTAGAGGAGCTTCAATTATCGGAGGGGCCAATCCTAAGCGGCAGTTGGAGAAATTAAAAAAACGCCCTCATATTATTTTTGCAACACCTGGAAGATTGCTTGAATTGATCAATCAGAAAAAGGTAAAGATGCATGAAGTAAAGCTGTTGGTATTGGATGAAGGGGATCAGCTTTTGGTTGCTGAACACTATAGTACGGTACAGAATATTATAAAGCCGACGATGGGAGATCGCCAAATCGTGCTGTTTTCAGCAACTTTGAAGCCGGAAACTGAACAAAAGGCGAAAGAGATCATGAAGGATCCTGAAATAATAAAGATTGATCAACAAGCTGCTGGATCTGGAGATGTCGAGCATATTTACTTTATGTGTGAAAGAAGAGATAAAATTAAGCTGTTGGAGAAGATTGCCCGGTTAGAAAAAAGCAAATCTTTGGCTTTTATCAATGATATTGGTGAGTTGGAGATTTTTAATCAGAAATTGGGCTTTAAGGATCTTTCTGTGGGAATTCTGCATAGTGATATGAAAAAATTGGACCGCCAGTCCACACTTAAATCATTCCGTAATGGGGAAATCGGCATGCTGGCAGCAACTGATGTTGCCGCTAGAGGACTTGATATCGAAGGAATCTCTCACGTGGTGAATGTGGATTTTCCAAAGGATTTAGCTCAATATGTACACCGTGCAGGCCGGACTGGGCGCATGGGGGCAAATGGCATCGTCATTTCGCTGGTAACGGAAAGAGAAGAAAGGGAATTGAAACGTTTTTCCAAGGAATTAAAGGTTTCGCTTCATAAAAGAATCTTCCATAAGGGGCAGATTGCGGTACCGGAAGAGAAGCTGAAGCGGTAAAAATGCATGGCTTCCCAGCCGATTTCGATTCCATCAGCGGATGCGGACGAAGTTCATAAAGAAAACAGGCATGCACTTGCAGCATGCCTGTTTGATCTTGTATTATCGGCTTAATCTTAATTCTGTCATATTTCCATTCTGCCAAATGCGTTTTTTGGTAGCATAATTAACTTCCCCTGAACAACATCCACCAGTACCGCGAGTGCGTCCAGTGCCGCGAGTGCGTCCAGATCTGCGAGAACGCCCGGAACGGCGAGAACGCCCAGATCTGCGAGAACGCCCGGAACGGCGAGAACGCCCAGATCCGCAAGAACGTCCAGATTTGCGAGAACGTCCAGATTTACGAGAACGTCCAGATTTACGAGAACGTCCAGATTTGCGAGAACGTCCAGATTTGCGAGAACGTCCAGATTTGCGAGAACGTCCAGATTTGCGAGAACGTCCAGAACGGCGGGAACATCCAGAACGGCGGGAGCGTCCAGAACGGCGTGAACATCCAGAACGGCGGGAACGCCCAGTACCGCGTGTACGCCCAGTGCCGCGTATGCGTCCAGTACCGCGCGTGCGTCCAGAGCCGCGAGAACGCCTGCTGCTGTTACAGCAGGAAGATCTGTTGGCTACAGGTTCTTGAGCTAGATATTCATCCATTCCATATGCAGTTACATCCTCAACCGCTTGTTCAATATCTCTTTTCCTGTAATACCTCATTAATAAACCTCCATTCTTTTTCATCAGGCAGATCCAATTAAAAGCATCTTCCACCCTGTACTACAATTTACGTTTGTGGAACCACTCTGAATAGACAAACATACTGTGTTTCTAAAAATATACTTCCGTCTATTTAAGAACTTCTTTTTGCATTGGTACATACGATTTATTGAATGCAAAAGGAGGCTTATAGTGATGAATTTGCCTAGAATTGATATTTTTATAAATCCTGCTGACTTGCGGGAGCTTAAATCGGATATTTGGAATGATGACCCTGTTCCTGCTTCTTTAAGAATTGGAAAAAAGAGAGCAGAAATTGACCTATCCTACAGGGGATCACATATAAGGAAGTTTAGAAAGAAGTCCTATCATATTTCACTTTTTAGGTCGAATTTTTTAGGGATAAAGGAGGTACATTTAAACTCGGAATACAAAGACCCTTCCTTGATACGCAATAAGCTTTCACTTGACTTCTTTCATCAAATTGGCTGTCTTTCTCCTTCTTCCAGGCATATTCTCCTTTCTATTAACGGGAAGATGGAAGGAATCTATCTTCAGTTGGAATCGGTTGATGATAACTTTTTAAAAAAAAGGAATCTCCCAATGGGACCCATCTTTTATGCCATCAACGACGACGCCAACTTTTCATTATTAAGTCCGGAGGATAACAAGGCTAAATCAAAATTATCGGCAGGCTACGAATTGAAAATAGGAGAAAAAGAGGACTTGCTTTCCCTTGAAGATTTCATATATCAATTGAATACATCCTTAAAGCAGGAATTTGAGACCGTTATCCCTAAGCTATTAAATATTCATCAGTACTTCCGCTGGCTGGCAGGAGTTGTTTGTACGCAGAATTACGATGGCTTTGTTCATAATTATGCCATTTACCGAAACGGTGAAACGGGACTCTATGAAATAATTCCATGGGATTACGATGCGACATGGGGAAGAGATATCTATGGAAAAGAAATGGAATATGACTATGTGCGTATACAAGGTTTTAATACCCTGACAGCCAGACTATTGGATATCGATCAATTTAAAAAGGAATATGCAAAATTGCTGAAACAAATTTTAAATGAAAATTTTACGAAAGAGGCAATGGAACCACAAATCAACAATTTGCATTCTGCCATTCGCCCCCACTATAACCTCGATCCTTATCTAAATGGGCAATTGAATATTTTTGACAAGGAACCGGAGTTTATTATTCAGTTTATAGAAGATAGGCGGAATTACCTAAGAAATCACTTGATGGATTTAGAATAAATAGACACAAGTGACTTTTTAAATAAATAGGCAATTTCTCCATCGCACGATTAGTCAGGTGTACGTATACATGAATTATAACTATCCCCTATGGATATATGACAAGGAGGAAATAACTAAATGGCAGGAAGGAAAGGCAATCATTCCAATCAACTGAACCAATCAAATCCATCAATTCCGCTGGATGCGTACCATTCATTTCTTAAATCATTAATTGGCCAGGATGTACAGGTATATAAAGGGGGCCCTGAAAGCAAACAAGGAACGTTACTAGATGTTCAATCAGATTATATATGTGTTCTAGCACAAAACAACAATAACAACAATAATAACAATCAAAATAACCAGAACCAAAACCAAAATCAACAGCCCACTGTCGTCTATTATCGGACCCAGCATCTCCAAAGCATTAGCGAAAACAGTAAGTCTAATTCTATGCCCCGCTATCAAAATAATTCAAGAGAGCCATATGAATTTTATCGTGCAGGCAGCTTTGACTTGTTAATGGAGAAGTTTATTGAAAAGTATGTTCAGATTAATCTAGGAGGACCTGAATCGAAAACGGGTATGCTTTTGGATACTTCCGGTAATTATGTAGCACTCTTGACTGAAGATGATGGTGTGGTCTACTACAATGTTCACCATATTAAGAGCATTAGTGAATACAACAATAATAACAATGAAAATAGCAGCACGCAGGATTCAGGACAGCAAGTGCAAATTCCTGAATATTACCGTGCGGATGATTTCCATGATCTTTTTGGACAAATGAGCCATAAATGGGTATCTATCAATAGGGGAGGCCCTGAGGCGATTGAGGGAGTGCTTGTTCAAGGGATGGGTGGACATTATACAATTGTCAGCAATGATGAAGTCTTAAGGATTAATCCATATCATATTAAAAGTATTAGCTCTGGACCAAAAGGAGCCTTAAAGCAGAACAACAACTCTCAGCAAAATAATTCAAATGAGGATGTTTCAAAGGCTCAAGAAGAAAGCGGAGAAAAAAATGCTCGTTCCACCAGCAAAAGTTCTAGAATGGAATCCAGCAGGACCTCCAGCAGCTCGAGCAGTTCCGGCGGCGCCAGATATGAAAGGGTCGTTAAAAAAATCGATTATGTATGGAAGCCCCGATAAAATAACGTTTTAAAACCAGGCATCTCATGATAAAAAAGATGCCTGGAATCTTATCCATTTCATCTAAAACCAAGATACCGTGCATAAACAGATAGGGGCTAAAGAAATTTCTGCTGAAAAGGGGAAATCCCATTGAAAAATATCATGGCATTAAAAGGAAAAAAAGTCGAGATTGAGATTTCCGGAAAAACGCTATTTCAGGGTATCCTGATCGATATTGGCCCAGATATCGTTGTTATTTACAACGGAAAAGATTATTTATATATTCCTTTTTTTCATATTCATAATCTACGGGCTGACGATTTAATTGAATTGGAAATGGACGGAACCCCGCCTGAAATGCCAATTATGGAAGAATCAAAAAATATTTCTTACAGAAAAACACTTATGAATGCCAAAGGAAAATTTTTGGAGATTTTTGTGACCGGAAATAGGTCGATTCATGGCTACGTAACCAGTGTCTTGAATGATTATTTTGTTTTTTATTCTCCTGTATATAAAACAATGCTCGTTTCATTAAACCATTTAAAATGGCTTACTCCATACCAAAGCAATATAACTCCCTATACACTCCCAAATGAAGATTTACCGGTCCAGCCTACAAATATTCCACTGCAGCGTTCTATGGAGGACCAGCTGAGAAAACTAGAAGGAAACCTAGTAGTATTTGATTTGGGTGACCATCCTCATAAAATTGGCCTGCTAAAACTAGTAAACCATAATATTGCTGAGTTAAATATTGCAAGCGGAGAAACTATTTTCTGGAAAGTTCCTCATATAAAAGTAGTACACTGGCCATGAAAGGTAACCTGTCCTGAAACTATGGGCAGGTTATGTTATGAATACATATTGCACTGGGCGAAAGGATATTTCGCTCTTTTTGGTTTATTTGGCCCGAAGTCCCGCCTGATAGATTTACCGGCAGACCTCTTTACATTCGTATAGACCCCCGTGGAATTCCAAAAAAACGGGTACAAACCTAATGCCTGTCTTTCTTCCAATACATATAGATATAGTACAAGACAACAACAGGGATAGATGGAAGGGGGGGACATCTGAAGTATTAGGAATGAAAGGATGCCCCAACAAGGATTGGCTCATCTACAACAGCCAGATGAAAGGAGATATAGATGTAGTGCCTTGGATGACAGTAATAACTTTTTTGATTACACTAGTATTTATACTTTGGAGACCAAAAGGAATGAATGAAGCCATCCCGGCATCCGTTGGTGCAGTCATTATCATCCTCATAGGAAGTGTTTCCATAACAGACTTGAGGATGATCATTGAAACGATTAGCGGCGCTGCGATTACCATTATGGCCACCATCGTAATGGCAATCGTTTTAGAAAGCTTCGGTTTTTTTCATTGGACGGCGGAAAAGCTGGCTGAAAGAGCGAAAGGGTCAGGAATTCGGTTATTTTGGTACGTGAATCTATTATGTTTTCTCATGACACTGTTTTTTAATAACGACGGAAGTATTTTAATCACCACACCCATTTTAGTTATGCTGCTCAATAATATGGGTTTAAAAAATCATCAAAAAATACCTTATCTAATGTCAGGTGCTTTAATTGCGACGGCTTCCAGTGCGCCAATCGGTGTCAGCAATATTGTCAATCTGATCTCCTTAAAAATTGTCGACATGGATTTGTATTTGCAGACGGCCATGATGTTTGTTCCGGCAACGCTTGGATTGATTCTGCTAACATGCTTATTGTTTCTTCGTTTTAAAAAAGTACTCCCAAAGAAGGTCCCAGAACAAGTAAAGGGTTTGACCCTTCCTTCCTACCATCCGCTTAAACTGAGCCCGATGACTTATGACTCGGAGAAGGATCGTTCAAGATTTATGAGAAATGTCCTGTTATTTGTTTTATCTGTTCGTGTCAGCCTATTTGTCGCTTCGTACTTGGGTATTTCTGTCCCCTTAATGGCGGTTATCGGTTCATGTATCTTATTGGCATGGAGATGGGCTTACTTAAAAATACCTCCGAAGGATATGCTGAAAAAGACCCCTTGGTATATTATTGTTTTCGCCTTTGGAATGTATGTCATTATCTATGGCTTGAATAATATGGGGCTTTCAGACTTGCTCATTGAGTTTATGCAGCCTATGGTTTCTGGCAGCCTGCTTCATACAAGTGTATTAATGGGTGTTCTGCTGCTAGTAATGTCCAACATTTTTAATAACCACCCCGCTCTTATGATTGGAACATTCACCTTAATGAACATGAATCTCGATCACCTATCCTTAAAAATCGCCTACTTGGCAAATGTCATTGGAAGTGACATGGGATCATTGCTCTTGCCAATAGGAACATTGGCTACACTTATGTGGATGCATATTGTCAGGAAAGGCAAAGTGATGATAACCTGGAAAGAATATATGAAAACAACAGCACTAGTCATCCCGCCGGCAACATTATTTACCTTAGTCGTTCTCTATTATTGGGTTTCTTGGCTTTTTGGCGGTGCGCTTTAGTCTGAAAACGTTTTGATTATGGCTGGCAGAGAGTGATGAGAGATGAGGATGAAAAACAAAAAGAATAATCCACCCTGTTTTAATGAGGATGGATTATTCATAACCATCTTGCGTTTATGGGACCGGGCTGAATAAGCTTCGGTCGTTTTTTTAAGTACCTCTGCCATTAGGATATGTTATCAATCAAGATACGTGACTAATGGATTTATGAAAAGTCGAACAAAGAACGCCATTTAACATTAATAATGCAAAAAATTCAATGAATTTCATTTATAATAAAGGCAAAGGGAGGGGAAACAGTGGAGAATCCAAAATTAAAGCAACTGAGTGAGGAATGGCTGGAAGAAGCCACCATTAACGAAATGCAAGAAAAATTGGAAAGAGGAGAGCTTACTTCAAAAGAATTGGTGCTTTTGTATTTACATAGGATTTCAGTATATGATCAGAAAATTAACTCCATACTTGAAATCAATCCCGACGCATTGCATATTGCGGAGGCATTGGACCAAGAGAGAAAGCTCTCTGGACCCCGAAGCCGCTTACATGGGATTCCGATCTTAATCAAGGATAATATTGATACCCATGATAAAATGCATACAAGTGCGGGTTCACTTGCCCTAAAAGACTCTATCGCTCTGAAAGACGCTAATGTGACAGAACAATTGCGCAAAGCAGGTGCTGTAATTCTCGGTAAAACCAATATGACGGAATGGGCCAATTTCATGGCGGAAAATATGAAAAATGGTTACAGCTCCCGCGGCGGGCAGGTTCTAAATCCGTACGGACCAGGAAAATTTGATGTTGGCGGCTCCAGTTCTGGTTCCGGGGCAGCTGTTGCCGCCAATTTTGCAGCAGCAGCAGTGGGAACGGAAACATCGGGCTCCATCTTAAATCCTTCCTGTAAGAATTCCTTGGTGGGCATTAAACCAACTGTGGGTCTTATCAGCCGAAGGGGGATTATTCCGATTTCTCATACACAGGATACGGCCGGTCCGATGGCAAGAACAGTCGAAGATGCTGCGATTCTTTTAAGTGCTTTATGCGGAAGGGATGAGCAAGATCCGATTACGAAAACAAACCCATTTGAGGAGAAGGACTTCACGAAGCATCTTTTAAAGAATGGTCTTAGCGGCAAGCGTATTGGAATTGCTTGTAATGGATTTCTCGAAAAATTGCCTGAAGATAAACAGCAGGTGGTACGAAATGCCTTCAACGTATTCGCTGCCTCAGGCGCTGTAGTAATGGAAAATATTGAAATCCCTTGTGCCAATGTGGAATGGGACATGAATGTGTTAACGCATGAATTTAAACCGGATTTAAATGCTTATTTTGCCCGGCTGCATCCCTCAATTCCAATTCGGACTTTGAAGGGGTTGATCGAATTTAACAAACAGCATGAAAAGGCCATGCTTAAATACGGACAGGCTGTTCTTGCGGCTTCTGAAGCCACAAGCGGATCGTTAAAAGAAGCCGAATATATCCATTCGTTAGAATATAATCTATATCATGCCTCTCAACGAGGAATTGATTACGCATTAGAAACCTATCATTTGGATATGCTTATTTTCCCTCACGAACAAGGGTCCATTATCAGTGCCATGCTTGGGTACCCATCCATTGCCATGCCTGCAGGCTATACGTCCAGTGGCGAACCGGTTGGCATTACCTTTGCCGGCGCAGCTTACAGTGAACCGGCTTTAATTGAAGCAGCCTATGCATACGAGCGGTTGACTAAATATCGCAAGGCACCTGTCTTAGAGAAAGAATAACCCTTTTCTTTTTCACCCATACTATCATTGAATTTTCTATTAAAGGAGATGTCAGGTATGGGAAGACAGAAACTAGGAAATGCCAATGCCCAGAGGAATAATAATCGAAAAAAAGCGATGCGGACTGCGGAAGAACTGGTTGAGTTCGAAACCGGAGAAGCTTTAAAGCGGAACCGTCCAAAGGATCAATAGTCCATACAGATAGACGCCTCCATAATCAGGAGGCGTTATGTCTTTATTCGTTTTGCTTTCATCTTGGTCATCTATTTATCGCAGCCAAAAGACAATAGCTGCAGGAAGAAAGTTATTCTTCTTTCAGCAAGGTCAACGGTTTGACTGCTGGACCTTCAATCACTTCCCCGTTAATGTCATATCGCGAGCCATGGCATGGGCAATCCCATGTTTTTTCCCCATGGTTCCACTCGCATTCACAGCCTAAATGGGTACAGGTTGTATCGACAACATACAGCTTGCCATTTTCATCACGATAGCCGCCTGCCCGTTTACCATTAAACATGACAGCGCTGCCCTCACCTGCCAGCAGCTCCTCGGGTTCTCTCGGAACAAATTCTAGTTTTCCATTAATTAAATGCTTAGCTACATCTAGATTGGTGGTGATGGCACTCCAAACATCCGGGTCCATTTGGAAACGGGAGGGAGAATAAAGCTCCATATACCGATTATCCTTCCCTGCAACATAATCCCGCAGCAAATGTCCGGCAAGAATTCCGGTCGTCATACCCCATTTTTTAAATCCGGTAGCCACCAAAATATTTTTTCGTTCTTTGGTTAGAGGACCGATATAGGGCACTCGGTCGAGGGTTACTAAATCTTGGGCTGACCAGCGATACAAATACTCTTTGATTCCAAAAACCTCTTCAGCAAACTTTTCGAGTGCTTCAAAATGTTTCATAGTGTCTATGCCCTGACCGGTTTTGTGGCCTTCCCCGCCAATGATAAGAAGATTTTTCCCATTGATTGGGGTAGAGCGAATTGATCGGGATGGGCTGTCAGCGCTAATATACATGCCGCCCGGATAGTCCTTGCCGGTGGTAATTCCGATGGCGTAGGATCGGTCCGCGTACATTCTGGCAAAAAACAGCCCAGGTTTGTCATAGAATGGCCAGTGGGACGCCATTATAACATGCTGGCAGGTGATTTTATGCCCAGACTTGGTGATGATTTTTGGATTTGATTCATCATCCTCGATGTCGGCTGCAGTTGTATTTTCATATACAGAGCAGCCAGTCTTGACAGCTTCCTCCAATAAAGCCCGAAGAAATTTTAACGGATGATATTGGGCCTGTTCATGCATCACTAGGGCACCCTTCACAGGTATGTCAAAGGGAATGGCATCTGTTAGCTCTCCAGAAATTCCAAGTCTTTGATAGGCATCGAGTTCCGTTTGCAGGCTGCCTAAGGTCTGTTCTGTCGTTGCATATACATAGGCATCCTGTTTGCTAAAATCACAATCAATTTGGTGTTCTAAGGCAGCAGCTTCCACAAAACTTACGGCTTCCATGTGAGATTCATAATATAGCTTGGCCTTTTCTTCGCCAAAATGGCCAATTAACTCATCGTAGATTATATCGTGCTGGGCCGTCAGCTTGGCAGTAGTGTGGCCGGTGGTGCCATTTAAAACGCTGCCGGCTTCGATTAAAGCGGTTTTTACTCCTTCTTTTGTTAACAAGTAGGCGGCTGTGATCCCAGTAATTCCAGCTCCTACAATTGCCACATCCACGCTGAGATCGTTGTCCAATTTATCAAAAGAAGGCAAATCAAGATCGCGCCAATAGGGCTTCGGAAATTGCGGGATCCCTTCATTTGTGCTCATAAAATACCTCCCGTTGTCCATAATGTATTCCTGTTTAATTTTTCCTACATTTTAAAAAATCATGTGCGGGGAAGTGCCGGTAAACAGGAGAAAATGGTTGGTAAGGGAAGGAATTTTGCCGGTAAACCTGGATAAAGTGCCGGTAAAATTGTGAACTTTGCCGGTAAATAAAAATTTCTCTCTTTAAGAGAACGAATGGCTGGGAAAAAAACATTCTGAAAAGAACAATCCGGTTCATAAAGCCGGAAAAATGTCCCTGCAAGTCACCGTGGTTGAAAACGTTTGAGACGGATGCCGACGCAGCGTGACTAAAATGAAAAAACCCTATTCAGGGTTTTGGTTGGTCTTTTGGACTGTTGAGCTTATCGATTCGAACAGAATCCTCTGTATCAAGTACCGTTCTCAAAAAATGCACCATTACTCCGCCTGCAATGCCAAGGCAGATTACAAATCCTATAGTTGTGACCCACCACAGAGCCATTAGAGATATCCCCCTTTTCTTTAGTGGCTGTTGATTCACAAGCTTTGTAAAGATATATGCAGAAGAAGGGGGGATCTTGCTAAGATTCTTTCATTTTAGCAGGACAAAAATAATTCAAATCTGCTGTATATTTTGAACCGCAAATCAAAAATATATATTCGGAGGAGGCGAAAAAATGAAAAAATCATTATGGATTGGGTTTCTGTTTTTCTTATCTTTATTCTGTATTCCGAGTGTTTCGTTTGCCCAGCAAATTTATACAGTTCAGCCGGGTGACTCACTTTGGAAAATTGCCGTCAAGTACCAAGTAGGTCTCTCAGAAATCATTGCGGCCAACCCCCAATTTAAAAACCCGGCACTCATTTATCCGGGACAAAAGGTTACAATTCCTGATTTAGGGGGAGTGAAATCGATTGAAAGCCAAGTGATTGACTTGACCAATCAAGAGCGTGCCAAAAACGGGTTAAAGCCAATGACAGCGGATTGGGAGCTTTCAAGGGTAGCCCGCTATAAGGCGATGGATATGAGGGACAAAAATTATTTTAGCCATACAAGCCCCACCTATGGCAGTCCGTTTGATATGATTAAGGCTTTTGGCATCAGCTACCGGTCCGCTGCAGAAAATATCGCTGCTGGACAAACCACCCCGCAGGCTGTGGTCCAATCATGGATGAACAGTTCAGGGCACAGGGCCAATATATTAAGTGCCAATACCCGAATTGGCGTTGGTTACGCAAAAGGCGGTTCCTACGGGCATTATTGGGTACAAATGTTTATCTCCAAATAAATGAAAGGGTCAGTCTCTTTAAAGCGGCTGGCCCTTTCTACGTCTTAAGACCGAGTTGAAAATCAAGCTTAGGCGCAATTATGAAAGCTTTTAAAAAAAGGTAAGATGAAATCAAGATAAACAAAGGAGTGAAAAGGAAATGAAGAAATTTGGATTATTATTGGCTGGAGGCATTGCAGCTGTTATCCTGCTTTCAACCATTGGTCCCATGGCAGGCCTAGTGATTAGCTTAGCCTTACTGTATTTTATCTTTAAACAATTTTTAAAGGCAGATTCAATGGTTGCAAAAATCATTCTTGGGGTCATTGGATTTGTTGTGCTGATGGCATCGATCCATAATGCTCCTGCCTTAATTGGAGCCGCAGCGGCATATGTTCTGTACCTTGTTTATAAAAAGTGGAATGAAACTAAGCACACTACTATTAAGGAAGAATCAGATCCATTTGTCAATTTTGAGAAGCAGTGGAATGAACTGAACCGATAAAAGTGGTTTTTCTACAAAATGACGGAGGGATTCAACAAAATATCGGTCGAATTCTACAAAATTAGGGATGAATTCAACAAAAAATGGATAAAATTTCCAATCTTTATCCGAAATTAGGTTGATTCTACAAAAAAGAAGCATTATTCTTCAAAATTTCAATTTATTCTACAAAATGAGCAAGCAATTCTACAAAAATTGGATAAAAAATACAATTGCAAAATAAAGGAGAGACAAAACGATGGCAAACCTATTTAGCAGAATTAAAAACACAGTGATGGCCGATTTACATGAGGCTATGGATCAAAAGGAAAGCAAGAATCCAATCGCAATGCTTAACCAATATCTTCGCCAATGTGAGCAGGAAACCGAAAAAGTCCGCAAGCTTCTTGAACGCCAATATAACCTGAAAGAGGAATTTGCTAAGGAATTCCAGCAGGCAGTCGGATTAGCTGAAAAAAGAAAGCACCAAGCTGAGGTTGCCTCTAAAGCCGGTGAAACTGAACTGGCTCAATTCGCACTGGCTGAGCATCAGTCTTTTACTGAAAGGGCAAAGCGGCTCGAAGCCTCACTCGATCAGGCACAGACTGGCCTCAAAGATTTGGAAAGAAAATATGGGGAAATGAAGCATAAATTGAAAGATATGGAGCTTCGCAGAATGGAGTTAATGGGCCGAGAGAATCTGGCCCGCGCTAACCACCGAATCAACCAAGTATTAGAAACAAATGGTGACTCCAGCCAGCCATTTTCCCGTTTTTCAGAAATTGAAAACTATCTCGATTGTTTAGAACAAAAGGTAAATAGTTCTTACTATCGCAGCACCATCGATGCAAGAATCGCTGAGTTAGAAAAAGACATGAAATTGCAAGAAAGCAAGTCCATTTAATGCCAATCCATGGTATGCTAAAAGGCGTAGGGTTCTACGCCTTTTTACCCATAGAAAAAAGCATAGACTAAAAAAAGGGAGGGTGAGCCCATGTTTAAAAATTTTAAGAATGAATATACCGGATGGCTGGTATTCATCGGTGCGGTTGTTTTGCTTCTGGAAATCTTGTTTTTTAACAGAGGGCTAATATTCTCTCTCTTTATTTCTGGCGGAATGATTTATTTAGGCAGGAAAAAGCGGGGAAAAAAGAGCGGCAAGCTGTTATTTTACGGAGGCATTGCTTTCTTAGCCATTTGTGTTTTTAACATGATGACGTTTAAGTTTCTATTGCTTGCTATTTTACTGCACTTTTTTATTCAATATTTAAACTCCAAAAGACAGCCAAACAAGATAGCTCTCAATATTACGGAACCTGGGATGGCCGCTCAAAAGGAAATGCTGATTAAAATAACCCCGCTGTTTGAAAATAATTTTATCGGGCAGCAAAAAACGCCAGCAGGGGTTTATGACTGGAATGATATCAATATACAAACCGGTATTGGGGATAATGTCATTGACCTAAGTTATACCATGCTGCCCAAAGGGGAAACGGTTATCTTCATCCGCAGCTTGGTTGGGAACTTAAAGATTCTTGTCCCTTATGAGATTGAAGTCAATGTCCATCATTCCTGTATAGCGGGTTCAACCACGATATTTGAAAACCATGAGGATAAAATCTTCAACCAGGTCTACCAATTCAAAACATCTGGCTATGAGACGGCTGAGCAAAAGGTGAAAATCTTTACTTCCGTTCTTGTAGGAAATTTAGAGGTGAGCCGGATATGAGCGCGACAGGTCGTCAAATTGTCTGGAGTGCCGGCTTTGCCATGGTGATTGCTGTCATGATTGGTGCTGTTTTTATGGTTGTTTTTCCATTGCACAACTGGTCTGAATTATGGACAAGACATTTTATGGATATACCTATCATAGTGTTTATTCCAATCTTTAGCCTAGCAATGGGAATTCTTTTGGGAGCCGTTACCGGCCTATACTGGAGACGGCAGTTCTTAACGATTGACCAATCGCTGCATCAATTAGCCGAAGGAAAACATTTAGAATGGCCTGCCAATCCTTCTGTAACCGAGATGCAAACCATTGCCGGAAGGATTGAGAAGATTGGCAGGCAGATATCTGAGCAGGCTAAGCTATCACAGCGGCTGGCAACGGAGAAAGTGGAAGAACAGGAATCCCGGATACAAGAAATTATTGAACAGGAACGAAATCGTCTGGCTCGGGAATTGCATGATTCCGTCAGTCAGCAGCTTTTTGCGGCCTCTATGATGATGTCGGCGATTAATGAAACAAAACAGCATACTGAAGAAACTTATGAAACTAAACAGCTTAAGATGGTGGAAGCGATGATCCACCAATCCCAGCTGGAAATGCGTGCCCTTCTGCTCCATTTGCGCCCTGTCCCCTTGAAGAATAAATCGCTGCAAGAGGGAATGGAAGAACTGTTAATGGAATTATCCCAAAAAGTCACCATGAATATTAATTGGAAGGTAGAGGAATTTCCGCTTGATAAAGGGGTGGAGGACCATTTATTCCGCATTCTGCAAGAATCTGTATCCAATACGTTACGGCATTCGAAAGCAAGCACTTTAGAGGTTCTACTAATTAAACGGGATGATCTAGTGATCTTGAGAGTGGTGGATGATGGAGTCGGTTTCGAAGCCGAGGAAGATAAAGCGGGCTCCTATGGGATGCAAAACATTAATGAGCGTGCCTTGGAAATAGGCGGAACGGTAAAAGTAATCAGCGTTAAAAATAAAGGGACAAGGCTGGAAGTAAAGGTTCCTGTTGTAAATAAGGGAGAGGATGCACATGATTAGGGTATTATTTGTGGATGATCATGAAATGGTGAGAATTGGCGTTTCCGCCTATCTTTCCGCCCAGCCGGATATTGAAGTGGTTGGAGAGGCTGATAATGGAAAAACAGGAGCAGAACTGGCGCTTAAGCTTCGGCCAGATATCATCCTTATGGATTTAGTCATGAAGGAAATGGATGGCATCGAAGCTACTAGAAAAATTATTGAACAATGGCCGGAAGCAAAAGTCATTATTGTAACCAGCTTCCTAGATGATGAAAAAGTTTACCCGGCACTGGAGGCAGGGGCTTCCAGTTATATGCTGAAAACGTCTAAGGCAAGCGACATCGCTAATGCCATCCGGGATACGTTCCATGGGCAATCAGTGCTAGAACCAGAAGTAACCGGAAAAATGATGCTGAAAATGCGCCAGAAAACCCAGCATCTGCCTCATGAAGAGCTAACCAGCCGGGAGCTGGAAATATTACTCCTGATGGCAGAGGGAAAAAGCAATCAGGAAATCGCCGATGAGTTATTTATTGCTCTCAAGACCGTTAAAACGCATGTCAGCAATATTCTCAGCAAATTGGATGTGCAAGACCGCACGCAGGCAGTAATTTATGCGTTTAAGCATTCTTTAATCCAATAAATTCAGAGACTTTCCAATCGTATTTTGGAAGGTCTTTTTTGATGAAAAAATTCTCCCTACTATTCAAAGGACTTGTCTCATATGTATATAAAGGAGTATGAATAGAAGGAGATGCAATGATGGCAGGTTACTACAAGAGTATTTTCTTTTTAGCGGCAGCTGCCTGCTTAGGAGAAGGTATCGAGATGCTGGTAAACATGATTTTGGCGCGCGAATTAGGTTCTCATGGCTTAGGATTATATATGTCAATTTTGCCAACGGTTTTTCTTATTGTCCTATTGGCAAGCTTTGAATTGCCTGTATCGATCTCCAAGTTAATTGCCGAAAGGGAGGATCGGTATCACCGAAATATCCTTTACCACGCTATTACGGTTACAGTTATTTTTACTGTTGTCTTATTTTTAGCAGGTACAGTGCTGATTCCCTTTATACCCGTCTTTAATTCTTACCATCCGTATATAAGATGGCTGGTCCTCCTGCTAATCCCGATTATTTCCTTTACGTCTGTCGCCAGGGGCTATTTTATGGGCAGACAGCAGATGGGGAGAATTGCTGTCTCCAACTTCTTGCGAAAGCTGGTGCAGCTGGCTGCATTATTTATTTTGTTTCGGCTCTTCGATTTCGATGCCCAAGCATCGCTGCTAGTCGCCATTGGGACATTTATCGGCAGTGAATTGATCACTTTTCTCTATTTGTTCTACTTATTTATGATTCAGTTTCAGCACATAAAGAGCATGCCTTTTTCAAATCTAAACCGGAAAACGGTAAGAAAGAATTTAATGGCCGTATCTATCCCAACAACAAGCATGCGGTTGTTTTCAGCCTTTACCGGTGCGATTCAGCCTTTTTTAATAAAAGCGGCGTTGGAGCATTCAGGGTTGACCGAGACATTAGCGACCGAGCATTTTGGCATGCTGATGGGGATTGCGGCCTCAATTGGCTTTTTTCCGGCATTTATTGCCCATTCCCTCTTGATTGTTCTGATTCCGGGTGTATCTAAAACCCATGCAGAAAATAATTATCAAAATTTGCAAAAAATGCTCCAGCAGGTAATGAAGCTTACCTTGGTATATGGAACAGCGGCGGTGGCGGTTTTCTACTTTTTCGCCCCACAATTGACGGGATTGTTTTTTAAATCGGACACATCGGCCATCTATCTGCAGTTACTATGGCCCTATTTTCTTTTCCACTATTTTATTATTCCGCTGCAGGGATTTTTACTCGGGCTTGATTTGATCAAAGAAGCCTTTTATCATGTCATTTGGTCACATATTGTCAGCTTTGCCATCATTTTCTGGCTGGGATCAATGCCGGAATGGAGAATGGATGGAGTCATTATTGGGTTGAATACTGGGGCGGTTCTCTTATGCCTCATGCATTATTTAACTGTCTGCAAAAAAATCGGACTCAGTTTTTTCATGCGAGGGATCGTGCCAAAAACGCTGGAACGCTAAAAAAAGGCCGCTAAATGGCGGCCTTTCCATTAATCCTTGCTGTTTAAGATCCCGAGTATCCGCAGGATGCTGATGAAAAGATTGATAAAGTCCAAATATAAGCTTAATGCCATTAACGGCACATCTTCCGCCCTGACCCCATAGTGCTTCATCCGGCTGATATCAAATAAAACATAACCGCTGAAAACGAGAACCCCGATAAAGGAATAGGCCAGCATACCAGTTGAGCTTAGCGGAACAAACAAGTTAAAAATTCCGACAGCCACTAGGGCGAGCAGTGCCGCTAACAGGAATCCGCTTAAAAACGAAAAATTCCGTTTTGATTTTGCGGCATAAACGGCAATTCCTGAAAAAACAATGGTTGTACTTCCAAATGCCATCAATACGATATTGGCACCTGCTGTGGCCACGTAATAGCCAACAATTGGGTATAACGTTATCCCCGAAATAAACGTAAAGACATATAAGAACGAATAAGAGATCGCTTTTTTACGCCTAAAAAACACAGCGGCAATGATCATAACTAATTCTAAAATCGATAACGGCAAAATTAAAGCGGGTGGTACGAATGACCCTGCCATGGTGCCGACAAAGGCAATGGCAAGTGACAATGCAAACGTCCGTAACACGGAGGGCATAAAATCAACTGAAGATGTTTGTGTATACAATTCCTCTTCACCTCTGAAATAATTTCTTACATTTATGATATACGATATTGTGGTCAAGATGTTTCATCTTTTTTAAATAAATCTTGTCTTTCTTTTAATAAATCGCGAATTTCGGCCAGCAGTTCCTCGCTCCGTTCTAGCTTGACTTCCACTTTCTTAGGCTCTTCTTTCCTTTTGAACCGGTTTAAAAATTTCACGAAAAGAAAAATAGAAAAAGCAATAACAAAAAAGTCAATGACATTTTGCAGAAAGACACCGTATTTGATATCTTTATAGGCCAAGTCTTCAACGTGCACTCTTCCTGTTAATAATACTATAATCGGAGTAATGATATCGGCAACCAGCGAGGAAACAATTTTTCCAAATGCCCCTCCGATAATGACTCCAATGGCTAAATCAAGCACATTTCCTTTCATGGCAAATTGCTTAAATTCTTTCCACATCTCTTATCCACCTCTTTCTTTAGGGGAAATTGTACCTTGCCAAATGATCCTTTGCAACCGCCTTAAGAGATTAAATTCATTCTAATCGCTTTCACAGCGGCATCCGTCCTGTTTTTAGCTGATAGTTTTTGAATAATGACCGAGACATAGTCCCGGACTGTATAGCTGCTTAAATGGAGCTCCTCGGCTGCCTCACTAATGGAAGCGCCGTCAGCGATCAGCTTTAATACTTCACGTTCACGCTGTGTAAGGATGGTGCTGGGTGCAGCAATGTGTTGGGGGTTTTCTTCCCCGATGGAATACAAGCGTTCCCCTGCATACTGGCCAAATTTGATAAGAGTCATCAACGTTTGTGGCGCAATGATAAACTCTGAATTTTCTCCTTGATCCAAAAAGGCGATTCCTACTAGTTGCTGTTTAGTTGGCGCGAATAAAGGGAGCACAACGATTGATTTTAATTTAAAGGCCTGAATGTATTTTTCGGGTATCACATCAGAAGCATTTGAAAAGTAAAGCTGATGGGAATAGGTTGATTTATTTAAATATTTTTGGATAAAGGGAATCTGGAATATTTTCTCTCTTATCGGCTGAATGGAGGTGGGATTTACATCATATCCGGCCAGTCCGATCCCTTTTTGTTCTGAGTGATCATATAAAAATAATGCACATCGCTTGAAGGGCAGATATTCAACCAGGCCGCGCGCAATGGCTTTAACGGCAGCTTCCGAACTTCTGGAAGGCAGCAAATGCTGTAAGAAAAGCAAACAGGCATTTTTCAAATCCAATTTATTCTCGAGATGCTGAACTTTCAATTGACGCAAATACATATCTCGAATGACCCCGATTTGCTGCTGGCTAATTGAACCATTTTCCAGCAAGCAGACAAGCAGTGTGTCGTTTAAGCAGGGGATTTGTATAATTGGCGCCTTCTCCTTTTTTGTTCCAATCAGCCGATCGATCGCGATTGAGAGGTAATCAAGCTGCTGTGCCTTTAATGATAAACACATATCTAGCAAATGATTGTCCACTTGGTGCTGGTCGGAACATGTCACATATTCAATTTGGTATTCCTCCTGGCCCTTTTTTACGACAGCAAGCCACTTCATTGGGACAAAGTTTGAGGATACAATCATTCTTGCCCATCGTTCGATTCTCATACCGGAATCCTGGGTTAATAAGGATTGGTCAAGTATTCGTAAAAAGAAGGCTTGGACAGCCTGGTGATCAAGCAATGTGCTGGCAGGGGCTTTAGCCAGCAGTTTATGGAAAATGGTTTCGATCGTTGTGATAAAGGAGATCGCCTCATACTCATCGTAATGAGTTGAAAACCGCCTTTGCCACTCCTGTAACAGAGAAAGAATATACGAGTCTATACTATTTGTTTTTTCTTTAGATAGCGACTGAATGGCATATTGGATCATCCCGCCGTACTCAACTGCAAAATGCTCATTTTGCTTTTCTAAAGAAGACAATAATTCTCCCCAGTCATTTAAAAAAGCCGTTTGCAGACTCTTCATTAAAGTAAAACCTTTATAGAGCAGCTGTTCCATTTTTTTTTCCACTTTTTTAGCCCACATCCAATCCGTAATAAAAAATTCGTTTGTAGATCGAGCAATTTGTCCGTGACAGAATAACACCCGACATTTGACGGGTTATTCATAATTTTACGATATTTTCCGTGATTGTGGTAGTAATACAGGGATAGTATGGTATAGAAAGAAGTAAGTGTTTTAAAAATTCAGAAAAATAGGAGGGGTTATTAAATGGAGAGTCCGGTTCAACTTGTTGAGGGGAGAATAAGCAAGAAAGTATTTTGGTCAGCAATGGCTGCAGGGATATTGGCCCTTGGACTGCTATTGGTATCTTTCGGCATTTCCGGTGTAGCTTACGCGGTTCCGATTGCTGGGGTGGGCGACTTTTATGTGGAGTTCGATAAATTAGAGGGGACGGGTTATACCTTCTATCCAAAAATGGGTGAAACCTCAAGCTCAGATTCATCGCCGCAAGGAACGAACCTTATTGAAAATCTAACGATTACCAACTTGCAGCTGTACAAGGATTTTAATGTAGGGGACCAATGGATTCGTGTTAAAATAACTGCTTCTAAGCCTGTTCAAATTACGGGATTGCAGCACGATGCAGGTCTTATTGAAGCCAATGCGAAGTTCCAGGACTTAGTGCTGCAGGAGAAGAATAGCACGGATTGGCAGAAGCAATTCTTACAGACCTCGTCCTCCATTATTTTAGAGAATGCTAAGTTAAAAACCCACTATTTATTTCAAAAAACGATCAATATGAATGGCATGAAGCTGACAATCGAAAAAATTAATAAGTAGTCAGGCGGGGAGATAAATGAGATTTAAAAAATGGCGTAAGAAACGGCCGTTCTGGGGTGCATTATTAACCGTTATTAGTGGCCTCATGATTCTATGGGTACCGTTAAACCTTTATTTGGCAACCTTTCTGCCGGGTTCAATAGCTGTTATCGGCTTATTGTTTGGAGGAATGATTACCTTGATTGGGGTAGTTGCCATGTTTTTTCCAAATGCATCTAGGATTCTGGGAATCTTTACAATCTTTCTTTCGATTCTGTCTATTATTGGTGCACTAGGAGGATTCTTGTTTGGGACCATTTTTGGAATCATCGGTGGAGCATTGTTGACAGCATGGCACTTAGGGCCGGCGAAGGTGAAAAAATCTCGTTCAACCGGGGTTGATGAAACGGCACAATCGGTCTAAAGGAGAGCAATAAATATGTGGTGGAAAACCAAATTTATATTAATCGTTTGTTGTTTGACGCTCATGTGCCTGCCGTTGCTGTCTCCTGCTAACAGTATAAAAGCAGCTGAAAATTCGAATACAGAAGGATTTATTATTGAGGCGGACAAAGTTGTCGGCACTGGAATGAAGGCGTCCATTGTAAAACAGGAAACCTCAACAAGCAATAGTAAGCTAATGCTCAGGATTCAATATGAATCGGCAACCATTTACGGGATGAAGTTGACCAAACCTGTCAGTACAGGCAAGGGAACTGTCAGCATTACTTTAAGTGCAAACGGCCCGGTTACGGTGTATGGCATGACGGTTGATACCACTGCCATTTCTTTTAAGGGAGCCTGTTTGAAAGCGGGAGAGACCATTCCGGAGCTCGGTATGGAAAATGTGGTGATGGTTGCACATTATATGAAATCAGAGAATAGTATTATTGAGCAATTAGTGTTAAATACAGTCAATGGAAATGCACAGCCTAACAAGCCGGGACAGCTGCAAATTCTTCAAGATTTAGCTGTACTGCCGCTTAGTCAACTGGATAAGGAAATAGAAAAAATGACGTCCGGACAGCTTCCGCTTGCATGCAGTGATGGATCCATCCAAGAAGAAGCATCGAGGGGGACTGGGATAGAGCAGCTCCCTGATGGGATTGGAGTTGTTACAGACCCATTGGAGCCTGTCTTAGATCCGCTTGAGCCGATACTTGATCCAGTTACAAAACCGCTTGAGCCGATACTTGATCCAGTTACAAAACCGCTTGAGCCGATACTTGATCCAGTTACGAAGCCGCTTGAACCGATACTTGAACCGATTACTAAACCGCTTGAACCGATCGTTGACCAGGTGACGAAACCGCTGGAGCCAATTGTAAGCGGTACCGTTGGAGCGGCGGATCAGGTTGTCCAAACGGTCTGTACCAAGGTACGGGATGCCAATGGAGTGATAAACAAACAACTGGCCTTAGAATTAATGGACGAAGCGATTTCCAAAAAGATACCGCTTAACCAGGTCTGCCAAGAAAATAAATCGGTTCTGCAAATGGTTGGAAATTTGGAGGACAGTTTATTAAAGTCACTAGGGATGGTCGATTTATTCGGAAAAATATTGGGCGATCCAATCGACGTTCTATATAAAATGCGTGATAAAGTGTTAAAAAAACCGGATGGAGCGATAATTTATTCCCCATAGAAAAAGAGGAGAATACCTGCTCTTAAAGGGTTCACTTTAGAGGTGGATAACCTTGTTTTGGTAAAGTAAATGCCAGAGCGTTATGCAGCAAAAAATCATAGAAAAGAGTGCCTTTTTAAATTGAAAATGCACTCTTTTTTATCTAAGCTGTTTTTTCTCAAAATTTGCTTGGTTTGGGATATGGATTGAGGACAATTTTACCGATTTCCAAGCGATTTTTGTCGTCATGAAGCGGTCAGCAGCAGCGATTAAGAACAGTGTTGCCGATTTCCGAACAAACGGATTTCGTCTTCAAAAGCTGTGATTGAAGACAGTTTTGCTGATTTCAGCTGTGTTTTCCCGCCAACAATTTTTTGAATGAATATCCTTAATAAGCACCTATTTTTGAAATAGATGGATATCTAATTTGACACCAAATTGTCGTTGTGCAATAAGTATAGTCACATGCTAATTTTCTCATTGATAATCGTGTCAATTTTCCTTTAAACACTTCAAAAACCACTAATACATAACAAAAATGGCATGCTCCATTCGCATGCCATTTCGTGTGCCAATCTGCAGCGTGCACCCCTTAACGGAATCCTTTCACCTGCTATTTTTCGCTTTTATATACCTAAATCACTTTGGGGGTATCGTTAGAATGCCCAATTTCCATTGCGGAATATGGCTTCCGTTTTTCCGTCAGCCGTGATTCCGTCAATGTCCATTTCAGCGGAGCCTATCATGAAATCAACATGGGTGATGCTTTCGTTCAGGCCATGTTCCTGACGTTCTTTGGCGGACATAGTCTTGCCGCCTTCCATACAAAATGCATACGCACTTCCGATTGCCAAATGGTTGGATGCATTTTCATCAAACAGCGTATTCAAAAATAAAACATTCGACATCGAGATTGGTGAATGATAAGGAACGAGTGCTACCTCGCCTAAGTAGTGGGAGCCTTCATCGGTTTCTATCAAATGTTTCAGGACCTCTTCTCCTTCTTCTGCCTTAACATTGACAATTCTCCCATTCTCAAAGGTCAGCGAAAAACGGTCTATGATATTTCCGCCGTAACTGAGCGGTTTCGTATTTGTGACCGTTCCATTGACACCTGTTTTTAAAGGAGCCGTAAAGACCTCCTCAGTAGGCATGTTAGCCATAAATTCAAAACCTTTTTCATTTATGCTTCCGGCACCTACCCATAAATGCTTTTTCGGAAGCTCAATGGTCAGGTCTGTTCCTGGAGCTCGATAATGGAGCTTAGCGTACCGTTTTTCATTTAAATAACGGACCTTATCATGGAGTATCTCATCATGCTTTTTCCAAGCCTCCACAGGATTTTCCGTATCAGCCCGAACGGCTTTAAAAATAGCATCCCAAAGCTTTTCGACTTGCTGCTCTGCAGGCACATCTGGGAAAACTTTTGCTGCCCATGCAGGTGCTGCTGCAGCAATAACTGTCCAGCTGACCTTATCAGATTGGATTGCCTGGCGATATTTTGATAGTGCTTGTCCGGCTGTTTTCTGGAAATTGGCAATCCTCGCAGGGTCTACGCCTTTTAATAAATCAGGGCTTGAGGACACAATCGACATAAACGCTGCGCCTTTTTCAACTAATGCTACCTGTTCCTTTGCACGCCATTCAGGGTATTCTGTAAATGCTTCATCTGGGGCGAGCTCGTATTTTGTTTTGGTGACCACATCGTCAGTCCAGTTAACAATGACATTAAATGCACCAACCTCATACGCTTTTTTGACCACAAGACGAACAAATTCTGCCGCCTCGATGGATCCGCTGACCACTAAGGTTTGTCCTCTTTGGACGTTGACTCCGACCTTGACTGCGAGTTCAGCATACTTTTCAAGGTTCTTTTGAAAATCGCTCATATGTACATCTCCTTTTCAGAATCTTTGTTATTATTTTAACTTGTATAAAGAGAAAAAGTAAATGAGAGCTGAAATGTTATTTGATCCATTGCTAGTGCTGCATCTTTATATTCTTTTTTTCAAAGGTGTGAAACATCATCCAATACATGGCTGCACTAAGGAGTGCTAATATAAATAGGACAAAAAACGTCCAGTTGTATCCAATCCACACTGTCATGGGAATCGATAAAGGAGCAATCGTCCGGCTGATGGTATACCTCAGGCTGGCAGCCGCAAAATATTGCCCTCGCATATGTTCAGGAGCAAGCTTCGATACAAAGCTTTGCTGCAGTCCGGCTCCCATTAATTCTCCAAATGTAAACAATGCCATGGACAATATAAATCCCCAAATCGAATGGGTCAGGCTAAACATAATAACCGAAATGGCATAAGCGACTGATGAGAAAATAAAAACATTTCTTTCATAATATTTAGACATCCATTTCGTTACAGACACGGTCAGCAAAGCTACCAGTAGACCATTCTCAGCCAAAATAATTCCGAATGCCTGCTCGCCTCTAACGGTTAAAGACCAATTGCCAATGGCAAAGGAGGAATCTTGGAGTACCTCCTTGATATAGACCGGGAACAATAAGTCCAGCTGCATAAATGTTTGTCCCGCCAGTACACCTGCCATAATGAATTGAAGAAAGGTTCTGTCCTTGACAATTAATGAATAATCTCTTAATTGGTTGAGAAGAAAGTCATACCATTTGCCATTCGTATCCGGATCTGCGGATTTTGATTTTGGAGCCGTCTCATGTGTCCACTTGGACAATATCAGACCTAGCAGGAGGCAGACAATTCCTGCAATAATCAGTAATTCTACACGATATGCCGCATAGAAAATGGCTCCTAAAATAGGACCAATGACCACCGCAATATTAATCGCTGTATAAAATATCGCAAAAACATTGCTCCGGTGTTTTTCCTCGACCACATCTGCTACCATGGCTTGGCTGGCCGGCCAGTAAAACGAGCCAAATACGCCAGCACAGGCGAAGGAAACAAAACCCGTCCATGGAGAATGAAGCCATGGGGAACTGGCCGCTGCAAAAACTAAGAAGGATAGTCCTTGGCCAATGGAGGAGAGGACCATCATCCGTTTCCGGCCAAATCGGTCTGCGCAGTATCCGCCCATCAGGTTGGCGATTACTGAAAATACTTGCGAGAAAACTAACAGTAACCCGGCTTTACTTTTCCCAAACTCGTCAGCAAAGTAGATCGTTAAAAAGGGAAAGAACATCCAATAGGTGATGTTCATCATGGCCTCCCCAAACAATCGAACCTTTAAATTTATATCCCAATCTCTTATTTTCATAGATAACCCCATTTCACACATTCTCACTTTAACATCATACTATCTGAATGGAAGATTATCCAACATAAGGTGGGGTTGTTAATGACTCACGGAAAAATGAATTTCAGGCTGCTTTGTTTCTTTTGTTTATAATGGTATAATAAATGGTTATTAGAAGGAGTGTTTAAAAGTGAAAAAAAGTGTTGTAATTGCTGAGAAACCTTCCGTAGCCCGCGATATTGCGCGTGTTTTAAACTGCCATAAAAAAGGAAATGGTTTTTTAGAAGGAGATAAATATATTGTTACATGGGCACTAGGACATTTAGTTACACTGGCTGACCCAGAAGCCTATGATGAAAAATATAAAACGTGGAAAATAGAAGATCTGCCGATGCTGCCCAACGAGTTGAAACTTGTGGTCATCAAGCAAACGAATAAGCAATTCCAAGCTGTAAAAAGCCAGCTTATCCGCTCTGATGTGGGAGAGGTGATCATTGCGACAGATAGCGGCCGAGAGGGAGAACTTGTCGCCCGCTGGATTCTTGCCAAAGCAAAGATAAATAAGCCTACAAAACGTCTTTGGATTTCATCCGTGACAGATAAAGCCATTAAAGATGGCTTTGCTAACTTGAAGCCTGGCAAAGCCTATGAAAATTTATATGCTTCCGCAGTTGCTCGCTCAGAAGCGGATTGGTATATAGGACTGAATGCAACACGAGCATTAACAACCCGTTTTAATGCACAGCTAAACTGCGGCCGGGTTCAAACCCCGACGGTTGCCATCATCGCAGCACGCGAAGAAGAAATCAAGAACTTTAAGCCGCAAACCTATTATGGAATTGAGGCACAAACATCCGATCATTTAAAATTAACTTGGCAGGATGCAAAAGGCAATAGCCGCAGCTTTGATAAAGAAAAAATCGATGCGATTGTGAATAAGCTGGGCAAAAAAAATGCACTAGTAGTTGAAATTGAGAAAAAACCGAAAAAGTCGTTTTCTCCAGGTCTTTATGATTTAACTGAACTTCAGCGCGATGCGAACAAAATTTTTGGGTATTCTGCAAAGGAAACGTTAAACATTATGCAAAAACTGTATGAACAGCATAAAGTCCTGACGTATCCTCGTACAGATTCGCGATATCTCTCGTCAGACATCACGGGTACGCTCCCAGAACGCTTGCGAGCTTGCGGCGTTGGGGAGTACCGCACGTTTACAAATAAGATTTTAAGTAAGCCGATAAAAGCTTCGAAAGCATTTGTGGATGACAGCAAAGTATCCGACCACCATGCGATCATTCCGACAGAAGGCTATGTGAACCTTTCAGCGTTTACGGACAAAGAAAGGAAAATTTACGACCTAGTGGTAAAACGTTTCTTGGCTGTGTTATTTCCAGCATTTGAGTATGAGCAGCTAACGCTGCGGGCAAAAATCGGCGATGAGAACTTCGTTGCAAGGGGAAAGACCATTTTAACAGCGGGGTGGAAAGAAGTATATGAGAATCACTTTGATGACGAGGATGCAGCAGACGACCTAAAAGAACAGATTTTACCTCGCATTGAAAAAGGCGACACCTTAAACGTGAGACTAATCGTCCAAACATCCGGCCAAACCAAACCGCCTGCTCGTTTTAATGAGGCAACATTGCTTTCGGCAATGGAAAACCCTGCGAAGTATATGGAAACCAAAAATAAACAACTGGCAGAAACATTGAAATCAACTGGCGGATTAGGGACTGTTGCAACCCGGGCTGATATTATTGACAAGATTTTCAATTCATTCTTAATCGAAAAGCGTGGAAAAGACATTCATCTTACCTCTAAAGGACGCCAATTGCTGGATTTAGTGCCTGAAGAACTAAAATCTCCTGCCTTAACGGCGGAGTGGGAACAAAAGCTTGATCAAATTGCCCATGGAAAGTTGAAAAAAGAAGTGTTCATCAGCGAAATGAAAAAATATACAAAAGAAATTGTTGCTGAAATTAAGGCAAGCAATAAAAAGTATAAGCACGACAATATTTCTACCAAAAATTGTCCAGACTGTGGTAAGCCAATGCTTGAGGTAAATGGGAAAAAAGGCAAAATGCTTGTGTGCCAAGACCGTGAATGCGGCCATCGCAAGAATGTTTCCCGGGTCACGAATGCGCGCTGCCCGCAATGCCATAAAAAACTGGAGCTTCGCGGTGAAGGGGAAGGACAAATTTTCGCTTGTAAATGCGGCTATCGTGAAAAATTATCTGCTTTTGAAGCACGCCGTAAAAAGGAATCTTCCGGGAAAGTGGATAAACGTACGGTACAGAAGTATCTGAAAAACCAGAACAAGGAAGAAGAGCCAATTAATACAGCATTGGCCGATGCCTTAAAAAAGTTAAATCTGAAGTAAAACAATGTTTTTTATAAAATAGTTGCTTTTATTGACAGAAAGAATTGTCCGCACATAAAATAATGATAATTCATCATTTTTCGAATGGATGATTCATATGAGGTATTCCCATACAATTTATAATAACAAGGAGAAAGAGGCTGAATTCCCAATCTGAAACGGTTAGGAATGACGGCCTCTTTCTTTATTTTGATAATGTGGCAGAGGAGTGGGGCGATGATTAGCTTGACAGGAAAGGGCTTGACCATCGAGCAAATAAAAGAAATCTTGTGCCGCAAACAAAAGGCGGCCGCATCTGACACCAGCTTAGAGGCAGTGGCCAAGAACAGGGAGGCTGTGGACAGAATTGTTAAAGAACGGAAAGTCGTTTATGGGATTAATACAGGATTTGGAAAGTTCAGTGATGTTCTAATCGACCAACACCACGTGCATGACCTTCAGTTAAATTTAATCCGTTCTCATGCATGCGGGGTAGGAGACCCATTTCCGGAAATGGCAGCAAAGGCGATGGTTTTGCTCCGCGCAAATGCCCTTTTGAAAGGGTATTCGGGAATCAGGCCAATAGTGATCCAAAGGCTGCTTGAGCTGGTTAATAAGGAGATTATTCCTGTCATACCCCAGCAAGGCTCCCTGGGGGCAAGCGGCGATCTGGCTCCGTTATCCCATCTTGCCCTCGTTTTAATTGGCGAGGGGGAAGCATTTTACAAAGGGGTCCGGATGGATTCAATGTCGGCACTTCGCCAGGCAGGGATACGCCCAATTAAACTGGAAGCGAAGGAGGGGCTCGCACTTATAAACGGAACACAGGCAATGACAGCTATGGGGGTTATTGGTTATATGGAGGCAGAACAGCTTGCGAATGATAGTGATCTTATCGCATCCATGACGATAGAAGGACTGAACGGAATCATCGATGCTTTTGCCGAGGAAATTCATGAAGCACGAGGTTATCAGCAGCAGATTGAAACTGCTGCCCGTATCCGCCGGTTTCTTGCTGACAGCCAGCTGACTACTGCACAGGGGGAGCTAAGGGTCCAAGATGCCTATTCGCTCCGCTGTATCCCTCAAGTGCATGGTGCCTCGAGGCAGGCGCTTGACTATGTCAAAGAGAAATTAGAAATTGAAATGAATGCCGCAACAGATAACCCATTAATTTTTGATCATGGACAAAAGGTAATTTCCGGTGGGAATTTCCATGGCCAGCCAATTGCCCTGGCAATGGATTTTATGAAAATCGCTATTGCTGAGCTTGCTAATATATCGGAGCGGCGAATCGAAAGGCTAGTCAATCCGCAATTAAATGATTTGCCTCCATTTCTGAGTTCACAGCCTGGGCTGCAATCCGGAGCGATGATTATGCAATATACAGCTGCTTCACTTGTCTCGGAAAATAAAACCTTGGCACATCCGGCAAGTGTGGATTCTATTCCATCCTCTGCCAATCAGGAGGACCATGTCAGCATGGGAACAATCGCCGCAAGGCATGCTTATCAAATCATACAAAATGCAAGAAGAGTACTTGCGATAGAATTTATTTGTGCCATGCAGGCTGTGGAATACCGCGGCATTGATAAAATGGCTTCTCAAACCAGAAAGTTTTATGAATCAGGAAGAAATTTAGTGCCCTCCATCGATCAGGACCGCATCTTTTCTAACGATATAGAAAAGGTTGCAGAATGGCTAAAACTCCAATGTTATTGAATAAAAAGGCGTGAAGTATTCACGCCAGGCTGTCGAAAAACCTTCGACAGCTTTTATTTTATCTTTATTCTTTATTAATTCACCGCGTTAATATGATATAA
>NZ_CALPDF010000035.1 GCF_943193175.1 Neobacillus muris
CTGTGTTTGAAGACAGTTTCGCTGCTCTCCTTAGCTGGTTTTGTCCTCAATGGCTGTGTTTGAAGACAGTTTTGCTGATTCTTCGTGACCGAAAACAGAACAAGGAACCGTCCAATTAAGTGTTCGGACCTGCCCCCTTTGTTTATGGCCACCCTCGCTTTTATTTATTGCCCCCATCATTTTTTAGGAAACTTGATCGCATCATCATTATTAATCTTCAGATAAGTTTGATAAAATTGGATCATACCCAAAAAAACTTCATAACGGAGGATTAATAATATGCAGTTAACCAGCCCCTTCACTCCTGACATGATTCATAACCTGACCCTAAGCGTATATGAAGACGCCGTAAAATTAAGAAGACTCTTTCACGAAAACCCGGAACTCGGATTCGAGGAACACCACACCTCCTCTGTCGTTGAAAAATATCTCCGCGGCCTTGGACTAGAAATCATCACCGGAATCGCCAAAACCGGTGTGGTGGGCATCCTTCGTGGACAGAAAAACGGCCCTGTGATCGCCTTCCGTGCTGATATGGATGCCTTGCCCATCCAAGAAGAAACGGGGGCCGCCTTTTCGTCCAAGAACCCAAACGTCATGCACGCCTGCGGCCACGACATTCACACCGCCATGCTGCTTGGCGCCGCAAAAGCCCTGTCGCAAGTAAAAGACCAAATCGCAGGCACAATCAAATTCATCTTCCAGCCAGCCGAAGAAATGCTGGCCGGCGGAAAACACATGGTCCAGGATGGCGTCTTACAAAATCCAGATGTGAATTATATCTATGGATTCCATGTCTGGCCCGACCTGCCGCTCGGCCAAATTGGCTTCAAAAGCGGCCCGTTAATGGCTAGCATGGATTCATTTGAAGTGACACTAAAAGGGAAATCCGGCCATGGGGCTGCCCCGCAGCAAGGCATTGACGCCATCGTCGGCGGTTCTCATATCATTACAGGCCTGCAATCAATTATCAGCCGCGAAACCGATCCCGTAGATTCTGTCGTCCTGACGATCGGCACCCTTTCGGCTGGCAGCGGATTTAATATCATCCCCGAAAAGGCCGTTTTGAATGGAACCATCAGGACGATCAAAGATGACACACGCCAGCGGGTAGCGAAAGATTTTACAAGAATCATAGAAGGAATGGGTGCGGCCTTACGGTTAGATCCAGACATTCACTACCAGTTTGGGTATCCCGTCACGAATAACACCAAAGAACACGTGGACCATGCCAGCCAGTTAGCCGAAAGTCTTTTTGGCGAAGAAGCTATTGTACAGTTAGAAAACCCAAGCATGGCCAGTGAGGATTTTTCCTTTTACTTAGAACATATACCTGGCGCCTTTCTCTTCTTAGGGGTGCAAGACCAGGCCGGCGGCGCTTATAAGCTGCATAATGAAAAATTTCTGCCGGACGAATGCGTCATGAAATATGGGATTAGCTTATATATTGCGCTGGCCGTCTATCATTTTAAAATGAGCCAATAAGGAAGGCGTATGAATATGGAGAATAAAGCTGTCTTTAATCAGATCATCTCGGATTATGAACTAGCTCGGCCGGGCTATCCAGCCGAATTGTTTACCGATATAGCCGAGTATTCGTTGATCAAGAAAGAGGCAAAAATACTTGAAATCGGTTCAGGTCCAGGCCAAGCGACCGACTATTATGTGAAAAACCACTATACCATTACCGGACTGGAGCTTGGAGACAAACAAGTAGCGTATTTATCCAAAAAATATGCGGAATATCCCCATTTCCAGGCGGTCTGTTCGTCCTTTGAGGACTTCAAGGATGAACCGGAAACCTATGATGTCATTTTCTCAGCTACTGCCTTCCATTGGATCAAGCCGGAAATCGGCTATCCTAAAGCGTATCATTTACTGAAAAAAAACGGTGTCATGGCCGTATTTTGGCATTTGGCCTCGATTATCGAGCCCAAAACCGAAATGCTTAATCAAATCAGGAACATTTACCGAAAATATGCACCCGAACTGGATACCTATATAACAGAGGAGGAAGCTAAAAACCTGCATCATCTTCGGATATCAGAAATCGGAACCCATCGTTTATTCGAAAAACCAGTCACCAAAGTCTACCGATGGGAGGATGGATACACAACAAAGCGATATCTCCAATTAATGAATTCCTACTCGGACTTTCACGCGCTGAGCGACGCAAAGAGGCAAGCCATCCTTGATCATGCTGCCGAATACATCGACAGCAAGGGAGGCAAAATCGAGGTTCCGCAAGAAGTAAGATTATATATGGCGAAAAAATAATGAAGGGGACTACCAGATGTTCATACATAAAATCGATGAGGAAGTTTCGTTAAAATTAATCGAATTACAGGATGCCGAAAGAGTTTTCGAACTAACCGATCAATCAAGAAATTATTTAAAAAACTGGCTGCCTTGGCTTGATGTCACCAACAATGTGGAAGATACGAAAAATTTTATCCGAGGATGTTTAAAAGGGCATGCCGAAAACAAAAGCTTAAATACCGTTATTCTTTATCACGGAGAAATCGTTGGAGCAGCAAGCTTTAACAGTATCAATTGGTCCAACAAGACGGCCTATATCGGTTATTGGCTTGGAGAAGCGTACCAAGGGAATGGGATTATGACCAAAGTGGCTAAAGCCTTGACCGACTACGCTTTTCATCACCTCCATTTAAATAAAGTGGAAATTCGGGCAGCCGAGGGGAACCAAAAGAGCAGGAGCATCCCAGAAAGGCTAGGCTTCGTGAATGAAGGAAGAATCAGGCAGGCAGAGTGGCTATATGACCATTATGTGGACCATATCGTTTATGGGGTTTTGGCTAATGAATGGGGAGAAAACTCGCTCTAAACAGTGGGGAAATCCCCTCCATCACCAAAAAAGAGCTTGGGTTAGTCAGGCTCTTTTTTGGTGATGGAGCTATTGTCGCATAAGGTGCTGCCACTGGCGGATAGCCGTCTCCAACTGTCGGAAGCCCCCGTAACTGTCGGATAGCAGCTCTCTACTGGCGCTTATGCTGCGCCTTCTGGCGGATAGCAATCCTCAACTGTCGCTTAACTGCTCCTTCTGGCGGATAGCAGCTCTCTACTGGCGCTTAGCTGCTCCTTCTGGCGAATAGCACCCATCAACTGTCGCTTATACTGCCGCCATTGTCGGATAAAAATAATCCATCATAAAAAATAGCCAGCTCGTTAGCCTGACTATCTTTTTCAACCACTATTTCCAAACTCGTTTTAATTGGAAAAACTCCTGGGCATAGCCCCATACCGAGATTGGCGACATAAACATTTGATACGTCAACACATACGCAAAAAAGCCAAAAATATTTTTTCGAATCCTTAACCCTAACCTTCGAAAAACTCTGCGTTGGAAATAGTACATCGCATAATTCGTCAATAAAGCTAACGGCAAAACAAAGAAAATCATCGGTCCCACGATATAATAATAGCCAAAAAAAGCCATAATCAGGCCCGGAATCCAAACAAAGGTATAGACAAAATCAAGATAAGGGAAAACCAGATTCGTCCCCGTGAGATACTTAATGAAAACAGCAGGCTGATGCCAAGGCTTGACTCGTTTAAACGCCTCAATCATGCCCCTTGCCCACCTGCTTCGCTGTCTTGCCAGATGAACAAACGTTTCCGGAACATCGGTAAAAGCAACCGCAAGCGGCTCGAAATAGACTTTGCAATTCATTTGCAGCATTTGCCAGGTCAGCACAATATCCTCCCCAATCGCATCATCCCAGCCTCCGAGTTGTTCAAGCGCTTCCCGTTTATACAGGCTAAATGCTCCTTGGGCGACCAATGTTCCTTGATAAAATCCTTGAAGCCTCTTAATCGAAGCAATCCCTAAAAAATAATCCCACTCCTGAATCTTTGTCCAAAAATTTTTCCGGCTATTCCTGACAAGGACCGAGCCTGCCACCGCACAAATATCCTTCGGAGCCGATAATAATCTGGATACCAGATACCGGACTGCTGATTTTGTTAAAATGGTATCCGCATCAAGCGTAATCACATAGGGGGTATCCACCATCGCTAACGCTCGGTTAAGCGCAAAATTTTTACCCGGTCTTTCTTCATAAATCACCGTTAAATCGACCTGATACTCCTTCCCTGCTTCCACTGCTTGAAGGGCGGTTTGATCAGTCGATGCATTATCGATCACAATAATTTTTAGTTCGCCTTGATAGTCCTGCTGGGCAATATACTGAATCGTATCGCCAATCCCGTTTTCTTCATTTTTGCAGGATATCAAAATGGAAACAGGATCCGTTGGGTTTTGCACCTTCAGTTCAGGCTGTTTATCGAAAAACAGGCTCATGACCATGAAAGCGTTTAAATATCCCGGAATATAGGCAATCGCAGCAATGATGAAAATCGATGCCACGATTCCAACCATCTGTTCTAAATCCTTGATCCATGGAAGAGAAAGATATACCGAAAAAAGAAACCATAAAAAAGCAAATGCATGACAAATCCAGAATTTCCAAATCACCGGAATATAATATCGTTTTTTTGTTTTCATCCTATCACCTATTAGAAACAATCCATTCTTATTCTTTTTCAGGACGATCCAAACTATCCGCATCCAAAAAAAGAAACCTTGAGAGATTCTAATCAAGGTTTTAAATACGTTATATACATATCGTCTGAACTTTCATGCATTTTACCAGCGGTAATAGGCAAACCAAATTTCCCTTTCAAATGGAAATTGACATGGGAATCCACGGGAGACCAGGTAAAAAACGAGGGAAATATGAACCTGCGGATTAGGCTGCTGAAACTATCGGTAACTTTCGATACGGTACGTATAGGAATCTGGACGATAAATGTCTATTTCATACAGCAGCGATTGATTATTAAAGTCAAAAATAGTGCGTTTAACTTGCAAGACAAGATCACCCATTTTAAGACCCAAATGTTCAATCTCCTCTTCTCCAGCCAAAGCTGGTTCCACAATTTCTTCCGCCCGATATAATCTGACACCCGTTTTTTCAATCGTCGCATGAAGAGAAGAATGTGAAAGTATCTCGCTTGTAAAGGAGTCTGGATCCTGATGAATCAACCAAGATGGCAGATAAGATGTATGCATTCCTACAGGACTTCCAGAGGCGAGAAGAACCCGTTTAACCATAAAAAATGATGGTTCATCCGTATTAAAAACGGTCTTAGCCTCTTCTGAAAAAGCCATGGAGTCAATCTCTATGATTCTATATCCGGCCTTTAATCCCGCAGCTGCCGTTACTTCATTAAACCCTGTTAAACGAGTTAACCCCTGAATTTTTCTATTATTTTTAATAAAAGTTCCTTTACCAGGGATTTTCTCCAGCAGTCCTTCCTTTTCCAACTCTGCAAGAGCCTGGCGAATGGTTATTCTACTAATTCCGTACATTTTCCCTAACTCAGCCTCCGAAGGTATACGGTCCCCTATCTTTAAGTCACCCTTATGAATTTGATCCCTAAGTAAATTTGCCAATTGCTGATAAAGCGGTGTACTAGAGTTTGCATTTATCATTTAATTTCCCCTCAAAATCCAATTTACTTCCCATTTATTAGAATTATTATATCACGTTAGGAAATATTCACATCTATTGCTTACCCTTTCACTGCCCCGTTTGTCATGCCCGCGGCAATATACCGTTGTGCGAACATAAGTAAAATAGAAGCAGGAATAGAGGCAAGTACAGCTGTTGCCATAACATTGTTCCACTCAGATGTATAGACTCCCATAAATGTATAAATGGACACCGTCACAGGTTGTATAGCACTATCTGTCATAATGGTAAGTGCGAACAAGAAATCCCCCCAGGCAAAAAGAAACGAAAAAAGCCCAACTGTAATAAGAGCTGATTTGGAAACCGGAATAATGATTCTAAAAAAGATTTTCCAATCACTTGCACCGTCTACTGCCGCCGCCTCCATAATTTCTGTTGGGATCTTCGCCATAAAGGTGCGTAAGACGAGAATATTAAATGGAATGGATAAGGAACAGTCAGCAAGGATAATTCCAAAGTAATTGTTTGTAAGGTTTATCTTATGGAAAATGACGAATAAGGCATTTGCCAAAATGACACTTGGAACCATTTGGGTCATTAAAACACCAAATAATAGAGGGCGGGTAAACCGAAATTTAAATTTTGCCAGTGCGTAACCTGCCGGTGCCGATATAATAATAGACAAAATGACGGTTCCACACGCTATAATGATACTTGTAAGAATATTCGGCCCTTGTACTGCTAATGCCTCTTTAAATGCCTCCAATGTCGGACTCTCCGGGAAGAAAGCAGGAGGCGTTGCAAATATTTGTTCATTTGTTTCCAGTGCCGATTTCAATGTCCAATATAACGGGAATACCATGATCACCATCAAAACAATGCCGCCGGCGGTAAACCAAAATGGTTGAATCCGTCTCAATTTCAATCACTCCCTAATAATCTTCTTTCGTTCCATATCTCAGATAGATCAGTGAGAAAAGCATCATCACAAACAGCATTAGATTCCCTACTGCAGCCCCTTGTCCATAGTTTGAATCCATGAAGGAAAAAGAATAGGAAAGGGTTGACAAGATTTGAGATGAATTTGCCGGGCCGCCGCCAGTCAATCCTAACACCAGGTCAAACACTTGCATGGTGTAAATGAAACCGAGCATCAACACAACAGCAATGGTATGACGAAGGGATGGCAGGGTAATCTTCAAGAATGTTTGAATCCGTGAGGCCCCATCGATTTTCGCCGCTTCATAATAATCCTTGGGAATATCCTGCAAGCCACTATATAATAAAACAAAATTAAAGGGAATCCCGGCCCAAATATTGACCAAAATGATCGAGAACAGGGCAAGTCCAGGTGTGACAAGCCAGCCCATTGGCTCTCCAATCAAGTGAAGAGACAGCAAAATTTCATTCAGAACCCCATTTGTCTGGCTTAAAATCCAGCGAAAAGCTGTCGCAGCGACTACGAGCGGCAGCAGCCACGGCAGAAGAAGAATCATTCGAAGGAAACGGCTAAGTGGAAAACGACGGTTGAAATAAAGAGCTAAAGCAAACCCTGCAGAAAATTGAACAAGAATGGAAAAGAAAACAAATAAGGCTGTATTTTTAATGGTATTGATCATCAGCGGATTACCCAAAATTTTGATATAGTTATCTAAACCAATAAATTCTGCATTCCCATTTGCCATTGTGGTTAAGGAGTAATTTTGAAAACTGATTAATAAGTTGTAAGCAATCGGCAGAACATAAACAAATGCCATGTAACAAACAGCAGGCAGAAGAAACAACATTCTAGTCATTTTTTGCTTACGTCTTCTCGCCTCCGCACTAGGTATGCTCAGCGGGTTCCTGATCTGAGCCGTGCTATATTGTTTCCTCAATTGAGCCATTGGTATCCCTTCTTTCGCCTTTATTCATAGGCAGGGGCAAATATGCTTTGCAAATTGGCCCCCGCATCCATAAACCTATTTAATTTGATCAATTGACTTCTTGGCTTCTTGGAGTGCCTGTTGTGGAGTCTGCATTCCAGTCATGGCAGATTGGATTGCTGTCCATAGTGCTTTCGAAAGCTGAGGATAATTTGGGCCGTAACTTGAACGGGCGCGCCCATTTTTCACCAAATCGGAATAGATTTGAAGATACGATACCTCTTGCACAATTTGCTCTGTCGCTGAAGTTAATCCGGATAATTGGCCCATATCCACATTTAATTTGATTTGCTGATCCTTGCCTTGAATCCAATTTACAAAAGTCCATGCAGCTTTCATTTTTTCATCAGAGCTGGACGGGATAGCCCAAGCCTCCCCGCCAAGCGGACCAATTACCTTGATGCCTGGCTCTTTGGTTGGCATAGGAACTTGGCCGTACTCTAAGCCTTCTGCTTGGTTTAATGCAGGTGTTTCCCATGATCCCCCAATCATCATCGCTGCTTTTCCATCGATAAATTGCTGTACTGTGTCATCTTGTGACCAGTTTAAGACTTGTTTAGGTGCTACCCCTTCCTTCACGAGGCTGACCCAAAATTCAAGTGCTTCAACGGATTGCGGGGAATCAATGCTAGAAAAGTCCCCTCCATTCGACCATAAGATCGGCAGAAATTGCCACGAACCTTCCTCATTATTGATGGCGGAGAAAATGATCCCATGCATTTTATCGCTATTAAGCTTTTTCGCCGCTGCAATGACATCGTCCCATGTCGCAGGAGGCTCCATTCCTGCTTCTTGAAAAATCTTTTTGTTATAGATAAGGGACAGGGTATTGATTCCGCTTGGAAGGGCGTAGATTTTGTCTTTATACATGCCAGTGGACAACGCAGCTTCCATATAATCATTTTTTGGGACATCCCCTAGATTACTTAGGGGTTCAAGTGCTCCTGTAGCAGCCAATTTGGGGACATCTGTATTATCCATTAACAGAATATCCGGCAGCGATTTAGTGGCAATTTGTTGTTCTAATTTCGGCATGAAGGAAGAATATGGTACACTATTTTGAATAATCTTAATGTTTTGATGGGATTCCATAAACTGATTGATGGATGTTGTGAGTAAGTCAGCCTGCCATCCAGCATAGTAATCCACTAGGTTAAGCGTGATGACATCATCTTTTTTTGTGGACGATTGGCTCGAGCAGCCTGCCACAAATAAGGCCAGCACAACTGTAAGTAAAAATGGAACATACAATGATTTTATTATGGTTCTTTTCAAATTCATAACCTCCCAGAAACTATAATTAGATTTTATTTTTTTGAGACTCATACTTTTAAAAATCTCTTATAAATTGTGGATCCTAAACTGGGCAAATAATTTTTTTGGATTATGAATCTAATCAAGCTGCATTTACAATTTCGCTTTGATGGCATTCATGGCTTGCAGGAAGGCTGAATCAGGATCAGGCAAATAGGCCGGATCAGCAAGCTCTACTGTTAGATAATAGGAATAGCCGTTTTCCTTCAATTCACTAAGATAGGATTCTAGAGGTAATGTCCCTAATCCCCATGCTTGATGGCCTGATGGGCTGCCATCAATGAAATGGATATGTTCAATTCTCCCGAAGGTTTTAAAGTAGTCAGTAATGGTATCGCCTGCCACTGCCATGGCAACAGTATCGATCATCCCTGTCATATGGGAGGAATCGACTTCCGTTAGCATTCGTTTTAGAAGGTCTAAATTAGTAATAAGATTTGTTTCAAAAGGCTGCAGCGGCTCTAATAGAAGGGTCACTCCCAGTTCACCTGCTTTTTCAGCCAATACCCCCAGTGCTTCACGTGAATAGTTCCAAGCCTCTTCCATTGGTTTCCCGTAATCCCCCCATCCTGAATTTACTAGCATCAATGTCGTCCCTAGTTCTGCCGTAATCTCAATATTTCGCATGAAGTAATTTAGGCTCATTTTTCGCAGGTTGTTATCGGCTGCCGCAATATTAAACGGATACGTAATTTGTTCCGGAGTATAGCAAACTAGCTTTAGATCGCTTGTTTCAATTGCCTGACGAATAGACTGGACCTGGTTTAAAGTGGCCGTCTCCGAGTATAAATGAGGGGAACCGCCATACAGTTCAACGTTTTGAATATCGAAGCGCACCATGGAATCCAAAAAATAATCAAAAGAATACATTCGATAGTGAATATTCATTCCTGCAAACTGGGAGATTGAAAGTTTTCCCAAAAAGATCACTCCTTTTATAGTTTAAAGAATTTTCAAAAAATGGATTGACTACTCCTCCTTTCAAATGATATAACTTGTTATAACAGATTATAACGAGAAGGATTCACTTCCGTCAATAATTTTCTGAAAATTATAATAAAAAGGGAGGTAATTTCGGAAACCGTAAATCATCTTTTCACCATCAAGCATTCCTATTAGCAAATCCATTAATAAAGCTTTCCATTGATCGCACCTGATGATTGGATTATCAGATTATGATTCTACCAATTGTCTTCTGTCTATTGGCAATCCGGCATGATACCTTCTATCTATTCTGAAACCTCTTAAATGACAAAAATCACGCGGACTGGTTCCGCTAAAGGAGCGACAGTAAATGATTGATATTCACACCCATCCCGTTCAAGTAGCTGATTTGTATGATGGAGACCCAAATTTGACTCGTGCTGTAAGAGATGTTTTTGGTTTTTACGTTAAACCCCAGCCGCTAGATACCTTCCTATATCAATTAGATGAAGCAGGTATTGATCAAGCAGTATTGCTTCCCATCGACTGCACAACCACTCATGGCTGTAAAATTGTTTCAAATGAACAAATTGTTGAATTGGTAGAAAAAAGTGATAGGTTCATAGGCTTTGCATCCGTTGACCCCCTTCAACCAAATGCACCTAAAGATCTTGAAAAGGCTATAAAAAGCTATGGCTTACGCGGGCTAAAATTAGATCCCTCCCTGCAAGGATTTAGTTTGCATCATGACGAATATGTATATCCAATATTCCAAGTATGTGAAGAATTGGATATTCCGGTCCTGCTGCACTGCGGGATGAGTTGGTCACCTATTGGGCGTGCTGAGTTAGCCCAGCCCATTCATTTAGAACGGATTATTCATCGCTTCCCAAATGTGCGAATGATTATTGCTCAGTTCGGGTGGCCATGGGTGGCAGAATCATTAATGCTCGCTCTAAAACATCAAAATGTCTATCTAGACACCTCCATATTGTTTAGCGGCACCCCACCGGAATCTTTCCGCCACGTAGTCGAAAAGGTGATCGGGTTGGAAACCTTTGACCGCAGTCTTCACCAACAAGTCGTCTTTGGCTCTAGCTACCCGCGGGTGGATCCTAAACGTGTCGTTGGTGCTATCAAGGAAATGGGGTTCAGAGAAAGCCTTGAAAAGAAGATTTTCCATGATAATGCGGCCCGATTATTAAAATTGGAGGGACAAAGCTTATGAAATCCGTACTTAAAACAGTAGGCATTCAAACAAAGAAGGACACTGAAATGATTAATATCACCGAACTTGTAAAGAAAACGGCAGAATCCTCGGGCATCACTTCAGGCGTTGTCTATATCACCACGATGCATACAACCACTGCCATTACGGTAAATGAGGGGCTTCCCGATTTAGAAGATGATATAACGGAAATGCTCTTCCGCCTTGTACCAGCGGGCCTGAATTACCGGCATGCCCGCTTTCTTCACTCTGACGGGCAAATGGCCGTCAATGCCCCATCACACTTAAGAGGGGCTCTGCTAGGTATGCAGACTGTTTTTCCGATGCATGAAGGGAAAATGGTCACTGGTGGACGCCAAACGATTTACTTTGTAGAGCTTGATGGACCTTTATACCGGGAGTTAATGATTCACGTTATTGGAGAATAAATCTAGGGGGTATCCGAATGTCGAAGCTGCCTTCAGGAAAGGATCTAAAAATTGCGGTAACCGGAAATTTAAATATCGATCTCATTATCAGGGGGATTAATACTCTCCCTGAATGGGGACAAGAAAAAGCAGGAAGAGATTACACCGTCGTTGCTTCTGGACAGGCAGGTTACCTATCCCTGGCTTTGGGATATCTAGGCATACCGCCTGTTGTCATCGGGAATGTCGGTGAGGATTCATTTGGAAGCCTCATTCTTAGGAGCCTAGATTCAGTTGGCGCAGAGCTTTCCTCTGTTGAAATTTCTAAGGGCAAGACAACAGGAATCACGGTTGGAGTGGTTCGGGATGATGGCGAGCGGGCCTTTATTTCGGACTTCTCTTGTTTGCGCGACTATAATGAACATTTAATCGAACGCTTCTGGCCCAATTTATCTTCTTGTGGAATTCTATGCCTTGTCGGATTATTCTGCCTTCCTTCCTTTACCATGGATGGCGTGCTTTCCATCTTTCAAAAAGCCCGATCACAAGGGAAACTAACCTTACTCGATACAGGGTGGGATCCTAATAACTGGCAGGAGCCGACAAAGATTGGCCTCCAGAAAATATTAGCTGCGACGACCATCTTTCTTCCTAATTCAGATGAAGCCTTTGTGATATCAGGAAAATCAACCATTGAGGAAGCCGCCCAATCACTTGCAGATTACGGCCCGGAACTAGTAATCATAAAATGCGGCGGAAGAGGCAGTTATGCCTTGCATAAAGGGGAAGGCTTTTGGGTACCTGCTTTGCCAACAGAAGTTTTTGATACCGTTGGAGCTGGAGACGTTTTTAATGCAGGCTTTCTTTATGGGTTTACAAAAGGATGGGAAATTAATCAGTGCATGGCCTTTGGCAACGCTACTTCTTCCTTATATATATCAGAAGTGGCTGGAAGACGATATCCTTTAAGCGACGAAGTCCTATCACACGCAAAAAACTATCGGAATTTTGATTGGGAACTTCTTAATAGAGCTTGATTATGCCTTTTTTAATATGAAACGATTAAAGCAACTAGAAGTAAAATAAAGAGAGTACGACTACCTCTAAACATTGATGGTAGTCATACTCTTTTTTTGTTGCGGATGGTTGCCCAAAGGCCAATCCCAAGAGGATTAAATAGATAGCTGCTTGACAAGTTCCACCATGGAGTTATCAAGCTGCCGCGGCTGTTTTAATATCTCAGAAATCACATTTTCTGTAATTTTATTATCTTTAATCCCTACTGCAAGCCCGTGTTTTCCTTGAAGTATTAATTCAACAGCCCTGGCCCCTAATCTGCTGGCCAAAATCCGGTCCTGAGCAGTGGGCCTGCCGCCACGCTGAATATGCCCCAGCACCGATACACGCGAATGAAAATCATCCAGCTCATTTAATTTTTCCGATACCTCATAGGCTGAGCCCGCGCCTTCCGCCACAATGATGATGCTATGTTTTTTGCCGCGCATCCTGCCTTTGTTTAATTGGTCCGCAATATCTTTGATATCATACGGCTCTTCCGGGATCATTATCGCTTCCGCTCCTCCAGCCAATCCTGTCCAGATGGCCACATCCCCTGCATTCCTCCCCATGACTTCCACAATAAAAGTCCGCTCATGAGAGGTAGCCGTATCCCGCAGACGGTCAATACAATTGACAATCGTATTGATGGCTGTATCAAAACCAATCGTAAAGTCCGTTCCAGGAATATCATTATCAATGGTACCGGGAAGCCCGATAGCTGGAAAACCCCTTTTGGTCAATGCTTCCACACCACGATAGGAACCATTCCCTCCTATGACGATTAAAGCCTCAATCCCGAATCTTTCTAGTTGAAAAATGGCTTTTAACTGATACTCTTCCATTGAAAATTCCGGAAAACGGGCAGAGTATAAAAGGGTCCCCCCTCGCTGAAGAAAATCACCGACATCGCCCAGTTCATACTTTTTCATGTCGCCCTCCACCAATCCTAAAAACCCACGGTTGACGCCATATACTTCCATACCTTCATAAATCCCTTTCCTTACCACTGCCCGAATGGCCGCATTCATGCCTGGTGAATCACCGCCGCTAGTTAAGACGGCAATCTTTTTACCCATTGGAATCCTCTCCCGTTCTATTTTTTATGAAAAACCGCGGAAACCTTACTGGTCCCCACGGTTTTTACTACGAATTAATATTTAACTCTTCTGTAGTATCTTCTTGTCGTAAGCGGGTGGTTTCTTTCTTTTTCAAGATGGCAGCTTACACGCTCTAAAAGGGTGGCAAGAACGACTGGTGAAAGGTAGCTTCTTACTTCCTCAGAAATCCCAGGAAGTTCGTAGTCTTTCGTATCAAAGATTTCCAATTGATCTGTATAGACTTCAGCAAAGTTTTGGACACGGTCTGTTAATGGACGGGTTTCGTCTTCCCCTTTAAACAACAGGACACTGACGCCTTTTTCCACCAATTCCAAAGTTCCATGAAAAAAGTCAGACGCATGAACCGGCCTTGTTTTAATCCACTGCATTTCTTCAAGGATACACATGCCATAGTAGTAAGTTTCAGCCCAAGAGTTTCCTGAGCCCACAAGGATATGATACGGAATATCCTTTATTTTAGCAGCAAAGTCTTCCGCTCTGTTTTCAACAGCTTCTTTCACACCAAGCAGTGCTTCAGGAACTTTCACTAGTTCAGAAACTACTTTTTCATATTGAGGAAATTCATTACGTAAATGCATAAGCCGGAAAGCGATTAAATAGGATTGAAGATAAAAAGATTCACAGGATGTGTCATCTGCAGCATAGTTGACGAATGAATAGTCTGTTGCCTTTGCCAATGGAGTGTCCGCATAGCCTACCAAACTAATGGTCGTTGCCCCTTTTTGTTTCACAAACTCAGCTGCTTTCACCGTTTCTTCTGTTGTTCCAGATAAGGATGGCAAGACCACTAAAGATTTTTCATCAAAAAACTTATGGCTCGTTAACATGAATTCAGAAGAAATCTCAGCAAACGTCGGCAGTGTTGAATGGTTCTTCATGATGAATTCGGCAGGCTTCATTAAGATCGCGGCTCCCCCTGTTCCAATAAAGAACAAACTGCTAATTCCCTTTTCAAATAGAGAATCAATGACCTTATTCATATCATTCTTTAAAGACACAGCACCATTTTGGATTTTCAGAAATCTTTCCACATCAAAATTAAACACTCAAAACGCCTCCTGTTAAGTAAATGAATTAGGTAGCAGCAGTCATTACCTCTGGTATGTTACCTGTGGTAATAATGTAACACCCTGCAATTATTTTTGCAACCCATTTGTCTAAAAATTTGTAAAACACCCCAACACTTATCCCTCACAAGGCGAAAATGACATACAAAAAACCCAGCTGTCAAAGGGCAGCTAGGCATACCATTGGTAATTTAATTTTCTGTATTTGGCACATAGACTTCACTTTCAAATCGTGCCTTATAAGCAGGGTATCTCGAACGGACATATTCAAATGCATGCCCATTCTCCGTGAATCCCCGGCTTTGGAACAAAGCAACAGGACTATCCTTTTCAATTTCCAAGTAGGCGGCCTCTGCAGCGGTTGCGTGGATGACCTCAATGGAGCGTTTTGCCTTGTAAAGCACAATCCCATAGGGTCTCAGATAATCATATAGGGATTGATCAGTAAAATTTGCCTTGATCAAACCTGGACAAATCTCCAACGGGATAACAGAGGTAACCAGACAGATCGGTTCATTATCGACAAACCTCAGCCTTTCCAAAATAAACACATCCGAACCCTCAGGTATCCCCAGAGCTTCTGCTGCCTGGGGGGAAGCCGTACCAACCACCTGTTGCAAAACTTTGGTTTTGGGATTCTTATGCTGCATGCTGGCATCTTCATGGAATCCAATTGCCCACTGGAGGGCGTGATCGGTATATTTTTTCTCTTTTTCGGCAACAAACGTACCTTTTCCCGGGAGACGGACCAACTGACCCTCCTGCTGCAGTTCCTCCAAAGCCCTTCTGACAGTTGGTCTAGAGACCTCATATTTTTCGCATAGCTCCCTCTCTGAAGGAATAGGTGACAAAGGAGATAATTGGTTCAATTCCTCCATCATCACTTCTTTTAATTGAATATACAGTGGAACCTGTGAATTAGGATCCTTGAAAAAACTTTGCCCCATGTTTTTTCATCCCCCTTCAGATTTTTACATTTTGTTTCATTTATCATACTTATCCTCGCCGATAATTACCACTGGTTATAATTAGTAAGACTACTATAGCAGTCTTTTTGATAAAAGTAAATGAGTGAACCACTGAAATACACTCAACAATCATTTCTTTGTCAGAATTTTTAACAAATAGTTTGACATGCGATGGAACCACTGGTAACATTCAAACTATAAAGCGATTTTGAGAGCGCTCTCTAATTTACCTAGAAAGGAGGAAGTTAATTTGAAGGTTACGGTGGAAGAAGTTGCCAAGCATGCAGGGGTTTCAAGGGCCACAGCTGCCAGAATATTAGGTGGTTACGCAGGGGAACGTTCGAAATCACGCACCAAAGTTTTAGAGGCAGCAGAGGAACTTGGATATTTCCCCAATAAGCTTGCTAAAGGACTCGCCAGTAGCCGAAGCTTCAAAATAGGGATCATTATTCCCGATATTGAAAATCTCTACTTTGCCAAGTTGTACCGAGGAATTCAATCCGTTTGCCACCAAAATGGATTCTCCCTCAGTCTCGGTATCAGCGGGGAAGATGAAGCGATTGAACAGAACATCTTAAAGGAATTATTATCAGAACAAGTGGAAGGCATTATCATTGCACCTTCTAATGGATTAAAGCAGCTCACCCAGTGCCCGATTCCCGTTATCTCAGTGGATCGTGTCCCTGATAGTGATCAATACAGCTGGGTCAGTTCAGATAACTATGAATCTTCTTTCCGCGCTGTAGAACATTTATACAAGCAAGGATACAAGGATATTGCACTTCTCATGAATTTGCCGCACTTATCAACAGTTAATGAAAGATGGTCCGGCATTCGGGATGCTTGTAATCATTTGATGCTTCCATTAACAGAACACATTACAACCTCTCATCAATTAGAAAAAACAGTGTTAGAGGTCAAAGAATGTTTGGCAAAAACACAGCCTGATGTCGTGATAAGCACAGATTCTGTCCTCTGCACAGCAGTCTTGTTGGCAGCCAATGATTTACAAATAGAACTGGGTAAGAATCTAGGGTTGATTTCCTATGATGACGAGCCTTGGATGACATTGGTAAATCCATCCATTACAACCATCAAACAGCCTGTGGTGGAGATGGGTGAACACGCAGCACAGCAACTATTAGAACAGCTTTCCAATCCAACAACGAAGTTATCCCATCAGAGATTAAAAAATGAACTTATTATTCGTAATTCTACTATACGATAATTTTTTACCTGTTTGATATTGAATCATATAAAAATGAGAGCGCTCTCATTTTGTGTTTTCTTTTAGATAAGGAGGGTTCATGGATGATTATTGGTATAGGAGATAATTGCATCGATCATTACTTATCACCGGTCAACCAAGAATGTGTTGGGGGAAACGTGGTAAATGTGACCGTTAACCTAAAAAAGCACCATTTCCCCGCAGCCTACATCGGTACAGTCGGAAACGACAGGAGAGGAGAACTGATTCTTTCTTCACTCCAAAACTTTGGCATCGAAACCAATTATGTAACTAAAATGGAAGGCCCTACAGGGGTAACTGAAATCGAAGTGGTAGATGGTGAGTATGTCATTAAACGGGAAGACTATGGCGTCAGCAACTCGATTACGATCAGCAGTGAAACAAAGGAATTTTTGCGAAATAAGGCATCCATCATTCATTTGTCCTTAACTGGCCGGGCTATTGAACTTGCACCATTGCTCTATCCATTAAACATACCTCTATCATGTGATATTAGTGGTCAATATGAACAGCACAGCGAGGATTATTGGCGAGAGTTATTTCCATATTTAGATTATGTGTTTGTTTCCGGCGGATCTTCCCTTTCAGATGAAAGAATCCAGACAATCATGAGGGAAATCTCCAATTTTGGTCCCCAAAACGTGATTGTTACACGTGGTTCAAAGGGTTGTATGGCTTATAGCCATGGAAAAATAGTAAGCCGTCCATCCTTATTAACTGCTTCTGAAGTAGTCGATCCGCTGGGAGCTGGCGATGCCTTTATTTCTGGATTTCTAAGCTCAGCTGCCGACGCTTCCAGGAGCATCGAGGACCACATTGTAATAGCCAGCAAATGGGCTGCCGAAGCTTGTATGCATTTTGGCGCATGGTAATTTTTCTGTTCGATCTTACAAAACGATTTTTCCGGCATCATGTAAGACTTCATGGTTTATACAGATAAAAGTGACGATCAACTTTTAGGAGGATAATTATGAAGAAACAAGCCCCATCAACTCAATTGAAAAAAAATAGTGTTTCTTTGTTTGGAGCATTGGCCTTGTCCGCTGCCTTTATGGGACCTGCCGTTAGTATTTTCTTTAATATGGTGCCGGCTGCAAGTTCTGCTGGAAAAGCATTCCCTTTATCATTTGTTATCTCAATGATTGCGATTCTTTTTATTTCTAATAGTGTTATTCAGTTTTCAAAAAAGGTGAATGGCGCTAGCTTTGCCTTTTCCTTTACCTCTAAAGGGGTTGGTCCAAAAACAGGATTTATGGCCGGATGGATACTATTATTTGCCTATGCGATGATCTCTCCGATTACCTACGCCGGATTCGGTGTCATGCTTTCAGAGTTTTTAAGCCGCCAATTCGGTGTTCATATTTCATGGGCAGTATTCTTTGTCATAATAGGGTTAATCATCAGCGGCCTTTCCTATTTTGGGGTAAACCATTCAACCAATACGACTTTGATCTTCCTGGTTTTAGAACTGATTGTTATTCTGCTTCTTTGTGCTTCCGTTATTTTTACGGGTAATAACAGTGTTGAACCATTTATAGTTTCAAATGCATCAAATGGATTTTCCTCGATCGGATTGGGGATGGTATTTGGAATCTTATCATTTACCGGGTTTGAAGCTGCCGCCAACTTAGGCGAGGAAACGATGAATGCCAACAAAACTATCCCAAGAGCCATTACCATCTCCGTCATTATGATTGGGTTGCTATATGTCCTTGGCGCATATGTTGCAGATATCGGCTTTAACAATGACGCGGAAGCCTTAGCAAATAATGCTTCTCCATTCGATACCATTGCACGTAACGTATGGGGGAACAATTTTGCCTGGCTTATCAGCTTAACAGCCTTGAATAGTGTATTTGCGAATGCCGTTGCCGGACAAACCTCCATTGTTCGTAATATATTCTCTTTGGGTCGTGCGGGAATTCTGCCTCGTTTTGTCGGCCACACCAATCATAATGGTGTTCCGGTTAACGCCATTGTTTTTGACTTTGTCCTTTCCATGATTTTAGGAGGCGCGGTTGGAATTTGGCTAGGCGGATGGGGCGTTTGGAATTTACTAGGCGGTATGATGTCCATTGGATTAATCATTGTTTATTCGATGGTTACCATTTCCTTGCCAATCTTTTATAAGCGGGAGTATCCGTCAGAGTTTTCAAAAACGAAACATTTATTATTCCCTATTATCGGGATCGCTTTATTAGCTCTTCCGCTATATACAAGTATTTATCCAGCTCCTGCCTTTCCATATAATCTTGCACCATATGTGATTATCACTTGGGTGATCATAGGGGCCTTCTATTTAAACCGAATTAAGAAAAAACGGGCAGATATCATTGAGAAATTCGGATCAAGCTTTGATGAGGATAGACCGGCCTAACAGCCATCGATCCTTTCGAAGAATTAAGCACCGGCTCCCCCTCTTGGGATCAAGCTGGGTGCAAGTTAATAACTATCTAGGCACAACCAGCTCACAGATGCTAGTTGTGCTTTTTGGTGCATATATGAATTAGATACTTGTACTGTTTTTTAAGTTCAAAGCAGCACTAGAAAATGAACAAATAACTGCAGAATAGCACAAATCCGGTCTTTTTAATCCCTCAAATTAATATAATGACATCGTTAGCTTATCCAAGAGGTGAAAAGTTTGGAGATCTTTGGTTTGTCCTTTGCCGTTCTTTTGGAGGTCATTTTAATCAATATCGTCTTAAGCGGGGATAACGCCGTTGTCATCGCCATGGCATCACGCAATGTTCCAAAGAAGCAGCAAAAAAAGGCGATCTTTTGGGGAACATTTGGAGCAATAATTTTACGGCTGCTCTTTGCCATCGCCATTGTTTACCTCCTGCGCCTTCCTTTCGTCACGTTTGCAGGCGGTCTACTTCTCGTGTATATTGCCATCAAACTCCTAATCGGCGAGGAGGAAGACAATCATCGAGAAGGCGGTTCCAGCTTCTTCTCCGCTGTGAAGACCATTATCATCGCTGATGCCATCATGTCCCTTGATAATGTACTAGCTATCGCAGGGGCAGTTGAAGGAAATATCGCCGGTATCATGATCGGCGTGATCGTCAGTATTCCTCTCGTCGTTTTTTGCAGCCAATTACTTTTAAAAGCAATGGAAAAGTACCAGATCATCTCATATGCTGGTGCTGGAATATTAGCATGGACTGCCGGTGAAATGATGGCCGGTGAACCAAAATTCGAGTATCTACTGCCACACGATTTCCATTTATTGATCCCTACTGTCACCACCGTTCTGGTCATTGGGTTGGGCTATTTAACGAATAAGCTTAAACCGGCTAAAGAAAGTTAAGCAATCGGCAAAAAATTTTGGATATCCTCCACATAAACGAACCGGCTGCTATTTTGAAAATACAGGACATGGCTGGTTCATGTAACGAGATAAATAAGAAGGAAAAGGGAATGATAAGAAAAAAGGAGTCCCTGCCTATGATAAGTCCTTCTGATCATATACAAGAATTAATCAATGAACAGTATAGAACACTTGATGCTACTCATTCTAGATTAAGCGGAATTTGGCTTAAGGATATTCTGTTCACTTTTGGGTGGATGACCACCTTGCTTTTAACAGTGGTTCCGTGGATCGTATGGTTTATTTTCAGAGATAAAGAGAGTTCGACCCGTTTAATGTTAGGCGGGCTGTGGTCCATGCTTATCTCTTCCTGGCTGGATTATGTCGGGGTGACTTTGGGCCTTTGGAGATACTATAATAAATTAATCCCGTTAATCCCAGACTATCTTGCATGGGATTTTGCCCTTATGCCCGTTACCATTATGTTCTTTTTACAAATTAAACCTCAGATAAGTCCCCTCATGAAAGGGGTACTCTTTGCGGGCTTGACAGCATTTATAGCAGAACCTATATTCCTATGGCTAGGTTACTTTAAATATCCTGGGTGGAACTCCGTGTTTTCATTTCCGTTCTTTTTTATCATTTATCTTATAGCTCACAAATTGGTTCACAGTTCCTCCCATAAACCGCTTTTATAGCTCTAAATAATAGAAAAACTTCTATTATTTAATGAAATTTCTATTGACGAACATGTGTTCTGTGTTATAAAGTATAAATATGGTAATAATAGTTTGTGGTAAGCATTGAAAAAATGGGAATGAAAGGAGCTGTGGAATGATGTCAATTAGTTTGAACCCGTATTTGATTTTTAACGGTAATGCGAAAGAGGCTGTCCATTTTTACGAGAAAGCGCTTGGCGGCAAAGTGATGGGGATCATGACCTTTGGAGATATGCCAGCGGATCCGAATCATCCATTGACGGACGACATGAAGAATCGCGTTATGCATGCACACTTGAAAGTAGGAGAAGACGATCTCATGTTCAGCGATACATACGAGGGCATGCCTTATCAGCCAGGCAATACGATCCAGATGGCGATCCATCCTAAAGAAGAGTCTAGAGCGAGAGAAATCTTCGCCGCTTTGGAAGACGGCGGTCAAGTCATCATGCCCCTTCAAGGGACGCCTTGGAGCCCCTTATATGGGCAGGTAAAGGATAAATTCGGCGTTTATTTCCAAGTGAACGTCCAAGCAGAGCAACCATAGTATTTCCAAAACGACTCCCGCTCCAGCAGCAATAAAGCCTGAGGCTTACTCTGTTGCTAATCACGCTATAAATAGGTTAAGGCCCTGAATTCGCCATATGGCAATTGCGAGTTTGGGGCTTTTTCGGTTGACTTCTTTTTTGTTAACCAGTTAACAAAAAAGGAGGTGCAGACTAATGGAAGTAAAACAAAGGCAATTGGCTTTACAGGCGATCGAGGAATTTATTGCCCAAAGAGACAAAAAAATGAATAAACGCAAGTCCATCCCTGCAGCAGGAGATCCGATTCATGAATTGACACTAACGCAGCTCCACATGATTGCCCTTATAAAAGAGCATTCACCTGAGGCCAATAATGCTTTTCTTTCTTCCCAGCTAAAGATCTCAAAACCAGCTGTGACCAAAGCTGTTAATCAATTAATCGAAAAAGGCCTTATTCTTGCGGAGAAAAAAAAGGAAAATCAAAAGAAGCGTTCACTTAGGGATTGAAGAAAAACTTAAATGAACAGCTTCAAGCGGGGCAAAAAAGACCACATAAGAGTTTTTATACTCCTGTGTGGTCTTTTTAACATTCAGCTAATTTTGTCCCAATAGTTCTATAATTAATAGTTTATCTGCAATATCCTTAATAAAATGAGGAATTTCCTCTATATGTTGTGCAATAGCTTTAGCTTTTCCTGGCTTTGAAGAAATATGATATTTTTCAGAAATAGTTTGTTCCATTGAAGTATAATCCTCTATTGCTGTACGCAAATAGGATTCAAAGTCTTTACCGAAGTATGCATAATCGGCTCTAACAATACAATTTTCAGTTTCTGTATCCCATTCTTCTTCGCAAAAGATGCCATTAAACACATCCCTAGTCTTTGATGCATTCCTGTCACAATCAAATATAGCATAACAATTATAACCGTATGCTTTAAATAACCTCCAGTACAAGGGGATTGCATCCTTACCGCGACAATTAACAATTTCGGTTCCATGTTCAGCTAAAGAATACCCACTACGTTTCAAATACACTGGCAGAGCAAAATATTCAGTAGCTCCCTCCACTAAAATGATTGTTTCGGCAAACATTCCTTTTAACTGGTCTGAAAATAGTTTTGTCGAGTAAAAATCAACTATATTTTCTGGTGACACACAATTCTCTGGAACACCTGACCCTATACAAAAATCGCAAAGTTGCTGAGCGGATAGTTGTATTGCTTTAGTAACTCCACCCTCTTTATGTACTCGAACAAGTCCGTCTAAGTATTCTGCATCTATGAATTCTGCGGAATGTGTTGAAATGATTACTTGAATACCACATGAACACATATCCACAACATATTCCTTTAACCATCTTTGAGCTAAGGGATGAAGATGGGCTTCTGGTTCTTCAATAATCAACACAAAGTTTTCACCAGTGAATACTTCCATATATGCTTTAACAAAAGCCATTAATAAGACTTGCTGTTCACCAGTGCCGAATTCTTCAAATCCACGAATATTATCTCCCTCTTTTGCATAGATCCGAAGTGACTTTGCATAATTGTTTGGATCATAGGCTGAAAAATCCACAGCCAATGAATGAACAAACCCTTTTACCGCTCCCTTTAGAGCTTCAGAAAATCGATTAAAAAAACCAGAGAATTCATCAGTCTGTTCAAAGGATGCTGTAATTTGATTAAAGGCTTGTGATAATTCATCTTTATGCTCTGTACTTAAGGCTTCATGTATCTTCTTTGAAAACTTGCTTAACAGAGAGTAGCTACTACTATAATTAAAAGCACTCTGGATATTTCTTTCAGCATCAATCAAGTAGGACTGACAGGCAGAACGTTGTTCGTTTGTGGGATATATTTTATTTCCACTGCCATCGTGCAAAAGATTATTATTAGCCTGTCCATTATAGCCATAACTTACAGCTATAACGTCATATCCATTTCCTCTATTATCATAATATAAAGGCTCAGTGAATTTAGCGGTAATATGTGCGGTAGGATATTCATTTTGATTACGTTTAAAATAATCACTTTCCAACATCTCGATATAAGTTGGATATCTTTCACCAAGTAATCTATTTATAGCTGATAATATATTAGATTTTCCTGCGTTATTCGGTCCGAATAGAACAAGAGGCTTATTTGGAGGAATTTTAAGAGCCACTCTTTCTATCGACCGATAATGTTTAATTAAAAATGCTTCTAACCTCAACCTTTCATCCCCCTAAATTAAATCACTCTGCCAATACTTCCTTAATAATCTGAGCCATCTGTTTGTTGTTTACTGGTCGAGAAAGTAATCATTATACTTAAATGGTTGTTTTCAAATATTTTGATTGCTTTTAAGAGATATCTAATTAATATATGTATTTATTAGGTGTTCAACGACTTTTGAGATTTTTTCGGACTCAATTTTCTTCATAACCATCCTCATATATTGCCAATGAGGATTTCCATTTTTATCTACTGGTAATATTATTTTTTCCTGTCTAATTCTTTTATCATTAATTTCACGATTAAAAGAATATTTTTCTTCTAATCTTTTTATAATTGAAGAAATAAAAAGATAAATATACTTGTCTGCATTATTTTCATCTTTTAACTTTAAGCTTGTTACATGGTCACTTGCCACAAATTCATAATGATGATAAAAACAAGCTCCAACGCTTCCACTATTTGCAACAGTTAAGCAGTTTTTAAATTTGCGCACATTATCCTCATTATTTATAAAGTTATCTACTCCGTTATTCATTGCTGTTGATGATATATAGGGTGTATTGCCCTCGATTTGATTGCTTTTAGTAAGCCTTTTTCCTCGCTGTATCTTCTTGAATATTTTTTCAAATTTAAACTCTTTCCACTCTACATTTTCAAAATCAAGCAGTTCAAAACAATATTCAATCATTCTCTGTTTATAATAATTAACAATTTTTTGAGCCTGTTCTTTCTGTTTTCGCTTAATATAATCCTCCATAAATCTCCAGTTGGGGTTGCCATTAGAATCAACTGGGAGTAAAATTTTAGTTCTATTTAGTCTAGTTAGAGTTGCTCCAGTGCTACCCCAGCTAAACTTTCTCATTTGAATTTTTAATAATGGTACTAAAAATAAAGCAATTTCTTTGTTCAAAAGTTTATTTTCTACAATTTGAATATTTTGTCCAGTAAAAAAATTCTTTGGCTGATAGAAGACGGTTTGAGTATCTAAACCAATTGTTATTACATTTCCTCTGTCAATGCTAAATCCAGTGTTCTGTTTTTCACCGACAAAAATATCAATCCCATTATTAAGGTTACTCCTAGTGACATATGGGATGTCTCCATTAGTCTCAAGAAGTTTGTTTTTGTCAATTCCACTATTAGTTGAACGAATATTAAAAAGTCCTTCTTCGCCACCTATAAAAAACTCTTTCCATTCCACACTGTCAAGTTCAAGTCTATTCATCACTTTCACCTGCCAGTTCTTCTGCAACTCTTGGGATATCTGGTTTTTGTTCTGTATAATATTTATAATTATCATCTCCTAGGCTGAATAGATATCCTCTGCCATGAGTAATCATATTAACCTCAAATGTAATATAATCGGCAATTGTATTTCTAAAGTCCTCTTCAGATGGAATTTCATCATTAAAATAATAAAAAGAGTGTAGCCATTCATCATCAGGCTCAATGGTTGTTTTTACGCAGAATTTCGTTTCTGGCTCAATTCTATCAAACCATACATCAAGCAGATGTTGCTTTTTATCCTTTGCGCTTGCTGTTTCCACTAATCCTATATGTTTGGATACTTCATATCCATCATTTTCAAAATTGATAAACTTGCATATTTTATCTTTGTGATGAGGCCTTCCCGCAGTAAATACGACAATACAAGGATTCGTACCTACGCCGTAGAAAGTGTTTTTATTCAGAGTGATTACTCCTTCTAGAGTATGTTTTTTTAATATATTTCGTTTAATATTTCTTTCCTCTTTGGTTTTGCCCGTAACAGCACTTTGTGGCACAATAACTGCAACCCTACCATCTTCGACAATAGAATCTAATAAATGCTCTGTGAATGCAATCTCGTAAAGGTCAGGATTTTGTTTTGACCCTTGTGAATATGGCGGATTCATCATTCCTACAGTACAGCCTTTTTTCTGTAGCTTAGCAGGGTTTTGCTTCAAAAAATCTTCGTTCTCTAGGTTACTTTTCCCATCCCCTCGGAGAATCATATTTGTTGTAGCTATAGTAAACATATAGCTTTGGTCTTCAATGCCATGAAGTTGATTTTTTCTAATATTTAACTTCTGAAAATCATCATCTGTTTGTTTCAACATATGGCTCATGGCTGCTATTAAAAATCCGGCTGTTCCACAGCAAGGATCCAAGACATTGTCTGTTGGCTTTAAATCTAGCAATTCACAAAACAATTCTGTTATATGTTTTGGTGTGAGTACAATTCCTAAACTTTGTCCATCTCCACCTGAATAACTCATAAACTCTCCGTAAAATCTTCCTAAGTAATCCTCTGAAGAACGATGGTATCTAATGCTTTGATAGATACTTTTATAGAGAAACTCAGTATAATGTTTCACTGGAGTTTTTCCAAGTGTAGGGTTTATCTGATTGATTTTTGCTGTATCCTTGATAACAGAAAACTGTCTCAATAATTTATCTTTTTTTACTTGTGGAGATACATTAGCACGAGCTAGGTTATCTTCTATAGCTTTATATATCTTCGCTCCATCGGTTACGATGTTATCACCATTTAAGTTGTTTATATCAAAGTTTTTGTATTCCATTTCTCGAAGGGCAAGTAAAATGCCCGACACAATCAAAGGTTTATCCTTATCTTGAATACTACCATAATTACGCAAATCTTCGTGAAGAGTAGCTGCGTCTTTTAGAATTTCAGTAGTTTCCTTCTCTTGGTCAGTGGCCTCTTTTAATATTTCCTTAATATAGTACTCATCAATATTTTCTTCTTTGAAAGATATAAATGTTTCTATTTCCGGTAGTTCTTTATAATTTAAGCGTTCATCTATAAAAATTGGCGTGATACGATGCCTTTTTTCATTTCCTGAAACTCCAATGGCGATAACTTTTTTATATGTAGTATTTTTTATGAGATGTTTGCCATAAAATAAAGCTCCATTAACTGCGTAATTAACATTACTTGAGGTATCCTCTTTAAGTAGATTTTGTTCGTCTCTTGCTACGTGAAATGACAAATCTGCTTTATCCTCGATAACGATTAAAAAGTCTTTTACTACACCTGTATATTCTGGAAAACCAACATTATTAGTTCCTGATTTTGATGCAGTTTTTAAGGCTCTATGTATTTCTTTAATATCGCTTCCTTGTGGAGTAAAGTAATCAAGATTTGCTTCTTTTAATAAATCATAAACCCATAAGTCTGTGCTTGCTTCTTTTCTCATAATTATAGTACTCCTTACTATATATTTTCATTTTCCTTAATGTGTTCTACTATATCTCCAAAATCACAATCGAGGACATCACATATTCGACTAAGAATACCAAGACTAACTACTTCATCACGACCCAGCTTTGTCATTGTATTTGGTGATATTTTTGCATCTTTGCGTAAATCTGATTTGCTCATCTTTTTATCAATTAACAATTTCCATAATCTATTGTACGAAATCGCCACAGCTTCTCCCTCCATAATTATATACTATTCGTATATTATAACAATAAAATCGCAATTTCTCAATAATTTATCTTAATAACATGCGATATTTATATATCTTGTTATGTGATTCATATTGGTCAAATCATTTTAATTTTAAGTCGACTTTGACTTTACAATTTTATTTTAGGTTTTATATTTCATTAATTTATTCAATCATTACAATCCCATACTTTTAGACAAAAAAGTCGAAAAGTCTAATTGAAAAATCCAAAACTACAGCATTCAGCCTTCTTAAACTTAATACCACTTTCGCTCAGATTTGAGAAAAAGCATAAGCATTACAGCCGTCTTTTCTAGAAAATAGACAGGCTGTTTTTTTTATTTTAGGGGTTCGAATCAATAGAATTCTTCGCTTATAGATGAGGAAGAAAAATATTTTTAGAAAATCCTCAACTAATGTGTTCTACCAAGGCTATAAGGTGAGAGGAAAAATAATCCCCATTAGCTTCCAAGTTAGAAATTTAATGAGGTATTTAGCTAAGGGGTTAATAATTTCGGCTATTAGCAGAGGAAAGCAATTCACAGAAATATTTGTTCCGGTACTCAAACTGCAGGCTTGTGTCTTGTGGATGACGAGAGGAAATTACCTTAAATAATACTCTTTGGATTTGCCTTTCTTATGCACTACAAAAGAAAGCATAGTTTTCTCTCACTGCTCCTTGACAACTGAATACCCCGAAATGCAAGAGATATTTCAAGCAGAATATGCCATGACGATAATTCCGAGCGTATTCCTTGAAAGATAACGAGGTTGTGTCAAACAAGGCAAACCCTCTGGAACAGTAGCGTTTCGGGTCATTTATAAAAGGCAAGGAGGTGAAATAACTGAAAACACAATATGATAACTTGCCGCAGATGCTTAAAGATAATCCTCAGTTTTGCTGTTGGAAATATGAAGAGCGAAGTGGTAAAAAGACCAAAGTTCCCTATAACCCGATAACAGGAAAAAGGGCAAAACCAAATCAACGTGGTACATTTAAAGATTTTAGTTCGGCGGTAGCTGCTATAAGTGATTATGACGGTATCGGATTTTTGGTGGGTAATGACATATGTGTTATCGACTTAGATGATTGCTTTGATAGCAGCGGTAAGCTTAAGCCTATTTCCCAAAGTGTTGTAGACGCTTTTAGTGGTTGCTATATGGAACACAGTCCATCTGGGAAAGGGTTGCATATTTTCTTTAAGGCCACAGGCTATGACTTTGACAAAACAAAATACTATATCAACAACAGAAAGCTGGGAGTTGAGGTCTATGTGGCTGGAGCAACAAATCGTTTTGTTACCGTAACAGGCAATGTATTTGTAGATGGTGATATATCGGAGAAATCGAATGAACTACAGATGATACTAGACAAGTATATGTTGCGTCCTACCCCTGTGAAGCAACTACTGGATACAGAAAGCCGATCCTATCTATCTGACAAGTCTGTTATTGAGAAGGCATTAAAATCAGCAAATGGAGAAAAATTCAAAGCATTATGGCAAGGAGATACGTCAGGCTATGCTTCTGTAAGTGAAGCTGATTTGGCACTTTGCGGTATGCTGGCATTTTGGTGTGGCAGGGATATTGGACAGATAGACAGACTTTTCCGGCAGAGCGGCCTAATGCGAGATAAATGGAATAGACCACAGTCCGGCAGTACTTATGGAATGATAACCATAGAAAAAGCAATCGCAAATGCTACTGAGATATACAAACCGGGTGGTATACATTCATCAGCTACAGAAGATTTTGGTGAATGTTCCCTTGCTGGCTTTAAGCCTGAGAGTAACGATCGCTACCCTTGGACGGATATTGGGGCAAGCAGGTTGTTTGCTGATTATTATAAGTCTTTTGCCCGATATGTTCCTGAAAGGAAAATGTGGTTTTGCTATGAGAATGGCATTTGGATTCCTGATGTCGGTAATCTCAAAGTAATGGAAATGTGTAAATCATTGGCTAATCAACTGCTAACCTATGCTTTGACTATTCAGGATGAACATCAAAGAAAGGCATACATTGACTATTGCCGAAAGTGGCAGTCAAGAAGATACCGAGAAACGGTGCTTAAGGATGCACAGAGCGTATATCCCATATCAATGGCTGAATTTGACCAAGACCCGCAGGTACTCAACTGTGCCAATGGAACCTTGTTTTTAACATCCATGGATTTTCATCCCCACAACAGCGAGGACAGACTTACAAAGATATCTGGCGTTAAATATGACCCAGAAGCAAAAAGCGAGCGATGGAATAGATTTATTCATGAGATTATGAGCGGAGATGAGGAAAAGGCAAAATTCCTCCAAAAGGCCTTTGGCTACAGTATCAGCGGAGACACTCGGTATGAATGCCTGTTTGTTCTCTATGGTGCTACAACTCGAAATGGTAAAGGTACGCTATGTGAGAGCATTCTTAAGGTATTAGGCAGTTATGGCTGTACCGCAAGGCCAGAGACTATCAGTCTGAAAAAGAACAATAACAGTTCAAGTCCAAGTGAAGATATTGCCCGGCTTGCAGGAGTACGCTTTGTGAATATCTCCGAACCTAGCAGAGGACTTGTCTTAAATGCTGCACAGGTAAAAAGCATGACGGGTGGTGACACCATTAACGCAAGGTTTCTACATGAGAATTCTTTTGACTTTTCGCCAAAGTTTAAGCTGTATATCAACACCAATTATCTGCCCGTTATTACGGATATGACGCTGTTTTCTAGTGGCAGAGTGGTGATTATTCCTTTTGAACGACACTTCGATGAAAGCGAGCAGGATAAAAACCTAAAACGTGAATTCGCCAAACCGAAGAATCAGAGTGCTATCCTCAACTGGCTAATTGAAGGCTATCAGTTGTTAAAGAAGGAAGGCTTGACTTTACCTGATTCTGTTAAGACAGCAACGGAGGCTTATAAACGTGACAGCGATAAAATAGCATTATTTTTCGAGGATGCCTTGGAGGAAAGTCCTAACAGTGAGGTGCGGACATCCGAAGTGTATGCCCGGTATCAGCGGTGGTGTAGTGCCAATGGATGTTATTCGGAGAATGCAAGAAACTTTAAACAAGCATTAACAGCTATTGCCCGTGTAGAACGGAAACGACCACGTTCTGGTGGTGGAATGACCACAATGCTTATCGGATATAAGCTGACTGAAGAAGAATTTCTTCTTATTTAAACACAGTGTAGCAGCTTGTAGCAAGAAAAACAGGTTATATAAAAAATCACTCTCGTATAGAGAGTTTAGTTTTTACCTGCTACATCTTGCTACAAAGCTTAAAAACACTAAAACACTGGATACAACTCCATGTGTTGATACCTGCCCCTAGGGGAGGTCAAATCTCCACACCTTTTCATCTGGATAACGGGCGTGGGGCAACGCGTAAAAAAACGCGGTTTCAAACGGGGTATATACCCCACAATCCATTTTAATTTAGGAGGTAAAGGATTATGGCAACATCAACAACTTATAATAGAGCGTTTTGGAATGTTATGAAAGGAAAAGAAGAAAATAATCAAAATCTAAGCGAGGGCTTTGATAATGCAGGAGCCTATGTCGCACCAGACGAGTTCCGAGAAGGCTTTAACACTGCTTTGGCAAAGGAGAATATATTCCGCAGATTTGCTACTGTTATCAATCTATCTTCTGCAGAAGGTAAAATTCAAGCGGTATCCTCAACGGGTACAGCAGATTGGGTTGAAGACGGAGATCCAATCCCCGAAAGTGCTGATACATTTACACAGTTTCTGGTGAAATCATACAAGCTGGCATCTCTTGTCAAGCTAAACCGCTCATTCGTCACCGATATGAACTTTAATCTTGAAAAATATCTGATGGGTGATTTTGCGAAGCGTTTTGGCAAGGCTGAGGAAAATGCATTGCTTAATGGAAATGGCACAACTCAGCCAACAGGTATCCTTACGGCAGACGCAGATGTAACTACAGCAGACAATAGTACCATCTCTTTTGATGAGATCATCTCTCTGTATTTTTCATTAAAAGATGAATACCGAAATAACGCTGTGTTTATCATGCATGATAATACAGCCATGCTTCTTAGAACCCTTAAAGATACAAGCGGTAGTTATCTGTGGAATTCTTCGGATAACACCATCTTCGGAAAACCTGTAGTTACCTCTCCATATATGCCTACAGTATCAGCAGGAGCAAAAAGCATTGTATTTGGAGATTTATCATACTACTGGCTGATTGAACGTCAACCAATAACGATAAAAAAATTAAGTGAGTTATATGCATTGCAGGGGCAAATCGGATTTTCTGCTTACGAGAGATTGGATGGGAAGTTGATTCAACCGGATGCTCTGAAAATATTACAAATAAAAGCTTAAATAATGGATTAGGCACTGAGTCATCAATTCGGCTCAGTGCCAGTTCCATCAAAACATCGGACAGGAGGTCACGATATGGAAAATCAAAGTAACAGCCGCACAACCAAATCCGATATCGGAGGTACGGTCTATGTGGTGGAATCACGAGTAAGTGATTCAGCAAAGGAAAGTGCATATTCCAAGCTGAAACGACTGATTACAGTCAACGCAAAAAACCTTTCAAAGTTATCTGATAGTTCATATAAACCCACGGAAATCAACTCGACTTCTTCAAGGTAGTACGGTAATATACATAGTGCTAAACCGCTTGAAGACTGTCGGAAATGGAGGATAAAAATGAATAGACAGTCAACATTTAGCACTATACGTAAATCAACATTAGCATTTGAAGAAGCAAAAATTACTGCTCTGTACTGCAGGCTCTCACGTGATGATGAGCTTGCAGGAGACAGCAACAGCATAGTGAACCAGAAGGCAATTCTAAAAAAATATGCTGAGGACAACGGTTTTCGCAACATCGAATTTTATGTGGATGATGGGGTCAGCGGTACAACTTTTGATAGACCAGACTTTAACCGCATGATTGCTGATGTAGAGTCCGGTAGAATCGGAACGATTATCATCAAGGATATGTCACGATTCGGCAGGGATTACCTTAAAGTAGGATATTATACCGAGATTATGTTTCCTGAAGCAGATGTACGATTCATTGCTATTAACAACGGTATTGATAGTGCAAACCAAGCAGACAGTGACTTTACACCGTTTCTTAACATTATTAATGAATGGTACGCTAAGGATACTAGCAAGAAAATCCGTGCTGTGTTCAAATCCAAGGGACAGTCCGGTAAGCCACTCTGCACCAATCCGCCTTACGGTTATATTAAAGACCCTGAAGATAAGTTGCACTGGATTATAGATGAGAAAGCCGCCGAAGTGGTCAGAGATATTTTCCGACTGTGCATGGCTGGCTTTGGACCCACGCAGATAGCAAAGCAACTTGAAAAGCGATGCATTGATACACCTACGGTGCATCTTCGCAAAATGGGTATTAACACTCCAGCAAGACCACCTGAAAACCCATATGCTTGGTCGGCTCGTACCGTATCAGATATTCTGGCTAAAATGGAATATTTAGGTCACACGGTAAATTTCAAGACTTCTAAAAAGTCATATAAGAGCAAAGTCAAGATATTGAACAATCCAGAAGATTGGCTGGTTTTCAAAAATACCCATGAAGCAATTATTGATGAGGGTACTTGGGAAACAGTGCAGAAAATTAGAGATGGCAAGCGAAGACCATCACGATTAGGTGAAATGGGAATGCTTTCTGGCATGATGTTTTGTGCCGACTGTGGAGCAAAGCTGTATCAGGTTAGAGGCAAGGGATGGACACACGATAAGGAATACTTCGTTTGTGCGACTTACCGCAAGAAAAAGGGTATGTGTAGTTCACATCAGATACGCAATGTTGTAGTGGAACAGCTTCTTTTAGAAGACTTAAGACGTGTAACCTCCTTTGCCAAAGACCATGAACAGGAATTCATTCGTATAGTTATGAATAATTCAGAAAAGGAACTTGCCAAAGAACTCCGCCAAAGTCAAAAGGAGTACGAACAAGCACAGACTCGTATTGCTGACATAGACAAAATCATTCGGAAACTATATGAGGACAATGTGATGGGCAAAATTCCCGAAGAGCGTTTTTACAAGATGTCGGCTGAATATGAAGCCGAGCAGAAGGTCCTGGAAGAAAGGATAATCAAATTAAAGCATACCATTGATACAGCAAATGAACAGTCCCTCAATACCGACCGCTTTTTGGCACTAGTAAAAAAGTACACAGAAATTACAGAATTGGATGCAGAGATTATCCGAGAGTTCATTGATAAAATTATAGTATTTAAGGCTGAAAAGGTAGATGGCCGCAGAACCCAGCGGATTCAAATTTTTTATAACTGCATTGGCGCTATCGATTTACCAAAATAAACGAAAAAACGGCATAGCCGAATATCAACGACTATGCCGAATTTTTCAGGAATTATAAATCCCTATCTGACCGCTCCTAAAGACGGTCTATTACTATTTAACACAATCTAGCGAAAAACGAGCCTGTGAGCATAGAAAATGCATCAAAAAGTAATCCAGCGTTATGAAGAGTTATTCAATAAATTTACGGAAGAGGAATTGTGTGTCATTATCCGGTTTATGTCTGAGTGGACGAATCAAATAAAGAAACCAGATATAATGGAATGATGGCTGAAAGAATGATTGCATTGAAAATAAATAAAGAATATGAGCATATAATCTTTACGAGTTTAATGGGTTTGGGGATTTCCTTTTTCATTTCTTTTGTTTTAGTTTCCATCAATATCGGCTTTACTGACATGTTTATGGCAACGTGGTTAAGAATGTGGAGCGAGGCATTTATCTGTGCCGTTCCGTGTGCTTATTTTTTTCCAAAGGGTATTAGAAAGATCATGAAAGGAATCACTTTTGTAGACAAGAAAAAATCTTTTTGAGGACTTTTTCAAAAAGGTCTGCTCTAACTGAACGTTGATTTTCTGTGCATGAAAAATAAGCGGAATTTTTCCGTTTATATTGAGAAATATGGGTATTTCCCTAAAAATAAGAGAGTTTTTTCCGCTTATTGTATCAAAATCAATGAATTTTGGATTATTTAGAGACGTTAAGCGGAATTTCTCCGCTTATATCAGCTTCATAAGTCCCCTTTATCTACAATAGACGGAAATTCTCCCCCTATTCCATTCTCATACCTACACGGAAATCAACAAGGAACCCTAAGGCGAACTACTTTCCCTTATCTTTCTACCAATTCCAGCTTCTCGCCATTCGGTCCTTGGAAAAAGGCGATTTTCACAGTATCATTTAGAATGCTCCGAGGTGCTTCATCTACCAATTTGACGCCTGCTTCTTTCAAGCGTGCGAGTTCCGTTTCAATGTTTTCAACCGTAAAGGCCAAGTGGTTCACGATTCCTTCTTTTTCAACCGGACCGCCTTTGACGAGTTCCACCTCGACACTTGGCTGCTCTGGAAAAAATAAAAAGGCTAGCTCGACCGTGTCATTTAACCATTGTCTATTTCTTAATTCCAAACCGAGGACGTTTTGATAGAACGTCAAAGACTCGTCCATGTCATTGACCATAATTCCCACATGTTCCATTTTCATCCTGAATTCCTCCTAACGGAAAATTTTACTATTCTATCATAGTCTTTTTTTGATTTTTCCAAAAGCACGGCGAACTGTAATCTATCTAAAGGATAGGATGGTTAAAGAAGGAATAATCGAAAAGAAAGACGAAATAAAGAGACAAAGAAAATTTTTTTCGAAAGGAGCAGGAGGCTTCATGGCTTCAAAAAGAAGTATTTGGTCAACCATTCTCAGTCTGGCAGGGGTACTATTATTTATTTCCAGTTATTATATCGCTGACGACCCTGCTGAACCAGCTTCTTACGAAAAAATAGTTATTAAATGGTTCTTCTTTTCATCCTTTGGCTTTATGATCGCCAGCATTTATATGGGGATCTTGGGAATGAAAAAGAAGGAAAAAGGTTTGCTTAAATATACGGCCTTCTTGGTTGTCATCATCCTGATTATTGGAATGGCCATACAGCCTATTCTTATGGCGTTGTTCGGCTTTGGCGGATAAAACAGCCGCCAAATAGGAAAACTTCGTCCCAGCCTTATCCTCGAATCCAGCTCACTAATTTTATAACCATCCCGGCGATGATGTAAATAATCCCATTCCCCACAATGATCATCCCGATAAAGGCAGCTGCAATCGCCCCTCCCTCACCGGTGCTCCCCAGTTTCACGAAGACAGCTCCTAAGGAAAAGGCTAAAAGGGGCCCAAGAATCCCGATGATGATCCCTGACCAGAAAAAATGCAGTTTCTTCTTTATATGTAACTGTATGGCTCCACCATTAATCAACGTCAGCAAGAGCAGAATGATCAGCCAAATGACTCCATCCATTGCAGCATCCCCCTATGAATTGTATTTATTTTCCTAATAACATTGTATAACTATGTACATTGTTATACAATGTTATTAGCAAGATTTGGAGGAGATTTTTATGGATAGGGAATTGCTGAAAGGGAGCATTGAGATCTTATTGCTGTCTTTGTTAGTTGAGAGTGATAGTTATGGATATGAAATGACCAAAAGGCTACGGGTATTAAGTGAAGATGCCTACCACATGAATGAGGGCACCCTCTATCCGGCTTTAAAACGCTTAGAGAGTAAAGGGTGCGTGACATCTTATTGGAGCCAGCAGCCCGATGGAACACGAAGGAAATACTATTCTATTACGGACACGGGCCATCAGGTGCTTTCGGAAAAACTGCAGAACTGGAAGCAAATCAATCGGTTAATTGATCGAACGTTAGGGGGATTAACATGAATGAATTGGAGCGATACTTGCGGCAGGTCCTGGCTGACTTGCCTCGGGAGGAACGGGAGGACATGCATGAGGAGTTATATGCCCATCTAATGGAACATAGGAACGACTTGATGGGTCAAGGATATTCGGAAGCGGAGGCAGTCGATCTGGTGATCCAATCCTTCGGGAATGAGACAAGCATCAATCACGAATTGAAGCGGGCCATGTTCCCTTGGTTGAAGATTGTCCGGTTTGTCTGGAGCGTCTTCTTTGTCACCGCATTTTTATGTCTGGTCTCGTATGGGACGATGGAATTTTATCATCCGGAATTTCCGAATACGCTGCCAATGGAAAGTATTGTAGGGGGATTCTTCATTGTCGTGTTTCTGGCTGTGGCGGCCGAAGCCATTTACGAAGCGGTCAACCAGCAATGGAACGTGAAGTGGCTTCGAAACCCATGGCTGTTCTTTTTGGCGCCCTCCCTGCTGTTTGGGGCTATTGAGTCTCGATCATGGTTCAACCACCCGGACCAATATCCAGATGGCCTATGGCTTGATTTGTTCGCCATCCCCATTGGGGCATTTGCCTATCTCCTGGCAAGACAGTTTTTTACCGTGCTGTTTTTGAACAAAACAGGAGCTAAGAATAAGCGGAGGCGGTTGATTCGCTGAGAATGGAATGGATCTATTGCCCTGATCTAATGGCGATCACGAATTGGATAACTTGATAGATCAAAAGCGAGATGATGATAAGGGCGGAGACGGCTGCAAACATTCTTCTGGGATTCTGATACCATTTTGGTAATTGCTCTATTCGTTTAGGGGACGGAATCCCTTGGACCATATCACTGTGCTTGATTGCGTCATTAAATGGAGCCCTTTCATCTAAAGAATTGGTTTCGGGTATATTGACTGTTTGATGAAGGTTTTCGTCCTCGTATGGATGATAAGAAGATTTGTTCATTTTAAACCTCCTTGGTTTGAATATCTATATTATACCACTTGATCCATTTATTAGATATTTTTTTGAGGTGCTTGTTTAGCAGGTAATGGATGCCGACTGTGCGAGTGGACAGTTAGGGAGGGGTATCCGACAGTTAGCGAGCGTTATCCGACAGTAGCACCGGCTTCCGACAGTTAGCGAGCGTTATCCGACAGTAGCACCGGCTTCCGACAGTTGGAATCCGTTTTCCGACTGTTACGGGTGCATATACGACAGTTACTCAAACTTATCCGACAGTCAGCGAGAGCTATCCGACAGTAGAACAGCCTTCATTAAAGAAATCACACAAATTGAAAAACAAAAATAAAAAGAGGCCTAAATAACCAAGGAAGAACCCCCCTATGATTATTTAGGCCGCCTTGATCAATTATGCTGCCACATCCCTGCGGGTAAAAAGGAGCCAGGAAATCAGATTGAACACAAGGAAATAGAAAACCAGCACCGTAATAGAAAACGACAAAGTCATTCCCTCCTGGAAAGGATGCCCATCCAGATACTGGGTGAGATCCGTGTTGGCGAACAACAAATACTTGCTCCAAACAAACCGCTGCAGTGCCTCCAAAACAATATTGCCCGCAAACAAAGCGCCAATCGAAAATCCGATCGCCATCGCGCTGCTTCGAAACGCCGACGAAATCATAAAAGCCATAGTTACATACATAATCGTGGAAATACCGTTTAGCATATACGTTTTCCACAAATTGATAACCATATTCCTTTCAACAATTTGCCCGTCCGCAGTCATACTGACCAGCGGCAAATCCATATATCCAAAACCATATAAGATTCCATTCACTACAATAGATATAACAAACAGCGTAATCAACAACAGCAAACCAAACAGCAGAAACGAGATATACTTGGAGACAAGAATCTTGACCCGGCTGGCCGGCCTGATAAGCAGCAGCTTAATCGTCCCTGACGAAAATTCCCCCGCTACACTGTCACTCACAATGATAATAACGAAAATAGTAATCACAATCATCAAACTAGCCGAACCGTTCACGCCATCCCACATCGTGCCGTCCGTTGAGCGGATATCGTGATCCAAGTGATAGTGGTTGAGAGCCATCTGCTCCTGATAGAAGGCCCGGTCCTCTTCCCCCAGCTTGGGCTGCTTCAGAATCTCCCTGTATTGCCGGTTCTCCTGCTTCAGTTCTGACCGCCAGCCTTCACCTTTTGCCTGTTTTCCATCGGAATGCCATTCAATAAAGTTGACAAACAGCACAAAAGCCGCCATAAGCCCGACGAGGATCCATGTTCGCACCCGCCGGTAAATCTTCATATTTTCATTGAGTACTAGATTAACCAATTGGTCCACCCCCCGTTATTTCTAAGAAACGATCCTCCAGAGACTGGCTGACCATCTGGACACCATAGATGCGAATCTGGTTCTTCATTAGCCCCTCTAGAATATCCGGGATGCATTCCCGCTCGGTGGTGACCTCCACATTCCCGCCTTGAGCGAGCTTGACCTCCTTGATCCCCTCCATGTCCCTCATCGCCGCCACTGCCTGTTCAGGCGGCTGAGCTTGGATGAGATACGTTTGAGCCTGCTCATTCCCCTGGGTGAAATCCTGAACCGGCATCACATCGGCCAGCTTGCCCCGCTGGAGGATGGCGACCCGGTCGCACATGAGCTCCATCTCCGACAACAAATGGCTGGAGACAATCACCGTGATTCCTTCCGTACGGGTCAAATGCCGCAAATAATCGCGGAGCTCGCGAATCCCCGCCGGATCAAGTCCGTTCGTCGGTTCATCAAGAATCAGCAGGGACGGCCGGTGCAGCAGTGCCTGGGCGATTCCCAGCCGCTGGCGCATCCCGAGCGAATACTTTTTGACTTTGTCATGGATACGCTCCTCCAGCTTGACCAGCGACACCACTTCATCAATCCGTTCCTTCGTAACCCCCGGCACCATCCGGGCGTAATGAACCAGGTTGTGGTAGCCGCTCAGATACTTGTACATTTCCGGACTTTCCACGATGGTGCCAACGTGGCGGATGGCCTGCTCGAATTCAGTTTTGATATTTTTCCCCTTAATCAGGATCTGGCCCTTGGTGATGGACATCAGCCCGACAATCATGCGGATGGTGGTGGTTTTACCGGCACCATTTGGACCAAGAAAGCCGAAAATTTCGCCTTGCGGTACGTCAAATGTCAGATCGTCGATAATCGTGTTCCGGCCAATCCGTTTGGTCACATGACTCAAGCTGATGATCGGTTCGTTTTTCATACATGTTCTCCTTTAAAAATCGATTTGAATGCTGCTTTGTCTTCGTCCTTTTTGAAAGAACTGCTATTTTTGAGCTTCCCTAAAAGAAAGCACTTCAATGTCTGTACAGTAAAACCGTAACGTATCGTCCTCGCAGTCTATCACTTCATAATTCTTATTTTCCCAGCCTCGATCCCTGATATCATAAATCTCGAGGGACAACTGATGATAGATGCCCCCGCTTTCAAAATCGATACTGTTAGGGTTGTAGAAACGAAAGCAGGAGATATATCGTTTGTCTTGATCCTTAATAACAAAATCGATGTCGAGTAAGCACTGATCTTCAAAGGGCTTATTTTGAAAGTTCAAACAGAATCGATCAATATGCTCTACCTTTTGCAATGAAAAGTCCTTTATTTTATCCTTAATACGATTCATATTTTTGATCAATTGAATCACTCCTTAGAGGAATTTTTCCCTTCGTTCTCATCACTTCGGTATTCTAAAAGGTCCCCAGGCTGGCAATCCAGCGCCTTACAAATCGCATCCAACGTGGATAAGCGGATCGCTTTTGCCTTCCCGTTTTTCAAGATCGAAAGATTCGCCATCGTGATGCCGACCCGTTCCGACAGCTCTGTTACACTCATCTTCCGTTTTGCCAGCATCACATCAATATTGATAATCATCGCCATTGTATTCACCTCAGACCGTTAAATCATTTTCGGATTTGATATCGATTGCTTCTTGTAAAAGTCTTTGAAGAACCGCCGCGAATACGGCGATGACAATCGAGGCAAAAATCGGGACCATTCCGATGAGAACGAGCCCCGGCGCATCATCCAGCTCCGCTAGGAGATAAACAAATGGCAGAACGATCACATACAAACCACTAATGATAATCGCGCAGATTTTGATTTTCTTCAGGGCTTTCACAGACCATTTAGAAAAAGCCTGGCCCTTGTCAATATAATTTAACAGTTGAAAGGCCTGAAACAAGGCAGCGAAATACGGGATCATGGATACATACATGCCGATTAAAATCGGATATAGGATATGGTCATAATCTGGATTGAATGGATGATGAACTAACCAAATCAGCGCATATATGCCCAAAGCAAGAACCGGAATTCCCATAAGAAAGACAGCCATTTTTAAAAAGAGTGATCCCCGTTTCATAAAAAAACACCTCACAAAATTTTTTACAAATTGATTATAGGATAATATTTATCGAATTTCAATAAATTTTTAATTGTTTTTAATATATTATTATCGATTATTTCAATTTCATCTTCTAAAATTGAAATAGCAAACCTAAATGTGCAAAAAAGAGCTTGGAGTCCCAAGCTCTTTCTAAATCATAAAGTTGAATGTATTACACTAAAACCCGAAAGTATTTTTGAAAATCGGATGAATTTTTAAAAATACGTCCAGTATCCTGTCAGAAACACGAAAAAAGCCCACCCTCGATCATGATCGAGATGGGCTTATGAACTTAAGCAGCCTGTTCCCTCAGATTCTTCTTTAGACTGCCTTTTCTTTTTTTTATCGGTGACAACTTCCGCTCCAGCCAGCCCATCACCACATCGGCAATCACAGCCATCAAGGCGGTGGGAATGGCACCTGCCAGAATAATCGGTGTTCCGTCCGTCACATTGGTCCCGCGCAAAATAATGTCACCCAATCCACCTGCACCAATAAATGTCCCGATCGTGGCAATCCCAATAGTAATGACTAATGCCATCCGGAGCCCTGCCATGATCACCGACATCGCCATCGGCAGCTCGACCATCCAAAGAACCTGAAACTTGTTCATCCCCATCGCCTTTCCCGATTCCAGTAACGCATGATCCACATTGCGGATTCCGGTATAGGTGTTTTTAATAATCGGCAATAAGGAATAGAGGAATAAGGAAAAGACCACTGTATTGGTTCCAAGTCCCATAACCAGCATGAGCACGGCCAGCATCGCCAATGCCGGAATCGTTTGGACAATATTCGCCAGCGATATCACCCAGACACTAAGCTTGTTATGTCTCGCAATAAAAATACCTAACGGGATGGCGACAATCGCAGCAAACAACACGCCATAGGCCGACATCAGGAAATGCCGATAAAATTGCTCCCAGACATAAGCTCCATTTTGTGAATAGTAATAAACAATATCATGGATGGTCTCCATGAGGGTCACCTCCTATTTCTTAGTTTCAAAATAATCGTTTTCCTCTAAAAACTCTTCCGCGATAATCGCCGGTTCTTTCATTTTCCCGTCTGCCTCATAATTCAATTCCTGCATTTTCTCCGTACTAATCGTCCCGGAAAGCTTTTGCAGAATGCCCTCTAATTCCGGATGAGCCTCTAACACATCATTGCGGGCCACGGCTGACGTGTCATAAGGAGGAAAGAAATGTTTGTCATCCTCCAATACCTGTAAATCATTGGCTTTAATGCGCCCGTCCGTGGTATAAGCAAGAACCACATCCATTTTCCCATTCGCTGCCGCTTCGTAGACTAACCCGATCTGCATCGGAAAGGTTTTGCCAAATTCAAATCCGTACTCTTCGACAAACCCCTGATAACCGTCCCCTTTCCGCTTCAACCAAGAGTTATCGACACCTAATTTCAGATTAGATACAAGTGGTTCTAAATCGGAAACCATTTTCAGGTTTTCTTTTCCCGCCAGCTCCCGCGTCACCGTGAACGCGTAGGAATTGGCAAAGCCATAAGAATCAAACCAGGTTTGGTCAAAGCGCTTTAGAAATTCCCGCTGGACTATTTTAAGCGCTTCTTCTGGGTCCTTGACTGAATCCATCGCTAAGGCACCAGCCAGGTCTGTTCCGGTATAACGGGTGGCCGAAATATCGATATCCCCATTCATCATCGCCTGATGCTGAACAATCGAAGAACCTAAATTATTCACCATTTCCACTTTCGCATCGGAGTAATGTTCAATCATCAGCCGAACGATATTCCCCATAATTTGCGATTCGGATGTCGACATGGTTCCTACCTTAATCGTGTTATCGGCTGCTCCGCTCAAACCGGGCAGCGAGCAGCCGCTCATCAACACAGCCAGTGCCAGCAACAAGGTGATCAGTAAACGTTTTCTTTTTAACATATGAATCCCCCCATTCTAAGCTGCTTCTCTCATCTTTTTCATTCCTTTAGGGGTTACCCAGCCTTCCACTTTGCCTAAAAGGAGATCCGTCAATAAAGCTAACAATGTAACAGGAACGGCACCGGCAATAATAAATTCAGGCTGGTACAGGTTAAGGCCGCTAAAGATGTAATCCCCAAGGCCGCCGCCGCCAATAAACGAAGCTAAGGTGGCCCAGCCAATTAAATAGACCGTGGATAAGCGAATCCCAGCCATGATGACAGGAATCGCCAGCGGTACTTCCACGTAGCGGATCCGTTCCCATCCAGTCATACCCATCCCGCGCCCTGCTTCGAGCAGGCTCTTTTGTACGCCGCTCACTCCCGTATAGGTGTTTCTCAGGATAGGTAGGACCGAATAGAAAAATAACGCAATAATAGCGGGTGTTTTCCCGACACCTAAAAGAGGAATAAAGAAGGCAAGAATCGCAAAACTTGGAAAGGTTTGAACCACCCCTAATACTCCCATCACAAATCCTGCCGCTTTCGGAAACCGTGTTAACGCCACTCCAAGCGGGACCGCGATGAGGATGCCGAGCAGTGCAGCAATCACCGAAATATATAAATGCTCCCATGTCTTGAACAGCATTTCACTGCCATTGGTACTGAAAAATTGTAAGATGGACTCCAAATCAGCTCCCTCCTATCCTATTTTTGTGATTTCAGCCTCGCCCCAAATCGAATCATAGACAATATCTACTAAACTAGCTCTGGTGACTATCCCGACAAGGCGGCGTTTGTCATCCACAACCGGAACGTACTTCATCCCAATTTTTAAGATTTTCCGGACCGTATCACGAACAAGCGTCTGTTTCTCAACCGTAAAAATCTCGGTCTCGACGACATCTTTGACCAGGTTGGCTTTTTTCCGCATTTGATCAATCATCTGGACATCAATAAACCCTTGCAGCACCTTCTTTTCATCCACCACAAGCAAGGAATCGACCCGGTGCTGTTTCATTAATTGGATCGCTTCTGATAATGTTCGGCCTCCCGTAATCGTGACCGGACTTGGATTCATAATCTGTTCGACCGTTTGGATATTCGGCCTTGCCTGCACCAGCCGGTCCTTTCCGATAAACTCTTCCACGAATTCATTGGCCGGATTTCGTAAAATTTCATCCGGTGTGTCACACTGGACAACCTGACCGTCGCGCATTATCACAATCCGGTCAGCCAATTTCAGCGCCTCATCCATATCATGGGTAACAAACACAATCGTTTTGCCCAGCTTCCGCTGCAGCTTTTTAAATTCCTCCTGCAAGGAGTCTCTAGTAATCGGGTCTAATGCGCCAAACGGTTCATCCATTAGGATCAGCGGCTGATCGGCCGCCAATGCCCGCAGTACGCCGATCCGCTGCTGCTGGCCTCCGCTCAGTTCATGCGGATACCTGTCCAAATAATCGGGTGTCATATCAACAAGTGTTAGTAATTCTCGCGCTCTGGCACGGCGCTTTTCTTCGGGAACTTTTAATAGTTTTAAAACGAGGGAGATATTTTCCTGAATGGTCATATGAGGAAATAAACCGATCTGCTGAATCACATACCCGATTTCCCTTCTCAGCTGGACCGGGTCGCTCTCCATGATGTTTTTGCCATTGATAAAAATGGTTCCATCCGTGGGCTCAATTAAGCGGTTAATCATCTTCATTGTGGTCGTTTTCCCACAGCCGCTTGGACCGATAAAACAGATGAATTCGCCTTCTTCAATTTCTAAGGTCAAATTATCGACCGCCCGTTTTCCCCCTTTGTACACTTTTGAAACATGATCAAGTCTGAGCAAGTGAACCACCTCCATTATTTTTATAAAAAATCTAAATTCTCTAATTTTAGTTTAAAGTATTTTCCGTAAAATAAAAAGTTTATAAATTGTATATATTTTATAGAATTTACGTAAAATTAAAAGTTTAGAATGATGTATGACTACTTTTTCTTAAAAAAACGCCCAATTCCTCCCACTTCCTATACCATCCGCTTTTTCGAAATTTTGCCAAGTTATGATATAGTGTCAACGAACATGGGTAACTGGAAGGGTGAATTCTTTTGGAAGAACGACCATTAGAGAAGATAAAGCAGATTGAAGATCAGTTTGTCGAGAAAATCGCCGACAACATGCATACATACGGTGTCACACCTACGGTCGGACGCGTGCTCGGCATCATCTATATGAACCGAAGGCCAATGACACTGGATGAACTATCAGAGGAAACCGGAATGAGCAAAACCCGGATGAGCCAAGTGGTCCGCGAAATGGTCGATTTAAATATAGCGGAAAAAGTTTTTGAAAAAGGAGTCCGCAAAGATTTATACAATGTAGAACAGGATTATTATCAGACCTTCGTCTCGTTGTTTACCTCCAACTGGCAAAAAGCAATTCAGAAAAACAAAATGTTTGAAAAAAAAATGTCTGCTGAACTGCAAGCCATTCGGGAAAATGAACCAATCAATGAAGAAATGGAGCAAAAGCTGAATGCTCTTCTGAAAGAAACGAAGGAATGGATGGATTATTATCAATGGTTAGCCCGTCTCGTTGAATTCTTTGACAGCGGAGAAGTCTTTAAACATGTTCCAAAGCCATAAACTATTGAGCCATGAATCAAGAAAATGGGGCGTTATCCCATTTTCTTTTTTTATTTATTTTCAAAGAGAAGGAATGTCTGCAAAAAATGCTTGGGCAGGACCCGGACGATGATGATGATAATTTTGTGGTAAACTTAAACTAACAAAAATATCGGAAGAGAGGATTTATATGAGTACAAACAAAAAACAGCCGCCGAATAGACCAAGAATGATCATGCGAGGACTATTGGTCATTATCGGTGCATTTATCGCCGCTTATGGGCTGGAAACCGTATTAATCCCCAATAACGTATCAGATGGAGGTGTGACAGGCCTAAGCATCGTAGGTTCACAACTATTTGACCTTCCTTTAGGTATTCTAATTGCTGTCATCAATATCCCCTTTATCTGGCTAGGGTATAAACAAATCGGGAAAAGTTTTGCGATTTATTCCATTATCGGCATTGCTTCACTGGCGATTGGGACAAGCCTCATGCATCACACCCCGGCGATTATTGAAGGAGATACATTGTTGGTGACCGTAGTCGGCGGGATTATTCTCGGCTTTGGGATGGGTTTAGCCTTGCGTAACGGCGGTGCATTGGATGGCATTGATATGCTGGCCGTGCTGCTGGCTCGAAGATTGCCGTTCGGAACAAGTGACTTCATTCTTTTCTTAAATGTTTTTGTCTTTATTGTCGTTTCAAGCGTATTCGGCCTGCAGGGGGCGATTCTTTCGGCAATCGCCTACTTTATTGCTTCCAAAGTCATTCATATTGTCGAAGAAGGTTTAAGCGGTTCGAAAGCCTTTCAAATTATCACAACGGAGCCTGTATTAATGGTCGAAACCATCCGTGACCGATTGGGGCGAAGCGCAACGTATAAAGAAGCATATGGTGGTTTTTCTCACGAAAGATTTAAAGAAATCACCTGTATCATTAACCGCTTGGAAGAAACCAAACTAAAAGAAATCATCCATGAAATTGACCCAAAAGCCTTTGTTACCGTCTTTGATGTTGCAGAAGTGAAGGGCGGAAATTTCAAAAAGAATGATATTCACTAAATAAAAAAGTTCAGCCAGCGCTTCCTGGCTGGACTTTTTTAACACTTTTAAGTACCCGCTGTCTTTTCACGCTAATTTTGCACGTCTTTATTTGTAGGAGCCTACTTCATCACTTCCGGATAAAACCCTTTTGCTAACGTTTCAACTGTATATGCCATTCGATCCCCCGGCAAAACACTTTCTAACGAAATGGCGACGAATTTTTCGTTTTTCACACAATCCAATTGCGACAGTGCCGGATCCTTTTTGATGTCCTTTATTTTTTGTTCTAATGAAGGAGCATCATAATCATGAATCACGATCACATCCGGCTGCCTGTCCAATACCTCTTCATAGCTTACCGTGGTCCATTGCTTATCTGTAATATCCTCAAATATATTTTTCCCGCCCGCGGATTCAATTAACAACGTTTCAAAATTGGTTCCGCCTGCTGTGAACACTCCATCTCCGCCACTATCGTACACCAATACCTTCACTGGTTTTTGACCTGAGATTTTCTCTTTCACAGCCGCAATTCTATCCTTTTGATCGGCCACAAAAGCCGCTGCCTTGTCCTCAATTCGAAAAATTTTTCCAAGATCAAGAATTTCTTGGTACATCTGCTCGTAGGTTGTGGCACGATTCACATAGGTGGTCATGCCAAAATCAGCCAATTCCTTTACATCCAGTCCGTCCCCGCCAAACTCCCAATCAATCCCATAAATAAAATCTGCACCGCTGGAAATCACGGCCTCCCGCGTCGCTGAACCGTACGTTAATTCTGGGATCTTGGCATATTCCTCTTTGTATTCTGGCAATGGGCCCCGGCTATGGTTATCGAGACTATTGCCGATGACATAATCGGTCAGCCCGAGTGCAACGAATAGCTCGGTCGCATTCGGTCCGAATGTTAGTACTTTTGACGGCTTCTTCGTGACCACTACTTTTCTGCCATAATTGTCAAACGTCATAGATGGTTGTGCTGATGCCTTCGCCCCTGTTTCACCTGAAGAGGAACGGCATCCTCCCAATATGACAGCCAGCAGCAACACACCCATAATCCATTTTTTCACGTCCATCTCTCCTTCAGGCTTTTCGGCAAATACGTGATTGAAACTTTATTCGTGACGGGATGAATGATGACATCCGCATGAATCCCGTAGACCTCCGTCATCAATGAGGGGGTCAAGATTTCCTCCGGGGTGCCTGATGCCCATAATCTCCCCTCTTTTAGTACATAAAGCCGGTCACAATAAAGGGCCGCAATGTTCAGATCATGGATGGCGGCCAATACCGTGACCCCTAATCCCTTAATTAAATCAAACATCTGCAATTGATAGTGGATGTCCAAGTGATTGGTCGGTTCATCCAATAGCAGCAGATTCGTTTGCTGTGCCAGCACTCTCGCGATAATGACACGCTGCTTTTCTCCGCCGGAGAGCTGCAAATAGCTTTTCTTTGCCATCTCCTCCATGCCCGTTTCCCGTAAGGCGTCTGCCACGATTTCCCGATCCGCTTTTGTATCCGCATCAAAAAGCTTTTTATGGGGGCTTCGACCCATTGCCACTATTTCTTCCACCTTAAAATCAAACGGAATCGTATTTTCTTGCCCAACCACCCCCATGACGGCAGCCGTTTTTTTGCTGCTCATTTTAAAAATATTTTCACCATCCAAAAGCACGGCACCACCGTCCGGCTTCAGTACCCGGTAGATATTTTTCAAAACCGTCGATTTCCCGCTTCCGTTTGGCCCGATGATCCCAACAAATTCGCCGTTTTCCACATGCAAACAAATATCTTGAATGACACTGGACTCAGCATAGGAGAAATCAAGATTTTCCACCTTTAACTTCATGCACACACCCCTTTACATCCGCGTATTTTTCTTAAGCAGCCAAATAAAGAAGGGACCGCCAAAGAGAGCCGTCAAGATCCCAAGCGGCAATTCCTCCGGCGCGATCAACAGCCGGGCCGCCACATCGGTCCAAACGACGAGGATCCCCCCAAGAAAAGCACTGATCGGCAGAACTCGCTTATGGTCGGATCCGATCAACAGCCGCGTGATATGCGGGACCATCAATCCGATGAAGCCAATCGAACCGCTGACAGCGATCGTCACCCCGGCTAAAAGGGAGGACACCAGGACAAGGATCTTTTGCATTCTTCTCACGTGGAAGCCAAGCGTTTCCGCTGTTTCCTCTCCTAAAACCAAGGCATTCAGCGCCCGGTAGTGAACCATCAGAACGATCATGCAAAGGACGATGGCGGCTAAGGGCAGCGTCAAATACCCCCACTTCGCTCCAGCTAAACTGCCCGACATCCAAAATGCCGCATTATGCAAACCCAAGGCATTAGGGGCACTCAGCGTAATCATATTCGTGACCGCATCCATCACCATGGCGAGCGCGACTCCTGAGAGCAATAATTGGGTGATATTGATTCTCCCTTTGACTCTTGATATCCAATAGACGATGATGATCGTTGCTGCCGCTCCAAGGAAGGCACTCAAAGAAAGGGCATACGTTCCCAAAAAGGAGAAAACCCCAAAAATCATGCCAAGCGTGGCAGTTGCGGAGGCTCCTGAAGAAACCCCAAGGATAAAGGGGTCTGCCAAATGGTTGCGGACCAGCGCCTGCATCGCCACCCCGGTTACGGCCAAGGAGGCGCCAACAATCATTCCCAATAACACTCTTGGCAAGCGCAAGCCCCAGACAATGTTCTCTTCCAATGGAGTCCAATGATGGGCGATGTGTTCGGATAGAAATGGCAGCTTGCTTAAAATGATTTTTGCTACGGTGGCGGGTGCAACCGAGACAGGGCCAATCCCAATGGCCAAAATGATCGAGAATAGGCTGGCTGGCAATAAAACCAGGAGGATTCCCTTCATGCTTGGTTCGTTGTGTTTAATTAGTAACCGGTTAGCAGGCATGTTCATTTATCCTTTCTTATGCTATACAATAAAGAAGGAGATTGTTTTTCTATGTAATCATATGGATAGGGAGCTGCATCGCCTTGGAAAATAATAAACTTACTAGATTTGGTGTTTCTATGGATGAAAGGTTACTTGAAAATTTTGATAAAATCATAGAAGAAAAGGGATATTCGAACCGTTCTGAGGCTGTGAGAGATCTTATTCGCGATGCTATCCTCCAACATAATTGGACCAATAACTCGGAAATCGTTGCGGGTGCGATTTTGCTTTTTTATAATCACCATCAAAATAAACTGGTCAATGAAATGATGGGTATTCAGCATGAATACCATGAAAATATTCTGGCCGCTACCCATTTGCATATCGATCATCATAACTGTTTAGAAATAATCATCGTCAAAGGCTTAGCCGCTGATCTAAGAACACTAAGTGACAAACTGATCACATTAAAAGGTGTCTTTTATGGAAAATTAACGATTTCACCACTTTCTTAAATCGTGTTACTTTTTACCAAAATTGTAGCACTCCACTGTACAACTGTATAGGCAAAATGGGCATGATTCACGAAATGAACTGAAAATTTGACAAACATTTGAAAACTAAAATGTGTAATTTAGGAAAAAATTGATAATTTTTCTGTGGAGATATACAATAAAATTGGGATAAACGAGCGAGATTTAACCAAGGTGGCCTATTCCATCTTGGCTATTTTTATAGACGAGCATTAAGGGGAAAGGAACTGATAGAGAGAGATGAACAGTCCGATCGAAGAAATTAAGCATGAAAAGAAACAATTACTCACGAGATTCCTAGAAAGCCAAGGGAAAGAGAAGCTGATTGCTTCTAACCAAGATGCTATTTTGACCGTCGATTTGGATGGCTATGTTATTCAGGTAAACCCTTCTTTTGAAGAGTTAATGGGGTTCTCAAACAGGGAAGCCAAACAATTGAAATTCCAATCTATGATCGCCACGGAAGAATTAGATAAATTTTTGAACTACTTCCATAAAGCAGCATTGGGACAATTCCACAACTTCGACTGCAAATCCATCAACAAATGGGGCCAGATCATCGACTTAAATATCATGCTGCTCCCCATTAGCTCCGAAAACCAAATTGCAGGAATCCAAATCATAGCAAAAGATATTACCCAGTTAAAGCGAAAAAAGGCGGAGGTTCGTAGAATTGAAGAGTTTCACCGACTCCTGACCGACCATATTCTGGATATCATCCTGACCACGAATGTGCTGGGAGAAATCCTTTATGTTTCCCCTTCTTGTGAAGCTATACTGGGATATACACCTGATGAGCTCGCGGGATGGCATTTCTCTGAATTGGTCGATAAAAAAGATCGAGAAAAGGCCGTTTTGAATCATGGTTTCACCGAGCTTGAATCTAGCAGAGTTTCCTTCCGGCTTCGCAAAAAGGACGGGAATTTCGTCTGGGTAGAGTCCTTGAGCAAACCCATTGTGGACCCGGATACCCGGAATATTATCGAAATAGTCGGGGTCATGAGGGACATAACGGAACGAGTGAAGGCAACGGAGGAACTTTTGAACCGCAAAAAAGCGTTTCGGAATTTAGTGGAGCATTCGCCAGATGCCGTCGTTATTGCGAGCAATGAAAGAATTACCTTCATTAATGAAACAGGAATTAAGTTATTAAACGCTGAGAGCGTTGAAGAAGTGATGTCGAAAACTCTATTAGACTTTGTCCATCCGGATTATCAGCAAATAGCAAGAGAACGGATTAAAAGTGTCACGGACGGCGAACCCACTACTTTTAAGCAATTCGTCATAAACCGAATGGATGGCACTCCCCTTGAGGTGGAGATCAAGGCGGTTCCAACCTTTTTTAATCATCAGTCTGGCCAGCATATTATTATTCGGGATATGACGGAACGGAAAAAGACGCAAGAGCTGCTGCTTCATTCGGAGAAATTGACCATCGCCGGGCAGCTAGCCGCTGGAATTGCCCACGAGGTCAGGAACCCGCTTACCGCCATTAAAGGGTTTCTCCAGCTGATGGAAGCGCAATTGGAAAATAAGGCCTATATTGATATTATTCAATCTGAGATGGACCGGATTGAGCTGATCCTAGGCGAGCTGTTGGTTCTAGCCAAACCGCAGGATTTAAAATATGAAAAAGAGCAGATGAAAACGTTGATGAACGAGGTCAAAATGCTCATTGATACGCAGGCCATTATGAAGGATGTCCAGATTGAAATTGTCAATCAATGTGAGGATCTTACGATTAATTGTGACAAGAATCAGTTGAAACAAGTGTTTATCAATTTTTTGAAGAATTCTCTTGAAGCGATGCCAAATGGCGGTATGATTACGATTGAATTAAAAAGATTAGGCAATGATCGGGTCAAAATCTTCTTTAAGGATACTGGCAGCGGAATTCCGCCGCATCTCCTAAAACGGATTGGGGAGCCTTTCTTTACGACGAAGGAAGGCGGAACTGGATTAGGGGTCATGATTTCTAAGCAAATTATTGAAAATCATCATGGCAGTGTCAATTTTTGGAGTGATGAGAACGGAACCCTGATTGAGGTCATTTTGCCTTTGTGAAGGACGGGCCCCCAGATGGGCCTGAATGGTTTCCTTGAGAATGCGGCGTAGAGCGGTTTTCTTGTGTTCAAAGTGGTGAGTCTTGCAAAAAAATGGCTAGGATTGCTCCTAGTCATTTTGGTGTTAGATTGAAAGGATCGTTTCTGCTAAAATATGGCGATATTTCTGGGCGGGGTCTTCTTATTTTTGTCGTCATGTATTTGTCATGGCGACAATTTCGGACGGGACCGGCTTGGTTTTGTCGTCTTGAACTGTCATGGCGACAATTCCGGACGGCTTCTCCTTGGTTTTGTGGTCTTGAACTCTTCATGGCGACAATTCCGGGCGGCTTCCTCTTATTTTTGTCGTCTTGAACCCGTCATGGCGACAATTCCGGACGGCTTCTCCTTGGTTTTGTCGTCTTGAACCCGTCATGGCGACAATTTCGGACCGGGTCCCCTTGGTTTTGTCGTCTTGAACCCGTCATGACGACAATTTCGGACCGGGTCCCCTTGGTTTTGTCGTCTTGAACCCGTCATGGCGACAATTTCGGGACGGCTCCCCTTGGTTTTGTCGTCTTGAACCTGTCATGACGACAATTTCGGACCGGGTCCCCTTGGTTTTGTCGTCTTGAACCTGTCATGACGACAATTCCGGGCGGACTCCCCTTGGTTTTGTCGTCTTGAACCTGTCATGGCGACAATTCCGGACCGGCTCCCCTTGGTTTTGTCGTCTTGAACTCTTCATGGCGACAATTTCGGACGGCTTCCTCTTATTTTTGTCGTCTTGAACCCGTCATGGCGACAATTTCGGGACGGCTCCCCTTGGTTTTGTCGTCTTGAACCCGTCATGGCGACAATTCCGGGACGGCTCCCCTTGGTTTTGTCGTCTTGAACCCGTCATGGCGACAATTTCGGGACGGCTCCCCTTGGTTTTGTCGTCTTGAACCTGTCATGACGACAATTTCGGAGCGGGTCCCCTTGGTTTTGTCGTCTTGAACCTGTCATGAGGACAATTTCGGAGCGGGTCCCCTTGGTTTTGTCGTCTTGAACCCGTCATGGCGACAATTCCGGACGGCTTCTCCTTGGTTTTGTCGTCTTGAACCTGTCATGGCGACAATTCCGGACCGGCTCCCCTTGGTTTTGTCGTCTTGAACTCTTCATGGCGACAATTTCGGACGGCTTCCTCTTATTTTTGTCGTCTTGAACCCGTCATGGCGACAATTCCGGACGGCTTCTCCTTGGTTTTGTCGTCTTGAACCTGTCATGG
>NZ_CALPDF010000036.1 GCF_943193175.1 Neobacillus muris
TAGTTGGGGCGAAAGCCCCTGTGAGAGTAGGACGCTGCCAGGCAAATGAAAAGGCAACCTTAGATGGTTGTCTTTTTTTGTGCATCCAGAAAAGGCGGAATTAAAAAGGCAAATTTTCTTTTAGTTTGTATAAAGAGTTATTAAAGACAGATTGATGGTTTTCATGAAGAGAAATGTCTTTAAGGTTGTTTATTGAAGACAATATGAAGATGATCCAGGAGGAAGCTGTCCGCAAGCAGGGGTATTGAAGACAGTCTGATGGTTTTCATGAAGAGAAATGTCTTTAAGCCGGCTTATTGAAGACAATATAACAAAAATTCAAGAGACAATTGTCTTCAATCGGAAAGAATAATGACCAATTTGGAGTTGTCTTTTGAATGGCTAATTTTTGTTTATTGGCGATGGAGATGAAAGCCCATTTATTAGAAGAACCAATAAAAAAGGACACTCATGGCAAAGATGATGGCCCGTTTTACAGTAAATAAGATAAAAGCATCCTTCATATGACGATAATGGAACAAAAGAAATCGCCTATAGACATACACCCAAATCGATCCTGCAACATATGATAAATAGTATTAAAATGAAAATTCAAAATTGTATACAAATTAGGAATACCGGGAAGAATAGGTGTATGGAGGTGGAAGGATTTGAATTCATTTTTAGCACAACGTCACTTTGAAGAAACCTGCGTTATTTGTGAGATACAAAAACCAAAAGGCATACATCTATACACTTCATTTATCTGTACCGACTGTGAAAAAGATTTAATTCAAACCAATACAAGCGATCCAAAATATAAATACTTTCTCCAAAAACTAAAAAAAATCAATACGCCAGAAATATTTTCCTGAAACAAGTCCTCAAATAGGGCTTTATTTTTTTGCCATCCTCCGAAAAGCCCTGTCCCTAAAATACTCGCTATTCCTCCATATTTCATTTACAATAAATGAGACTCTTAGTAGGGAGTAATGAATATGGATAAACAAACGAAGGCCCCTTTGTTTGATGCATTAATGAAATATCGGGACAAAGGTCCGATATCTTTTCATGTCCCCGGACATAAAAATGGGCAAATTTTTCCCGAAAATGCCAAGGTATTCTTTCAGGAGCTGCTGCAACTGGATGCTACGGAATTGTCGGGGCTCGATGACTTGCATTCGCCTGAAGGGGCAATATTAGAGGCAGAGACATTGCTGGCAGAGCTATTCCATGCGCAAAAAAGCTATTTTCTTGTGAATGGATCAACCGTTGGCAACCTCGCCATGGTGATGGCTGCCGCCAATGAGGATGATACCGTTCTTGTCCAAAGAAATTGTCATAAATCGATTTTAAACGCCTTGCGATTAGCAAAAGTACGGCCGGTTTTTTTAGAGCCAGAATTTGACCCACAATGGAAAGTTGCCACTGGCGTCAGTCCGGAAACGGTAAAAGAAGCCATTCACCAATATCCTAATGCAAAGGCACTTGTTGTGACCTATCCCAATTATTACGGAATGGCATATTGCCTAGAAGAAATAATTAACCATGCTCATCGCTATCAGATCCCCGTATTAGTGGATGAAGCACATGGAGCACATTTTATCAGCGGAGAACCTTTCCCTATATCAGTCAGTCAATTAGGAGCAGATGTGACAGTACAATCTGCGCATAAAACACTCCCAGCCATGACTATGGGATCCTTTTTGCATGTTCATAGCGAACGGGTGGACAGGAATAGGCTAGAAGATTATTTACATATATTCCAATCAAGCAGCCCTTCTTATGCAATTATGGCATCACTCGATTTAGCCAGAAGCTACCTGGCTTCCTATAATGCAAAGGATTTAGTTTATTTACAGACAAAAATCAACCACTTTAAAGAACAATTGGCCGAAATTCCGCAAATTAAAGTGCTGGATTATCCGGATCAGCAGGGGGACCACTTAAAAGTAACCATTCAATCCCGGTGTGGAATATCTGGCTTCGAACTGCAAAGCAAATTGGAACAGGCAGCGATTTTTACAGAATTGGCCGATCCCTATAATGTTTTATTGGTTTTGCCATTATTAAAATCTGGACAAGAATATCCTTTTGATGAAGCAGCGGGAAACATCAAGACAGCATTAGCCGGCCTTCCGGTGCAAGAAATCATGGATAAATCTTGGTCCCCAAAAGAAAAAATAGCAGAACTGGCTATCGGCTACAAAGATATGCCCAACTTTCAGGAGTTGGAAATCCCGATCCATCAGGCGGGTGGACAGATCAGCGCGGAGACGGTCATCCCCTATCCGCCAGGGATTCCATTATTTTTAAAGGGAGAAACTATAACCAAGGATAAGCTCGAACACTTTCAGCGCTTAGTAGAATCTGGTGCCAGATTTCAGGGCGGCATCCAGCTAAGCGAAGGGAAGATTAAGGTATTTACAACAGCGTAAGAATGGAGCAATATGGAGGTTTTTACGAAATGAACAACGGAACATTCATTACATTTGAGGGACCCGATGGAGCCGGGAAATCCACGATTCTCAGCATGGTGGCGGCCCAATTTCCCAATGCCCTTGTCACAAGAGAACCAGGCGGCATTGATATAGCGGAACAAATCCGCCAAGTCATTTTAGCCAAGGAAAATATCAAAATGGATCCAAGAACCGAGGCGCTCCTTTATGCAGCGGCAAGAAGGCAGCATTTAGTGGAGAAGGTCAAACCAGCCCTGGAGGCGGGGCAGCTGGTCTTGTGCGACCGTTTTGTGGATAGCTCATTAGCCTATCAAGGATATGCGCGCGGTCTTGGGCTTAATGAGGTATTTTCGATCAATCAGTTTGCCATTGAACAGATGATGCCTGACTTAACCATCTATTTTGATATTGAGCCTGAAATAGGATTGATGCGGATTAATAAAAACAAAGGAAGGGAAGTCAATCGATTAGATTTAGAAAACCTCAGCTTCCACCAAAAGGTCAGGGAGGGTTACTTGCTGCTGCTGGACCGCTTCCCAGAACGAATCAAGCGGATTGACGCCTCCAAAACAATGGATGAAGTATTCGTCGAAGCATTAAAGCTTGTTGATAGGAAAGTTTCGGAAAAAAAGCAAAGATGATAAGTTTTTTTCGTGCATGAGTCAGCAATTAATGCTCATGCTTTTTTTTTGCCAAAAAAACCTGATATAAATATTGCCAGTCTTCCTATTATTGCGAATGAATGACAGAGAGGAACCTGTTATAATATAGTTAAGGGATACTAGATTTAGAAAAAATAGAGGAGAGGTGGATATGATGAAACTAATTATCGCAGTTGTTCAAGACCAGGACAGCAATCGTTTATCCAAGGCATTGGTAGAAAATAATTTTAGGGCTACCAAACTGGCCACAACAGGCGGGTTTTTAAAATCAGGAAATACCACTTTTATGATTGGTACAGAGGACATCCGTGTTGACCGTGCTCTTAAGATTATAAAAGATAATTGCAGTGCCAGGGAACAGCTGGTTTCGCCAATCTCACCAATGGGCGGCAATGCCGACTCCTATGTTCCGTATCCTGTAGAAGTGGAAGTGGGCGGAGCTACTGTATTTGTACTGCCTATTGAACAGTTTCAGCATTTTTAATTTCTGTCGTGCGGACGGCACTAAAGAATAGTGAGTGTGATTTAGCTTGGTAAAAACATGGGATCAACTGGATGAGCTGCAGCCAGCCGTATTAAGGATGATGAAAAACAGCCTGGTCAAAAATCGAGTGGCCCATGCCTATCTGTTTGAGGGCATGAGAGGGACAGGAAAAAAGGACATCGGTTTTCTATTTACAAAGGCCTTATTTTGTGAATCTTTAATAGATGGCTACAAACCATGTGAAACCTGTTATCAATGCCGCCGAATTAACAATGGAAATCATCCTGATGTCCATCTGGTTGAACCGGATGGACTCTCGATTAAAGTCGATCAAATTCGCGAGCTGCAAGCAGAGTTTTCCAAAAAAGGGGTAGAATCCTTGAAAAAGGTTTATCTGCTTGTTCACGCCGATAAAATGAGCGTCAGTGCTTCTAATAGTTTGCTAAAGTTTTTAGAAGAGCCAGGGCCGGGAACGACAGCGTTCCTTTTGACAGAACAGCCGCAGCAAATTTTGCCGACCATCCTGTCAAGATGCCAGGTATTGACCTTTCAGCCGCTATCGCCGCAAGTGTTAATAAAACAGCTCGAAGGAAACGGTGTGAACCCAGAAAAAGCACCGCTCTTGGCCCAATTGACGAACAGCTTGGATGAGGCGCTTGAGTTAAATGTCGATGAATGGTTTGCACAAGCCCAAAAAATAGTGGTAAAATTATTTGAGGTGTTGAAAAAAGGTCATTTAGAAGCGCTTGTTTCACTGCAAAATGACTGGTTTCCCCACTTCAAAGAAAAAGAACAGCTTCAACGAGGTTTAGACTTATTACTTCTTTTCTTTAAGGATTTACTATATATACAATTAGATAAGCAGGAGCAAATTGTGTTCAGAGGAGAAATCAGTCGGTTGCAGCAATTTGCCTTGCAGACATCAGGGCGCCGCTTATCAAATCAGATGTCCGCTATTCTTGACGCCAAGAAGAAGCTTTCAGCGAACATGAATCCTCAGCTGATGATGGAACAGCTTGTGTTAAAATTGCAGGAGGGATCTTCTTTTGTATGATGTTGTAGGAGTACGCTTTAAAAAAGCGGGAAAAATTTATTATTTCGATCCTGGAGACCTGCCAATTCAGAAAGATGATTTCGTGATAGTGGAAACAGTCCGCGGAGTCGAGTATGGCAGGGCCGTCATCGCCCGCAAACAGGTTGAGGAGCATGATGTTGTACTGCCATTGAAAAAGGTAGTAAGAATTGCAGATCATAAGGATCGCATGATTGTAGAGGAAAATAAGCACGCCGCTAAGGAAGCTTATGACGTATGCAATGAAAAAGTCATTGAGCATCAACTGGATATGAAACTGGTAGATGTTGAATATACATTTGACCGCAATAAAATCATTTTTTACTTTACTGCTGATGGAAGAGTTGACTTCCGTGAACTTGTAAAGGACCTGGCAGCGATTTTCCGCACCCGAATTGAATTGCGACAAATCGGGGTCCGTGATGAGGCAAAAATGCTTGGCGGAATTGGACCCTGTGGAAGGATGCTATGCTGCTCCACTTTTTTAGGAGACTTTGACCCAGTATCCATTAAGATGGCAAAGGACCAAAACTTATCATTGAATCCAACCAAAATTTCTGGCTTGTGCGGCAGGCTGATGTGCTGTTTAAAATATGAAAATGATGAATATGAAACAGCAAAGGAACAGCTTCCGGACTTGGGTGAGAGAATTGGAACGCCCCATGGCGTCGGAAAAGTGGTAGGATTAAATATACTCGAACGTGTGCTCCAGGTGGAGCTGTTGGACCAGGAAAGAGTCCTGGAGTATACATTGGATGAAATTAAAGAAGGTGCCTTTTCAATACAATCCACAGATTAATGAGGTGGAAGAAGTGGATAAAAAAGAAATATTTGAATCAGTAAGTAATATGGAAACACAAATTGGCCATCTTTACCAGCAGCTGGGGGAATTAAAGGAGCATTTAGCCGAAATACTAGAAGAGAACCATGCGCTAAAGCTTGAGAATGAACATTTAAGGCGCCGTTTAAATGTCACTCAGGATTTAAAGATAAAGGAAGCTTATTTAAAAAAGCGGGAAGCGGAGAGCCAGAATCCTAGTGCCAAGCCTTTTGATGTAGGCGAGGGCTATGATAATCTTGCCCGGCTTTACCAGGAGGGGTTTCATATATGCAACCTCCATTTTGGCAGTTTACGTAAGGAAGGCGACTGTTTGTTCTGCCTTTCCTTTCTCAATAAGAAGTAATCTTAGGAGAGGCTGAAGTAAATCAGCCTCTATTTTCATACATACTCCAAAAGGATTTGATTGAAAGTGGTACAGTTAAAGGAAGATGAACGCCTTGATTATTTGCTGGCGGAAAATTTGCGCATTATCCAGAGCCCGTCGGTGTTTGCCTTTTCCCTTGATGCTGTTCTGCTGGCTAAGTTTGTTTATGTGCCCATCCAAAGAGGGAATCTCATTGACCTATGCAGCGGAAATGGCGTGATCCCCTTATTTTTAAGTGCCAGGACAAAAGGGACAATTGTCGGGGTAGAAATACAGGAGCGATTGTTTGATATGGCAGTTAGAAGCATTGAATACAATAGCCTGCAGGATCGCTTAAAGATGGTTCACGGGGATATTAAGGAGATGCCCAAGCAGTTAGGCTATGGAAAATTCGATGTGGTCACGTGTAACCCGCCTTATTTTACGACACCGCCAGAAGGGACAAAAAATCCAAACGAACATTTGGCTATTGCGCGTCATGAAATTCTTTGCACACTGGAAGATGCGATAAAGGCATCCAGCGATCTGGCCAAACAGGGCGGGAAGGTAGCATTTGTCCACCGGCCAGGGAGATTGCTGGATATCATTACCTTGATGCGGAAGTATCGGCTTGAGCCCAAGCGGGTCCAATTTGTGTACCCGAAAAAGGGCAAGGAAGCGAATGCTTTATTAGTGGAAGCGATTAAGGATGGAAGTCCAGACTTAAAAATTCTCCCGCCGCTTGTTGTCTATGAGGACAATGATGAATATACAAAAGAGATACGAGAGATTTTATATGGAGAATGAAGAACACTTTTTTTATGTGCTTACTTGTAAAGACGGCAGCTTATACGGCGGATATACGAATAATTTAGAGCGCCGCATCCGGCTGCATAATGAAGGCAAAGGCGCCAAATACACAAGAGGGCGCGGACCGGTCACGTTAACGTTTTACCAGCGTTATGAACAAAAAACTGAGGCTATGAAAGCGGAGTATCAGTTTAAGAGGCTGACCCGCAAGAAAAAGCTGGAGTTTTTAGAGAAGGAATCGGGTGATAATGATGCAGCAGCAGAAAAGCTTTGATCAAGAAGAGGGGAAAGGAATTTTATATCTCGTTCCCACCCCAATCGGCAATTTGGAGGATATGACGTTTCGGGCTATCAACATATTGAAGCAGGCAGCCTTAATAGCGGCAGAGGATACGAGAAACACAAGGAAACTGCTGAATTACTTTGAAATTGATACGCCAGTAGTCAGCTATCATGAGCATAATAAAGAGTCCAGCGGTGTGAAACTTATCGAAAAATTAAAGGAAGGGGAGCATATCGCATTGGTGAGTGATGCCGGTATGCCCGCTATTTCAGATCCGGGCTATGAGCTTGTCGTTCAGGCGGTTGATGAGGGTTTGACGGTTGTGCCGCTGCCTGGTGCAAATGCGGCTCTTACGGCTTTAATCGCATCAGGGCTCGCCTGTCAGCCGTTTTACTTTTATGGATTTCTCAACCGCAGCAGGAAGGAAAAACGGCACGAATTAGAAGCTTTAAAACGACAGGAAGCCACGTTGATTTTTTATGAATCACCGCACCGGCTAAAGGAAACTCTGACACAGATGCTGGAGATGCTGGGACCAAGACAAATCGTGGTTTGTCGAGAGCTGACGAAGCGATTTGAAGAGTTTATTAGAGGAAGTCTTGAGGAAGTTCTAGAATGGGCGGACCAAGGTGAAATCCGCGGGGAATTTGTTCTAATAATCGAGGGTTCCAAAGAGCAGGTTGAGCAGGAAATAGCCTGGTGGGACAATCTGACCATTGAGGAACATGTAAACCACTATATCTCTGTAAAAAATCTGTCCTCTAAGGATGCAATCAAGCAGACGGCAAAAGACCGGGGCTTGAACAAACGAGATGTGTATCAGACATATCATGTGGATTAGGATGATAAAAAGGCTCCAGTTAACTGGAGCCTTTCTTTAAGGATCTTACTTTGCAACGAACTGGCTTTGGATTTCTTTTAATAGAATTTCTGCACCTTCACGGCTTAAAATTAATTTGCCGCCAGCAAGAGTCAAGTTATCATCAGATACTTCGCCAGTGATAGCGCAAGTCATGTTTGGCTTATATTTTTTTAAGATGATGCGATCATCGTCAACATAAATTTCAAGTGCATCCTTTTCAGCAATTCCAAGTGTACGTCTTAATTCGATAGGAATCACCACGCGGCCTAATTCATCAACTTTACGGACAATACCAGTAGATTTCATTTTATTAGCTCCTCTCACTATTAAACCATGTTTTTCTAATATCTATATTCGCCATTATTCGACAAATTTTATATGATTATAATACCAGCCATTCCCATATTCGTCAATTATTTTATTTTGAAATATTAGGGAAAAAATTAATTTGTGTCCAATTTGTTGATTTTTCAAGGTTTGATTTCTATCTATTTACAAATATTAGGTTTATAATATTATTGTTATGCCAATAGAGAAATAATAGAAAGTAATATTTTTCGACAAAATCCAACAAAACTATAAAACTCGCACGAAAAATAGTTCGAATGAATCACTATTTTTATGACTGTTTTCCTAAAAAATTTAATCTTTGAGTTTCCTTTATCTCAGTTGGAGCCCTCTACAAGGAAGGCTTCGGCAGCATTGGCATCGCACGAACAAAAAGTGTAAGCTTTTTGGAGGAGGCCATACGGCGCTGACCAGGGCACTTCCGCTTTTCTTTCCAGTAATGTCTAGCTCCAGTGCCCTAGCGCCTAGTGTCCTTCGGTCTCCGCCCTGCGATAAGTCAACATCGATTCGCCTTCGGCTCATCGTGTTTCCTTTATCTCAGTTGGAGCCCTCCAGGCCATACGGCGCTGACCAGGGCACTTCCGCTTTTCTAGTTTTGTTGCACATTTAGTTGTTTTTCGGTATATTTTTGATGATATAGAAGGGAAAAAAACAGGCAATAATAATAGATGGATTGCTATCCTTGAGGAGGGATATTATGGAGAGAAAAACGTTTTATTTGACCACTCCGATTTATTATCCTAGTGGAAATTTACATATTGGCCATGCCTATACTACGGTTGCCGGCGATGCCATGGCACGTTATAAGCGGATGCGCGGCTATGATGTGATGTACTTAACAGGAACAGATGAGCATGGACAAAAGATCCAGCGGAAGGCTGAAGAAAAGGGAATTACGCCCCAGGCCTATGTTGACGGAATGGTGGAAGATATTAAAGAGCTTTGGAAAAAGCTTGATATCTCTTACGACGATTTTATCAGGACCACCCAAGACCGTCATAAACAGGTGGTTGAAAAGATTTTTGCCCGTCTGCTGGAGCAGGGGGATATCTATCTTGACCAATATGAGGGCTGGTATTGTACACCATGTGAATCCTTCTATACTGACCGTCAATTAGTAGAAGGAAATTGCCCAGATTGCGGACGGCCAGTGGAAAAAGTGAAAGAGGAATCTTACTTTTTCAAAATGAGCAAGTATGTGGACCGCCTGTTGGCTTATTATGAAGAAAATCCTGAGTTTATTCAGCCGGAATCCCGCAAAAATGAAATGATCAATAATTTCATTAAGCCGGGATTGGAGGACTTGGCCGTTTCCCGGACAACCTTTGACTGGGGAATTAAGGTGCCGGGTGATCCAAAACACGTGATATATGTGTGGATTGATGCATTATCTAACTATATTACTGCCCTGGGCTACGGGACGGAAGATGATTCGAAATACCAAAAGTACTGGCCGGCTGATGTCCACCTTGTCGGAAAGGAAATTGTCCGGTTCCATACCATTTATTGGCCAATTATGTTAATGGCTCTTGACCTTCCGCTGCCAAAGAAAGTCTTTGCCCATGGCTGGCTGTTGATGAAGGACGGCAAAATGTCCAAGTCAAAAGGGAATGTAGTAGACCCGGTGACATTGATTGACCGGTACGGACTGGATGCGCTCCGCTACTATTTATTAAGAGAAGTGCCGTTTGGAGCGGATGGAGTGTTTACTCCAGAAGGCTTTGTTGAAAGAATCAACTTTGACTTAGCGAACGACCTTGGCAATCTGTTAAACCGTACAGTAGCCATGATAGAGAGATATTTTAATGGGATGATTCCTGACTACACGGATTCCAATGGGGAATTTGACCAAGCATTGCTTCAAGTCAATCAAGATACCGTGGAACAATATGAAGAAGCGATGGAAAAAATGGAGTTCTCGGTTGCATTAACCAATGTATGGCAGCTCGTCAGCCGCACGAACAAATACATTGATGAGACCCAGCCATGGACATTAGCGAAGGATGAGGAAAAAAGCGGGCAATTGGCAAGTGTCATGGTTCACTTGGCCGAAAGCTTGCGCAGAATTGCCATCCTCTTGCAGCCGTTTTTAACAAAGACGCCTGAAGGAATTTTTAAACAACTGGGGATTGCCGATCAAAAGCTGAAATCATGGGAAAGCTTAGCAGGCTTCGGTTTCATTCCAAGCGGAACAAAAGTGGAAAAAGATGCTCCGTTATTCCCAAGACTTGAGGTGAATGACGAAGTGGAATACATTAAAGCCAAAATGCAGGGCGGCGCTCCTGCAGCAGAAAAACAAGAGGTGAAGCAGGAGGAAAAGCCTGAAGAACTTCCAGAGATTGCAATTGATGAGTTTATGAAAATTGATTTGCGTGTCGCAGAGGTCATCGAGGCAGAGCCTGTTAAAAAGGCGGATAAACTCCTCAAACTTCAGCTTGATTTAGGCTTTGAGAAGCGTCAAGTTGTTTCAGGCATCGCCCAATATTACAAGCCTGAAGAGCTGGTTGGACGTAAAGTGATTTGTATTACCAATCTAAAACCAGTGAAGCTTCGCGGTGAACTGTCCCAAGGAATGATTCTTGCCGGTTCGAAGGATGGCAAACTATCTGTCGCAACCGTCGATCAATCACTGCCAAATGGCTCTAAAGTAAAATAATTAAACTAGCTCCAACGCCTCCAATGGTGCTGGAGCTTTTCTCTATTACGTTTCAGCAAATTTCTTGGAAAATGTTTCACGTGTAACATTTTTCGATTATTTTTTTGTTTTAGAAGCTAGGATTAAGGTTTTTGTTGAAAAGTATGTAATCATTTTTTAATGAAATGGTAAACAATCGAAGCGTGTCATAATATTGGTCATGCTACTGTAACAATTTCGGAATAAATACTAAAAAAGGGGACTTTTTGTATGCTATTTGATACCCATGCCCATTTAAATGACGAACAATACAAGGAAGATTTGCAAGAAGTGATAGAAAGGATGCAGGAGCAGGGGGTTTCCAATGTGGTGGTAGTAGGGTTTGACCAGCCTACGATTAAGAGAGCAATGGAGCTGGCGGAACAGTATGAGTTTATCTATGCCTGCGTCGGCTGGCACCCGGTGGATGCAATTGACATGACCGATGAGGATTTGCGATGGATTGAGCGATTGGCTGCCCATCCCAAAGTAGTGGCTCTTGGCGAGATGGGGCTGGATTACCATTGGGATAAGTCACCGAAGGACATCCAAAAAGAAGTGTTTCGCAAGCAAATCAGGCTGGCCAAAAAAGTGAAGCTCCCCATTGTGATTCATAACCGTGAAGCAACCGCAGATGTAGTGGAAATTTTAAAGCAGGAAGGCGCAGAGGAAGTGGGAGGGATTATGCATTGCTTCAGCGGCAGCCCCGAAACAGCGAAGGAATGCATTGATATGAACTTCTATATTTCTCTTGGCGGCCCAGTTACCTTTAAAAATGCAAAAAAACCAAAAGAAGTGGCAGCAGACGTCCCTTTGGACAAACTATTGATTGAAACAGACTGCCCTTACTTGGCCCCCCATCCTTACCGCGGAAAACGAAATGAACCGGCTTATGTGAAGCTGGTGGCTGAACAAATTGCCGAAATAAAGGGGCTGACCTATGAGGAGGTAGCCGAGGCTACGACACAAAATGCTAAAAAATTTTTCGGCATAATCTGATACAGGATTTTGTCGAAAGGATAGGAAGCTTGTCCTAATTTTTTCTAAAAACAAAAAGTTCTACATGTCTCCTTTTCTTCATAGGATGACCATGTCGAGAAGTTTTCCTTTGCAATGATTCCAGTATTATGCATAATTAGTAATACATTCGCAGGATAGGCAAAGGCTGGCAGCCGACAGCATGGTTTTTCTAAATCTCTCCAAGAAAAGGAGGCGTTTTTCATCGTATTCAAACACATGAAAAACCTGCTTCAGTCTTTAAATGGAAGGAGCTTAACCATTGTTTTTGCTAGTTTCATAGTAATGCTGACTACTCTGGGGATTTTATTTTATGAGGACTCAAAGAAGACGGTAGCCGTTACTTTGAATGACGAGGAAATGGTTATAAAAACACATGCAGATACGATAAAGGAGTTGTTGGAAGAAGAACTGGACGTATCTCTCCAATCAAAAGACTACGTGTATCCAAAAGCCGCTTCGAAGGTGAAGGACGATCTTCAAGTCGTATGGATGCAGGCAAAGCAGGTTACCATTGTCAAGGACAACGAGAAAAAAACGATCTGGACAACAGCCGGAACGGTGGCTGAAGCATTAAAAGAGCAGAAGATCACACTAAGTGACCACGATAAAGTCTCACCAAAACCGCAAACGGCCCTTCAACCTAAAATGGCCATAAATGTGAAAAAGGCTTATCACCTTACTTTGATTGACGGCGGAAAAGAGCAAGAAGTCTGGTCCCCTTCGACTACGGTCGCTGACTTTTTAACACAACAGGGCATTAAACTAAATCAATTAGACCGAGTTGAACCGCCATTAACTGAATCCATCACCAAGAATGGTGTTGTAAACGTCATTCGCGTAGAAAAAGTCACCGATGTAGTGGAAGAACCCGTGGAATTCGCTGTTATTACCAAAAAGGATGAAAGCCTGGAAAAAGGAACACAAAAGACGGTAACTCCAGGTAAAACAGGGCGTATATCGAGACAATATGAGGTTACATTAGAAAACGGTCAAGAGGTAGAGAGAAAATTAATGAGTGAGCAAATGGTTGCGGCAAAACAAGACCGAGTTGTGGCTGTGGGAACAAAGGATTTAGCCTCACAGGTTTCCCGCGGGACAGCGCCAACAGGCACGGAGCTTTACGTATCAGCGACGGCCTATACCGCCAATTGCAATGGATGTTCTGGAAGAACAGCAACTGGACTCAACCTGAGGGCCAATCCGAATATGAAAGTGATCGCTGTTGACCCTAGTGTCATCCCGCTCGGAAGCAAAGTCTTTGTCGAGGGCTATGGCTATGCAGTGGCTGCTGATACAGGAGGAGCAATCAAAGGGTATAAGATTGATGTTTTTGTGCCGTCAAATGCTGAAGCCTATCGCTGGGGACGAAGAAATGTAAAAATTACTATACTGCAGTAATTGACGTTTGATGCAGAGGACCGCCTCTGCATTTTGTTTTTTTTTTGTTGGTTTTCATTTTGGGCATAAATCCAACTTCGCCCTAAGGGACTCGCTAATCGGCGAGTTTTCATTTATACTAAACAACGAAATGAAAGTTCCTCACTTTGTTTATACTTTACTATATGAGGAATTTTAATAATATAGACGATGGACATTACAGAAATGTTTCAGTTTTTTTCATTTTCATTTTAATTTTTAAATTTCTAGTACTATCCGCATCAGGCAAGGTACTCTTTAGGTGGAGGAAATATGAAGATAAAAGAGTTTATTGTGGTGGAGGGTAAGGATGATACAACGGCCATTCGTCGGGCTGTCGATGCCGATACCATTGAAACCAACGGATCTGCCGTCAATCAGGCAACCATTGAAAAAATAAAACGGGCTCAAGCGACAAGAGGGGTCATTATTTTTACGGATCCGGACTATCCGGGGGAAAAAATCCGAAAAACCATTGCTCAAAGTGTGCCAGGATGTAAGCATGCCTTTTTGACCAAAGAAAAGGCCTTAGCTAAAAGAAAACGAGGCATTGGGGTGGAGCATGCCAGTCCCGAGGATATCAGGGAAGCTTTGAAGGATGCTCAGACCATGCAGGAAGGCTTGGCAGAGGAAATCACGCAGGAAGATTTAGTGACAGCGGGGCTGATTGGCGGATCAGGTGCCAAGGAGCGCAGAATCAAGATGGGGGAGCTTTTAAAAATAGGCTATACCAATGGAAAACAACTGCACAAACGATTAATGATGTTTCAAATCAGCAAACAGGAATTTGCCGCAGCACTGGCTATAGTCCTCAAGGAGGAACAGAATGGATAAAGACATTGCAACCCCTGTGAGAACACGGGCGATTTTAGAAAAATACGGGTTCTCATTTAAAAAGAGCCTAGGCCAGAACTTTTTAATTGATACCAATATATTAAAAAAAATAGTCAGCTTCGCGGACTTGACGGAAGAATCGGGAGCCATTGAAATTGGGCCAGGGATTGGGGCGTTGACTGAACAGCTTGCCCGGTCCGCAAAAAAGGTTGTGGCCTTCGAAATTGACCAGCGGCTATTGCCGATTTTAAACGATACCCTGTCTCCCTATCCGAATGTAAAAATCATTCACCAGGATGTGCTGAAGGCGGACGTCCAGTCTGTCATGGAGGAAGAATTTAGCGGCACTGCGGAGGTCATGGTCGTGGCGAATTTGCCGTATTATGTGACAACGCCGATTATTATGAAGCTGCTGGAAGACCATTTGCCGATACGCGGCATTGTTTGTATGCTGCAAAAAGAAGTGGCCGACCGGATTTCAGCCAAGCCAGGGACAAAGGATTACGGGTCGCTTTCCATTGCGATTCAATATTATACCGAGGCAGAAACGGTCATGATTGTGCCCAAAACGGTATTTGTTCCGCAGCCGAACGTCGACTCTGCCGTCATCAGGCTGATCAAGCGGGACAAGCCGGCCGTCAGTGTGAAGGATGAGCGCTTTTTTTTCCAAGTAACAAAGGCAAGCTTCGCACAAAGGAGAAAAACCCTATTAAATAATTTAACGAGCCAGCTTCCAGACGGAAAACAAAAGAAGGAGGAAATCCTCGCGGCCCTGTCGCTCAGTCAAATTGAGCCTTCCAGAAGAGGAGAAACCCTTTCCCTGGAGGAATTTGCCCGGTTAAGTGACGCGCTATATCCTTATTTCCAATAGACCTATAATGGGTCTATTTTTTATTAGATAAAGTATAAAAGTTTTAAACTTGGAAAATTGTCTAGCTCCAGTGCCCCTCGGTCTCCGCCCTCCGATAAGTCAACATCGATTCGCCTCCGGCTCATCGTGTTTCCTTTATCTCAGTTGGAGCCCTCCATGGCATACGGCGCTGCCCAGGGCGCTTCCGCTTTTCTTATAGTTCCATAGGCTTGAATTGCAAAGATGCCTGCGTTTTTTATCACACCCCTATTTATAAGTGCATAGCCTATCAAAGAAACTTTATTTTGCGGGTCTAATTGGAGTGACGGCAGTGACGATTAAAATAAATGATATTGTCGGCAGACGTTCTTACAATTGCGATATTTTATTTCGAGTGATTGATTTTCAAAAAATAAATGGAAAAAATTATGCGATTCTATATGGGGAAGATTTTCGCCTTGCGGCAGATGCGCCGTATGAAGATCTGGTTATCATCGATCCCTTGCAGAGGGCAAAGTTTTCTGAAGAGTATCGGACACTTGAAGAACAATCGCTTAAGCTGTTTACCCAAGATGTGAACCTATTGAGGGAAAAGCAGGAGTATGAGGCTACGGGCGGCTATGCCATGCAAAGCAACTACTTTCAAATGCCAGGCAAGGTCCTGCATCTGGATGGGGATCCGGCCTACCTAAAAAAATGCTTGGCGCTTTATGAGAAAATTGGTGTCCCTGTCTTAGGGATCCATTGCAATGAAAAGGAAATGCCGATAAAAATCGGGGGGCTGATTGATTACTACCGTCCTGATATCTTGGTTATCACCGGGCATGATGCCTATTCGAAGGCGAAAGGAAAATTTTCTGACCCTAATGCTTACCGGCATTCCAAGCATTTTGCCATGACAGTAAGGGAGGCACGGAGGAAAGTACCGCACCTTGATCAATTAGTGATATTTGCTGGTGCCTGCCAGTCCCATTTTGAATCACTGATCCATGCAGGGGCCAATTTTGCCAGTTCGCCGGCAAGGATCAATATTCATGCCCTTGATCCTGTATATATTGTAGCCAAAATAAGCTTCACACCGTTTATGGAGCGGATTAATGTGTGGGAGGTGCTGCGTAATACCTTAACAGGCGAAAAGGGAATAGGCGGCATTGATACAAGGGGTGTCTTAAGAACAGGAATGCCCTATCAGCAGCTAAAGGATGAATAAGAATGCAGTACCGACAGGCGCCCTTTGGGCGCCGTAACTTATCAGAATTTTATTGTCCTATTAAATCATTCTTATTTTTTTAATGTACATAATTATTTGATTTTCCGGCAACGATAGAAATGTTGAATTTTATCAAAAAAAATAGAATAAAAATGATTGACAATCTTTTTGTCGGACTGATATAATTTATATTTTTGTTTGACAGAACTATGTCAGTGTGTTATACTTTACATAGTGAGGTGGACCGAATGACAAAAACCTTAATGGATATTAAAAAGGCCCTAGACTCCAATTTGGGGAAAAGATTGTTATTGAAGGCGAACGGTGGACGCCGTAAAACGATTGAGCGTTCCGGTATCCTTGCGGAAACCTATCCTTCTGTTTTCGTGATTGAACTAGATCAAGACGAAAACGCTTTTGAACGTGTTTCTTATAGTTATGCGGATGTGTTGACAGAGACAGTTCAAATTACCTTCTATGAAGATGCAGCAGGAAATGTGGCTTTAAGCTAGAGTATATAAGCAGCGCGGCAGTAAACATGGTTTACTGCTTTTTGCTTTTTTATAAGATAAGGGAATATAAAATTCTTGACTTTGGGGACGCATCTGCTTTTCTAATGGGATTATTATTAAATAATGAATCGGCAACTCATACTAAGAATGCTGCGGCATGAAAGGGGTTGTTTAGATGGGCAGAAGAAGAGGGATGATGTCTTACCAGTTTAAAGAAGAGCTTGCTAAAGACCTCGGTTTCTATGGTGTTGTTCAAAAGGAAGGCTGGGGCGGCATACGGGCAAAGGATGCAGGAAATATGGTGAAACGCGCCATTGAATTGGCTGAAGCACAGCTGGCTTCCCGAAACAACGATTCTGACGGTTGATTGAAAATCGTTTAAACAAGCAAAATACCGCAGCTAAAAGAGCCAGGGAAATCCCCTTGGCTCTTTTTTTGCCATGATTCTTTTAAAATAACGAATTTTGCTTAGATATTCTGTTATCTGACGTCTTACATTTAGCTTTTTGTGGTAAAATAGGACAATATATAGATTTCGGAAAGCAATGCACAGGCTGGGCTTGTGCCGGATAACGCAGAAGTAGGTGGAAGCAGTGAAGATTTTGGTTAAGGCACCGGCTAAAATAAATTTAGCTTTAGATGTATTACATAAACGGGACGATGGATATCATGAGGTTGAGATGATCATGACGACCATCGATTTAGCAGATCGGTTGGAACTTACTTTATTAGAGCAAGACCAAATACATATTATTTCGCAAAATCGATATGTTCCGGACGACCAGAGAAATTTAGCCTATCAGGCGGCGAAGATTTTAAAAGATCGGTTTCAAATCAAGCAAGGCGTATCGATTTCCATTGAAAAAACGATACCAGTGGCGGCCGGTTTAGCCGGAGGCAGCAGTGATGCAGCTGCGGCATTAAGAGGATTAAATAAATTGTGGAACCTTGGTTTAAGCACAGATGAGTTAGCCGAAATCGGCAGTGAAATTGGTTCCGATGTATCCTTTTGCGTCTATGGGGGAACCGCCTTGGCGAAGGGAAGAGGCGAGCAAATCACGGAACTGCCTGCACCTCCAACCTGCTGGGTGATTCTTGCCAAACCGTTTATTGGCGTATCCACAGCGGATGTTTACCGAAGGCTGGATGTGAATAAAATTGACCACCCCCATATTGGGGCAATGATGGATGCGCTCCATCATAATGATTACTTAGCGGTTTGCCGGAATGTAGGGAATGTCTTAGAGGATGTCACGTTAAATCTGCACCCGGAAGTGGCACAAATAAAAGACCAGATGAAACGGTTTGGCGCAGATGCGGTCTTAATGAGCGGGAGCGGCCCGACTGTGTTTGGATTGGTGCAGCATGATTCGCGGATGCATAGGATCTATAACGGACTAAGAGGTTTCTGCGACCAGGTTTTCGCCGTCAGAATGCTGGGGGACCGGAATACACTTGATTAAAGGCGCACAATAATAGTATTCTTTAAGTAGAATATTCGGTTTAAATGGGGGTTGTTATGAAATTTCGCCGCAGTGAACGTTTAATTGATATGACTAATTACCTGCTGGACCATCCTCGCCAGCTGGTACCGCTGACGTTCTTTGCAGAACGTTACGACTCAGCCAAATCCTCGATTAGTGAAGATTTAGCCATTGTAAAAGAGACATTTGAGGCTAGAGGAATCGGCACCTTGCAAACCGTTCCCGGTGCAGCAGGAGGAGTAAAGTTTTTCGTGAAGGTCAGCATGGAAAAGGCCAAACCCTTTGTGGATGAGCTTTGCCAAATGATTGTGGATCCTGACCGGCTCTTGCCGGGGGGTTATTTGTATTTAACGGATATATTAGGCAATCCTCAAATAGTCCAAAAGGCCGGGCGCATAATCGCATCGGCATATGCGGATGCAAAAATTGATGTGGTCATGACGATTGCGACAAAAGGGATTCCGCTGGCTTACGCCGTTGCCAGCCAGCTCAATGTTCCCGTCGTCATTGTCCGCAGGGACAGCAAGGTGACAGAGGGCCCGACCGTAAGCATCAATTATGTATCAGGCTCTGCAAAAAGGATCCAAACCATGGTGCTCTCCAAACGGAGCCTGAAGGAAGGGTCACAAGTCCTCATTGTGGATGATTTTATGAAAGCTGGAGGTACCGTATTAGGCATGGTCAGCATGCTGGAGGAATTCAATGCCTCTGTATCCGGGATTGCTGTTTTAGTAGAGGCAGAGGAAACAGAAGAACGGTTGGTCGATGATTATTTATCACTCGTAAAATTATCTAACGTCGACTTAAAGGAAAAAAAGATTAATGTCCATGAAGGAAACTTTTTTACAAGGGGGAAATTATGATGAAAGTAGTTCAAACGAATCAAGCACCGGCTGCGATCGGACCTTATTCCCAAGGAATTATCGTCAATAACCTATTTTTCAGTTCAGGGCAGATCCCTTTGACACCTGAAGGGACAATGGTCACGGGCGATGTGAAAGAACAGGCCCGCCAGGTTTTCCGCAACCTGCAAGCGGTCCTAAAGGAAGCAGGCGGTTCGTTAGAAACCGTCGTCAAAGCCACAGTTTTTATTAAAAACATGGATGATTTTGCTTCCGTTAATGAAGTTTACGGTGAGTATTTTTCTGCCCACAAGCCTGCCCGGTCATGTGTCGAAGTGGCCCGGCTGCCAAAGGATGCCCTTGTTGAGATTGAGGTAGTAGCATTAGTGAAATAAACCAGCCTAATTCAGGCTGGTTTTGCCCAAAAATGGAAGCGGTAACATTTTGTTTTTGAGCAGTGTATGCGAAGTTGTTAAAAATACCCTATTTTTTACAAAACTTCACTTTTTTGTCCGTATTTTTCAAAAAAATTTTAAAATTAAAGAAGGAATACGCAAATTATTGTTGAATTAATTAACTAGCTTTTTATCTTAAGGAAAAGGGTGTGAGCACATGGAAGTAACTGACGTAAGATTACGCCGTGTTAATACGGAAGGTCGAATGAGAGCGATTGCATCGATCACATTAGACAATGAATTTGTCGTTCATGACATTCGTGTTATCGACGGTAACAACGGTTTATTTGTTGCTATGCCAAGTAAACGGACTCCGGATGGAGAATTTCGTGACATTGCGCATCCAATCAACTCAGGAACACGCGGGAAAATTCAAGAAGCCGTATTGACTGAGTACCACCGTCTTGGTGAATTAGAAGTAGAATTTGAGGAAGCCGGAGCTTCGTAAGATGGACAAACAACTAGGGCCTTTCTTCGTGGTAAGGCTCTTTTTATTGTTTTGGATTTTCCCCCTTCCCTCCATTCCTTATTCTTCCCGCATAAAAATCAAAAATCTGCCATTTATCAATATCGTTGATTCCTTGAAATGAACCCTCATTTACGATAATATTTTTAATGGATAAAAAGGTGAATAATTGGAGGACTGTTCATGTCTAATCGTTACGCTGTGATTTTAGCCGCTGGACAAGGGACGCGGATGAAATCAAAGCTTTATAAGGTTTTGCATCCTGTATGCGGCAAACCGATGGTTCAACATGTTGTGGATCAGGTTCAAAAGCTTGATATAAAGGAAATTGTCACCATTATTGGCCATGGTGCCGAAAAGGTCCAAGCCCAATTGGGCGAACGGAGTCATTATGCCCTGCAGGAGGAGCAGCTGGGAACGGCTCATGCAGTCATGCAGGCTGCGAGCCTGCTTGAGGGGAAAGAGGGTATAACTATCGTGGTTTGCGGCGATACCCCATTAATTAAGGCGGAAACAATGGAAGCTTTATTTAAGCATCACGAAGAAACAAAGGCAAAGGCCACCATCCTGACAGCAAGCATTGGCAATCCAGCCGGATATGGACGGGTTGTTCGAAGTGAAGCGGGGCTTGTTGAGAAGATTGTGGAGCATAAAGATGCCTCTGATGAAGAACGGAAAATTAATGAAATTAATACAGGGACTTATTGCTTTGACAATAGCGCGTTATTTGAGGCATTAAAAAATGTTTCCAATGAAAACGTGCAAGGGGAATACTATTTGCCTGATGTGGTAGAAATCCTGAAAAATCAAGGTGAAATCGTGACGGCTTATCAAACGGATGATTTGGATGAAACATTAGGGGTCAATGACCGTGTAGCTTTAGCGGAAGCGGAACGCATTATGCGATTGCGCATCAACGAAATCCATATGCGTAACGGAGTAACGATTACGGATCCTGCCAATACCTATATTGAGGAAGGGGTAGAAATCGGCCAAGATACCGTGATCTATCCCGGGACCATGATTAAGGGGAATACGGTGATTGGGGAAGATTGCAAGATTGGCCCTAATTCGGAAATTGTTTCTTGCCGGATTGGCGATGAGACAACAGTCAGGCAATCGGCTGCCCATCAAAGTGCCATTGGGTCTCGAGTTAACATTGGCCCATTTGCTCATATCCGTCCGGATTCCACGATTCACGATGATGTGAAGATCGGCAATTTCGTGGAAATCAAGAAGGCTGTTTTTGGACAAGGAAGCAAGGCGTCCCATCTCAGTTATATCGGGGATGCTGAGGTAGGCAATAACGTCAATATTGGCTGTGGTTCGATTACAGTGAATTATGATGGAAAAAATAAATACCTGACAAAGATCGAGGATGACGTATTTATTGGCTGCAACTCCAACTTAGTAGCACCTGTTACTGTTGGAAAGGGAGCGTATGTAGCTGCCGGTTCTACAATTACAAAGGACGTGCCAGGGAATGCTTTATCGATCGCACGCGCACATCAAGTGAATAAGGAAAATTACGCAGAAAAGCTTAATGGAAAGAAATAAGCGAATCAATTCAGGAGGGCCTTCATGTCAAACCAATATTTAGATCCAAATTTAAAGGTATTCAGCTTAAACTCAAATCTTCCCCTTGCTCAAGAGATTGCCAAAGTCATTGGTGTAGAACTTGGGAAATGTTCGGTTAACCGATTCAGCGACGGAGAAATTCAAATTAATATTGAAGAGAGCATCCGCGGCTGTGATGTGTATGTGATTCAATCAACTAGCCTGCCCGTCAATGATAACATCATGGAATTATTAATCATGATCGATGCGTTAAAGCGCGCATCCGCCAAGACGATTAACATTGTCATGCCTTATTATGGTTATGCCCGTCAGGATCGTAAGGCAAGGTCCCGTGAACCGATTACAGCAAAATTAGTGGCTAACCTGCTTGAAACAGCGGGTGCAACCCGGGTTCTATGTTTGGATCTCCATGCGCCGCAGATTCAGGGCTTCTTTGATATTCCAATTGACCATTTAATGGGCGTTCCGATTTTATCGGAGTATTTTAAGAACAAAGCGTTGAACGGGGAGATTGTCGTTGTTTCTCCTGACCACGGCGGGGTAACAAGAGCCAGGAAAATGGCGGAACGCCTTAAAGCGCCGATTGCGATTATCGACAAGCGCCGTCCAAGACCGAATGTGGCTGAAGTGATGAATATTGTCGGTAATATTGAAGGCAAAGTCGCGATTTTAATTGATGATATCATTGATACAGCCGGCACGATTACGCTTGCCGCCAATGCTTTAGCGGAAAATGGGGCAAAGGAAGTTTATGCCTGCTGTACACACCCGGTATTGTCCGGCCCTGCTATTGAACGGATCCAAAATTCCAAAATCAAAGAACTGGTAGTGACGAACTCAATCGCCCTTCCTGAAGAAAAGAAAATTGGAAAAATTATTGGCCTATCCGTTGCTCCATTAATCGGAGAAGCGATTATCCGCATCCACGAGGAGCAATCTGTCAGCATTCTGTTTGATTAATTTTTAAAGGGATGGCTCATAAGGGGTCTGACCCCAGACTGGAGTCATCCTTTCGTTGTTTTTCTTTAGAAAATCATGTTTAGGTCTTCCTATTTTTGGGCAATTTTATAGGGATGGTTTTTAACAAAATAGGAAGGTGATAGACATGACTGCTGTATTGCAAGCGAAGGAACGCAAGGAGCTCCGCCGTTCCACTTTGAAAAAACTGAGAGAGAACGGGGATATTCCGGCTGTAGTCTACGGAAAAAAGGTGGAAAGCACACCTGTTTTTGTCAGCATGGCCGATTTGACGAAGACGATTCGGGCGGTAGGCAGAAATGGAATGATTTCTCTTGATATTGACGGCCAGAGGCAGGATGTCATTATGTCCGATTATCAAGAGGATCATATCAAAAAGGAAATCCTCCATGTTGACTTCCTTGCTGTTGATAAATCTTCCAAAATTACTGTAGCGGTCAGACTGGTTCTGACTGGCGAAGCAGCAGGAGTAAAAGATGGCGGCGTGTTGCAGCAGCCGCTTCATGAGCTTTCAATTAGTGCTACACCTGATCAAATTCCACAGCAAATTGAGATGGATATCACAAACCTGCAGGTAGGCGAAACGCTATCCATAGCGGATATTCCCTATCAAGGTGAATTTACGATTCACCATGAACCGGACGAAGTCATTGCCTCGATTCTTCCTCCTAAGCAAGAGGAAGAGATCAATGCTGGTGAACAGCAGGCAGGCGGACACCCTGAAAATGAAGAAGGCAGGGAGACGGAGCCTGTTACGAAAGAAGAATAAAAACAGACGTAACCTTATTTTGGGTTACGTCTTTTCTCGCATATGCTTTTCATCATTTTTTTATGGGAGAGTACGATGTTTCGGATGATTTTTAGCAAGAGGTTGAACCAGGAAGAGGTGGGGAAAATGAAGTTAATTGCGGGTTTAGGAAATCCTGGGAAACAATATGAGCATACGAGACATAATGTCGGCTTTGATGTCGTGGATGAATTATCAAGCCAGTTGGCCATCCCGCTTAACCAGTCAAAGTTGAAGGGCCTGTATGGGATGGGCTCTGTTAATGGCGAAAAGGTGCTGCTGTTAAAGCCGCTTACCTATATGAATCTATCGGGCGAATCCATCCGTGCAGTGATGGATTATTATAAAATAGAACTGGATGACTTGCTGGTGGTCTATGATGATCTCGATTTGCCTGCGGGGAAAATCCGGCTGCGGCAAAAGGGGAGCCCAGGCGGTCATAATGGGATCAAGTCGATTGTCGCTCATCTTGGCACCCAGCAGTTTAACCGCATCCGTATTGGAATCGACCGCCCTCAAGGCGGGATGAGTGTCCCGGATTTCGTTCTTGGCCGGTTCCATCAGGAAGAAATGCCATTCATAGAGCAGGCGGTAAAGAAGAGTGCGGAGGCTTGTGAAGCATGGCTGAAAAAGCCATTTTTACAAGTAATGAATGATTATAATCAGTAATCCATTCATCATCCAAGCCATTGTTTCATAATTATAAGAAAACAAAACGGATCTAAAGAACTAAAAGGTTATGTTGAATAAGTTCCTCCCATCAGGTTAATACTAGTATCGACTTAATAAATTAGGAGGGACAGGTGTGGCCATTCATTATCATTGCCGTCATTGCGGGACAAACCTTGGCTCCATTCAACAGGCATCGATTTATTCAGAATCCCTCGGACTTCATAAATTAACGGATCAAGACAGGCGGGAGATGGTATCCTATGACCCATCGGGTGATATCCATATTACCGCCATTTGTGAAGACTGCCAGGAAGCGTTAGAAAGAAATCCAGATTACCATCAATATGATTATCTGATCCATTAAGCTAGCTTTGGAAGGGTCTCCAAAGCATTTTTCTGTTTGAAAATTTGGCTTATAGAAAACTTGAAAATAGGATATAGGAGAGGAGGAGAGAAGACATGGAGGGCTTAAAGTCATTATTCCTCGAACAGGAAGAGGTCCAATCCGTGCTGGCCGGAATTGAAGAGGGCTTAAGGGAGCAGCTGGTAGCCGGACTATCGGGATCATCCAGAACCGTGCTCACAGCCACTATCTATGAAAAAACGAAACGGCCGATTCTGGTTGTGACCCATAATCTATTACAAGCACAAAAACTCTATGATGATATTGCCAATCTAGTAAACGAACGGGAAGTCTTTCTTTTCCCGGCGAATGAACTGATTGCGGCAGAAATGAGCGTAGCAAGTCCCGAACTGAGAGCCAATAGAATAGAGGCATTAAATTATTGGAGCGGGTCCAATCAGGGAATCGTCATTGTCCCTGTGGCTGGATTAAAGAAGTTTCTCCCCCCAAAATCATTGTGGAAGGAAAATCAGTTTTTCCTAAAGACAGGGGAAGACTTGGATATTGAAAATATGTTATTGACCTTGGTCAATATGGGCTATATCCGGGCAGAAATGGTCACGACACCAGGCGAATTTAGTGTAAGGGGAGGCATTGTCGATATCTATCCCCTTACAGAAGACAACCCAATCAGAATTGAATTGTTCGACACAGAAATTGAATCCATCCGTTACTTTTCCCTCGATGACCAGCGTTCGCGAGAAAAGGTGCCGCAGGTGGTCATAGGCCCGGCTTCAGAAGTCCTGCTGCAGCCTGAGAATTATGGCAGGATGGCCAGCCAGCTAGAGGAAGGATTAGCGAAAAGCCTTAGAAAGTTTAAAGATGAAAAGGCAAAAATCCAGCTCTCACAAAATATCAGTTTTGAATTAGAGCAGATCAAAAATGGCCAAAAGCCAGAGCAAGTATTCAAGTACCTATCGCTCGCCTACGAGAGGCCTGCTAGTTTGCTAGACTACCTTCCAAACAATGGGCTGGTGATCATTGATGAAATCAGCCGGATTCAAGAGATGAATGAATCCTTGGCGAAGGAAGAGGCGGAATGGTATACCGCTTTGCTTGGTGAAGGAAAAATTATTCATGACCTTCAAATCTCTCATGATTTACAGGCCTTTTTGCAGAAAAAACAATTCCCAATTCTGTATATGTCGCTATTTTTGCGGCATGTGGCGAATACCAGCCCGCAGAATATTATTAATATGTCCTGCCGGCCGATGCAAAATTTCCATGGACAGATGCATTTGCTGAAGACGGAAATCGATCGATGGAAAAAGGGCCATTATTCGGTCTTATTCTTAGGGGCAGACGAGGAACGGGTCCATAAATTAGCGCGTGTCCTCGAAGACTATGAAATTGAGGCATCGGTGTTAACGGGAGACCAGCCGCTTGTGCCTGGCAAGGTCCAGATCATGAATGGGAGCCTGCAATCCGGGTTTGAGCTGACCATCCAAAAAATGGCGGTTATTACCGAGGAAGAGCTTTTTAAAAAGCGGACCAAAAAGGCGGGCAACAGACAAAAGCTTTCCAATGCGGAACGGATCAAGAGCTATTCTGAGCTTAAAGTCGGGGATTATGTTGTCCATGTCAATCACGGGATTGGCAAGTACTTGGGCATTGAAACGCTCGTTATCAATGGGGTGCACAAGGACTACATGCACCTTCGCTATCAAGGGACAGATAAACTGTATGTGCCTGTCGACCAGATTGACCTTGTGCAAAAATATGTCGGCTCAGAAGGAAAAGAACCAAAAATCTACAAGCTGGGCGGTTCCGAATGGAAAAAGGTCAAGAAGAAAGTCCAGTCATCTGTTGAAGACATCGCCGATGATTTAATAAAACTGTACGCGGAGCGGGAAGCCGCAGTGGGTTATGCCTTTTCGCCGGACGGGGATATGCAGCGGGAATTTGAAGATTCTTTCCCTTATAAGGAAACCGATGACCAGTTACGATCGATTCATGAAATCAAAAAGGATATGGAGCGTCCGCGCCCAATGGACCGCTTGTTGTGCGGCGATGTTGGCTATGGAAAAACAGAGGTGGCAATCCGCGCTGCCTTTAAGGCGATCTCCGATGGAAAACAGGTAGCTTTCCTGGTGCCAACCACCATCTTAGCCCAGCAGCACTACGAAACCATCAGAGAGAGATTTCAAGACTTCCCGATAAATATCGGAATACTCAGCCGGTTCCGCACGAAAAAGCAGCAAACAGAAACGATTAAAGGGTTAAAGGCAGGAACTGTCGATATTGTCATCGGGACCCATCGCCTGCTTTCGAAGGACATTGTTTATCATGATTTAGGGCTGTTAATCATCGACGAGGAACAAAGGTTTGGGGTTACCCATAAAGAAAAGATTAAAAAATTGAAGACCAATGTTGATGTGCTGACGTTGACCGCGACCCCGATTCCAAGGACGCTTCATATGTCCATGCTTGGAGTCAGGGATTTATCGGTCATCGAAACTCCGCCAGAAAACCGGTTCCCTGTGCAGACTTATGTGATGGAGTACAATGGGGCATTAGTCAGGGAAGCAATCGAGCGGGAACTGGCCCGGGAAGGACAAGTCTACTTTTTGTATAACAGGGTAGAAGATATTGAACGCAAGGCAGAGGAAATCTCCATGTTAGTTCCGGATGCAAGGGTCACCTATGCCCATGGACAAATGACGGAAAACGAACTGGAGTCGGTTATGCTGGGTTTCTTGTCCGGAGAGTATGATGTGCTCGTGAGTACGACCATTATCGAAACCGGGGTAGATATACCGAATGTGAATACTTTGATTGTTTATGATGCAGACCGTATGGGGCTTTCCCAGCTGTATCAGCTCCGCGGCCGGGTAGGAAGGTCCAATCGGGTAGCCTATGCTTATTTTACTTATCGGAAGGATAAGGTATTGACCGAGGTTGCTGAAAAGCGGCTGGAAGCCATCAAAGAGTTTACAGAGCTTGGCTCTGGTTTTAAAATTGCCATGCGTGATTTAACAATAAGAGGTGCAGGGAATTTGCTAGGGGCCCAGCAGCACGGGTTCATCGACTCTGTAGGGTTCGATCTTTATTCGCAAATGCTGAAGGAAGCAATTGAAGAAAGAAAAGGCGACCTGAAGGAAACAGCCAAACGCACCGTGGAAATCGATCTGGAAATCGATGCGTATATTCCGGATGCGTATATTAAAGATGGCAATCAAAAGATTGAAATGTATAAACGGTTCAGAGGGGCAGATTCTCTTGAGGAAGTAGAAGAACTTCAAGCAGAAATGCAGGATCGTTTTGGGGAATATCCGGACGAAGTGGCTTATTTGTTCCAAATAGCAGAAATCAAAGTGTTTGCCATTCAAAATGGGGTCGAACAGATCAAGCAGACGAAGCAAAAGGTAACGGTCGTGCTAAATGATGAAGTAACCAATTCGATTGATGGCAGCAAAATCTTTCATCTCGGCAGCCAGTTTGGCAGATCAGTTACGCCGGGAATGGAGGACGGCAAGCTGATCATTGTGATTGATACGAAAGAATATCATCCTGCACAATGGCTTCATATTGTATTAGAGATGATTAAAGGCATTCCATTGGCAAAGAAGGGCCAAGAGAATCCTGTCTAACATCAGGCTGCCAGCAAGCCCCTATAGACCGGGGCGGAGAAAGGCATCCAAGGTAAATAGGAGCCAAATTGCCATATAGTATCATTGTTAGCGCCTTTGAGCTTGGGAGTCATTCTCAAGCTCAGGGCGCTTTCGCATTTTTCCATCTTTGAATTTTCTTTCAAAAGGTGAAAAAATATAACGATTGTGTATAGAACTTTCCAGATGAAAGATACTAAGTTCAAAGCTGGTAAGGATATTCAGGAAGAATAATCCTTGCCAATTTGAAAAAATCATCAGATGAAAGTGAGGCAACATTGGATGAAAGCAACTGGAATAGTTCGTCGAATCGATGATTTGGGTCGTGTTGTTATCCCTAAAGAAATACGCAGAACGCTGCGTATCCGCGAAGGAGATCCATTGGAGATTTTTGTGGACCGCGATGGGGAAGTGATTCTAAAAAAGTATTCACCAATCAGCGAATTAAGCGATTTTGCCAAAGAATATGCGGAAGCCCTTTTTGACAGCCTCGGAAATCCCGTCTTAATTTGCGATCGTGATGCCTATATAGCAGTAGCAGGCGGATCTAAAAAAGATTACTTAAATAAAAATATCAGTGATTTAGTAGAAAAAACAATGGAGGACCGAAACTCGGTTCTTATTACTTCTCAAGGGGAAGTTTCCTTGATAGAGGGCAGCGAGGAAACGGTCACCTCTTATACGATTGGCCCCATCATAGCGAATGGCGATCCAATCGGTGCCGTGATTATTGTTTCAAAGGAAGGCACGTTAGGAGAAGTAGAACAAAAAGCAGTAGAAACCGCAGCAGGTTTCCTTGCCAGACAAATGGAGCAATAAGAATAGACATATAGCATGGACAAAATTTATACTTAAGAAGGGCAGCCGGCGCTGCCTTTTTTGGTTAAAAAGTATAAATATTTTCGACTTTGAGAATTGTCTAGCGCAAGCGCCCCAGCGCCTAGTGTCCTTCGCTCTCCGCCCTGCGATAAGTCAACATCGATTTGCCTGCGGCTCATCCGTGTTTCCTTTATCTCAGTTAGAGAGCTCCAGGCCATACGGCGCTGCCCAAGGTGCTTGCGCTTTTCTTATGTTATAATAATGTCCTGATGTTTACGATCGGCAGGTGAAGTCTGTGAACCCATCAAAGGCACTGGTCAGAGGGGCCTTTATTTTAACGGCTGCGGCCATTATCACGAAAATACTAAGTGCTATTTATCGAATCCCTTTTCAAAATATTGTGGGAGATATTGGTTTTTACATATACCAGCAAATCTATCCGTTTTATGGAATGGCAGTTGTGTTATCGACTACCGGGTTTCCGGTGGTGATTTCAAAGCTGTTTGCGGAGCAGCGGCACGCAGGAAATGAGGGCAATGCCCGTTTTCTTGTGGCAGTCTCACTCGTTTATCTGCAGCTGTTTGGGCTGCTCTGTTTTGCTATTTTATATTTTGGGGCTGATGTCATCGCCGTTTGGATGAATGACCCGCAGTTGGTGATTCTGTTAAGGGCAGTTTCGGTTGTTTTTTTGGCGGTTCCGGTTGTTTCGGTTTTAAGAGGCTATTTTCAAGGGAAGAGCGACATGGTTCCAACCGCCTTTTCTCAAGTGGCGGAACAGGGCGTTCGAGTAGTGACGATTCTTGGCTTGTCTTATCTATTGATGCAAAGACGAGTTTCCTTATACCTGATTGGCGGTGGAGCCATGTTTGGTTCATTTACCGGCAGTGTTATCGCCGCGATAGTTTTGTTTATGTTTCTATGGAAACGTAAAGAATGGAAATACATAGCCCCCAAAATACGAAACCTAAGGTCATCCTTTCAAGAGGGAAAACGAATTTTTAAGGCGTTGACTGTTCAGGGCTTGGCGATCTGTTTGAGCGGGATGCTGATGATTTTTCTGCAATTGGCGGATTCTCTCAATCTATACTCCCTTCTTGCTTCCAATGGAATCGAGCCGGATGCGGCAAAGAGCTTAAAAGGGGTTTTTGACCGAGGCCAGCCGCTGATTCAGTTGGGAACAGTCGCTGCTACCTCTATGTCACTGACACTGGTCCCATTAATTACCCGTGAAAGATTAGCGGGCCATCCGTCATTTTTACAAGATAAGATCCAATTGGCTGTCAAAATAAGCATCGTCATTGGCACAGGGGCATCCGTCGGTTTATGGGCGATTATCCGGCCAGTCAATATCATGTTGTTTGAAAATGGGGCCGGTTCTTCTGTACTGGGATTATTAAGCTTTGTCATATTTTTTTCATCGATAATACTGACCATCGTATCCATTTTGCAGGGGTTAGGCCGTCTCATCTTCCCCGCAGCAGCGATCACCGCGGTGTTCCCGTTGAAGTATTTATTTAATTTATTGTTCATTCCTATGTTCAATACGGATGGAGCAGCGATTTCATCACTGGTCTCACTTGGAATCATAACGGCGATCTTATGGCTGCAGTTAAAAAAATCCATGGAAGTGCCGAATCTGGCAATGCCATTTTTCAAAACCGTGCTGACGGCAGCCGTGGCGATGCTATTGTTTTTAAAAGCTTATTTATATGCGCTGGATGAAGCAGCCGGCCTGAGGGAATGGGGACGCTCTGGTGCGGCAATAGAATCCATATCCTCTGTTTTATTGGGCGGCGGCTTGTTCCTGTTCATAATCATTAGAAAAAAAGTGTTTCTGGAGGAAGAGCTCGGGATCTTCCCGTTTGGAAGCAAGCTCATTTATCTTATGGCTCGAAAGGATCGAGGTTAATTATGGCAAAATTAATTGAAATTGTAGGATTGGGGGCTGGAGAGCTCGAGCAGCTGCCCCTTGGTGTGTATCGGAAACTGATGAAGGCAACCATAGTTTTTTTGCGGACAAAGGAGCATCCGGTGGTACCGTCCTTGCAAGAGGAAGGGATGAACTTTGTTTCCTTTGATGCTGTTTATGAAAAACATGGCCAGTTTGAAGACGTGTATCAGGAAATAGTCCAAACCTTGCTGGAAAGATCACAGTCTAGTGACATCGTCTACGCGGTGCCGGGCCATCCGCTAGTGGCGGAACGGACGGTACAGCTTTTGATAGAGGAAGCTCCAAAGCAGGGGATCGAAATAAAGATTGGCGGCGGACAAAGCTTTATTGATGCCTTATTTGCTTCGATCAAAATTGATCCGGTGGAAGGGTTTCAATTGCTGGATGGAACAAGCATCCATTCTGAGCAGCTGCAAATGGACCAGCATATCATCATTAGTCAAGTATACGATCAATTTGTCGCTTCCGATGTCAAGCTGGCCTTAATGGAGAGGTACCCTGATGATTATCCAGTGGCCATCATTACGGCTGCGGGCAGTGAAAATGAGATCATTCAACAGGTGCCGTTATATGAATTGGACCGCAATATGTCCGTCAACAATCTGACTTCCGTCTATGTGCCCCCGGTAAAGGAAGAAGCTGTCTTATGGAAAAACTTCGCGAAGTTTCGGGAGATTATCGCGATTTTGCGCGGTCCAAATGGCTGCCCATGGGATAAGAAGCAAACCCATGAATCATTGAAAAAATACCTGATTGAAGAGACATATGAAGTGATTGATGCCATTGACAGCGGGGATCTTGACCATTTGGTGGAAGAGCTGGGCGATGTATTGCTTCAGGTGATGCTCCACGCGCAGATTGGCGAGGATGAAGGATTTTTTACGATTGACGATGTGATAGAAGGAATATCCGCCAAAATGATCCGCAGGCATCCGCATGTATTTGGGGAAGGAAAAGCGGACAGCGCCGAAGAGGTGGTGCAAAACTGGCAGGAAATCAAGCGGCAGGAAAAAGGCGGAGAAATGCCTGATTCCATCCTGGCCGGCATTTCGCTTTCCCTGCCTAATTTGCTTCGGGCTTTTGAACTGCAAAAAAAGGCGGCAAAAGTCGGATTTGACTGGCAGGAAATCGGCCCGGCTTTGGAGAAAGTGAGAGAAGAACTCCAGGAGTTTATTGCGGAATTGGATGGTACAGAGGCAGGATTAACACGGGCCAAGCAGGAATTTGGCGACTTGCTGTTTGCTTTCGTCAATGTGGCCAGATTTTTAAATATAAACCCGGAAGAGGCTTTATTTGCGACAAATGAGAAGTTTATCCGCCGGTTCCGTTACATAGAGGAAAAAGTGAAGCGGAGCGGGAAAACCTTTGATGATTACACCCTTGAGGAACTGGACCGTTTCTGGGATGAAGCAAAATTTTCAGGTCTTTAGATTATGGAGGGAAAACCATGCGCTTAGATAAATTTTTGAAAGTTTCCAGACTTATAAAAAGAAGAACGTTGGCGAAAGAGGTCTCTGACCAAGGGAGAATTGAGATCAACGGCAAGGAAGCAAAGGCCAGTTCGACCGTAAAAGTTGGAGATGAACTGACACTTCGTCTGGGCCAGCGGAGAGTCACTGTCAGAATTGAGCGGATTCAAGAAACGACCCGGAAGGAAGAAGCTGCTGAGATGTATACGATTGTAAAGGAAGAAAGGCTGAACTACCAAGAGGAACAATAAACGTTGAGTTCTAATTTCCCTCTTATCCACATAGTATGTACAGAATGGTTGTACTAATGATTGTGAGGGATGAGGAATGAGTCAATATTACGATACGAATTCATCGAAAAGTAGTATTCCAGACCATGACGTCATCATGAGAGGAAGAAAGCTTCTTGATATTACCGGTGTGAAACAGGTAGAAAGCTTTGATAATGAAGAATTTCTGCTAGAAACATCGATGGGGTTCTTAGCCATTAAAGGGCAAAATCTGCAGATGAAAAATCTCGATGTGGAAAAAGGGATTGTTTCAATTAAAGGAAAAATTTATGATTTAGTCTATTTAGATGAAAATCATGGGGAGAAAGCTAAAGGATTCTTTAGCAAGCTGTTCCGATGAGCCTTTCCACACAATTCTTAACGATGATTTCCATGATTGGAATGGGCTCATTATTTGGAGCTATGCTGGATACGTATCAGCGATTTTTAAAACGCCCTAAAAGAAAATCTTGGATTGTTTTCATAAACGATCTGCTTTTTTGGACAATCCAAGCTTTGCTCATTTTTTATGCATTATTTTTAGCCAATAATGGCGAGCTGCGGCTTTATATCTTCGTCGCCCTGCTTTGCGGATTTGCCGCCTACCAAAGCTTGTTCAAAGGCCTTTATCTCTGGCTTCTGGAATTTTTAATCCAAACGGTCATTTCCATTGCCCGTTTCCTGCGGGATACGTTCGTCCTGTTGATTTATAAACCGATTGCCGGCCTTATTCAATTGATAACCATTATCCTTCTATCTATTGGCAGGGGACTCTTGTCCCTTGTCAATCTTATTTCAAAGATAGTATTATGGAATATAAAAATAATATTCAAGGTGATAAATAGAATATTATTATTTTTTTGGAAACTTTTGCCGAAAGGACTTAAAAAATCCGTCGAGAAGTTATATAATAAAACGGCAGGAAATTTAAAGGAAATCGGGAATTATATAAGAACGATAATGGGAAAATGGAAACGAAAAAAATAGCAGGAAGGATTAAGGGAAATGGGAGCAGAACGACGAACTGTATCTAAAATGCAGACAGCCTATGCCAAACAGCAGGAATATGCGGAAATTGCCTCAACTAGGAAAAGGAAGCTGTTAATGAGAAGGCTTTCTATCTTTTTTGTGTTTGCCAGCGTACTTTCGTATTTGATGATTTCCAGTTACCTTTCCCAAACGGCTAAACTAGAAGCAAAGGTTGCCCAAAGGGCAAAGCTTAATCAGGAGCTCACCAGCTTAAAAAAGCAACAGGCCATTTTGAAAGAGGACATCGTTAAATTAAATGACGATGACTATATCGCAAAGCTTGCCAGGAAGGAATATTTTTTCTCTGATAAAAATGAGATTATCTTCAGTATTCCGGATGAAAAAAAGGAAAAATCAACCAAATAGTCGTCTTATTGACACTCAATTTTCCCATTCTGTATAATATAGAGTAAGCTTGATTTTTTATATTTCTAAGGAGGAACATTTTTTTTATGTCAATTGAAGTAGGCAGCAAGTTGCAAGGAAAGGTAACAGGAATTACTAATTTTGGAGCGTTTGTGGAGCTGCCGGATGGTTCAACGGGACTCGTCCACATTAGTGAGGTTGCGGACAATTATGTAAAGGACATCAATGATCACTTAAAAGTTGGCGATCAAGTAGAAGTTAAAGTCCTTAATGTTGAGAATGATGGAAAGATTGGACTGTCCATTAAAAAAGCTAAGGATAGGCCTGAATCAGAACGGAAGCATTCTCATTCACAACGTCCGCGTCAAGGAAGAGCAAATGACCGCAATAATAACAAAACTGAAACCTTTGAGTCCAAAATGGCCCGTTTCTTAAAAGACAGTGAAGATCGTTTATCTTCCCTAAAGAGACATACGGAGTCTAAACGCGGCGGAAGAGGTGCTAGACGAGGTTAAACTTGCTGCTTATTTTTTATTTAGGGATAACGCAAGGGTTACTTGGTTTTCATAGATAAAGACGAGTCGTTATGGCTTGTCTTTTTTGTTTTTTGCCAATAATAATGGCGGCGCCGATGTGGCTTTAGGGCTTTTCTTTATCATTATTTAAATAAAATAATGTCATTAAATATACAAAATATTTGAAAACATGCCAATATAACTTGATACTTTCGGCATCAAATCGGGAGAGTTACTATTATTTGAATAAATATAGTGGATTCAGTCGAACGATTTTCATTCCTCCGTTCACTAATTTGACAAACTTTTAAATCTAGCAAATTTATAATAGTTTTCAACACATGAATGATAGGGAGTGAGAATATGGGAAAGGTAGATCAAAGTTTGATTGAACCCATCGGTGAAGTGAACCTTCAATCATCAAAACCTGATTTCAGCAAGTGGCTAAAAAAAGTCCAGTGGATGCTGGAAACCCTTTTTATCAAAAAAGGGGTTCTGTTGTTAATGGTTGGATTCTTGCTTGGACGAGCCTTGATTCTGGCAAAACTGACTCCGTTTAGTCTGCCCTTTTTTGCCTCTGTCTTTCTTATTAAAAGAGATAAGGCGCCGCTCGCCCTGATTGGATTGATAACTGGCGCGATTACTCTATCACTAGCAAATGCCGCCTTTACATTTATCATCAGTTTCGGTTTTATGCTCGTTTTCCAAATCAGCAAAAGATGGCTGGTTAATGAAATGAGAACGTTGCCATATTTGGTGGGCGTCCTATTAGGAATAGGCAAGCTGGCAGAGGCATTTATACTGTCAGAGCAGGTGACGCTCTATGATGGGATGATGGCAGGTGTCCAAGCGAGCCTTGCTTTTATTTTGACGATGATTTTCCTGCAAAGCCTTCCGCTATTAACGTTTCATAAGCGCAGGCAATTGCTTAAAACCGAAGAAATTGTTTGCTTAATCATTTTGCTGGCATCCATCCTCACGGGGACGATTGGCTGGAAGGTTCATGGGCTTTCGCTCGAACATATTATGTCACGTTATTTGGTATTGGTGTTTTCGTTTATTGCCGGTGCCACGATCGGTTCGACAGTGGGAGTGGTGACAGGACTCATCTTCAGTCTGGCGAGCGTGTCCAATTTTTATCATATGAGCTTGTTAGCTTTTTCCGGGGTATTGGGAGGGCTGATGAAAGAAGGGAAAAAAATCGGCGTTTCCATTGGTTTGTTTATTGCGACACTGTTAATCGGAATGTATGGGGAAGGCGGAGGATCCTTAAAACTGACCGTATTGGAAACAACTGCAGCTATCCTTTTATTTCTTTTGACACCGCAGTCACTTACCTCCCGTCTGGCAAAATATATACCGGGCACTCCTGAGTACACAGCGGAACAGCAAAAATTCATGCGAAAAATGCGCGATGTGACGGCACAGCGGGTTTCACAATTTTCTAATGTATTCCATGCATTATCGAATAGTTTCACCCAGATCGATAACGAGCCTATGGAAAATGAATCAGAGCGGGAAATGGACTACTTTATGAGCCATGTAACCGAAAGGACGTGCCAAACCTGCTTTAAAAAGGAACAATGCTGGGCGAAGAACTTCCATACAACCTATGCCTGTATGGAAGAAATTATTCATGAAATGGACCGAAATGACGGGAATATTTCTTTAAAACTGACGAGAGAATGGGAGAAGCTCTGTTCGAGGCCAAAGAAGGTATATGAAACGATTGGGCAAGAGCTGACCTTCTATCAAGCTAACCAAAAACTGAAGAAAAAAGTTCAAGAAAGCAGGAAGCTGGTAGCTGACCAACTGCAGGGCGTATCGGAAGTGATGAATAATTTTGCGGAGGAAATTCAACGTGAACGGGAGAACTATTACAAGCAGGAAGAGCAGGTCATGGAAGCTCTACAGGGCTTTGGAATCCATATCGAAAATGTAGAGATTTATAGTCTGGAACCAGGAAACGTTGACATAGAAATGGCCATTCCGTTTTGCCATGGAAGCGGAGAATGTGAGAAATTAATTGCTCCTATGTTGTCGGATATCGTAGGAGAAACGATTATTGTCAAACATGAAGAATGTGCCAAATATTCAAATGGCTTTTGCCATGCGGTATTCCGTTCATCCAAGGCTTATGTGGTTGAAACGGGTGTGGCCCATGCGGCAAAGGATGGCGGTTTGGTGTCGGGCGACAGCCATTCTACGATTGAATTGGGCTTTGGCAAGTTTGCCATTGCCATAAGTGATGGCATGGGGAATGGCGAGCGGGCACACTATGAAAGCGAAGAGACCTTGCTGTTGTTACAAAAGATTCTACAAACAGGGATTGAAGAAAAAATTGCCATTAAATCCGTTAATTCCATCCTCTCCCTACGTACTACAGATGAGATTTTTTCAACCTTGGACTTAGCCATGATTGACTTGAAAAATGCCGCAGCCAAATTCCTCAAGATTGGTTCAACTCCCAGTTTTATTAAACGAGGAAAGAAAATTATCAAGATTTCCGCCAGCAATCTGCCGATGGGGATTCTGCAGGAATTTGAAGTGGATGTTGTGAGTGAGCAGTTAAAGGCAGGCGATTTATTAATCATGATGAGCGATGGGGTATTTGAGGGACCCAAGCATGTAGAAAATTATGATTTATGGATGAAGCGCAAATTGCTTGAATTGGAAACAGATGATCCGCAAGAAGTGGCTGATTTGATATTAGAGGAGGTCATAAGATCTAGATCGGATGTGATCCACGATGATATGACAGTCATGGCTGCAAAAATCAACCACAATACTCCGAAATGGGCGAGCATCCCGGTCCAAAAAATGAAGCGCAGGGCATAACCACTTAATTTACGCCAATTGCAGGATCTTTATGTATAAATACCTTCCATTCCGTCGAAAATGGTACCAATACATGGATGTGGAGGGAGAAAGATGAACGCAGGAAAAATAAGGCAAATTTTATTGATAACGGATGGCTGTTCCAATCAAGGCGAGGATCCAATCGCTATGGCCGCTCTTGCCAACGAGCAAGGGATCACAGTGAATGTTATAGGCGTAATGGAGCATGACGTCATTGATGAAAAAGGAATGACTGAAATTGAAGGCATTGCCTTGTCAGGAGGCGGAGTCAGCCAGATTGTCTATGCCAAGCAGCTCTCGCAAACCGTTCAAATGGTGACCCGCAAAGCGATGAATCAAACGATACAAGGAGTGGTCAATCGCGAACTGCAGCAAATTCTCGGCCGTTCGCAATCAATGGAAGACCTGCCGCCTGAAAAGCGCGGGGAGGTCATGGAAGTGGTCGACGAACTTGGAGAAACTGTCGAATTAGAGGTGCTGATTCTTGTCGATACAAGTGCCAGTATGAAGCATAAGCTTCCGACGGTTAAGGAGGCCTTGCTGGACTTATCCCTTAGTTTAAATGCCAGGACCGGGGGAAATCAGTTTTCTGTTTATGCATTTCCCGGGAAAAGAAATGATGTCGAAAAATTGCTGGACTGGACGCCTAATCTACAATCTTTGACAAGCATCTTTTCAAAACTTACGACAGGCGGCATTACGCCTACGGGTCCGGCACTCCGGACGGCCCTGTCGTCCTTCAGTGAAAAGAGAAATGTAAGGAGCCTGCTGTCAGATGATGATGAATCATTCTTTGAAGAGTCGGTATAAGGTACAGCCTGGTACGGTTATCACGGGGAAATGGCATAACAACCATTATACAATCCTCAAGGAACTTGGATATGGAGCCAATGGGGTGGTCTACCTTGTAAAGTACGGCAGCCGTCATGCCGCATTAAAAATGAGTGATAATAGTATGTCGATCACATCGGAGGTAAACGTACTAAAATCCTTTGCAAAGGTCCAGGGAACTTCCCTTGGGCCTTCTTTGCTTGATATGGACGATTGGCAGACTGGCGGGGATGGGAGCAAGGTTTCCTTCTATGTAATGGAGTATATCCAAGGACCTGACCTGCTATCCTTCTTGCAGCAAAAAGGAAAATCATGGATGCCAGTCGTGTTTTTGCAGCTGTTAAATGATTTGGCGCAGATCCATGAAAACGGCTGGGTGTTCGGCGATTTAAAACCGGAAAATTTAATTGTGACAGGTCCTCCGCCTGCTGTAAGATGCATTGATGTGGGTGGGACAACGATTCAGGGGAGAGCGATTAAAGAGTTTACTGAGTTTTATGACCGTGGGTATTGGGGGCTTGGTTCCCGAAAAGCCAAACCCTCCTATGACTTATTTGCCTGCGCTATGATCATGATTAATACTGCCTATCCCAACCGTTTTGCCAAACAGCAAATCGGCGGGATTGCTCAGCTTAAAGCGGCTGTCAGGCAAAGGCAAGAGCTTTTGCCCTATGAAAAGGTGATCTTGCGTGCTTTAGAAGGACAATACCTATCAGCAAAGCAAATGAGGGACGACTTGTTACAGATTGTAACGAGACAGGACCGGGCGGATAGGCCAAAAACGTCAGGTGGAAGCGGAGGAGGCAAAGGCAGTCCGCAATCCCCCCTGAATTCCAGGAAGCAGCAGCAAAAACAGCCCAGTGCACAAAGCCATCCCTCCAGCAGGAAAGCTTACCGTAAACATAAGAAGAAAAGCAGATGGAAGGAATATCTTATCATCGCGGCCGTCCTGGGCGGGTTATACGGGTGGTATATTTTTATGAAAATCCTTTAAAAAAATGAAACCAATCCACCATATAAATCGTATATGTAGAAATCAAAAAAACAAAGGTCCCAGTCGGCTCATTAAAGAACACAAGCTGTAATGGTGATAGAAAATTTAGTAGAAAGAGTGCATCTTAAATGTTAGAAGCAAAGGTCAAGGCTTTTCTTAGACGCCATTTATTTACGCTTGAAAACGGCAAAGTGGCTGTTGGTGTATCAGGAGGGCCGGATTCTTTGGCACTGCTGCATTATCTCGCTAAACAAAGGGAAAAATGGAACCTCACGATTGTCGCTGCACACGTAGACCATATGTTTCGCGGACAGGAATCGTATGAGGATGCCTTATTTGTCAAAAATTTTTGTGCGGAATATGGGGTCCCTTTTGAAATGGCCCAAGTAAATGTTCCTCAAATCATGGAGGCTGATGGGAAAAGCGCCGAGACGGCCGCCAGAGAAGTCCGCTATCAATTTTACAAGCAGGTCATGGAAAAGCACCACTGCTCCTATTTGGCGCTTGGCCATCATGGCGATGACCAAATGGAAACCGTTCTGATGCGTTTGACGAGAGGAAGCTCGGGAATGGCCAGAGCCGGGATCCCCTTCTCCCGTCCGTTTGCCGGCGGTCTGCTATTCCGCCCGTTTCTGTGTTTAACCAAAACGGAGATCGAAGAGTATTGCCGGCGGCACTATTTGAAACCAAGAATAGACCCGAGCAATTTGGAAAGTGTGTATACAAGGAATCGATTCCGCCATCAGGCTATTCCTTTTTTAAAAAAAGAAAACCCGCATGTGCACGAGCATTTCCAACGGTTTAGTGAAGAGCTGCAGGCTGATGAAAAATATCTTCAGGAATTAACTGTCCAACAAATGAATACAGTAATGAAAAACAGGGACGAACAGCAAATTGCCATTGACATAGAGAGTTTTTCTACAATGCCTTTGCCTTTACAAAGACGAGGGATTCAACTAATATTAAACTATCTTTACAAAGAATCTGCAGGTGATCTTTCTGCTGTACATATCGATGATGTATTTTACTTAATCCGGCATGGCGGACCATCTGGCAGACTGGATTTTCCTAAGGGGTTAAGAGTGACTCGTTCTTATAACGAGTTAAACTTCCAATTTTTAACTCAAGGATCCGAGGAATACTATTTTGAAATAGCTGGACCTGGTTCAGTTGCTTTGCCAAATGGATTTAGTATTACGATCACAATGGGAACCCAAGTGCGTCCCGGCATACACACCAATACAGCGCTGTTTGATGCAGACCACGTAAAATGGCCTCTCATCGTTCGTACCCGAAAAAAAGGGGACCGAATGACGTTAAAAGGAATGAAAGGGTCAAAAAAGTTAAAAGATATCTTTATTGACCAAAAGGTTCCGCTGCATGACCGAGATACTTGGCCTGTCATTACTGACAGAGATGGCTGCATTCTTTGGCTTCCAGGCTTGAAAAAGTCTTCATATGAAGGTGTAGAAACAACTTCACAACCATATATACATCTCACTTATGAGAAGGAATGAACTTCTAGGGGGACATTTGATGATGAACCAGGATATTGAAAAAGTTTTAGTTTCAGAAGAAGAAATTCAACAAAAAATAAAGGAGTTGGCCGCTCAATTAACGGAAGAATATAATGACCGCTTCCCGCTTGCCATTGGTGTTCTTAAAGGGGCAATGCCCTTCATGGCAGATTTATTAAAACGGGTGGACTGCTATCTGGAAATGGACTTTATGGATGTCTCCAGCTACGGAAACGCTATGGTTTCCTCAGGAGAGGTGAAAATCCTAAAGGACTTAGATACCTCAGTAGAGGGAAGGGACATTTTAATTATTGAAGACATCATCGACAGTGGTTTAACCTTAAGCTATTTAGTGGATTTATTCCGTTACAGAAAAGCAAAATCAATAAAAATTGTCACCTTATTGGATAAACCTACCGGAAGGAAAAGCAATATCAAAGCTGATTATGTCGGTTTTATCGTCCCGGATGAGTTTGTGGTGGGCTATGGGCTGGATTATATGGAAAAGTATCGGAACCTTCCATATATTGGAGTTCTGAAACCGGAAGTATATAGCGATAATATTTAAGCAATACCAATAGATAAGGGATCTTTAAACAGTTTTGAGTGTTCAAAGGGCAAGAGCAATTCCTTGAATTAACAAGATTTTCTATGATACTATTTAGTATAGTTTGTTTAAGTGGGAGGAGGTAAGAGATGAATCGGATCTTCCGTAATACCATCTTTTATTTATTGATATTTTTAGTCATTATTGGTGTTGTAAGTTTCTTTAACGGAAGTAATGAGCCTACTGATCATATTAAATATGACGAGTTCATTACTCATTTGGAAAATAATGAAGTCGCTTCATTCTCAATGCAGCCGGAACGCGGTGTTTATGAAGTCCGCGGCCAGCTTGATAATGATGTAGATAATGGTAAAAAGTTCATCACGTATATCCCAAGCAGTGAACAAATCATTGATCGTATTAACCAATCGGATTCAAAGGTGGAAGTGATGCCCGCTAAGGAAACAAGCGGCTGGGTAACATTCTTTACTTCCATTATTCCGTTTGTGATTATCTTTATATTGTTTTTCTTCCTCATGAACCAAGCCCAGGGCGGCGGCAGCCGAGTCATGAACTTCGGCAAATCTAAGGCAAAGCTCTATAACGACGATAAGAAAAAGGTTCGTTTTAAAGATGTAGCCGGTGCCGACGAAGAAAAAGCTGAATTAGTTGAGGTTGTTGAATTCCTGAAAGACCCGCGCAAGTTCTCTGAATTAGGGGCGCGGATTCCTAAAGGCGTCTTGTTGGTGGGACCTCCTGGGACAGGTAAAACCTTGCTTGCCCGTGCGGTAGCCGGTGAGGCAGGCGTGCCGTTCTTCTCAATCAGCGGTTCCGATTTCGTGGAAATGTTTGTCGGAGTTGGTGCATCCCGCGTTCGTGATTTATTTGAAAATGCCAAGAAAAATGCTCCATGTATTATCTTTATAGATGAAATTGATGCCGTAGGACGTCAGCGCGGTGCCGGTTTGGGCGGCGGCCACGATGAACGTGAGCAGACATTGAACCAATTGTTAGTTGAAATGGATGGATTCGGCGCCAATGAAGGAATCATTATTATCGCCGCTACTAACCGTCCGGATATTTTGGACCCAGCGTTACTGCGTCCAGGACGTTTTGACCGCCAGATTACTGTCGACCGTCCAGATGTCAATGGCCGTGAGGCGGTATTGCGGGTACATGCACGCAATAAACCGCTTGATGAATCTGTCAATTTAAAGAACATTGCAATGCGTACACCAGGATTCTCCGGTGCAGACCTGGAAAACCTGTTAAATGAAGCTGCGCTAGTGGCTGCAAGACAAAATAAAAAGAAAATTGATATGGTCGATATCGATGAAGCGACCGACCGTGTTATTGCCGGACCTGCTAAGAAGAGCCGTGTTATATCTCAAAAAGAACGGAATATTGTCGCTTTCCATGAAGGCGGCCACACTGTTATCGGATTAGTGCTGGATGAGGCTGATATGGTCCATAAGGTGACAATTGTCCCTCGCGGCCAGGCTGGCGGATATGCCGTTATGCTGCCAAGAGAAGATCGATATTTTATGACTAAGCAAGAATTACTGGATAAAATTGTTGGCCTATTAGGCGGCCGTGTGGCAGAAGAAATTGTGTTTGGCGAGGTAAGTACCGGTGCCCATAATGACTTCCAGCGTGCGACCGGCATTGCCCGAAGAATGGTTACGGAGTTTGGGATGAGTGATAAGCTTGGTCCTCTCCAATTTGGCCAAAATCAAGGCGGTCAGGTATTTTTAGGGCGTGACCTTCATAATGAGCAGAACTACTCAGATGCCATTGCATATGAAATTGACCTGGAAATCCAGCGGATCATTAAAGAGTCATATGAAAGATGTAGGCAGATTCTTACTGAAAACCGTGATAAGCTTGACCTGATTGCTAAGACCCTTCTGGAAGTCGAAACACTGAATGCAGAACAGATTCATTATCTTGTTGAGAATGGCCGCCTGCCAGAAAATCCTGCTGAGCTTGAAACGGTTAAATTGGACAGCAAGAATGATGAAGATGTCAAAGTAACCATTAAGAAGAAGGATGAAGAGGAAAAGTCGATCTTGGATCTTCCTCCTGAAGATATCGATTATAAATAGAGTGCTTCTTATGAAGCACTCTTTTTTTTTCTTCCTTATCTAATTATGGTATTATGTTGCCATGTGACGAAGAATATTTCGAAAAAGTGAGTGATAGATGTGATTTTCGTAATTGATGTAGGGAATACCAATATTGTTCTTGGGGTATATGATGGTGACCAATTGAAATATCATTGGCGGGTGGAAACGAACCGCCACCGGACAGAAGATGAATTTGGCATGAATGTCAAAGCTTTATTTGATTATTCAGGGTTAAGCTTTTCAGATATTAAAGGCATTATTATCTCATCGGTCGTTCCGCCAATCATGTTTGCGCTGGAACGGATGTGCCAAAAATATTTTCACATTAAACCATTAGTTGTCGGCCCGGGAATCAAAACAGGGTTAAACATAAAATATGATAATCCAAAAGAGGTAGGGGCAGACCGGATCGTGAATGCGGTTGCAGCCATTCAAGAATATGGAAGTCCGCTGATTATTGTCGATTTTGGGACGGCAACTACCTATTGCTATATCAATGAAGAACGCCAATACATGGGAGGCGCAATTGCGCCAGGAATCGGCATCTCGACGGAAGCATTATACTCGAGAGCAGCTAAACTGCCAAGGATTGAAATCGCACGCCCTGAAGGGGTGATTGGCAAAAACACGGTATCAGCCATGCAGTCGGGAATTGTGTATGGCTATGTTGGGCAGGTTGAAGGAATTGTAAAACGAATGGTTGGCCAAAGCAAAAAGACACCGACTGTGATTGCAACGGGCGGACTATCGAAGTTAATCGCCCAGGAATCCACCGTTATTGATATTGTTGACCCATTTTTAACATTAAAAGGATTGCGGCTTATCTATGCCCGGAACTTGGATACGATAAAGAATAGCAGCGAGAAAGGGGTATAAGGATGAAAGATTATTTAGTAAAGGCACTTGCGTTTGATGGAAGGATCAGGGCATATGCCGCTTGTACAACAGAGACGGTAAGTGAGGCGCAGCGGCGTCACCAGACATGGCGGACTGCATCTGCAGCACTTGGCCGCGCGATGACAGCCGGTGTGATGATGGGGGCGATGCTGAAGGGGGAGGACAAGCTAACCATCAAAATCAATGGCGGAGGACCGATTGGGGCGATTATTGTCGACAGTAATGCCAAAGGTGAGGTCCGCGGGTATGTGGGCAATCCGCAAGTTGATTTTGAACATAATGAACACGGCAAGCTCGATGTCCGCCGCGCGGTGGGAACGGATGGCTTATTGGCGGTTGTCAAGGATATCGGGCTCCGTGATTTCTTCTCTGGACAAGTGCCGCTTGTGTCAGGGGAATTAGGAGAGGATTTCACCTATTACTTTGCGGTATCTGAGCAAACACCATCATCTGTCGGTGTCGGAGTCCTTGTCAATCCAGATGATACCATTTTAGCGGCCGGAGGATTTATTTTGCAGATCATGCCGGGGACAGACGATGAAGTCATAAGCAAATTGGAAGAACGATTAAAAACCATCCCCCCTGTTTCGAAATTAATAGAGCAAGGATTATCCCCGGAACAACTATTAGAAAGATTATTTGAGAAAGAAAACGTAAAAATCATGGAAACCATGCCGATTCATTTCCAATGCACTTGTTCAAAGGAACGGTTTGCTGATGCCATCATCGGACTAGGGGCAAATGAAATTACAGCTATGATTGAAGAGGACGGACAGGCTGAAGCTCACTGCCACTTCTGCAATGAAAAATACCTGTTTACTAAAGAGGAATTAGAAAAACTTAAGCAAGAGGCAAAATAACCTTTTTTGGCGGAGGAGAAAGATTTGGGGAAGAAGCAGCTTTGGATGGTAATTGCCGGGCTAATCATGCTCAATTGTTTGACCGTAGCCTTTTTTCTTTCAAAAGAGACAGATGCCGATGGCGCTGCAAGCAGCGAGACGGTTGCAAGTGTAGGAAACGAGGAAATTACAAGGCAGGATTGGCTTCATGAGCTTGAAACCAGATATGGAAAAGATGTATTAAAGGATATGGTGGACCAGAAGGTGGTTCAAGAATTGGCAGCCAAGTATCATATAAAGGTGGCAGACTCGGAAGTTGACAGGGAATACCGTCTGCTTCAGGCCACCAATCATTCTTTTGACCAAAAAAACTATCCTTCTGAGAAAAAGTGGAAGGAACAGGTCAAAAATAGCCTGCTCCTAGAAGAAATTTTAACCAAAGATGCCATTGTTTCAGATAAAGAGATTAAAAATTACTATGACAAAAATAAAGATTTATATAACGTGCCGGAAGCCTACCATCTAGCACATATAGTGGTAAAGACAAAGCAAGAGGCAGAAAAGACCTTAAAGGAATTAAAACAGGGGTCAAGCTTCTCCGCGTTGGCCATGGAGCGTTCGATAGATGAGTTTTCAGCGAATGAAGGCGGGGATATAGGTTATATTACAAGAGAGGATGAACTTTATCCTGCCAATTATATAGAGACTGCAAAAAAACTCAAGAAAGGCACTTACGGCGGCCCGATCAAAACCGGCCAGGGTTATGCCATTGTGAAACTGGAAGGGAAATTCAAAGGCAAGTCGTATTCGTTTAAAGAGGTAAAAAACCAAATCCGCCGGCAAATTGCACTGGAACAAATGAACACCCCGGCGTCAGCGGAACCGCTTTGGGATGCCGCCAAGGTGGATTGGTTTTATGGCAGTGCAAAAGAAGCACAATAAACACAGGATTTATTTCTGTGTTTTATTTTTGAAAATATTTCAAATTATTTAGGAAATCTGGTGCAAATGGATTGACAATACAAGGTTTAAACTGTTAAATTTTATATAAATCCAATAAAAATACTCGGAATAGAGGTGCCATTATGGTTCGTGTAGCAAATTCAGTTACCGAATTAATCGGTCAAACACCAATTGTGAAGTTAAACAGAATAGTAGATGAGAACAGTGCAGAAGTCTATTTAAAGCTGGAGTATTTTAACCCTGGCAGCAGTGTAAAAGACAGAATTGCCTTGGCTATGATTGAAGCGGCTGAAGAAAAAGGTTTAATCAAGCCAGGCGAGAGCACCATCATCGAGCCGACCAGCGGCAACACTGGAATCGGCCTTGCAATGGTAGCATCGGCAAAAGGATACAAAGCCATTCTTGTTATGCCGGAGACTATGAGCTTAGAAAGAAGAAACCTTCTTCGCGCCTATGGTGCAGAGCTTGTTCTAACGCCTGGTCCAGAAGGAATGAAGGGAGCTATTGCAAAGGCGGAAAGCCTAGCTGCGGAACATGGCTACTTCATGCCGCAGCAATTTAATAACGAAGCAAACCCAGAAGTTCACCGCAGAACGACCGGTAAAGAAATTGTCGAGCAAATGGATCAATTAGATGCATTTATTGCTGGAATCGGTACTGGCGGAACGATCACTGGTGCAGGTGAGGTTCTTCGCGAGAAGTTTCCAGAAATTAAAATTTATGCAGTTGAACCAACGGATTCCCCAGTTTTATCTGGAGGAAAACCAGGTCCACATAAAATTCAAGGTATTGGTGCTGGATTCGTTCCTGAAGTTCTTAATACGGAAGTTTACAGTGAAATTGTTAAAGTTGGTGGAGAGGAAGCATTTGCAGCAGCGCGCCGTGCAGCAAGAGAAGAAGGAATTCTTGGCGGTATTTCTTCGGGTGCTGCCATTCATGCAGCGCTCGAAGTGGCTAAAAAGCTTGGAAAAGGCAAAAAAGTTCTCGCCATTGTTCCTGATAACGGCGAACGTTACTTAAGTACTCCACTTTATCAATATGATGCTGAATAATCACAAAAAGGTCTTGGCTGCTGTCAGGGCCTTTTTTATGCAGAAATTATGAAAACAAACAGGTTTTCCTGTATGATAAAAGAGATGAACTTTGCATAGGGGGGGAACCAATGAAACAGGATCTAGGACAAATTCAATGCGGCCCATATGCTCTCAATTATTCAAAGAAAACGATAATAATGGGTATTTTAAACGTCACACCGGATTCTTTTTCCGATGGGGGAAAATATAATCAAATGGATAAAGCCATCGAACGCGCGAAGCAAATGGCAGCGGATGGAGCTGATATCATTGATATTGGCGGGGAATCGACACGGCCGGGCCATACTAGAATCTCTGATGAAGAGGAAATCGAGCGGATTGTCCCGGTCATCGAGGCGTTGGCCGAGCATGTTCAAGTGCCTTTATCTGTTGATACATATAAGTCGGAAGTGGCTATACAGGCCATTAAGGCAGGTGCTCATATCATAAATGATATTTGGGGTGCGAAGGCGGATGACAAAATGGCTTTAGCTGCAGCCGAACTTGGGGTTCCAATCATCCTAATGCATAATAGACGTGAAGCGCATTACCATCATTTTGTCAGGGATGTTTTGAACGACATTTACGAGAGCATTGCTTTGGCAAAAAAAGCCGGGATTAAGGATGAGAATATCATTTTGGACCCGGGCATTGGCTTTGCTAAAAACTATCAGGAAAACCTGCTCATGATGCAGAATTTGGACAAGCTGGCCATGCTTGGCTATCCGGTATTGCTGGCGGCTTCCCGGAAAAGAATGATTGGCGAAGCATTAGGCCTTCCGGTAAATGAAAGACTAGAGGGTACCGGTGCTACGGTCTGTTATGGGATTCAAAAAGGCTGCCAAATGGTACGCGTCCATGATGTTAAGGAAATCAGCCGTATGGCGAGGATGATGGATGCTTTAATGGGGAAAGGTGAACAAAGTGGATAAAATTTATGTGAAAGGAATGGAATTTTACGGCTATCATGGTGTTTTTCCGGAGGAGACCATTCTCGGCCAGCGGTTTATCGTGGACCTGACCGTTTCTGTGGATTTAAAAAAAGCTGGTAAAACGGATAACCTCAATTATTCCGTTAATTATGGCGAGCTTTATCAGCTGTGCAAGGAAGTTGCTGAAGGAGAACCTAAGAAATTAGTGGAAGCGGTGGCTGAGACTATTGCTTCCAGAGTCCTAGAGCGGTTTCAGCCAGTGTCTGAAGTAATTGTTAAAGTGATAAAACCAGATCCTCCGATACCAGGGCACTACGATTCTGTAGCGGTAGAAATTACAAGGGGGAGATAAAAAGTGGAAAACACAGCATTTATTGCACTTGGCTCAAATATGGGAAACCGTTATGATAATATGATGAGTGCTATCAGCCAATTAACTGGCAATAAAGATATTCAGCTGGAAAATGGCTCTTCTATTTATGAAACAGATCCCGTTGGCTATGAGGACCAGGATCTATTTTTAAATATGGTTATCAAGGTAACCACAGACCTGAATCCATATCAATTATTGGACCGGTGCCTTTTAATTGAATCAACCCTTGGAAGGAAAAGGGAAATAAGGTGGGGTCCAAGAACATTAGACCTTGACCTTCTCCTCTATAACCAAGAAAATATTGAAACAGAGAAGTTAATTGTCCCACACCCGCGAATGCTTGAACGGGCATTTGTGATGGTGCCATTATTGGAGTTAAATCCTGATTTACGGATGTTCGATGAAGAACGGATCACAGCATGGTTAACTAGATTACCTAAAGAAGGAGTCCGAATATGGAAGCGGAAAAATGGGGAAGACGTATCCGAGCCTATCGGAAACTAAAGGGGTATACCCAAGAAAGCTTTTCCAAGAAACTAGGCGTATCAGTTTCCATCTTGGGAGAGATTGAAAGAGGGAACCGTCTGCCTGGAGATGATTTGTTAAAAAGAATAGCCTCGAGCCTAAATATAAGCCTTGATGATTTAACACCTGAAGAAAAATAACAAAAGATAGGAGGGAAGCTCATGTTAAAAATCGGGAACATCGACATGAAGAACCCTGTTGTCCTCGCTCCGATGGCAGGGGTCTGCAACTCTGCATTCCGCTTGACGGTTAAAGAGTTCGGTGCTGGATTAGTTTGTGCCGAGATGGTCAGTGACAAGGGTATCGTTTTTAAAAATGAAAAAACGTTGAACATGCTTTACATCGATGAACGGGAAAAACCGTTAAGCTTGCAAATTTTCGGCGGTGAAAAAGAAACCCTCGTTGAAGCGGCACGATTTGTAGACCAAAATACAAATGCTGATATTATTGATATTAATATGGGCTGCCCGGTTCCCAAAATCACAAAATGTGATGCCGGAGCCAAATGGCTGCTGGATCCAAATAAAATTTATGAAATGGTATCTGCTGTCGTGGCTGCTGTAGAAAAGCCCGTTACCGTAAAAATGCGAATGGGTTGGGATGAAGATCATATTTATGCGGTAAAAAACGCTCAAGCCGTTGAACGGGCAGGCGGACAGGCTGTAGCCCTGCATGGCCGGACACGGGTCCAAATGTACGAGGGTACAGCCAACTGGGATATTATCCGGGAGGTTAAGCAGTCTGTTGGTATTCCAGTTATCGGAAACGGTGATGTAAAAACACCTCAGGATGCAAAAAGAATGCTGGAAGAAACAGGTGCCGATGGCGTCATGATCGGACGGGCGGCGCTTGGTGATCCGTGGATAATTTACCGGACAGTGCAGTATTTAGAAACTGGCAAGTTGATGGGGGAACCGCCTGTACGCGAAAAAATGGATGTCTGCATTCTTCACTTAGACCGCCTGATTGCTCTGAAAAACGAGGATATCGCCGTACGCGAAATGCGCAAGCATGCCGCCTGGTATCTAAAGGGAGTCCGCGGAAATGCAAACGCCCGCAGCGCAATTAACGAATGCCTAACACGCGGACAATTAGTCGCTGTATTAAATGAATTGGTTGTGGAGGCAGAAGCAAGGGAACAAGAACAAGCTATAGTTAGTTAAAGCTTCTGCCTAATTGATGCTTATTTTCGGCCCGCAATAAAAACTGCCAGTGCAAAACTGGCAGTTTTTATTTTAATTAAACATTTTTGATGTCTGAACACTTGATTTTGTGTAAAATAATATAGTATGTGAAAAAATGTCCAAGTAGAATGCCTAGCGATATACATATTTAGAAATATTGGAGTTGATTAAAACATGAGTCAGGAAGAATTAAATGACCAATTAATAGTCAGACGTGAAAAAATGGCGGAAATGCGGGAAAATGGCATTGATCCGTTTGGAAAGCGATATGATCGAACTCATACTGCCAGAGATGTGCAGGCTGAGTACGGTGAATTGGAAGCCGAAGAGCTAGAGGCAAAAAGTGGTTCCGTCCGACTTGCCGGCCGTATCATGACGAAACGCGGCAAAGGAAAAGCAGGATTCGCCCATATTCAAGATTTAACAGGACAAATCCAGATTTACGTTAGACAGGATGCAGTCGGGGAAGAGGCTTATCAAATTTTCAATTCCGCCGACCTAGGTGACCTTGTCGGAGTAGAGGGAACTGTTTTTAGAACAAAAATGGGTGAACTATCAATCAAAGTGAAGGAATTTACCTTCCTAACAAAGGCACTGCGTCCATTGCCTGATAAATTCCACGGCTTAAAAGATATTGAGCAGCGCTATCGCCAGCGTTACTTGGATCTTATCATGAGCCAGGAAAGCAAAGAAACATTTATTACCCGCAGTAAAATCATCCAAGCAATGCGCCGTTACTTGGATGACCACGGATACCTGGAAGTAGAAACACCAATGATGCATGCTATAGCCGGGGGAGCTGCTGCTCGTCCGTTCATTACGCATCATAATGCTCTGGATATGCCGTTATTTATGCGGATTGCTATTGAGCTTCATTTAAAACGATTAATTGTCGGCGGTCTAGAGAAGGTCTATGAAATTGGACGTGTATTCAGAAATGAAGGAGTTTCTACCCGGCATAATCCTGAATTCACCATGATTGAGCTTTACGAAGCCTATGCAGATTTCCGTGATATCATGAGCCTTACGGAAAATTTGATTGCCCATATTGCTCAAGAGGTATTAGGTACGACAAAAATCCAATATGGAGAATATGAGGTAGATTTAACACCGCAGTGGAAGAGGCTTCATATGGTGGATGCCATCAAAGAATACACTGGCGTCGACTTCTGGAAAGAAATGAGTGTTGAAGAAGCCCGTTCTCTTGCAAAGGAACACGGGGTAGAAATTACTGAACACATGCAATATGGGCATATTGTAAATGAATTCTTCGAGCAAAAGGTAGAAGAAAAACTGATTCAGCCAACCTTTATTTATGGGCACCCGGTTGAAATTTCTCCGCTTGCAAAGAAAAATGAAGAAGATCCAAGATTCACGGATCGTTTTGAGTTATTTATCGTAGCCCGTGAACATGCCAACGCATTTACAGAATTAAATGATCCAATTGATCAGCGGGAACGTTTTGAATCCCAGCTAAAAGAGCGCGAACAAGGTAATGATGAAGCGCACATGATGGATGAAGACTTCGTGGAAGCATTAGAATATGGCATGCCGCCTACTGGTGGTCTGGGCATTGGTGTTGACCGCTTAGTGATGCTATTGACCAATTCGCCATCCATCCGTGATGTGCTGTTATTCCCGCTAATGCGCCAACGCTAATAGGAAAACGCCGAATGATTCGGCGTTTTTTTATTACATTTATAGCAGTATCTGATCGTTGAAGCTTTTAAAAAAAGATAGTATTAGAATTAGAAAATTACAACTTTAAAATAATCCTAAAAAAACTATTGCACCAAACTAATAATGGTGATATATTATTATCTGTTGCCGCGAGACATTAAGTCTCCGACAAAGAATTTTTTAAAAAAAGTTGTTGACTTTAAGTTGATAACTTGGTATCATAATAAAGTCGCTTTTGAGTGACGGGTTGCTCTTTGAAAACTAAACAAACAAAAACGTCAACAATAAAATATTCGTTTCTTTTTGAAATGAAGCCAACGTTATTTTT
>NZ_CALPDF010000037.1 GCF_943193175.1 Neobacillus muris
ACAATCAATAAATTTGGTATTTAGATTCTGTGATAATAAAAAATTGCCGAGAAAAATACCCTTTCTCGACAATCTGACTCTCTTCAAAACAAATGAAGAGAGTTTTTTTGTATAAAGCTATTAGCCATTAACCGCCAATATAAGACATCTCAATTTTTTTGCGGTTTTTATTCATTTCATCAGTTCTTTCATCTGAATAGCGGTCTGCCCTGTTATTCCAGATATTTACAATTCGCTGTGATACCTCCTCATCGGAGGCACCATTTCTCATAAAGTTGCGAATATCATGTCCGTTGCCATTAAATAAACAGGTAAATAATTGGCCATTGGCAGAAAGACGGGAACGTGTACAGCTTGAACAGAAAGATTCAGAAACGGATGTTATGAACCCAACTTTTACATTTGTCCCTTTATAACGATAATGTTTGGCGACTTCCCCAAAGTAGGCAGGATCAACCGGCTCCAGCTCAAAGTGATCCTTTAACATTTCAAAGATTTGTTTTTTAGTCACTACATCATCCATTTTCCATCCATTGGTTGAGCCCACATCCATATATTCAATATAACGAAGCTCTAAACCCTTTTCTTTACAAAAAGCAGCCATCGGCACAACTTCGGAATCATTGAGTCCTTTTTTTACAACCATATTCACCTTGACTCCAAGACCGGCTTGTTTTGCTGCTTCAATACCTTCCAGCACAGGTCCTGTTCCGACTCCACGTCCATTTATTTTTCCAAATAAGTCGTCGTTCAGACTGTCAAGGCTGACGTTAACCCGTTTTAGGCCAGCCAGTTTAAGTTTTTCTGCCTGTTTAGGCAGCAAGACCCCGTTGGTTGTTAAACCCAAATCGCTCAAGCCCTCTAATTTTGACAGTTTTTCAATCAATACCGGCAGGTCTTTCCGCAGCAGCGGTTCACCACCTGTCAAACGAATTTTCTTTACACCTAAATGTATAAATATTTTGGCGAGACGTTCAATTTCCTCATACGTCAAGAGGGCACTTCTAGGAAGGAACTCAAAATCAGGTCCAAATTGGTCAGAGGGCATACAATATTGGCAGCGGAAATTGCAGCGATCTATTACTGAAATTCTTAAATCTCTAAGTGGTCTATTTAAACTATCTCTAATAATCGTTTTTTCCATTTCATCAACTCCATTTGAAGGAAGTTAGTTTATACCCATTGTATCAGATATCTCAAAGAAATAACTGTTACATTATTCACTATTACAATACTTTTTATCTTTTTTCTAATAAGTTTTCACTATATTGTCATTGTTTACTTCCGGTTCCGGTGTTAATTTACGTTACAATAATGGTATCAAATTAAAACTAATTTTTTGTTTGAATTTTTGAAGAGGTGATATAAATGATCACACAAATGAAGCCTACACACTCGATCGAAATAAAGGAATTACTAAAATTATCCGACCGTACATTTAAATGTGAAAAAGGACGTTATATATTCCAAGAAGGAACTGCCGCAGAAGAACTTTATATTATCATTTCCGGCAAGGTGCAAATCAGTAAAGTAACATCGGATGGCCGTGAGCTTTCATTAAGAATTTGCGGGGAAAACGACATCTGTGGTGAATTAACCCTATTTACGGAGCATCCCAGATACCTGTTTAGTGCAATGGCATTAGAAGAAGGAGAAATAGCCGCCATTAAAAAGGACGTACTTGAAAAGGAAATTTTCGATAATAGTGCCCTTGGATATGAATTTATGAAATGGATGAGCGACCATTTTCGAAAAACTCAAACCAAATTCCGTGATTTGGTTTTACATGGGAAACGGGGTGCTCTTTTTTCAACACTTATTCGGATGTCCAACAGTTATGGAATAAATAAGGGGAATGAAATCCTGATCGATTTACCGCTGACTAACCAGGAACTAGCCAATTTTTGTGGCACATCCAGGGAAAGCACCAATCGGATTTTAAGTGAGTTAAAGAAAAATAACATTATCTCCATCAAGCGAGGCAGAATTACCATCCTGGATTTACAATATTTAAAAGATGAGATAGGCTGTGAAAATTGTCCAGCCGTTTATTGCAACATAGAATAGAGGCTTGGCTTAAGAACCAGCCTCTTTTTATATCTAATCATCCCTAAAATATGCGCATGTACTGTGCTGGGAGCAAGTAAATAGAATTGCTCCCGCACTTCATTCCTATTTTGCAGCCTATTTTTCTCTTAATGCTTTTGGGGTATAAATGCAAAACGGTTCACTTTCCAAATAATCCCCTGTCATGGCATATGCCCGCGATCTAGAACCTCCGCAAACATAGCGAAATTCACAAACTCCACATTTGCCTTTAAACGAGTCAGGATTTCGTAACGATTTAAAAATCGGTGACTCACGATAAATCTCGGCAAGTGGTGTTTCACGGACATTCCCGGCCTTTACTGGCAGCAGTCCGCTCGGATAAACATCGCCAATATGAGAAATGAACACAAAACCATTTCCATCATTCACACCTTTTGGCGCTCTTCCTAACCCATCAATTGAACCAGTCAATCCTTTTTCCGTTAATGCGTTTAAATAATCAATTTCATCAACCTTTGATTTTGCTTCACGCATTTTTTGCTGGATAACTACCCGGCGATAGTGCATTGCCTCCGTCGTTTTTATATCAAATGGCACCCGCTTGCTAAGGTCATACAGCCATCTCAGCACCTTTTCATGTTCAACAGGTGAAATCATATCAGATACTTGACCTCTGCCTGTCGGCACCAGAAAGAAAACACTCCATAACACACATTGTAATTCTTCCACTAATTTAGCCATCTCTTCAAGATATTCATAGTTATACTTCGAGATGACCGTATTGATTTGAACGGGTATTTCCAGTTCATGCAGGTATCGGATTCGTTCCATGGTTAAAGCAAAGGAACCGTCCGTTCCGCGAAAATGATCATGAAGTTTGGCATTGGGTCCATCAAGGCTAAACGCCCAGCGGGATAGACCCACTTCTTTTGCCTTTTGGATGGCTTCTTTCGTTACATTCGGTGTGGCACTTGGGGTCATGGAAACCCGTACCCCTTTACTTACGGCATATTTGGAGATTTCAAATACATCTGGTCGCATCAGCGGGTCTCCGCCGGTAAAAACAAGCAAAGGATTATTCATTTCATATATTTGATCAATTAAATTTTTTCCCTCTTCAAACGTAAGTTCACGAGGATCTCTCGTATATTGAGCATCAGCACGGCAATGCAGACATTTTAATTGACAGGCTCTTGTTAGTTCCCAAATGACAATAAACGGATCTTTAGTAAAATCACGGCTAAAATCCATTAAAGGCCCTCCTAAGTACAGCTAGCCTAACCAGCTTTAATACTTAGATTATAAATGTGTTTATAGGATAAAGAAGTGAACTATCTCACTATCCTCCTCATTAACAAAAAGGGAGGACCCCTTAACATCCAGCTTCATTTTTGCCAATTTAGCTAGAATAGGTCCCCCCTAATTCCAATGTTATGAAATGGTTAGCACTTCGTATTTAGCAGCAAGATCAATGAACTCACCCATACCGCTTATTTTACCTGCTGTTAATTTATCTGTAACCCCGTAATGGTCTGCACATGTTTTGCAGGCCAATATATTGACGCCCTTTTCTTCTAGTTCCCTTAAATGAACGGATACTAATGACTCCTCGGTCATGGTCAAAACTCCACTGTTCATACAAAAGACCGCTTTCGGAAGCTCTTGTTTTTGCTTTAGGATCGTAAAAAAGGTTTCAAGAATATTCTCTCCCAGTTCTTGATCCCCTCTCCCAAGCTGATTGGAGCTTACTAAAATCACCTTATTTTGCATAATATTACCCCTTACCGTATCCCCAAAGCGATTTTTGCATAACGGGACATCATATCTTTGTTCCAAGGCGGATTCCAAACAATGTTTACTTCTGTGTCCTTAATTTCAGGTATATCAGCTAAAGATCGTTTTACTTGGTCGACAATCGTTCCAGCAAGAGGACAACCCATGGCGGTTAAGGTCATCGTAACGGTCAGTTTCCCTTCCTCATCCATTTCTAAATCGTAAACTAATCCTAAGTTTACAATATCAATGCCAATCTCCGGGTCAATGACCAGTTCCAGGGCGCCCATAATATTTTCTCTTAATTCTTCATTCATGTTATCTCACTCCTATTTATTTTTATCTTTCTTTAGTATAAATTTAATTCAAACAATTTAGTGTGAATTTTTTTACACCGGCAAAGTAAAATTGTTAACATAGTGAATATAGTGAATATAGTTTTAAATATTTCCATTTTGTATGAAACTTTTAATGTTTTTAGTTTAACATGAAGATACATTTTTTCCTAGGAGCAGCGCTTAAAGCAAAATACATGATAAAGAGGGATTTATAATGGCCGAAAAACACTTAATTGCATTAGATCTAGATGGCACATTGTTAACAGATGATAAAACAATATCAAAAAAGAATAAACAGGTACTTGCCAAAGCAAAAGAAGCAGGACATGTTGTAATGATTGCAACCGGCAGGCCTTACAGGTCTAGTGAAATGTACTATCGGGAGCTTGAATTAGATACACCTATAGTCAATTTTAACGGAGCGTTCATGCATCATCCATTAAACCAAAATTGGGGCTTTTATCATGAACCGCTTGATATTAATGTGGCAAAAGATATTGTTGAAGCCTGCCGAAGCTTCCAATTTCATAATATTATCGCTGAAGTCATGGATGAGGTATATTTCCACTATCATGACGAGAAATTATTAGAAATCTTTAGTTATGGCAATCCCAAAATTACCACCGGTGATTTAGCCAACTTTTTGCAGGATTCTCCCACCAGTATGCTTATCCATACAGAAGAAGATCAATTGAAGAAGATCCGCGGCTATTTATCTGAGGTTCACGCTGAAGTGATTGAACAGCGGAGCTGGGCGGCCCCGTGGCATGTGATTGAAATTATTAAAACAGGACTTAATAAAGCCGTTGGTTTAAAAAAAGCTGCGGATTATTACGGAATTCCCCGTGAAAAAGTCATTGCTTTTGGTGATGAAGATAATGATTTGGAAATGATTGAATATGCAGGCCATGGCATTGCCATGGGGAATGCGATTGACCCATTAAAGAATATTGCTAATGATATTACTTTGTCCAATGAAGAAGACGGAGTAGCAGCATATTTGGAAGACTTGCTGCAGATTAAATAAGAATTATTCACCAGACATTCTCTGATGAACATGATTCAGTTTGAGCATACTAGATCATGAAACAGCATTGCTGTTTCCATCAGAGCTTTGAAGCATATTGGAGGGATTCGAATGGGTAACAAATCCAGACGCTTTGTCCAGCAGGGAAAGGATTCGATCAATAAGCATGCGGAACGAATACCTTATCACATGACCTATGCTGAAGCGGAAGCTCAGAAAATGGCTAATGTGCATAGCTCCTCGCCTGGAGGAATATAACCATGGGTAACCAATTGTTCCAAGAAGCACGCCGATTTGTTGAGATGGCCATAACGGCCAGCCCAGAGAACCGCGATACTGCAGTCGCGAAAGCTAAAAATGCATTAAGCTCTGCTTATGCGAACTCGACTGCCGCGGAGCAAAGTCAGCTCCAAGAAATGCAACAACAGCTTGATCAATTAAAGTGAACAAAAAGCGGAAGCATCTAAGCTTCCGCTTTTTGCATTTAAAACCTCTCTAATACGACTGGATACTCATTTTCAATTTCTCCATTTTGATTGCGCTTATAGAGATACACCATTAAGGTTCCATTTTCCGGCAGCTTTACTAGAGGGATTTGGATGGTAAAGCTAAAGGGCCGCCACTTTACCTGTTTTCCCTTTATCCAAATCCTTTGTTCTCTCAAATATTCGTTATGCCCGTCTTCAACTGTGTAAAATACTCCTTTGTCGTTCCACTTTACTTCACCAGATACCCTATATGTTCCGTTCTCTCCTGATACCCTCATGTTTCGAAATTCTGTTTCCTTCACACCATTTATATCAGCGTTTACCATCAAGGGAAAGAAAAACAAAAGCACGCTCATAAGAAGAATACGCATTCATTGCCTCCTGGTTCATTCAGATTTCTAGTCCCTACGGAAGAATCCGTATACATTCGATGTTTCAATTATATTGGTAAAGGCATTTGGATCCACATCCTTGATGACTCTTTCCAAATCAAAAAGCTCATACCTGGTTATGACAATCATTAGCATATCTCTTGTTTCATTAGAAAATGCCCCTCTAGCCGGGACCATCGTTATTCCTCTGACAAGTTTGGCATGTATGGCTTTTTTTAATTCATCCGCTTTTTTAGTAATGATAAAAGCGGTGAGTTTTGCATATCTTGTGTGGATCGCATCCACGACTCTTGTTGAAGTATACAAAAACACTAATGTATATAGCGCTTTTTCCCATCCGTATAGAAACCCGGCGGTAATGATGATGACGAAGTTTAATATAAACATGTAGGGCCCGATTGGCTTATCCTTGATCCTGGACAGCACCATAGCAATAATATCCAGCCCCCCTGTTGAGGCTCCCCACTTTAAAGTGATTCCAATCCCTGCTGCTACAATCACGCCGCCAAAAACAGAATTTAACAGGATATCGTTTGAAACCGGTCTCACCGGTATGAGCTCTAAAAAGAACGACGAAAGGACCACGCTAAGAAAACTATAAATCGTAAAGGCTTTCCCGACTTTTTTCCACCCTAAAATGGCAACGGGAATATTTAAGATAAGTAATAACAATCCCATCGATATTGAAAACGGTGTATAGTCACTTAACACTCTTGAAAGCAATTGAGCAATCCCAGTAAAACCGCTCGAATAAATATCTGCCGGAACTAAAAATAAATTCATTCCGGCGGCATTTAACAAAGCTCCTGCCGCAACGATGCCAATTTTCTTGATTTGAAGCCAAATCACAAAAATTCCCCCTTTTTTTCCCCCTAAACAAATCAGGTAATTGTATTTTCTTACTGAAACCGATAAACTAAATCTAGTTAAGATAGATTTTTGAAAGCAGGTGAGCTTCATGCAGGTAAAAATACTCGCTGACAGCGCATGCGATTTACCTTTAAACTTTTATGAAGAAAATAACGTCACATTAATCCCATTAAAGGTCCATATCAATGGAGAAGAATATGATGATGTAAAAAATATTGACCCTATCACCGTATATGAAGCGATACGCGCAGGTAATATTCCCAAAACATCGCAAGCCTCTCCCCTATTATTTGAGGAGATTTTTACTGAAATGGGTGAGAAAAATGAGTCAGGCATTTATATCGCCTTTTCTTCTGAATTATCAGGAACCTATTCTACCGCTGTTATGATTCTTGACCAAGTAAAGGAAAAATATCCAAATTTGGATTTAACAATTGTTGATACAAAATGTGCTTCCTTGGGGCAGGGGTTAATCGTTATGGAGGCAGCACGGCTTGCCGCAGCAAACACCCCAAAAGAGGAGATTTTAAAAGATGTCCTGTTCCGGGCTCAGCATATGGAACATATTTTCACCGTTGACGATTTGGATTATTTGGCAAAGGGAGGGCGTGTCTCTAAAGCTTCAGCATTTCTTGGAGGCTTATTAAACATTAAGCCGATATTAAATATGGATGACGGAAAGCTTGTCCCGATTGAAAAAATCCGCGGACAAAAGAAGGTATGGCGCCGAATTATTGAAATTATGAAAGAACGCGGCAGCAATCTTTCCAGCCAAGTGATTGGCATCAGTCATGCAGACAATGAGGAAATGGCGAAAGAAATGAAGGCGATGCTTGAGGCAGAATTTCAGCCTAAACAAGTCTATATTTCTGCAATTGGTGCTGCAATTGGCGCCCATACCGGGGCCGGAACAATTTCAATATTCTTTTTAAATGAAATTCCTTCATCATAAAAAAAGGAGTGAGGCGCGCCTCACTCCTTTTTTTAGCTTATTTGTATTGCTCTCATTTATGATCCGTTTTCTTTGAATATTGATTTTTGCCCATCTGCCTGTTTTTTTCTGCCATCATATTTTTTTCATGATTGATGGCATTATGATCTTTTGCTTTTTTATCATTATCTGAAGTATGCGGCATATCTAAATGCTCCTTTCCAATAGTTCATCTTTATTGTTTATCATTTTGGAAAAGAGTATGTACCGAGTCGCTACTGTTTCTTAATATAGGTCCAACCGTTATCTTGATAGACTGCATTCTCCTTCATCAATTTCCCCAATGCACGCTTAAATGCAGCCTTGCTCAGTCCGAACCGTTCTTTGATATCTTCAGCCATACTTTTATCGCTGTAAGGCATAGCCCCATTTCTGCTCATTAAATAGCCTAAAATTTTTTCAGCATCCGTTTCCAATGACTCCTGCTTTCTGGCCATCAGTGAAATGTTGACAGTGCCATCTTCCTTAATATCAATGATACGTCCTTCTACTTTTTCACCTAAACGCGGTTCCACATTCCGCTGTGATTCGTGAATAAAACCTTTATAGCCTTCAATCGTATAAACCCAGCTTCCAACTTTGGCTGTCCGGTAGATGTGGCCTTGCACATTTTTATTAAAGGCACTCCGGTCCGCTTTAACAGAAATCGCTTTGATGACCTGGTCACTGGCCAGCTTTGCATAGATTAGAAAATTCCGATTGACTCTTAATGTAATATACAACAAATCTCCTTCTTTAGGCCATACCGATTCGTGAGCAGGCAAATCATCTTTTCCTAATAAGATATCCTTTGGCAGTCCAATATTTAAAAAAACGCCGATGTCCTGCTTTACATCTGTCACTTTTACCCAAGCATACTTGCCCACCGCTACTTCTGGAATAAAATCCGAAGCTGCCACTCTTCCTTCTGAATCAACATAAAGAAATACCTCCGCCTCATCGCCCTCTTCCAAAGGCCGGCTGGCCTGATTTTTGTGGAGGAGCACATCTTCCTCACCATCCGTCAAAAAATAACCAAAGTCTGTAATTCGGGCCACTTTTAAAAAAGCGGTTTGCCCGATGCTTTCTTTTATAGACATCTATCATTCCCCATTTCTTTAGGAGCTTTTTAATAGTATAAACATGATTTTATTTTTCCATTTTACCTGCTAAGGGTTTAAATGACAAAAATGCTTTTCTTGTTCGAACTGATTTATTTTACTATAATGTAGGCATGAAGGGAAACTTTAACAGAAATTGATTCCTAATTGTTTCATAATGGAGGTTATGATATGTCAAAAGACAGCTCATTTGATATTGTGTCCAAAGTCGACTTTTCTGAAGTGACAAATGCCATTACCCAAACAATGAAAGAAATTAGCACGCGCTACGATTTTAAAGGCAGTAAAAGTGAAGTCAGCCTTGAAAAAGAAGAACTTGTTCTACTCTCTGATGACGAATATAAAATGGAACAGTTAAAAGATGTCTTAATTAGCAAGCTAATTAAACGGGGTGTCCCCATTAAAAACCTCGACTATGGCAAGTTAGAAGGGGCTTCCGGCGGGACCGTCCGGCAGCGGGCAAAATTGGTTCAGGGAATCGATAAGGAAAACGCCAAAAAAATCAATACGATCATTAAAAACAGCGGTGTTAAGGTAAAAAGCCAAGTTCAGGATGACCAAATTCGTGTCAGTGGAAAAAGCCGTGATGATTTGCAAAAAATCATTTCCTTGATAAGAGAGGCTGACCTCAGCATTGATGTCCAATTTATAAATTACCGGTAAATGGTAAGCATAAAGCCCTGCTTTATGCTTTTTTTATTCCCCCCATCATAATTTTCGGCACATTTCTAACACTAACCAATGTAATGAATTGTGTTGGGAGGTAAAAAAATGAGCAATAATCAAAAGAAACCAAGTTTTCCGCCGCAGCATCAAAACCACCAGCCTGGAATGGAAAGCGAAATGAATCCAAGACCTCTATCTGTTGGTCCTGAATATAAAGCAGCGGGCAAATTAACCGGTAAAACAGCCCTTATTACAGGGGGTGACAGCGGAATTGGCAAGGCTGTTGCGATCCATTTTGCCAAAGAAGGGGCGGATGTCACAATCGTGTATTTAAGTGAGCATCAGGATGCCGAGGACACAAAAAAATTGATTGAAGCAGAAGGACGCAAATGCCTGCTTTTATCAGGAGATATTGGAGAAGAAGACCATTGCCGCGAAGTGGTTCAAAAAACAATCAATGAATATGGAAAACTCGACATCCTTGTTAATAATGCAGCGGAACAGCATCCACAGAAAAGCCTATTAGATATTAGTGCAACACAGCTGGAAAGAACCTTTCGAACCAATATTTTTTCTTACTTTTATATGACCAAGTCCGCCCTCCCGCATTTAAAACAAGGGGCATCCGTCATTAATACAGCCTCCATAACAGCCTATGAAGGAAACAAACAATTACTGGATTATTCTTCCACTAAGGGAGCCGTTGTCAGTTTTACCCGCTCTTTAGCCATGTCTTTGGCAAAGGATGGCATTCGAGTCAATGGCGTGGCACCTGGACCTATTTGGACGCCGCTCATCCCTTCCACCTTTACTGCTGAACAGGTAGAAACTTTTGGATCTACTACACCGATGGGAAGGGCCGGCCAGCCTTACGAACTTGCTCCTAGCTATGTTTTTCTTGCTTCTGATGACGCCTCCTATGTAAGCGGGCAAATGCTTCATGTAAATGGAGGAACCATAGTCAGCGGATAGAATGGCAGCGATAAGAAGCATCAGGTCATGTTCCTGATGCTTCTCTTTTAGCCTATATTCTTTTTTCCCCGCTTAATGATTAAGAACAGAAACAACAGTATTAATAATACGGCTATGATCGTAACCGTAATATATGGAAGGTTCAACCCTGTTTTATCAGCCAGCATAAACACTTCAGAGTTGTCCCGGTCAATAATAAGCGTATATTGGCCATTCTGGCTGCGGACTACATTATCACTAAGCAGCCCGCGAAGTTCTTTGTTCCTTTCCAGTTGTTCACTGGTTAATGTTACATTTTGTGATTTTCTTGTATTATTGATGGCAACGACCGTCGTTTCCCCTTTATATTCCCGTTTATAAACCACCATCCCGTCCTTGTCATACAGCATGGTGAAAGTTCCACGTGTTAAAGAGGGCTGTTGTGCTCTTACTTCCCCAATCTGGGTGATATAATCAATTAATTCTTTTTCCGCGCGGAAGCTCATTAATCTGCGGTTATCGGGAATTTCACCGCCAGTTAATGCAATCTCCGTACCATAATAAACCACAGGGATACCTGGAGTTGTATAAAGATAGGTTAAAGCTGTTTTCCAACGGGAACCAGGGAACTGTCTTTCATCCACGATATCACGAGTAAATCTTGCCGTGTATTCATTATCAAAGAAATTCGCCTCAAGCAACTGTTGCTCCGGTATAGAGGTAAGTGAGCGGCCGGTAGCGGCAAAGACCTGCCGAAGTTTTTCGCTTTGAGAATAATTAAATAGGCTGTCTAGTCCGGCACTTTGGTATTGCTCCAGCCTCACATTGGAACCTAGCGATGGAATGCCTAAAAGAAAGAAATCCTTTTTCTCATTTTTAACGGCAGAAGCAAATTGCTTCCAAAAATCGGTGGGTACGCGATCCACCTCAGGCAGGCTGTATCCGTCTATATCCGTTTTCTGAATCCACCACTTAGCAGCATCTATTAGATATTGGCTTACCTCTGGATTATCCTGATTTAAATCAGGCAGCCCATCGACCCAGCCATTCTCGGCTTGCTCTTGATCAGCCCAATCTACTTGTTCTAGTTGATCATGGTACCAGTCCCCTTTTTCAGGATCATTTACCCACGGATGGCTTTTAGCCGTATTATTGGCAACAAAATCAATGATAACCCTTATCTTCCGTTTATGGGCCTCTTTTACTAGAGTTTGAAATTCTTTCATGGTGCCGAAATGCTCGTCCACTTTGTAATAATCAGTCACCCAATAACCATGATACCCGCCTGCTGCGTTATCAAAAATCGGTGATAACCGGATGGCTGTGAAACCCATATCTTTCAAGTAATCTAATTTATCGATGATCCCCTGAAAATCACCGCCATTATATTGATTAGGATCATTCGTATTGACGTCCAAGTCATTTTTTATATCCGCATTATTAAACCGGTCTACCATAATGGAATAAATGGTTTCATCCTGCCACAGGCGATCAGCCTTTGTTTCCTCTGCATGAACAGGAATTGCCGATAGTAAAAAAATAATCAAAATGATAGGCATTATTTTATTCATTTATGTATCCCCCTATAAGAAAAGCGCAAGCATCCTAGTACCTTCTCATTCCGTTAAAAAGGAAGGGGAAGACCCCTTCCTACACTCATTTTAATCGAATCCAAGGTATATTCCAAATGTAACGGCACGGTTTTGACAACAATTAATTTACTAAATTAATATTATAGTCTTTAAACCATGTATGCAGCTGTACAAAGTATGCTAACAGCTGTGGTCCTGTCATCAGCTGTCCAAACCAAGGTTCTTGGAAAGAAGTCCCACCCGTTTCTACTAGTCTTTCTAGCTGGTCTTTCCCAAAGAACTCATGTAACGCAGAGGATGAATCCTGCAAGATATCCTTCATCCATTTTTGCACCATAACCGTATATTCCGGATTATGTGTTTTTGGATACGGACTTTTTTTCCGATACAAGACCTCCTCAGGCAATACGCCTTCAAAAGCCTTGCGGAGGATTCCTTTTTCCCTGCCACGGTACATTTTCATATCCCAAGGAATATTCCAAACATACTCAACAAGACGATGATCGGCAAAAGGCACCCTAACCTCTAAACTGGCTCCCATGCTCATTCTGTCCTTACGGTCGAGAAGGGTGGTCATAAACCAAATCATATTTATATAGAATAACTCTCGGCGCTTTGATTCTTCCAAGCTTTCCCCCTCAAGTTTAGGGGTTTCAGCAATCGCCTTGCGATATTGTTCAATGCTGTACTCGGCTAAATTCAATCGTTCCCGCCAAAATGGCTTTAATAAATTTTCCCGTTCCGTAACTGAGCGCATCCATGGGAAACCTGACCGCTCTAGATCCTCCTTGCGCCGGAACCATGGGTAGCCCCCAAAAATTTCATCCGCACATTCTCCTGAGAGGCTCACTGTAAAATCTTGTTTCATTTCCCGGCAAAACCAGAGAAGAGAAGAGTCCACATCCGCCATGCCAGGCAAATCTCTCACATGGAGCGCTTCTGTTAAATCCTGCACTAATTGTTCTTGTGTGATGGTTTTCTGATGGTGTTTAGTTGCAAAATGCTGCTCCATTAAGGCGATATACTTTTCGTCAGAGTCTGGCTGAAATTCATTTGCCGTAAAATGTACATCATTGCCCTCATAATCAATCGAATAAGTATGAAGCTGCCCTTTCCCCTGTGTTTTGAATCCTTTAGCAGCAATTGCCGTTATGATACTTGAATCAAGTCCTCCAGATAAAAATGTACACAATGGCACATCCGATACAAGCTGTCTAGTGACCGCGTCACTAACCAAATCCCGAACTTTTTCTGCTGTTTCCTCAACACTATCCTTGTGCACTTCACTTTTTACATTCCAATACCGCCAAATTTTTAACCCATCTTTGGAAAATGTCAACGCATGAGCGGGTCTCAGTTCGTTTATCCCTTTAAAAACACCTGACCCAGGCGATCTGGATGGGCCCACTCCTAACACTTCAGCCAGCCCTTCACTGGTGATTTCGGTCTTTACTTCCGGATGGGCAAGGATGGCTTTCAATTCCGAAGCAAATAATAATCCTGCTTTATGCTCTTTAAAAAATAATGGTTTTACTCCCAGACGGTCCCGCCCAATAAACAGCTGTTCTCTTTTGCTGTCCCAAATGGCAAAAGCAAAGATGCCATTTAAATAATTCACACATTCTTCAGCCCATTCTATATAGGCAGTTAACAGCACTTCAGTGTCAGAATGGCCGTTAAAGGAATATCCTTTAGTAAGGAGAATTTTGCGCAAGTCTTCTGTATTGTACAACTCTCCATTATAACAAATTGTATAACTAATGCTTTCTTTCTGTTTGGACATGGGTTGTCTTCCCCCAGCCGGGTCGACAACAATAAGGCGTTTATGACCAAAACCTACATGTGTATCCGTCCAAATGTTGGTTTCATCAGGACCTCGCTTTGACAGAGTCTGGGCCATTTTAGTTAATGTATCCGTCTCGTTTTTTATCGGTTGTTGAAAATCAATCCAGCCTGATATTCCACACATGTATCGTTACTCCTTTCGATTTGTAAATCTTGAGTACTCTCTGACATGTTCTATACTATTCAGCCCAGATTAATTCGTTAATTGTCCAGATGAAAAAGCGCCTAGCCCGTTAAATTTCCTTGTTAAAATAACTCACACCCATTTTTATAAATTTATCGGTTATAAATTATCAGAAAGATGTCTAAAAAGAAAAGTGAAGTATCTGGCACGGAGGTTAACTATGAATCGACAGCAGCGAACCCATCTATATGATATTCAAATGCGGGCACATACCGAAGGATCAGTGGAACAAATTAACGAACAATGGATATTTTTTGATGAGGAAACAGAAGAAGCTTCCATGATAGAGGACTATCTTCAGCAGGAAATAGAAATTTTTCGATTAAACCGGTGGAGAAAAGGGATATTGCTCGAGCCAGGTAAAATTCGTATTGGACATGATGTGGTCATGCTCCGTGACCATGATTTGGTAAGAATCAAAAAGCATTTAATCTATTCGCTTGAGCGGCTTTTAGAGGGAATTAATGATGATGCTTTTTTCCAATTCGTTACTACCTTAAATTCATTGAACTTTTCAATTTACGATTGTATTTATTGTTATAATCACTTATCCTTTTTATCGGATGAGAATCGTAAAGATGGAGTCAACTTTATGGTTTTCGATAACCAGGAACAAATCTGCAGCGTTCAGCATCATTTTTGCTATTTTGAAAAGGTCAACGATCGGTTTGAATTCACCTTAAATACCGGCAAACGGCTGATCATTGAAAAATTAATTTCATAATTTAGGAGGCTGACTTTTCAGCCTAAGATTGTCGAGAAAGGGTATATTTTCTCGGCAATTTTTATTTTGTCTAAATTTAAATGACCAAATTTTTTATTGATGGAGTGTCCCTACTATCGGGCCTGTTGATTTCCGCTCCGGGCACTCGCTGGTCTAAAGCCTCCTCGGCGCTGAAACCTGCGGGGTCTCCAGTGACCTCTATTTCCCGCAGGAGTCGAGTGCCCTCCGCTCCAATCAACAGGGAGGCAAATTAACTTGAAGAATAGCAGCACACTTTTTCCATCCTAAAAAAGTGTGTTGTCATCTTTTTCATGTTCTGGCAAGCTGCAGTTAGAAGAGCCTGCCCTAGACGATGGCTCTGTTAGGATTCATTGTTGTTTTTCGTGTAGGTATGAGAATGAATAAGAGGAGAATTTCCCGCTATTGTAGATTGGGGACCCTTAGGAAGCCAAAATAAGAGGAGAAATTCCGCTTAACGGTTCTAAATATGCCAAAATTCATTGATTTGGATACAATAAAGGGAAAAAATACTCTTATTTTCAAGGAAATAACGATATTTCCCAAAATAGACGGAATTTCTCCCTTTATTTTTACCTGTTGATTGGCGCGGAAGGCACGAAGACTCCTGCGGGAGTACGGGGCTGGGGAGATCCCGGCGACGAAGGAAGCTCCCCGGCACGCCCGCTGCCTGGAGCGCCAATCAACAGACTTGTTGAAAACCCTATGCATTAATAATATGATGCTAAATTGATTGACGCGGTTAATTATTAAAGAAAATAAAAGGCTGTAGAAAACTTTTTCGATAGCCTGAAGCTGACTTTTCAGCCTCTTTATTATTTTATTAATTGCCAATATATTTCGAGTAAAGTGATTTTGCTTTTGCCAGATCATTTGTTCCATGAATGAGGACGCGGGCATCCTTAAATAAAACGATTGTGATATCCTCGTCAGGTGAAAACCTGACTAAGAAATCGTTTGCTGCCACCTTGCCAATTTTTTTTAGATTCTCGGCTGCCGCTTTTAAATCAAGTTCCCGTTTATTTCTCGGATTCACTTGTACCGTATCCCTGCCACAAAGTGTGGAATAGGTCTCTTGAGGGGCGGATGCACGGTTAAGAAAATCAAATTCCCGTTTACCGCATGCTCGGCAGTTAGGATTTTTCCCTTTGGAAATATCCATTTGCAGAGAGACATGATCCCAAATATCAATTTGCTCCAAATTGGGTGTTGTGTCATGCCCTACTAATAATTTGATCGTTTCCATCGCTTGGTAAGAACCAATAATATCTGTTAACGGCGAAAGTACTCCAACGGTATCACAGGTTTCCCCCATTCCTGCCGGAACTTGTGGATATAGGCAGCGATAACAAGGAGTAATACCAGGCTTAAATACTGCAAACATGCCTCTTGAACTTACAGCAGCCCCATGAACCCAAGGGATACCATACTTAACCGCTACGTCATTGATCAAAAACCGAGTCATAAAATTATCTGTGCCATCAACAATAACATCCATTCTATTTATCAATTCTTCGGCATTATCAAGGTTTAAATCGGCTATAACGGCGTCTACAGTCACTGTAGAGTTTATTTCATTCAACCTTTTTTGTGCTGCAGCAGCTTTAGGCAAATTAAATTGGGCATCTCCTTCATCAAATAACGTTTGCCGCTGCAAATTGGATAATTCCACCAAATCCCGGTCAATCAACCGGACGTATCCTACTCCTGAGCGGACAAGGTGGTTGGAAATAACCGTCCCCAGCGCTCCGGCGCCAACAACAGCAACGCGCGATTGCATTAAGGCTTGTTGGCCTGTTTCCCCAATCCCTGCAAAAAGAATTTGCCTTGAATAACGGGCTAAATCACTCATGAAATTCCCCATTTCCAGCTAATATGGCACTTCAACTTTACTACATCCATTTTTATCATAACAAAATATGAAATTAGATTCCTTATTGAAGATTTAATTTTAAAAAAATTGAAAAAAGTGTTATAATCAAAATAATATTTGGATTTTCTGCTAAATTTTTGAAATTTGTCTTAGCTTTTAAGAGATAAAAATATTTAAGAGGAAAAGAGGGGTAGATATGAATATAGGCGGCTTTAAAAACAAAGAAGTACTAGTAGACCTAACAGATGGAACCGTATCTTACAGATCAATCAATGAGGAAGATGCGAAAAAGTACATTGGCGGAAGAGGGCTTGGCGTAAAATATGTGCTGGATAACGGGCCTGAGGTGGAAGCGCTTTCTCCAGAAAATATTCTATGCATCATGACTGGTCCTGTGACAGGCTCCCGTTCAGCCATGAGCGGACGCTTGTGTGTTGTAACGAAATCCCCGCTAACCGGCACCGTGACAGACTCCCATATGGGCGGTTGGACAGCAGCCCGCCTAAAATGGGCTGGTATCGATAATATTATCGTAAAGGGAAAAAGCGGCAAGCCTGTTTATCTTTATATCGAAGAAGGCAAGGCGGAAATTCGCGATGCCTCTAATCTTTGGGGAACCAGCACTAGAGCCTTTATTAAGGCCATGCAAGATCAATATGGAGAAAAGGATCTCAGTGTCATGACAATCGGCCAGGCTGGGGAAAATACGGTCCGCTATTCTTCCTTCATAAATGAACATGACCGTTCAGCGGGACGCGGCGGGACTGCGGCGGTTGCTGGGTTTAAAAAACTGAAAGCCATTGTCATTAAAGCTCCGCAAAAAGGAAATATGCCAGTTGCTAAATTAGATAACGAATATAAAGAAGCCAACAAAAAGGCCTTGAAGGCCGTTCTTGAAGGCGGTTTGACTGCACCCAACAAGGGCGGTTTATCCGTTTACGGGACAAACGTTTTAACCAACCTCATCAACGAGGTGGGCGCACTGCCAACGAAAAACTCACAACTGACTTACTGGGAAGAGGCCGAAAAGCACAGCGGCGAATATGTAAATCAGCATCTTCGGATTGCCAATAAATCATGCCATGCTTGCCCTGTTGGCTGTAAAATTGAAGTCGAAGTCAAGGATGGAAAATATAAAACCCGGGTGGAAAGTATTGAGTTCGAATCGGCTTGGTCACTAGGCTCCAACTGCTTATTAAGTGATGCGGAAGCCATTTCTTACTTAATTGACCGCTGCAACGAATACGGAATTGATACCATTGAGCTTGGCCATGCCTTCTCAATTACCATGGAGGCATATGAGAAAGGGATCATTTCCGAAGAGTTAAATTGGGGCGATGCCGACGCTATGCTAGAATTGACCAGGAAGATTGCTTATCGTGAAGGTCTTGGCGGCCTGCTTGCAGAAGGACCGGCGCGTGCTGCTGCAGCTTGGGGAGCGCCTGAACTTTCCATGTCTGTTAAGGGTCAGTCTATCCCAGCCTATGACCCGCGTGGAATTCAAGGTATTGGTCTTGGGTATGCAACTAGTAACCGCGGCGCCTGCCATTTGCGCGGCTATACGGTTGCCAGTGAAATTGCCGGCATTCCAGAACCAACGGATCGTTTGAAACCGGAAGGAAAAGGGGAGCTATTAAAGATTTTCCAAGATATGCTTGCCTTCTCTGATTCTATGAACATTTGTAAATTTTCCTCTTTCTCAGAAAACGCGGAACATTACGCGGAGCAATACAGTGCCATGACCGGTATTCCCATAACTGCTGAAGATGTCATGAAAGCTGGGGAAAGAATTTATAACCTAGAACGTTATTATAACAACCTAGCTGGCTTCAACAAACGGGAAGATGACTTCCTCCCTAAGCGGTTCACAGAAGAACCAGCAACTGGTAATAGCGCAGGACACGTCAGCCGGATGGATATCATGTTAGAGGAATATTATCAAGTCCGCGGCTGGGAAGACGGCGTAGTTCCAGAAGTGAAGTTACGCGAACTTGGCATCATCGATCCTGAAAATCAAGCTGTATAATAGTCCGAAAAAGGCCTCTGCTCAACATGCAGAAGCCTTTTTTAAATTTATCCACCTATTCTAGTCGTTTTATATCGATAGTTTTTGATCAGCTCCGCTAATTCGATCTGATCCTTAGCATGGAACCGCACTGTCACAGCATTCACCTTAAAAGAAGAAGTGAACGTTATTTCCTGTTCTGATACGATTTCTCCTGTCCAATCGTTTGCTGCATAGACAAACGGAAAACGATCCGTTACTCGTTTTGCCCCGAGCTCTTCAAAATACACCCCCAGGTGTTCCCGCTTTATTCCCCGAAACTCTAACTGTTTCACTTCCACATCAGCCACCAGCAACAGGCGGAAAAAGCGCAAATTGATCTGATTCTTTGACAGTGGTCTCAAGGCTGTTTAAGTGGATGATATTCTGCCCGTTTACATAAACATGAACAAAAGGCCGTAATTCTTTTTCCACAGTCAAAATCTCATCCTGCAATTCTGGAAACATTTCGATCATCTTATTTAAAACATCGATAACCTGATTCCCATCAGGCTTAACCTCCACGGTGACTCCTCCGCATATTTGGCGGAGATTGGCAAATACTTTAACAAGCACAACAACCCTCTCCTCTCCCCTTTCTTTCCATATTAAAACCAAAAAAGGCTGTTGTCACTTTTTTCTGACATTAAAAGGGGCTGCCGAAATTTTTTCGGCAGCCCCTTGACAGAGATTGTTCAAATTATGGGGTTAAAAATGACATAGGCAGCTTCACAAATCCTAGATATAATACAAGCAGCCATGCCACCACAAACTGAATCCAGAAAACGGAGGTTTTGCGGTTATTTGCTACTCGGCCGAGCAGCATTTCAAAAATTCCAATTACCCACAATCCCACAATGGCTTTCAAAATGTACCAAACATCAATATTAATACCGGAGAACAGCAGTCCCGCACCTGTCGCGATAATTGCCAAATAAAGAACGCGCAAAATCATTTGGACAATTTTAAAGGCCTTTGCTTTCCCGCTTTTATGTAAGCCAATAGAAACAAAAAATAAAATGAGAGCTAAAAGCCATGCTGTAATATGACCATGAATCATTGATTAATCCTCCTTTTCAGGTGTTCTATTTTTCCAACCTATCATACCATAGGAAGATGTTAAATACGAAAGAAAAAACAAATAAGGCATTGCTTTCGTAACATGTGAAGTTCCTGAAATGGGGCAGATTAATCTTTATCCTGAATGAACGATTTTAGTGTTCCGACTTTTTCTACCTTAACCTCGATCGTATCACCAGGCTGTAAAAACATAGGCGGTTTAAATCCACTGCCGACTCCAGCTGGTGTTCCGGTAGCAATAATATCTCCCGGTTCTAGTGTCATTCCAGCTGATAGGACGGAGATAATCTCCTCAATAGGAAAAATAAAATGTTTTGTATTGGAGGATTGGCGCACTTCGCCATTCACCTTTGTTTCAATGTCCAGTAGATTGGGATTTTCAATCAAACTCTTGTGGACAATCCATGGCCCCATTGGACAGGTAGTATCTAAGCTCTTTCCAATGAAATATTGCTTATGTTTTGACTGCAAGTCCCTTGCCGTAACATCGTTAATAATGGTATAGCCAAAAACATGGTCGAGTGCTTCCTCTTTTTTAATGGCCCTTCCGCTTTTCCCTATGATAACAACTAATTCTCCTTCATAATCTAGCTCGCTGGTTACTCCTCTATGGTTTAAAACCGATTCATTTGGGCCGATAACAGCAGTAGGTGCTTTGGTAAATACAATTGGCGCTTTAGGAATATCCTCCGCACTGCCCATCTCAATGGCATGTTCAGCATAGTTTTTGCCTATACAAAAGATGTTTTTAGCTGGTCTCGGTATGGGAGCAAGCAAGGAGATCTCGGAGAACGGGATAAAATAGGCATTTGGCGCCTCTTGCGTTTGCACCCAATCTGCCAATTGTCTCACCTTTCCAATGCAGCGGTCACCATCCGAAATAAACTCAATCATTGAATCAGGAAAGCTTGTTTCGCCTGTTCTGGCCTGTTCCGTACGATTAAGCGGCAGGACAGCTTTTTGGTCTTCATCCACAAGACATACAAAAATGTCTTCCCGATGTTTGGCAGTTGCAAATTTCATCTCCATCACCCTTTCTTTTTCTATAAGAACAGAATAACTGAAAATTTCCAATCTAACAAATAAAGGCGTTTAATTTCTATTAAAATTATGCCGTTAGATATAAATATGGGCGTTTTAATCACATTAACAGCGCCCATACATAAGATGGGAATAGGTAAGCACGACTGGAAGTTTATTCCGCTTTCACTGGCCATTATCCAAGATGGTTTTAACCTATCTAAAAAAGGTGTTGTTGTTTATGCCGGCAATTGTTGGTGTTGCTCAAGTCATTACATTAGGAAACAGTTCCACTTTTCATATTGGAGATGTATACAAAATCATGCCGTTTTCAACTGCCAAGACCTTCTCCGGAGCAGGTTCCTTTAATACTGGGGATCAATTGGCAATCCGAAACCAAGTAAGTTCGACAAACACATACGATCCCGATGTCATTGATCAAAGTAATTTCTTAAATATGTAATAAACAGGTGGTTAACCGATGAATGTTTATATACAGCAATCCATTCAGATAAACAGCTTAAGAGTAGGGGGCATTACCAATTCCTCAGTCCTTCAAATTGGCAGTGCAGGAATGATCAAGCCAGCCTCCTATCTATACAATACAGGAGGCTTTACCGGTCCAGCGCCAGCTACTATAAAACCAGATGAATTAGCGGGGCAAACAGCAGTACACTCATTTGGGACTCCTCCACCCAGCTTGACGGAACAGCCTTCAGTCCCTTTACAGGCTCCCGTCAGATCAAGAGATCGGAATCAATCTTAAATTTCTGCCTCACAAGAAGAATGAATGGAATAAATTAGGTCTTCTGGTGATAGCGTCAGAGAAGACATGTTGCGGGGTGATAAAATGTATCAAGATCTTTCTCAGTACCTTCAATGGCTTCAAATGTATATGCAATCACAAGAAAATAGAATTGCCTCTTTGGAAGCATCTATTCAAAAAATGCAGCAAGAGATCAAAACATTACATGAAACAAAAGCGATTCATGTGGATCGAATTGAATACAAGTTTGATCAATTAAAGGTTGAGACTCTTGAAGGCACATTAAACATTGGCCTAAACCCCAATGATTTGTCTGGCATTGAAGAATTTGAGGTGCAAAATCAGGCACTAAACACTCAATTTACCCCTGCAGATCAAATGAAAAGGTCGATGAAAATTGAAGAAGCCATCTATCAATATTTAGAATCCGATTTGCCGGACATCATCAGCCAGGCCCAAACTAAATTAAATATTCAACCAAACGAATCCTATTTATCTTTTATTAAACAGGATATTATTAAACAGCTTCCAACAAGGGTTGACTATCATCTGAAGAATTTTCATGCTAACCGCAATTCGGATATCCCGCTGAATGCTGACTTACAGATCATTGAACTCATTAAACAAGAAATTCAAAATGGGGTAGCGGCATTTTTAAATCAGCTTCCAGAAAATATGAAAGGAATGAAACCAGAATGATTTTTGAGGTTTATAACCGAGATCTTTGTGTAGGGAATATCACCATAACTGGTGTCGCCAGCTCCTCCATGGTTTTAATTGGCGACACCGAGACCATTCAACTTGCCTCCGCATTTGACACCCCTGCCGAATCTCTTATTATCGGACCTTTTGTCCCGCTTCAGCCGGGTGTGCAGTAATATGTTAGAAAGAACATCCAGCGTCGATCATATCCATGTAAAACAAGTGGCTTTTTCCTCTACCCTTCAAATCGGGGATTCCCAAATTATTAACCAATTTTCAAGGGCAATCGCCTTGCAAAGAGAGGCTGAAATATTTTTTGGCAATGAAGTTAATTTTGCTGACTATCGCGTATTTACGAAGCCAATTCCACTTGAGCCCGTTTATGAACCAGTCACTTTCATCCGTCACAACACTTCACCGCTAATCAAGGTCCGCAATATTGATATCACTGGGATTTCCTCTTCTTCCACACTGCATGTTGGAAACAGCAGGAATATATATTCGGAGGCGAGGGTCAAACATATACGCCATCTCTCGCCATATGGGCATGAACAAGACATTCGTTACCTGCATAGATTACGGTAAAGGCAATTGCCCATAAGAATTTTATCAAAAGAAAAGGATGTTTTTAATGCCCGCGATTATAGGACCCGTACAAATTGTCAATGTATCAGGAGGAATCGTCCAATTCGGCGACACGTTATACATCTCTCCAAAATCTGGCTCAAAAACGTTTGGAGGATCAGGAGGATTCAATACCGGCGGCCTCATTGTTGCCAATAATGGACTTAACGCAACCAACGTCCTCGATACACAACTGGTTGACCAGCCTATTGCTGGGAATTTTTAAAACAAAAATCTGGCTAAGATCAAGGACACAAAATACAGCTAATATACAAAAATGACATAAACCCATATTGGGCTTATGTCATTTTTTTAATCGTTATCAAGTTTTAAGACATGGGACCCATCGAAGAAAAATAAATACTTGTCTGTCAAAGGCCGTTTCCATATCTGTTCAATTGCTCTTGCATATAAATGAACCTGCAGCTGATATCTTTCCACAAGGATTGGTTTTGCCTGTTCAAATCCGCCTTTATAGCGGCCGGTAATTCCATCTGATTTATAATCAATAAGAATGAGTCCTGTTTCGTCCTCGAGGATACAGTCAATGATTCCTTGGATAAATATCCGTTCTGTTAAGTCAGTCCAATCCGGATAGACCTCATGAGCTGGAAGCGACAGAGTAAATGGGACTTCCCGATGTACCGCTTTTGCCTGGTAAAATTTTTGCCCCAGTTCTGTTTCAAAAAATTTCACAATCAATGAAATATCGACCATCTCTGCTTGTTCCTGCGTTAACAATTCGTTTGCTGCCATCCAAGCCACCTGCTCTTTGATCGACTCTTCTGTTACAGTCTTTGACAAATCAACATGCTGCATCACCATATGCATAGCTGTGCCGCGCTCAGCAGGACTCAATGACTTTTCCTGCATAAACTTTGGCCGTTTTAAGATTGGTTTACGGAATCGCTGGATGATATCAGTTCCGCTTTGTTCATCCATCACTTCCCGCTGCCGTTTCAATTCTGACACTGATTGCTTTGAACGATGGCTCGCTGCACTCATGAATGGGTATTGCCAAGAGAGTCTGGATCTGACTTCATCCTCATAGATGGAGGTAACGGGAACAGTCAGGCCTTTCTGGACATAGCCGAGATACCCCTCTCCTTCTGGCTCGCTAATCATCTCTTGCTTATTCATTTCTTCAGCATTCACAATAGTAATTTTCCATGAAGATGGATGCATCAAGATTTCCTGCGGAATTTGCCCTTCCGTCTCTCTTAATTCCATGGCGTCTTGGTGGCGAATGAGGGAAGGGCCAATCCAATCCATATAACTTGCTGCAGATGCCCGCTTATAATCAGGCAGCAGCCAATCAGGATGGTCGGCAGTGTCCCTCCAGCTATCCACTTTTTTAGCAGCATCCTTTAACGAGGCCGTCAAATAAAGCTTTTCCTTTGCTCTTGTCATCGCAACATACAGCACACGCATTTCCTCTGCCAGCATTTCCATTTTCTTTTTTCGTTTAAATGCCATCTGTGGCAAGGACGGATAAGTAACCCGCTTTTGTACATTTACGTACCTTGCAGCAAAGCCAAAATCCTTATCAAGCATGTAAGGCTTCTTCATATCTGTCATATTGAAGTTACGTGCCATTCCTGCCATAAACACAACTGGAAACTCAAGGCCTTTACTGCTATGGATAGTCATAATCCGAACGACATCCTCCTGCTCACCGAGTGTTTTTGCAGCTCCCAAGTCGTCCCCTCTATCGATCATCCGCTCAATAAAACGCAAAAACCGAAACAAACCGCGGAAGGATGTTTGTTCATACTGACGCGCCCGATCGTATAGCGCCCGTAAGTTTGCCTGACGCTGTTTCCCTCCAGGCAAACCTCCAACAAAGTCATAATATTGGGTATCACGAAATAACTGCCAAATAAGTTCAGATAGTGCCCCTTGCCGAGCCATCGACCGCCATTTTTTCAGCAAATCATGGAATTCTTTCACATGCACGTAAAAGCCTTCTGATTCTTGAGCAATTTTATCCTTGCAAAAGGCAGTAACGGCCTCCCAAAACGAACCTCGCTTCTGGTAAATTCTTATTTTGGCCATTTCCTCTTCATTTAGTCCGACGATCGGCGATCGCAATACGGAAGCTAAAGGGATGTCTTGGAACGGATTATCAATTACCCGAAGCAGCGAAACCATGACAGCCACTTCTGTCGCTTCAAAATACCCTGTCGATAATTCCGCGTAAATTGGGATTCCTTGCTGCTTAAATTCTTCCATAATAGCAGGGGCCCACGTCATGGACCTTAGCAAAATAACGAAATCTCGATACATAATCGGACGGGCAGTTTTCGTCTTTGTACTGTAAACAGGGGAACCCTGTGCAATCAATTCTTTGATTTTCGCTGCGATGACCCTCGCCTCTAACTGAGATTGTTCTAGGTCTGCCTTGTCAAATTCGTCTTGTGTCCTCTCCAAATCTGATTCTGTTTCTTGGGAGGATTCAGCTGACGCCTCCGTCGATTGGTCGACCAAGATTACCTCAACAGGAAAGGATTCCTCCTCTGGATAAGGAGCGCCATTTCTCAACTCGGCCGCTTCGTCGTATACTATTTCACCGACCATCACACCCATTATTTGTTTAAATAAATAATTGGCGGCATCGAGTACCTCTTTGCGGCTTCGAAAATTGCGGGCTAAATCAATCCTTAATCCGGATTCGCTGCCATCAGAAGTAAACCGGTTATATTTATCTAGGAAAAGATTGGGCTCCGCGAGGCGGAAACGATAAATCGACTGCTTTACATCCCCAACCATAAATAAATTTCCGGCCTGTTCTTCTTCTTTAGCAACAAGCTTTAAAATGGTTTCTTGCACCATATTAGTATCCTGGTACTCATCCACAAAAACCTCTTTAAAATGGCGCCGGTAAGATTCCGCTGCTTCCGATGGAGAAAAGACACCGTTTTGATCAATTTCTCCCGTCATAATTTCCAAACAAAAATGCTCTAAATCTGCATAATCAACGATCCCTTTTTCCCGTTTCACTTGCTGGAATCGGGCAGAAAACTTATGAACAAGCTCCGCTAACGTTTGAACGAATGGGTGCATTTCCTCCATATCACGAAGAAAGTTCTCCGGCTTTTGGGAAAACAGCTCATCTTTAAGGTCTTGAATCTTCTTCTTTGCTTTTTCACGCAGCTTTTGCGCTTTTTCTGTCAATTCTTTATCATATTGATCTCCTTTTACCTGTTTTGCTCTTGAGAAAGACCAAGTTTGCATCGCCCGATAGAGAGATTCCCAAGAATCTTGTTTGGCCATCATAAGGGTTTGAATCCCTTTTAGGTCATCCTCCAAATTCTCTGCTCTTGGTGCTGGACCATTGGGAAGTTTTGCCAGTTTTAAAGCTTGGTTCAGCAGTTCCTGCGCCGATTGGAATTGGAGGTCAATATCCAATAGCAATGCCTGAATAAAAGGCAGCTCTTCCAACTGTATATCTCGATTAACATCGTACATAGAAACAATAGTTTGCAAATATTGCTCAGGCATTGGATTAGAACGGGCAAAGTCATATACATTTTGAATAATTTCCTGTAGGGCCGCATCACTCCGGTCGTTCGTAAAGGCATCTACTAATTGGTAAAATCTTTCATTATCCGTTTTGCCATATTCCTCTTCAAATAGTTCATCGATTACTTCATCCCTAATTAATTGTGTTTCTGTTTGATCAGCAATGCGAAAGTTTGGGTCTATGTCAATTAAGTAATAATACTTTCGGATGACTTCCATGCAGAAGGCATGAAGCGTTGAAATAGAAGCTTTATTTAACAAACTAAGCTGTTTTCTCAAATGCCTGGATGCTGGATTTTGATTAATGGCTTTTTCTAATGCTTCACCGATTCGATGGCGCATCTCCGCTGCTGATGCATTAGTAAAGGTTACAATTAACAATTCATCCACATTGATTGGATCGTGTTCCGAAAGGACTTTTTGAATGATTCTTTCCACCAATACAGCGGTTTTGCCTGAGCCCGCCGCAGCGGCTACTAAAATATCTTTATTGCTTGCCATAATTGCCTTCCATTGATCGTCTGTCCATGTGGCATCCTTCGGTTTAGCCGGCAAGGCCCAATTACTCATGATTTTTCTCCTCCTCTCTGATAAGTTCTAAAACATCATCCTTTGAATAAGGAGCTAGAACTCGGAAGCGGTTAGCTTCCAGGGATTCGTCGAATTGACATACGGATTTAAAACTGCAAAATGTGCAAGGGATTTTATCCTTTAACTTATAGGGAGCGATATCATTCTGCCCGCCCAATATGTTTTCCCCTGCTTTCTGGTAAAGGTTTCGCACATAGCTCTTTAACTGGTCAAACTCTTCCATGCTGGCAACCTTTGAATTTTTCGTCAACTGGCCATCTTTTTTAATTCCAGCTGCGATAATCTGTGAATTTCCTGATTCGAGCGTTTGGTCCATTAGCCTGACTACATTAGGATCTCCTAACACCAAACCGTTCATTTTAAACTTTTTCATCATTTCGTTTTCAATCTCTTCTATTTCCAGCATTTTTGATGACTGGATAAACGGGTTATGGACATGAAAGTACAAAACACCTGCCGGGCTGGCCTTTATATCAGCCAACTTGTCAGAATGGGTGATGACAATGTCAAGATAGGTCAGCATTTGCAGGGCCAAACCATAGTACACTTCTGTTAAATTAACATCCTTTTCACTTGATTTATAATCAATTACTCTTAAAAAGACACCCTCATCGTCTTGCTTGGCCTGGTCAACTCGGTCGATTCTGCCGGCCAATTCCATCCGCTTGCCATTTTTCAAGGAAAAAGACAGCGGCGGCAGGTCTCCATTCGGTCCAAACCCTAATTCTAAGCCAATAGGAGAAAATCCGCTTACTCTTGCATGCTCACTTAAAACAAGTGAAGCCCGCGTGATGATCTGCTCTAATTTCCGTTTGATGTAATGATGCCGCTGTGAACTGAGCAATATTTCATTCTGGAGCTTAGGGGCCAATGTGTTAACAGCCGCTTTCGACAGCTCCTCACATTGCTGTTTGGACAGCCTTGCCCAAGATAATTTTTGTTCGTTCACTGTTTCTGATATTTGCTTAAGAGCTGCATGAAACAGTTCCCCAATATCCGGGGCTTCCAAGCGGAATACTTGCCGCTCTCTTAGCTTTAGTCCATGCTGGGCGAAATGAGAAAATGCACAGGCATGAAACAGCTCCATCCTCGACACACTGGCTTGTATCGTCTCGCCATATAAGGCATCTGCTGTTGATTTTGACAGCCTGACTGCTTGATTGGTATAGAACAGGCTAGAAAACACCTTCTGCGCTGCAGCTTGTCCACGGCTGTTCATGTAATAGTTATAAACATCCCACCACAAATCAGGTATTGGATAATTTCGTTTCTTCCATTGCAGCTGAGAAGTAAGATAAGCTAACGTCACACCGAAATTAGAAACAAAGTCTAACTGGCCGGCTTCTGGAAGGTCAGCAGGGTCCAAAACAAACAGCCGCTCTCTGACATCTTGGAACATATCTTTTATTCTTTTAATATACGAAGATGGCATCAAGGCTTTTCCTTCATTATTTGCGAGCGGGTAACTAATATAGAGCTTTTCTGTAGGCGCAGTAAAGGCTTGGTATGCAAGAAAATTTTCATCTAACAAACGGATCCTGCTGCTTGGAGCCACCTGTATCCCTGCCGCGAGCAGCACTTCCCTATCTTCGTCTGCAAGGATTCCCTCATCTGTCATTTTGGCAGGCAGTACACCCTCATTAACGCCTGCAACGAACACAGCCCTGATCGATTTAAGACGTGATTTCTCCAAATCACCAATCAAAACCTGATCAAGTGCTGGCGGAATCAGTGAAAAATGCAAGGACTCAAGGCCCGCCTCCAAAATCGAAACAAAAGCTGTTAATGAAACAGGCTCTTCTCCTAAAATTTCTACGTACTGATCGAGCAAATCGATGACAGCATTCCATACCTGCTCATGTTCTCTTGCTTTAACAAGTCTTCCTTCTTGCTCCGCTGCGATTTTCCAGCTTTCCAGTTTAGCGGGAATATCTAATTCTTCTAAAAATAAATAAACAGCTTCGCAAAGTTTACGTCCATTGTCTGCCTTTTTCAACCGTCTGGATAGCCGAAGCAATGGAGCTGTAACCATCAGTTTTAACTCATTCAATTCTTGTTCTATTTGTTTTTCAGATTCTGTTTGGATAGTTGTCCCCAGTTCCAATCCTCTTATTCTGCGATAAACCCAACGGTCTTTACTTGTCCACTTGCTGCCGTTAATTCCATATGCCAAACAATAGTTTTCAAGCCTGTCCATTTTTTCCCGCATGGTATCCGGCTTCTCATGAAGGGGATAGATTAATTCCGTTTTGATCACTCGAAACACCGGCTCATAGCGCCAGTAAGATTGAATGACTTCTAGACTGGATCGGATGAGTTCAATTAACGGATGATTAAGCATCGTCCTCTTTTGATCAATAAAATATGGAATTTCATAATCTTCAAAAATAGGCTCAAGTATCTCATGATAATCTCCCCCATTTCGGACCAACAAAGCTATATCTCGATATCGGTAGCCTTTCGTTCTGACGAGTTCCCGGATTTCACGGGCAATTCCTTCCATTTCAGCCCGCCGATTCACCGCCTGGCAAATTTCAATCTTCGTTTTTCCCTGGAACGATACAGACGGGCGTGAATCAAAATGGCTTTCTAAATGACCTAATGAACGATCGGCCCATTTTTTTGACTGGTTTAAAATAATTGGCTGTTCCCATTCAACTCCTGCTGCTTCAGCGAGATGATAAATCGTAAAACAGGCCTCTTTCGATGCACGAAACAAATCAAGTTCATCCGGAGGAGAATCCAGTGCTAAGGATTCCGCCGTCAGCGCAATCGAAACACGCTTACACTGCTTCATTAACTCTTGGATCACCTGATATTCCTGCTGTGAAAAACGATGGAAACCATCTATATAAATTTCCGCTTCTCTTAAATACCTGGAGGCGGAAATCTTTTCTGATAATAAGCGGAAATAATCTTCCGAATCAATATATTTTCCAAAGATTTCATCTTCGAATCTTTTATAAATTATTTCTAGATCGGCCAGTTTATCATGTAATGCCTTCGCATCAAAAGTGCTTTCTGATTCGAAAGATTTTAAACCGTGCATAAGATCTTCTGGATTAACATTGTATCGTTTTAATTCAATGATCATTTGCTCTACTTGCTGGATAAAACCGGTTTTATCTGCTGCCCGTTGAAAGAGCGTTAAACGATCTTTTTGTTCATGGATTATTTTACGGATTAACATATTCATTCCAACACTGCTTAAATGCATACGGCTAATTCCGCCTGTCTCCTGAAGAATCCGCCAAGCCAGCCGTGAAAAACTAAAGACTTCCGCCCGAATCATGCCGCCAATCTTCGGGTCGGTTACCAATTCATATTCAGACATAAACGTCATCTGTTCTGGAACAATATAAATAACCGGGAACCCTTCTGGATTTTCAATTAGCCTGCTGCGAATTTCGTCGAGGAACATAGCCGACTTACCGCTTCCCGACCTTCCAACTACGATTCTTAATGACATATCGGATATCGCACTCCTTTTTCCAAAACTCTGTAACACTCATTTTATCATAAAATAGGCACAAACGTTTGGAAGCCAAAAGGATGTTTAAAACCAAAAATGGTAAATCTTATTTTTACATAAAGGTTGTGTTCATGATCGATTTCCCTCTAAACATCCGCTGATTGGAGTGTCATTCAACAGGCAAGTTCAACTATTGGAGAAATAAAAAAACACGATCTAATTATCGTGCTTCAATAGAATTCCATTAAAAGTGTATATCCATTTCGTTTAATGGCCAGTAACGGAGGTCGACTTTTCCTACCACTTGGTTCACCGAAATAAACCCGAAATGCCGGCTGTCCCAGCTGCCTAAACGATTATCGCCGAGCACGAATAGCTTTCCTTCAGGAACCGTATTCTCCCCGGTAATTTCCTGTAAACTGAAATCTCCTGTAATATTCACCCCGGGTGTTTTTTCCTTGTAAACTTTCAAAAAAGGTTCTTCATATTTATGGTCATTTACATATAGCTGGTCGTTACGATATTCTATCTTATCCCCCGGCAATCCAATAATCCGTTTGACAAAATCCTCTTTTTCATTCGCATGGAACACAATAACATCGAAGCGATTCAAATCACCGGACTGGTATCCCAGCTTATTCACAACCAGTTTATTTCCATCCTCAAGAGTTGGCATCATGGACTCACCCTCAACAACATAATTGGAAAAGAAAAATGCACGAATAAAGATAAAAATGATAATGCCAATAACAAAAGCCTTCAACCATTCCATTCCTTCCCGTTTCCATTCACTTTTCATTGAATCCCCCTCCGTTTTTTTGGCTTATCCATTCTATCTCTTGATCCATTATCGGCATTTTCTACGCCTTTATTCAATCTTACTTCGATTCTTTTTCCAACATACCAAAGAATAAAAATAATCCCCAGAACGATGGCCGTACGATAGGGCTGGGTTATTAACGAACGAAGGTCATAGCCTATAAAGCTCATAGTAAAAATCATGACCATTTTGCCAATTACGACTGCAAGCATATATTGAGCGCCGCTAAGCTTGGAAAGACCTGCTACGATATTAACAATGGCCGATGGGGTAAAAGGAAAACAGAGAAGTAAAAAGAGAGGCCCAAAACCGTGCCGGTCCACCCAGTCCATTAGTTTCCTAACTTTTGGGTGCTTCGAAAAAAACACCAATAATCGCTTTTTCCCATATCTTCTAATAAGCGAAAACACCAGAAAGGCACCAACACACGCACCAAGCCATGAATATAAAAATCCAAGCCAAAGTCCAAAAGCATTTGCATTTGCCATTACAAACACTACAAGAGGAAGAAACGGCAGGAACGCTTCAAGAATGGTAAGCCCGATTCCCGGGAGCGGTCCCAGTGCTCGATATTCCTGTATGAGGTCCATAATATTATCTAGTGTAAACCAGGCTCTAATTACTTCCATATCCATCCGTTTTCTCCTTCTATCTTTTACCAGATTAACTATGAATTATTTTGTAATAAATTCGTGAAGGGCAGCTTTATTCTTTTGCAAATCTATATCTAAAACGGCTCCGTCTTTAGCCACTCTCTTCTCAGTAAAACTGTTGTCAATTGGAATCCGCAATGTATCTACATTCCCCCGTTCATCCGAGAAGAAATCTTTTCCGATAAATAACATATCAGAAGTGTCCATATTCGTGTTGATAAATGGGCTGACCACACCAAGCAGCTTCGGGAGCTTGGCAACATTTTGAATGCTGACTAGCTGGTCTCCAATTGCTTTCACTGCCTTCTGCTGCCGTTCAACCCTTCCAAAATCGCCGATCGCATCATGCCGAAAGCGGACATAGCTTAGCATCTCTTCCCCATTTAATCTTTGCAGGCCTGGCTGCAATGGGACATCCACATACGCGCTCATTTTCTTTTCAACATTTATTTCCACACCATTTGGAAATGCTTCATCAATCAGCTGGACAAAGCCTTGAAAATCTACAATCGCATAGTATTGCAAATCAATATCAAAGTTTTGTTTAATGGTCTTCCTTATTAGTTCAGGGCCGCCACGTGCAAAAGCTGAGTTTATTTTATGTTTGCCGTATCCGGGAATTTGTACATAAGAATCCCGCATAATCGAAGTGAGTTTAAAAGTCCCTTTGTCTTCATTATAATGAGCAATCATGATCGTATCTGCCCGCGAAGGCTCATCTCCCCGGGCATCACTTCCCAGCAATAGGATATTGGTATCCCCATATTGATCCTTTTGGCCTTCAAATTTATAGTTCACTTTTGCTTCTTCCGGATCCTTATTGATATTTTTTAATGATTGGTTTACGCCTTGGTTATATTGGTAATAGGAATACCCAATAGCACCACCGACAAGCAATAAAAAGAAAATCAAAATAGATGCCCATCTTCGCCGTTTCTTATTTCGATGTTTGTCCGCTCTCATTAAAATCACCTATTATGTATGTATTTTTTATCACTAAGTCTATTCTTAAATTCATTTTCCCCCAACAGATATCCTTCTATTAATAAAAACTTTCTCATGAAAATGATGAATTTTGCAATAAAAAAGCCTCGCTGTTTAGCGGGCTTCTTCACATACTTCTATGTAGAGGCATTATTGCATTATTGAATGGTTTTTAGTAAAATAAAATAGGAACATTAGTTCGATTTTTAGAAAGGTGTGAATGACAATGACCAGAATTCCAGAGTATGATCGGGACATGATGGAAAAAGCTATTTATTTGCCAATGGTTTTAACCATCCTAAATCGGGATCACTCCGTAGTGGATAAAGGTCCTTTCAAGCTAAAAAAACCTTATTTGGAATTAATTGAAGCGGTGATGAAGGATATTCAGGGTGAGTTATTCCAAGTCAAACAATACATGAAAAAGAATCAACTGCGGGTAACCGAAATAAAACGGGATGAAACCTTTACGATGTATATGTTTATTTACAAAGGATACGAAGAAAATCACAATTACTTTAATCCAAGAATCCGCAATAAAGTCCAAGAATTAATGCAGGCCTATTTATTAAAGGGGCGCCAATTGTCATGAGAATGTTATACAATCTATTTCAATAACCGTTACTTTTCCGTTTCATAATCCTTTCCGCTTTCTGAAGTATTTAATTCCTTTGGCCCGTGAAGCAAATAAATCATTTTCTTGCTCCCATCAATTCTCTGCATAAGCTTTGTTTTAAGCAATGAAGTTCTAAGGATTTGTGTTTCAATCGTGGTAGATGAGACTGGGAACAGATGAGAAGATTTATTTCGAAAAGTGATTAATGTTTGATGCGGACCCATTCGGCGATATTTTTCAATATGTTCATTGGAAATCCATATACACTCTGGACTGGCGGGTGCAGTGGTAGGAAAAAAGAAAATATGGTTAGATGGCTCAATTACAATCGGGAGTTTACGACAATACCCAATAAGCTGCTTTGTCCCTTTCTTTCTGCTTTCATAATCCACTCCAAAATAGGTACAGCTTCGTCTAATAATGTCCAAAGGTTTGAACGGGGAGACGTATTCATCTTCAACTTCAGTAATCTGAGAATACACTTTACTTCCGTATTCTACAGGTGACAAAAACATCGTGCAAGAATTAATCTCATAATCTTGAATTTCATGTTTCAAACAAATCAACTCCTTATTTAAGATTCGAAATTATTTTAACACTTCCAAAACATTATTCCCCAGATTTTCTGAATTGTTGCTAATTTATTCACAAATTTTTATCAAGAAAAATAAAAACTGAAAATTTGAATTATTATTGATAATATTCAAAAAACCCCATATAATAGAAAAAAGCATTTGGGGTGATTTTCATGAAAGAAAAATCGTATGCGGAATTAATGAAAGTTGCAGCCATGAAGCGGAATCGGTTAAAAGAAAACTTTGTCCAGGAACTCTATGTTGAAATGCTCTTAACGGAAATCCAATTGACAGTGGAAAAGGAAAAGCTAATGCAAAGTATTGATCAGGCAATTGACCGTAAGGATAGAATGTCTTTTCTCCAATTATCCAGCCAGCTTAAAGAAGTGAATAAGAAATTTGGGACTTAAATGACCTGTGCTTGCCGTCTTTGACGGCTTTTTCTTTTCGGATAAAAAAGAAGCTGGGGGATTACCTCCAGCTTAATCCTTGCACAATCAATCCTGCCGATGTTCAATTTCATATTGTTCAAGCATAGAAATACGCTCAAGCATCGTAGGATGAGTATACCGAAAAATCTTTACCAATAATGGAGGGTGAACTTGAGTCAAACCTGACTTGGCTAACTCCTGAAAAGATGTGATCGCCGCTTCCGGATTTTTCGTCATTTCTATTGCATAGCGGTCCGCCCTCGTCTCTTGATATCGGGATGCTAGATTGACAAGCGGGCTTGCTGCAAATAACAGTATGGAGACGATCATAAAAAATAACGGAAGGGAACGGATGTCTCCCACTTTTACAGTCTTCCACTCTTTCCCTAAGCGGTTTTGGACCCAATTCATGATCCTATAAGTTAAATATAATCCCAGCAGGGAAAGCAGCAAATAACCACCAATTCCCCAATATATATGCTTTTCTACATAGTGGCACATTTCATGCGCCATAATAAGTAATATTTGCTCATCCGTCAGCCGATTCAGGGTAGTATCCCAAAGGACAATTCTTGCATTAGAACCTATTCCTGTTACGTAAGCATTTAATGCGTTTGTTTTTTCAGCCATGTCCACTTCAAATACATGTTGTGCTGGAATGTCAGCCTTATCTGCAAGCTGCAAAATTTTTGCTTCTAATTCTTTATTTTTTAAAGGATAGAAATCATTGTATAGTGGATCGATAATCACTGGCTGCAGAAACATCATAAATAACGTAAAAGGCACAGATAAAAGCCAGCCATAGAACCACCAGCGTTTTGTGCTTTTTTTCATCAGCCAGTACAGCACTGGGACAATCACCAGCCATGTCCCATAATTAATCCAAAAGTCAATCAGCTCATCCTTCATCCACGAAGGGAATGTTTGTGTGGATATATGATACGTCTTGGACAAGGAATAGCTGATATAGCTTAAGGGAAGAGTTGCTATATAAGCAGCTAACGATAACCAAAACAGATAAATCGGCGTGTGCAGCAGCTTGTATTTTGTAGAATCCTCCGCCCAGCGTTTGAAGACATTCGACAGGCCGAAGATAAGGATGAGAAAATAAACGAGCCATTCAAATGGTTCTGCCAAGAAAAATAGCAGGTTACGAATTTCTGAATATTCTTCGCTTAGCATGAGCTCTCTGCCATTTAAAAAAGTGGCCGGGTCCGCTTTTGTTCCTTGAAATTCAAATGGCAGCTTTGGATCTGCGAAATGGAATAAATACCAGTAGAAAAATAATCCATATAAAACAAAGGCCAAAACTGCATAGACCCCCAGCTTTCTTACCATGTTTTGTCCCCCTTTTTGTACAGCCTCCTATACTTAGTTTAGTAAAAAACTTTTGATTTAGAACTAGACACGTCCTAATAAACAAAAATTGGCATTACAACACGAAAGGCAGAGCCAATCGGTCTGCCTTTCCCCCAAAAATTAATATTTTTATTTATGCTGGACTGCCCTGAGTTACTTGTGACCTAAGGGCTCTTCTTAGAATTTTACCGGTTGTATTTTTGGGAAGCTCTGCTAAAAATTCAATAGAAGTTGGGACCTTATATTTTGCCAAGTGCTCTCTGCAATAGTTTTGCAGCTGCTCGCATGTTATCTCGTGATTATTGCTTACTACATAGGCCTTAACTGCCTCTCCTTGATTCGGATCAGGTACGCCGAGCACAGCAGCCTCTACTACATCTGGATGATTGTAAAGGACCTCCTCCACTTCACGAGGATAAACATTATAGCCGCCCACAATAATTAGATCCTTTTTGCGGTCAACAATATAGAAATATCCTTCTTCATCCATTCTAGCCATATCACCGGTATAAAGCCAGCCATTGCGAATGGCTGCCGAGGTTTCCTCCGGCATTTTATAATAGCCTTTCATCACATTAGGTCCTTGAACAATAAGTTCGCCCACTTCACCGATTGGGACCTCTTCCCCAAGCTCATTTACAACTTTATTTTCAACATTTGGGATGGAAACACCTATGGAACCCGGTTTGCGCGGACGGTCTAGAGGATTAAAGCAAGTTACCGGCGATGCCTCTGATAAACCATATCCCTCTGAAACTAATACATGAAATTTCTGTTCAAAATTCTTTAGCAGCGCAACTGGCATGGACGCTCCTCCAGAAATGCATAAACGGAGTGTGCGTAAGTCATCCGGATTTCCTTCCGGATATTGATAGAGGAAATTATACATGGTAGGAACTCCAGCAAAGACCGTTGCCTTTAATTCTTTAGCCAGCCGGAAAATTTCCTTTGGACTAAATTTAGGAACAATGAGTAATGAAGCGCCCCTCAAAAGTGGTGCATTTAAGGATACGGTTAAACAGAAAACATGAAACATCGGCAAAGTGGTGATCACCCGGTCTGCTTGGTTCATTTTCAAATAGGCTCCGACATCCCTGGCATTGCTGTATAAATTCTGATGAGTCAGCATCGCCCCTTTCGGTTTCCCGGTCGTTCCTGAAGTATAAAGAATCAGCGCGGTATCGTCACTTTTCAGTTCAGGCCCTTGAAAGTCCAAATCCCCGGCTGCAACAATACTTGTAAACGATTTCATTTTTGAAAAAACAGAGAGATCTTCAATGGCTGGATTTCCTAACCCGTTTTGTTCTGTTTCGCAAATGATATAATGCTCCACTTTTGGCAGCAGCTGGTGTACCTTTTCAGCAATTGGAATCATCAGATCCAGGCCGACTACTACTTTCACATCACCATTGTTTAAAATATAGCCAATTTCATCCTGCGTATAGATTGGATTAATGGGAATAACGGTTGCCCCTAACCGTAATGCCCCATATAGACTGATGACAAAATGAGGGGAGTTTCCCAACAATAAAGCAATGTGATCCCCTTGTTTTACTCCGAGTTTTGCGAGTCCTGATGCAAATTTCGTTATCGCTTCATCCAATTCAGCATACGTTGAGGATTGGCCCATAAAATAATAGGCAATTTGATTGGCAGAAGCTTTTGCAGTTTTGTGAAGCTGCAATGGCAAATTCATTTCTCTCTCCCCTTTGTTATGAATGAATAATCATTCATATTATTTTAGCAACAATTTACAAATATATTATATTGAATGAATGAACTCTATACAAGTATAATACTCTAAAATTTCTGAAAAAAGAAACCATTTAAATTTATTCACAATAAAAGAAACAGCACCCATAAGGTGCCATTTCATGAAATAGGAATTAGTATATTAAGTTAATAAAATCTTGTTTAGATATATTTCCAAAATAGTGGGTCGTATCGATATCCTCTAATGCCTTTTCAATTTCGCTTTTTTGATAACGAATTCCTTTGAGCCTCGTTTCAATCTCACTTACATCCCCGACGCCAAAGAAATCCCCATAGATTTTACAATTTTCAATGATCCCTTTATTTACTTCCAACCGGGCATCTATTGTGCCAGCAGGAAAGCGGTGGGAATGCTGCAAATTAAATTTTGGTGATCTGCCATAATTCCACTCCCAATTTTGGTAGCGTTCCTCCGAGATTTTATGAATCTTTTCCCAATCCTCTTCTGTTAAAACATACTCAGGTATTTCTTCCTGGCCTTCAAAGATCGACTTTAACAAGATGGAACGGAATTCTTCAATTCCTAATTTTTTAGAAAGAAATTCAGAGATATTAGCAACACGGCTGCGAACGGATTTGATCCCTTTCGATTCAATTTTTTCTTTTTTCACTCTAAGAGCGGATACCACATGATCCATCTCTGAATTAAGCATCAGTGTCCCATGGCTGAACATCCTGCCCTTTGTTGAAAATTGGGCATTTCCGGAAATTTTCCGTCCTTCCACTTCAATATCATTCCTGCCGCTTAACTCTGCGTTAACACCCAAATTTCTTAGTGCCCTGATAACCGGCTCGGTAAACTTGCGATAATTATGAAAGCTTTCCCCATCATCCTTTGTAATAAAGCTAAAATTAAGATTGCCTAGATCATGGTAAACTGCACCACCGCCTGATAATCTTCTCACCACATGTATTCCGTTTTTCTCCACATACTCAGTGTTGATTTCCTCAATCGTATTTTGGTTTTTCCCTATAATAATTGAAGGTTCATTTATGTAGAACAATAAATACGTTTCATTAATATTTAAATGCTTCAGCGCATATTCCTCAATGGCAAGATTAATACGGGGATCCGTAATTCCTTTATTATCAATAAATAACATGTCCATTATCCTTTCTATACTGTAATCACCTGAAATTCTTCTGCAAGTTTTATTATACCAGTATATTCACTTGATGCCTCTCCCAAGAGCTCGGCCAAATTGCCGTAATGCGGAAGATGGGTCAGGATTAATTGTTTGACACCGGCTTCGCGGGCAAAACGTCCAGCATCCAGACTATTCATGTGACCGGCCGGTTTCCCATTTTGATTAGCATAAAAATTACATTCGCAGACAAGAACCTCCGCACCTTGGCTAAAGGAAATAAACTCTTCTTTAAAGGAGCTATCAGCCGTATAAACAAACCTCTTGCCTCCCGCCTCAAACCTCATTGCATAGCATGGCACTGGATGGTCTGTTTTCAGAAATGAAATTTGGAAGGGACCTGCTGTTAATTCCCGGTTAGGATCATAAACGATACCCTCGGTAATATTTTTGAAAGTTAACTTGGAGAACTCCTGTTGGTCAAGAGAATGCCCATAAACAGGCAAGGCCGGCATTTGTTTTCCCAAATACCCTTGAATTAATCTTGCATGCTGCAATACTCCAATATCGGCTATATGGTCAGGATGGTAGTGTGAAATAATCACAGCATCCAATTGTTCCGGATGGACAATGTTTTGCAGCTTTGCAAGCACTCCACTGCCGCAATCAATTAACAAATGAAATCCCTCATGCTCCAGCAGGTAGCCTGAACTGGCTGCATTCGCTTTCGGGTAGCCGCCCCAAGGCCCAATAATCGTAAGCTTCATATTCCATTCCTCCCAATTTAAGTTTCATACCTATAATATACGCTAATATCAAAATAAACAGCAAAACAAAACCAGCCTAATAAATTAGACTGGTTTCGTCTGCAATTAATTCTCAAGCGGTTTGGTAAACTTTGTTTTAAATCGGATCATCAGATAACTTATGGTGCAAATAGCAAAAATAACGATATATCCTGCCAATATGGAAAGATTCTCCCACATATATCCGAAATCGCCGCTTGAAACAACGGCTTTGAAGCCTCTTACGGAGTAAGTCATCGGCAGCAGTGCATTAAAGTGCTGCAAGAAATCAGGAATCGTTTCAAGCGGGAATGTGCCTGCGCTGGTTGTTAATTGGAAAATCAAGATTAAAATGGCGATGAAACGGCCAACATCCTTCAATGCAGTAACTAGCAATTGAATTAGTGCAACGAAGGTTAAGCTCGTCAAAATGGTAAACAGGATAAATCTAGGAATACTTTGAACCTGAAGGTCCAAAGCAGTTAATAGGATGATATCTGCCAATATAGCTTGAACAATACCCATAACTGCAAGAATCGAAAATTTGCTAATGAACCAGTTAAATCCGTTTGCTGGTTGTACAGCTGGTTCTGCAATTGGAAAGACAATGGAAAGAATCAATGCACCCACAAACAATCCAAGCGACAGGAAGTATGGCGTAAATCCTGTTCCGTAGTTTGGCACATGATTGACACTTTCTGTATCCAGTTTCACTGGTTTTGACATCATATCATAAGTCTTGCCATTCGCATTCACCTTTGAAGCTTCATTGGCGCCTTCTGCTAATTTATCAGCCAATTCCTTGGCACCATCGGAAACTTTTGCTGTACCGTCAGCTAATTGGCCGGCGCCTTCTGCCAGCTGATTAGAACCGTCAGAAAACTGGCCGGCACCGCTCGACAACTGACTCATTCCTGAGGTTAAATCATTGGCACCGCTAGTTAAAGCTTGAGACCCCAAATATAGTTGATGGACTCCAAGCTGTAATTGTTTTTGGCCATCATTCACGGCATCAATGCCTGCTAACAGCTGATCAAAATACGGATCGGTCTGGCTGGACAGCTTTTGTTCAAGTCCACTTGTTGCACCAGCTAATTTTTGGCCGACAGCAGTCTGGAACTGGCCAAATGCTCCAGCTAATTTCGGTGATAACTCAGCCGAGATTTGCTGTTCGACCGCTTCTTTCGCTGGTATTTGCGCCTTAGCGCCTGCTATCACGCCATCTACAATTTGTGGATTGACACCATAATTTTTTAAGGCTGCAGCTAACTGATCCATCGTGCTTGTTTGCTGTTGAATCATGGTTTCAGCCATTTCTGATGTCAATGTATCAGATAATTGTGTTTTAAATTGATTAATGCCTGTGTTTAATTCCTCAACACTTCCTGCCATCTGACTGCTAATCCCTTTTGCTATTTCAGCAGGCAGGGCGGTTTTCATTTGTTCGGCCCCTGCATATACTTGGTTTGTTCCATCTATAAGCACAGGCATGCTGGAATCTGCCTGTTCAAGACCTGATTTTAACTCAGCTGATCCGGACGCCAGTTGTTCCGAACCGGAAGAAGCTTGTTTGACCCCTTGATTAAATTCAAGCGATTTCTCAGCAAGCGTCGTCAATCCCTCGGTTAATTCTTTAGACCCGCCAGCCAATTCGACAGCTCCTGAGCTTAACTCCCCAGCCCCATCACTTGCCTGCCCGATGCCATCCGCAAGGTCTGTTACTTTATCAAACATCGTTTCTGCGTATGTTTTCGTTACCTGTTCGGCTACCGCAGTCTTCACTTTTTCAGCTGCTGTTCCGCCAATTTGAGCTGATAGGAAGTTAAAGCTTTCATTGGGAACATAAATCAGCTCCAGCTTTTTCGGATTATTGTCCAATAAGGTTGTCGCATTCTTGGAAAAATCTTTTGGGATTTCAATCAGCATATAATATTTTTCATTGTTAAGCTGTTTATACCCCTCGTCCTTAGTTACCGTTTGAAATTTGAATTCATTACTTTTGGTTAACTTTTTCACAAGGTCCTTCCCTAGCTGCAATTGCTGCCCATCTAATTCAGCCCCTTGATCTTCGTTGACAATGGCAACCGGCAGCTGATCGAGTTTAGCATACGGGTCCCAAAAAGCCCATAAAAACATTCCGGCATACAAAACAGGAATAAATAACACAGCGAGGATGGGAATAAGGATTTTCTTGTTTTTGAAAATCGTTGATAGTTCTTCCTTTAACAGAACGTTTTTCACCTCGGATGCCTCCTTTTATAATATTGACCATTTTGTTCATACAGTCATTTTTATCAAAAAAACAAAGGACTATCAAATAGAATAATCCTTTTATGACCAAATGAACAATTTAGTCATTAAATACCTTAAGAGTATACTCCCATTTATACTTGTAATCAAGTAAAACATAAAAAAGAAGCTGTTATATTTGAACAGCTTCTTTAAGATAATTTAAAGCATTTTGAACGGCTGCTTCCCCTTGGTCAATACAATCAGGCATTCCAACACCGCCATAGGAAGAACCCGCTAAAAAGACTCCTGGCAATTCCGTTTTCATATGTTCCAAGATTTTTTTCAAGCGCTGTTTATGTCCCACTGTATATTGGGGCATCGAATTTTTCCAGCGTGAAACAATGAAAAAGTCCGGATTCATGGTAATATCCATCGTCTTTTTCAGGTCTTCGAGGACAATTTTTACAATTTGATCATCTGACAGGTCGACAATCGTCTCATCACCAGCTTTTCCTACATAGCAGCGAAGCAGTGCTTTCCCTTTCGGAGCCGAGTGAATCCATTTTTTATGCGTCCATGTGCATGCGGTAATGGAGTAATCATTGTTTCTTGAAACGACAAACCCGGTTCCATCAATATCCTGCTTGATCGCCTCCTCTGGAAAGGCCAGTGCAACGGTCGCAACAGATGTTGATGGAACTGATTTAAATGGCTCAAAGAAGGGATAGTCAGAAAACATCGCCTGCGTTACTTTATGCGGGGTAGCTGCAATAATACTGTCAGCAATTAGCATTTCGCCATTATTTAAGTATATTTCATACTTTTGGTTTACTCTGATGATTTTTTCAACCCGATGGCCTTTTAAAATTGATTCGTGTGCCAATTTTGCTTCAATGGCCTCGGCAAAGGATTGAAGACCGGTCTTAAATGTCAAAAATCCGCCTGTTTTCTTTTCCTTCATTTCTTTAGGCTTCGGCTGCGAAGGGATTGTTTTTTTCATCCCCAGAATTAAGCTCCGGTATTTTTGCTCGACCTCATAAAACTGCGGGAACGTGGCCTGAAGACTGAGCTGGTCGATATCACCTGCATATATTCCTGATAATAATGGCTCAATTAAATTCTCGACCAGTTCATCACCCAATCTTCTTCTGAAAAATTCACCTAATGATTGGTCTTTGCCGCTTTCTGAGCGGGGCAAAACCAAATCCGCAGCAGCTCTTAGTTTCCCGGGAATTGAAATAAGGCCAGTCGTGACAAACGGCCCTATTTCCGTTGGAATACCCATCATCGCCCCGCCAGGAATAGAAAACAGTTTCTCATTGGCAAGTACAAATGACTTCCCCGTGGAATTGGGCACTAGCTTGTCCTCCATCCCAACTTCTTTAGCCAGATTTATGATACTTGTTTTTCTAGCTAAAAAGGAATCGGGACCGCGCTCAATGATAAAACCGTCTCTAATGACGGTTTGCATTTTACCCCCAAGACGGTGTGATGCCTCAATAAGTTGAACCTCAATAGGAAGGCGGCGGGCATTTATTGATTTTTGCAAGTAGTATGCGGCAGAGAGGCCGGAAATTCCTCCGCCAATAATGACAACCTTGTGCTTGTGTTCTGCCACGGACATCACCTTCTTCCAGTTTGACGTTTTCTCATTTATTCTGCCGCTTTTTTCAGAACGGCTGTCGATAATACTTCAATAAATTCTGCCTTGGCATTTGGCATTTCCGGGCGATAGTAGTGAACCCCTAATTCTTCTGTGACCGCCTTACACTCTACATCATTATCATAAAGAACCTCTAAATGGTCGCAAACGAAACCGACCGGTGCATATACGAATGCTTTATAATGATGCACTTTATATAAGCTTCTCGTTAAGTCTTGGACATCTGGCCCCAGCCATGGGTCCGGAGTATTTCCGGCACTTTGCCAGCCGATGCAATAGTTTTTTACACCTGCTTGTCCTGCAATCAAATCGGCTGTTTCCTGCAGCTGTTTGGGATATGGGTCACCTAGCTGGAGAATCTTCTCTGGCAGGCTATGGGCCGACACAATTAGCACAGCATTTTCTTTTTCATCTTCAGGCATTTCATCAAAAATCCCCTTGATTTGATCAGACCAGTATTGGATAAACTTCGGCTCTTGATACCAGCTGTCAATCGATTTGATCGAAAGGCCGCCTGCTTTTTCCGCTGCCGCTGCTGCCCTGCTGTTATAAGATTTAATGCTAAAGGTAGAATAGTGAGGCGCCAGCACAATGCTCACTGCCTCCGTTATACCATCCTTACTCATTTGCTGCACGGCATCTTCAATAAATGGTTCAATATGTTTTAATCCCAGATACATTTTAAATTCAATTTCCGATTGAATCGTATTAAGATGCCTTTCCAGCTTTTCTGCTTGTTCAAGCGTTATTTTTGCCAGAGGTGATATACCCCCGATAGCTTCATAACGATTGCGCAAGTCCTCTATCATTTCGGGAGTTGGCTTTCGCCCATGGCGTATATCTGTGTAATAACGTTCTAGGTCTTCAGCAGTATAGGGTGTGCCATATGCCATAACCAGCAGACCCATTTTCCTTTTTGTCATCTATTGCACCTCATTTTTGAACTTTCTACAGTAATCAAGAACACTTTGAAGCAGGTCATCCCTCTATATAGTTTCACTTTATTGTGCCAAAAAATCAGCGGCACTGCCAATTTTATGCCTTAAAGAGAAATAGGATTGACCTTATTTTACAGCTGAGTATTCATGTATAAACGCCGTTAATCTTTTTAAAGTTTCCGGATTCACAGAAGGGAATACCCCATGGCCTAAGTTAAATATGTAGCCGCCCTGCTCCATTCCCTGATCCAAAATGGCTTTTGCCTTTTGCTCAATAACCTCCCAAGGAGCTAACAGAATGGCAGGGTCAAGATTTCCTTGAACAGTTTTTTGAATGCCCAACTCTCTCGCTTGGCGAATAGGAAGCCGCCAGTCCAATCCGACGACATCAAGCGGCAGATCATTCCACTCCAGCGCTAGATGGCTTGCCCCAACACCGAACATAATAAGAGGCACATTTTCTTCTTTTAAAGAGGCAAAAATCCGATTCATGACTGGTTTAATAAAATAGCGATAATCCTCAACATTCAGTGCGCCAACCCAAGAGTCAAAAATTTGTATGGCTTTTGCACCGGCATGGATTTGAGCCTTCACGTATGTAATAATCATATCGCCTAACTTATCCATTAAAGCAAACCAAGCTTTTGGCTCCGTATACATAAATGCTTTGGTTTTATTGTAATTTTTCGACGGTCCGCCTTCGATCATATAACTGGCAAGAGTGAATGGCGCGCCGGAAAAACCGATTAATGGAACGGTTAATTGCTCTTCCGTTAGCAGCTTAATGGTATCCAGTACATAGGGAATATGTTCCTCTGGGTGAAGTTCCTGAAGTTTCTCCACATCTGACAACGAACGGATTGGATTATCAATGACCGGTCCCACTCCCCCTTTAATTTCAACATTCATTCCCATACCTGGGAGCGGTGTCATGATATCCTTGTATAAAATAGCAGCATCTACATTGTAATTATCGACTGGCAATCTTGTCACATAGGCGCATAATTCTGGCTGATGAGTGATTTCAAAAAGAGAATACTTTTCTTTAATTTCACGATACTCGGGTTGAGAACGCCCAGCCTGTCTCATATACCATACAGGGACATAGTCCGTTTTCTCACCTCTCGCCGCTTGTAAAAAAGTCTCATTTATCGTTTTGTTCATTCCATTGTCCCCTTTCATTACACATCTGTTTACCATTTTAATATATAAAGATTAATTTTAAAAACTTCAATTTCATAATAGACTGTCTACACTATATCGATTAAACATATTTGTGTATAGTAAATGTTATTAACTGTCAAAAAAAAGTCAATTTTCAAGAGTGACTTAATGTCAAGAATGTATAATAATGTCAGTCGTACACTAATAGTAACTAAAGGAGGATAAAAAATGGATGGATATATAACAACTGGCACAGCTGAGTATCTAAAGAAGCTTATGAAAAATTATGAAAAGGAAAAGATTGTCGTCATGGAAAATGCCAAAGGGGGACTTCTATTCCATGAGACGACAGGACCGTCCCTATTCCAACAGCCTAGGAAGTATGAGGTGATTGAAAGGCTCGGGGATTTGCCAAAAGAAGGCTATACTGTCTTGAACTATATTCCAGTAACGGACGAAGGGCGTCCCTTATTTGAACACCAGTTAAGCATTCAAGACTGGCTGTTCAAAAATGAAGCGGGATTACTGGCCTTAAGAGTGCTTCGGCCGCTTTCATCCAAAACTTATATCATCATGACCTTTTGGGAAAAAGGGACATTCTATGATCAATGGCAAAAAGCTAATCCCCCGCTGGCTGAAAAGTTAAACAAAGGTCTGGGCTATAGCCCGCAGCCCCAAATCTTCGATGGTTTCCCCTACACCCAAAAGTACACAATATCAGGGTAAACACCCTATTAATGTTTGTTAGAAGTTTCAATCCCCAGTTAAACCTGTCTTGGAATGGAGAAATGGCTCCATTCCTTTTATTTTGAAAATACGCCTCTATCACTAATTTTCTTCTTCACCACTTTGATTGTTTTTTAATATCCTGTATTACATCCATCAGGGCGGATACCCAACTTGCCGCCTATGGAATTAGAGAGGAGGCCAATTTATGCTTGTCGAGCTGACTGCTCTTCATTGGATATATGTCATTTTCATTGCCTTAATCATCGGCTTCATGGTCATGCGAAGAGATACGACTATTGTTTGCATTGCCGGTATTTTTTTAATTGCAATTACAGCCACCGGCAGCTTAGCTCATGCCGTGAGCAGTATTTTTACGAGTTTTATTTATGCGATAACAGAGTTGTTATCTACCATTCTGGTCATTTCAATTATTGTTGGAATGAGCCGCACGTTAACGACAACAGGAATCAACGATGTGATGATTTCTCCATTTAGAAAGCTGATCCGCAATCCCGGATTAGCTTATTGGACGATTGGAATTTTAATGATGGCCATTTCCTGGTTTTTTTGGCCATCACCAGCTGTCGCCCTGCTCGGGGCCGTGCTTCTCCCTGCAGCAATCAGAGCAGGGCTTCCTGCACTTGGTGCCGCTATGGCTATGAACCTGTTTGGGCATGGAATAGCCCTGTCTGGGGATTTTGTTATCCAAGCAGCTCCAAAACTGACCGCGGATGCAGCGGGTCTTCCCATAAATGAGGTTATCCAGGCAAGTGTACCGTTGGTTTTTATCATGGGCATTGTCACTACGACAGTTGCCTATTACTTCCTGCGAAAGGATATGAAACGGGGACGATTGTCAGCCGGCCCCTCATCAGAAACGGTTTCAGAGGAAAACTCGGATACCTTGCCTCCACTCTTATCCATAAACCAAAAACGATTTTTCGCTATTTTGGTCCCATTATTGTTTGTTGCCGACGTAGCCGCCATGATCGTTCTGGACTTAACCGGCGGAGATGCCACAGCTTTAGTGGGCGGCACTTCCATCCTGATCCTGCTGCTGATTTCTTTAGCGAATTACAAGAGCAAAGGACTTGAAAAAACCACCCATTTTTTAATTGAAGGCTTTCAATTTGGTTTTAAGGTTTTCGGGCCAGTCATCCCGATTGCCGCGTTCTTTTATTTGGGTGACGCCGGTTTTACAAAAATTGTTGGGGATTTCCTGCCGCAGGCATCTCAAGGCATTGTGAATGACCTAGGTCTGGCTCTTGCCAGCATTGTTCCTTTAAGCAAAACAATAGGGGCTGTCACTTTGACTGCAGTGGGGGCAATAACTGGATTGGATGGGTCGGGGTTCTCAGGGATATCACTAGCCGGCTCAGTGGCCAGCCTATTTGCTGTGGCAATAGGAAAGGGAGCTGCTACTCTGACTGCGCTGGGACAAATTGCGGCAATTTGGGTTGGCGGGGGAACACTCGTTCCGTGGGCGTTAATCCCAGCGGCAGCTATTTGCAATGTGGATCCATTTGAACTGGCCCGAAGAAACCTGCTGCCCGTCATCATTGGCCTCATTGTAACCACCATAGCAGCCATCTTTTTAATCTAACATACTACAAAAATGGCAAAAGAGGCTAAATCAGCCTCTCAGGCTGTCGAAAAACCTTCGACAGCTTTTATTTTATCTTTATTCTTTATTAATTCACCGCGTTAATATGATAT
>NZ_CALPDF010000038.1 GCF_943193175.1 Neobacillus muris
CCGCCAGCGTTCGTCCTGAGCCAGGATCAAACTCTCCAAGAAAGTTGATATAGCTCATAAAAAATAACGTTGGCTTCATTTCAAAAAGAAACGAATATTTTATTGTTGACGTTTTTGTTTGTTTAGTTTTCAAAGACCAATTTTTCATCGTCGCCCACAAGCGACTTTATTAATATACCACCTGACAAAATAAAAGTCAACATACTTTTTATTGTTTTTTTACTTTTATCATGATGCAAACAGGAAACAAAAAGGAACACCTATTAAGATGTCCCTTTTCATAATTATTCTTCACTATCTTCTGTGGAATCAGCTTGTTGAGTTTCTAGTTCGGCGTTTTCAACATCGATGTCTTCCTCGTTCTCACTTGGATCCTCTTTTTCTACCTGAGCAACGGTGGCCACGTACTCATTTTCACTTTCTTTTAGACTAATGAGCTTAACCCCCTGTGTGTTCCGTCCTAATTGAGAAATGCCTGCAACATCAATCCGGATCAGCACACCGCCTGTTGTAATAAGCATTAGGTCTTCTTCGCCCGTTACAGCCCTCATCGAAACGAGGTTTCCGTTTTTCTCGGTAATGTGGCAGGTTTTAATCCCTTTGCCGCCTCTGCCTTGAATTCGGTATTCCGCTGCTGGAGTGCGTTTTCCATAGCCGTTTTTCGTAACAATTAATACATCATGATCCTCTTCTAGAACTTCCATCCCGACCACTTCATCATCTGAATCCAGAGTAATTCCTTTTACACCCGTTGCGGTTCGTCCCATGGACCTTACATCCGTTTCAGGGAAGCGGATTAGCATGCCTTTTTTCGTGCCAATAATCATATCCTTACTTCCGTCTGTAAGGCGGACAGAGATTAGCTCATCCCCTTCGCGAAGACTTATCGCAATTAAACCATTATTGCGGATATTGGCAAACGAAGATAATGGCGAACGCTTGGAAATTCCCTCTTTTGTCGTGAAGAATAAGAACCAATCATCAACAAATTCTGAAACAGGAATAATCGCATTTACCCATTCTCCTTTGTCAATCTCCAACAGGTTGACGATAGGAATCCCTTTGGCTGTACGGCTGAATTCAGGAATTTCATATCCTTTAGAACGGTAAACCTTCCCTTTATTTGTAAAGAACAGAATCGTGTCATGAGTAGATGTCGTCAATAAGTGTTCGACAAAATCATCTTCATGTGTACCCATTCCTTGGATACCTCTTCCGCCTCGTCTTTGGGCACGATAAGTGGAAACAGGCAGACGTTTAATGTAGCCGTTATGGGTCAAGGTAATGACCACATTTTCTCGTGGAATTAAATCTTCATCCTCAATGTTTTCAATTCCGCCTGCCGCAATTTCAGTGCGGCGAGTATCATTGAAGCGATCTTTAATTTCAAGCAATTCCTCACGGATAATTTCCAGCACCTTTTCTTCATCAGCTAAAATCGCCTTTAACTCAGCGATCAGCTTTACAAGGCTTTGAAATTCTTCTTCAATTTTTTCCCTTTCCAAACCGGTTAAGCGTTGCAGACGCATATCTAGTATGGCTTGGGCCTGCTTCTCAGAAAGGTTAAATTGTGTCATCAAGCCTTCGCGGGCAATATCCGTTGTTTGGGAACTGCGAATGAGATTGATGACCGCATCCAAGTTGTCTAAAGCAATCCTTAAGCCCTCTAAAATGTGGGCGCGGGCCTCTGCTTTACGAAGTTCAAACTCGGTTCTCCTGCGGATCACAACTTTTTGATGATCCAGGTAATAGGCGACGCACTGCTTTAGGCTTAAAACCTTTGGATGGCCATTAACTAGTGCCAGCATATTAATGCCGAAGCTGGTTTGAAGAGCGGTTTGTTTATATAAATTATTCAAAATAACATTGGCATTGGCATCTTTGCGGACCTCGATGACAATCCGCATCCCTCTTCGGTCTGATTCGTCTCTAAGGTCTGTTATTCCCTCAATCTTTTTATCACGGGCCAATTCCGCAATTTTTTCAATTAGTTTCGCTTTATTTACTTGGTAAGGAATTTCATGGACAATAATTGTTTCCTTGCCGTTGGCTTTTTGCTCAATTTCCACTTTGGCTCTTAAGGTAATGGACCCGCGGCCTGTCTCATAGGCTTTGCGGATACCGCTGCGGCCAAGAATGATCCCTCCAGTAGGGAAGTCTGGACCTGGAATGATATCCATTAACTCTTGAGTAGTGATATCCGGATTATGGCTTAACGCCAAAACACCGTCAATCACTTCACCGAGCTGATGCGGGGGAATATTGGTTGCCATTCCTACGGCAATCCCTGTTGTACCGTTTACCAAAAGGTTAGGGAAGCGGGCCGGCAATACAACTGGCTCCCGTTCCTCACCATCGTAGTTGTCTTGATAATCAATGGTGTCTTTATTAATATCTCTTAATAATTCCATTGATATTTTGGACATTCTCGATTCTGTATAACGCATGGCAGCTGCAGAATCGCCGTCCACAGAACCGAAGTTTCCATGTCCGTCTACAAGCATGTAGCGCTGATTGAAATCCTGGGCCATCCGGACCATGGTTTCATAGACCGCCGAATCACCATGCGGGTGATACTTACCGATAACATCCCCGACGATACGGGCTGACTTTTTATAAGGTTTGTCCGCATGAATTCCAAGATCATGCATAGCATAAAGAATACGGCGGTGAACCGGTTTTAATCCATCCCGCACATCGGGAAGGGCACGAGAAACGATAACACTCATTGCATAGTCAAGAAAGGAAGTCTTCATTTCCTGACTAATATTGATTTCTTTAATTTGAGAATTTGGTGTTTCAGCCATATTTGGTACCTCCTATTGGGATTCCCTATAACAAAAAAAGAAAAGGAGGATAGTGGTCAACCCGCTACCCTTAATCCTTCTTAGATGCATTATATATCTAGATTTTTAACATATTGCGCATTCTCTTCAATGAAGTTACGGCGCGGTTCCACTTTTTCACCCATGAGCATTTCAAAGGTTTCATCGGCCTCTATCGCATCCTCGAGACTTACCTGAAGCATGGTTCTTTGTGCCGGGTCCATCGTTGTCTCCCATAATTGTTCAGGGTTCATTTCCCCAAGTCCTTTATAACGCTGGATATTTGGCTTAGGCTGGCTTGGCAGCTCCGCAAAAATCCGGTCCAGTTCCTTATCGTTATAAGCATACTCAATCCGTTTGCCCTGCTGGACTTTATATAAAGGCGGCTGTGCAATATAGACATAACCCGCTTCTAATATTTTCCGCATATAGCGGTAAAAGAAAGTAAGCAGAAGGGTTCGAATATGAGCGCCATCGACATCCGCATCCGTCATAATCACGATTTTATGGTAACGGGCTTTTGCAATATCAAAATCCTCGCCGATTCCCGTTCCAATTGCGGTAATCATTGCTCTGACCTCGTTATTGGAAAGAATCCGGTCAAGTCTTGCTTTTTCTACGTTCAAAATCTTGCCCCGAAGCGGCAAAATCGCTTGGAAATGGCGATCCCGCCCTTGTTTGGCCGATCCGCCTGCGGAATCACCCTCTACAATATACAATTCACTTTCAGAAGGATCCTTTGAAGAACAATCAGCTAATTTCCCTGGTAAACTGGATACTTCCAGCGCGCTTTTCCGGCGGGTCAGCTCTCTGGCCTTTTTAGCTGCCAATCTTGCCCTTGAAGCCATTAACCCTTTTTCGACAATCTTTCTGGCCACTGTTGGGTTTTCTAATAAAAATTTATCAAAAGCCCCTGAAAAAATCGTATCGGTAATCGCCCTGACTTCAGAGTTGCCAAGCTTGGTTTTCGTTTGCCCTTCAAATTGCGGATCAGGGTGTTTGACCGAGATAATAGCTGTCAATCCTTCACGCACATCCTCACCGGACAGATTGGCATCATTTTCTTTAATCAACCCGTTTTTACGGGCATAATCGTTAATTACCCGGGTCAGGGCTGTTTTAAACCCTGATTCATGTGTGCCGCCTTCATAGGTATGAATATTATTCGCGAAGGAGTAGATGCTCTCGGTATACCCCTCATTGTACTGCAGGGCAACCTCTACACTGATTCCGTCCCGTTCACCGCCGACATCAATTGGTTCTTCGTGAATCACTTCTTTTGTGCGGTTTAAATGTTCGACATAGGACTTAATTCCGCCCTCATAATGGTACTCATTGCGTTTGTTTTCCTCCCGCTTGTCTTCAATGGTGATTTTAAGACCGCGGTTTAGGAAAGCAAGCTCGCGGATCCGGTTCGCTAAAATGTCATACTCGTAAACTAACGTCTCGGTAAAGATCTCACCATCTGGTTTAAAGTGAGTAATCGTTCCCGTTGTGTCGGTCGTTCCAATGACTTTTAAATCCGCAGTTGGTACACCCCGCTCGTATTTTTGATAATGGATTTTCCCATCACGATGGACGAACACTTCTAAATAAGTGGAAAGGGCGTTCACAACAGACGCGCCTACCCCGTGAAGTCCACCGGAGACCTTATATCCCCCGCCGCCAAACTTTCCTCCGGCGTGGAGCACAGTCATAATAACCTCAACAGCCGGCCGCCCCATTTTTTCTTGAATACCAACAGGGATCCCCCGCCCGTTATCCTTTACGGTAATACTGTTGTCTTCCTCAATCGTGACATTGATTTCAGTACAGTAGCCAGCGAGCGCCTCATCAATACTGTTATCTACAATTTCCCATACGAGGTGATGCAGACCTCTGCTGCTTGTTGAACCAATATACATGCCTGGACGTTTCCGAACTGCCTCTAGGCCTTCAAGCACTTGTATCTGGCTTGCATCATACTCCTGCTCCTGAACTGCTTTTTGATCCATTGTCACTTGAATCACCTGCGCTTTCTGCCGAAATTACTCTATTTTTCATTCATGTTACAAAATAATAAGACTTAAAATTCATGTATATAAATTTGGCTGGAACGCTTTTTCAACGTACCGGAAGCGATGGGGGACAGATAGACATTGTCAGACGTAATGACAATCGATTTATAAGGATTCTTCGAAAGATTGATCGCCTGCTTTTGGTGATGGTTTAAAAATTCTCCTACCAGTTCGGAATTTTGTGCTCCTTTATCCAAAATAGCAATAATATCTTTTGCTCTTATATTGAGATCTTCCCCGATATGAAGATACATGTTCGTTCCCACCTCAATGAACTTTCTTAATCACGCCAGCGGCCACTTCATAGGTGGCAGCTTCCTTTAATGTTTGATGGTCAATGCCATCCACACTTGTTGTTGTCACAAAGGTCTGGACCTTTCCTTGAATGGTATTGAGCAAATGGGATTGGCGATAATCATCCAATTCTGATAAAACATCATCTAGCAGTAAAATCGGATATTCTCCCATTTCTGAATAAATCAGTTCAATTTCTGCCAGTTTAACGGAAAGAGCTGTTGTACGCTGTTGGCCCTGAGAGCCAAATGTTTGAACATCCCGATCGTTTACAAAAAACAGCAAATCGTCCCGATGCGGTCCGAACAAGGTGGTTCCTCTATCCATTTCCCTTGATTTAACCTTAGAAAATTTTTCCTCAAAGCTTGCTATCATTTTCGACAAATCTTGGTCTTCTAATACCTCCACCGACGGTTTATAGCTGATTTGAAGTGTTTCCAATCCTCTTGAAATTCCTTGATGGATCGGTTTTGCCCAATTTTCAAGCATGTGAAGAAACTCAAAACGTTTCCGAACGATCTTTACCGCCATCTGGATAAATTGTTCGGTCAAAATTTCGAGCATCGTCTCATCGGTCTGCTTTTTCAGTTGCATCATCTTCAGGAAATGATTTCGCTGCTGGAGTATTTTTTGATATTGGCTCATATCATGTAAGTAAATTGGCGATATCTGTCCAATTTCCATATCAATAAAGCGCCTGCGGATCTGTGGACTTCCTTTTACTAAATTGAGATCCTCAGGAGCAAACATCACGACATTCATATTGCCGACATATTGGCTTAGTTTTTGCTGCTCAATATGATTTAATTTTGCTTTTTTTCCCTTTTTGGATATGACTAATTGCAGCGGCAAGGAACTATGCTGTTTTTGAACCCTGCCTTCTATTTTAGCATAATCCTGATCCCAGCGAATAAGATCTTTATCATTTGAGGTTCGATGTGATTTGGCCATGGCCAATACATAAATGGATTCCATGACGTTTGTTTTGCCTTGGGCATTTTCACCTAAGATGACATTTACTTTATTTTCAAATCCAATGGACAGTTCCTCATAATTCCGGTAATTTTTTAAAGCTAAACTTTCAATATGCATGTAAACGTCATCCTTTAGTTACTGGGTAAGCATGAACTCTCCAAAGCCGGGAATTTGAATTTTGTCGCCGGCACGAAGTTTTCTGCCTCGTCTTTGGTCCTGTTCGCCATTGATAAATACATCATGTTCACTTAAAAACCATTTCGCCATACCGCCTGTTGAAATGACATCTGCAAGCTTTAAAAATTGCCCTAGAGTAATAAATTCCGTATCGAGCTTTATTTGTTCAGGCAAATCTTCACCCTCATTCCTAAAATGGTCTCAATACTTTATTTTACTAAAAAACTCTGATGGATTCAAAGGATTGCTAAAAATAAAGCCACCATAATTGGTGGCTTATCTGATTTTAGTAGGTTCTTACCGGCAAAATCAGCTGCAGGATGGTTTCATCGTGAAGCGGGCGAATCACAAATGGGCGCATGGCTCCAGTAAAGTTAATGTGAATATCTTGGCCCTCAAGAGCTTTTAAAGCGTCCATCATATATTTCGCGCTGAAGGAAATTTTTAAGTCCTCTCCCTCAATGGATTCACTTTGAATTTCTTCGACAACCTTTCCGATCTCTGGTGTATTGGAGGAAATTTCAATAATGCCGCCATCAATGGTCGACAGCTTGACCACATTGTTTCTCCCTTCACGTGCCAGCAAGGATGCCCGATCTATAGCCTGGAGAAATTCCTTTGTATTGACCGTAATGTCTGTTTTGCTGTCTGCAGGAATTAATCGGGAAGTATCCGGATAGTTTCCTTCCAGCAATCTAGAGAAAAATAATAAATGTTTGGCTTTGAACAGGATTTGATTCTCGGTGATGACAATATCAATTAGATCATTGGAATCATCAATAATTTTACTTAACTCATTCAAGCTTTTTCCAGGGATGACTACATTGTAGGTTTCATCATTTTCCGTTTCAATTTTTGCTTTCCTTAATGCCAAACGGTGGCTGTCTGTTGCAATACAGGTTAACTCGCCATTTTCAATCTTCCAGTTTACACCTGTCAAGATGGGGCGTGTTTCTGAGGTGGACACGGCAAAATGTGTTTGGCGGACCATCGCTTTTAATAAGTCGGCAGCAATATGAAATTTATTGTTTTCCTCAATTTGCGGCAGGTGAGGGTACTCCTCTGCATCCAGCCCAATTAAGTTAAATTCAGATTTGCCGGATCGGATGACCGTTTGCAGGTGGTTCAGCACTTCAATCTCGACGGAATCGGTTGGCAGTTTTTTAACGATTTCACTAAAGAACTTAGCCTGTAAGACAATGGCCCCTGGCTGTTTGATTTCAACTATCTCATCGCCAGATTCTTCATTTGGAATAAAGGATTCAATGGATATGTCTGAATCACTTCCGGTCAACGTAACTCCGTCTGCAGCGGCAGTAATTTTAATGCCGGTCAGAATAGGAATGGTAGTGCGTGTAGTGACGGCTTTCATGACATCTTGAACACTTTGTACCAGGCGGTCCCGTTGGATGATAAATTTCATTTTTTTATATCCTCCGATTTAAGAATTTTTTTATTGCTAATGGCATATATTATTATTTTTTTTAAAAAAAATCAGTAGAAGTACTAGTAGGCCTTGTTGATATGTGGATAACTATTATTGTAACACGGAAACACAGCCTATCCACATGTGGACAGACTGTGTATGGATGTGGTTGAGTTATTCACATAAATACTAAACTTTCAACAATTCATTCAGTTCTTTCATCTGCTTTTGCAGCTGTGAATCTGATTGGAGCAGCTTAGAAATTTTTTCATGGGCATGGATCACAGTAGTATGGTCCCTGCCGCCAAATTCTTCACCGATTTTAGGAAGCGAATAATCGGTCAGCTCGCGCGACAAATACATGGCAATCTGCCTTGGAAAAGCAATGGACTTTGTCCTTTTTTTAGCTTTGAAATCCTCCAGCTTTATATTGAAATGTTCGCCGACAACCCTTTGGATTTCATGGATGGTGATCACTTTTGGCTTTGAACTTGGAATAATATCCTTTAATGCCTCTGCCGCAAGATCAGCATTAATATCTTTGTTAATTAAGGAAGAATAAGCAACAACGCGGATCAATGCACCCTCTAGCTCACGAATGTTCGAGTCAATTTGGTTGGCGATATAGAGCATGACTTCATTTGGAATATCCAATCCGTCTGCTTTCGCTTTTTTCCTTAAGATAGCAATCCTCGTCTCCAGATCAGGAGGAGTGATATCGGTAATAAGCCCCCATTCAAACCGAGAACGGAGACGGTCCTCTAGTGTTGGAATCTCCCGCGGCGGCCGATCACTGGAAATGACAATTTGCTTGCTTTCCTCATGCAGGCTGTTGAATGTATGGAAAAATTCCTCTTGAGTTGATTCTTTTCCGGCCAAAAACTGAATATCATCTATCAGAAGAACATCCACGTTTCGATATTTATTGCGGAAATTCTCGGCTTTATTATCCCGAATCGAATTAATAAATTCATTTGTAAATTTTTCTGATGATAAATAAACCACTTTTGCAGACGGATTATGTTCCAGTACATAGTGCCCGATGGCATGCATTAAGTGAGTTTTCCCTAAACCGACGCCTCCATAAATAAATAGCGGATTATAGGCCTTTGCCGGCGCTTCTGCAACAGCCAGCGAGGCTGCATGGGCAAAGCGGTTGCCGGAACCAATGACAAATGTATCAAAAGTATATTTAGGGATTAAGACACTGGGTGGAAAATCAGTATGATCATCGTCTTTTTTTATCTTTTTCGCCGGTGCCGGAATTTCAAATTCTTCCTCTTTTGGATTTTGCGGAATAATAAACTTTACGGAAAGTTCCTCTCCCGTAATTTCATAGAGGATTCCAGAAATTAATTGAGAATAACGCTCTTCCAGCCAATCCCGGGCAAACTCATTCGGAGCTGTTATGATAAGCAGATCTCCTTGAAGGGAATGAGCTTTTGTGGACTTGAGCCAGGTATCAAAGCTGGGTTTGCTGATTTTCTTCTCAATATTGGCTAGGGCTGCATGCCAAAGATCCGCAATGTTTTCCAACAAGTATCCCTCCTTTTAAAAAAATAGCATGAAATGACAGTGGTTTAGTTGATACTCCCTAAAACGATTTCCGATATGAAAAGCTTTTATCCCTGCTGCGCATTTTTTATAAAAAATTAATGAAATAAGTGCATTCTGCATATAATAAAAGCTATGAATTTATCATTTTACGAAACAGTGATTGTGGAAAAACATATAATAAGGAAAAAATGTGGAGTTTCGACAATATCCACCTCTTGTGGACAACTTTTTACAGAACCACTGAATAAACTGTCCACATGTTATCCACATTCTGTGGATAAAAAAGATATGAGTTCAAGATATTCAGAGTGAAAACACAAATATAATATCAAATAATACAATGGTATGCAATGGTTTTTGAAAGTTTATCCACAAGTGATCCAGCTGTGAATAAAAATTGTCCACAGGTTGATGGTTTGTGAAAAACCTGTCAATATCTTGTGTGGATAACGAAAAAAATGTCGATTATTTTATCCACAGCCAGAAAAGCGGAAGCACCCGGGGAGCGCCGTATGGCCAGGAGCGCTTTAACTGAGATAAAGGAAACACGGTGAGCATAGCGAACCGATGTTGACTTATCGCAGGGAGAAGAGCGATGGACACTAGGCGCTGGGTGCTGGAGCTGGACAATACCAGAAAAGCGGAAGCACCCGGGAATTTTTTTGAAGATCAAGAAGTTCAGTGGAGGAAAAATTGGAAAATGAACAATATAGGGACAGTGGTTGACAATTTCTAGTTGGTCTCTTTATAATATATAAGACTGTCTATAACCATATAAGCAGCAATTCCTCAGGGAGGTGTCATATAATGAAAAGAACATATCAACCAAATAAGCGCAAGCACAGCAAAGTTCACGGTTTCCGCAGCCGCATGAGTTCTGCAAACGGACGCAAGGTTCTTGCCCGCCGTCGCCGTAAAGGAAGAAAAGTATTATCAGCTTAGACCACTGAAACGTCTCAGTGGTCTTTTTTCTAATAAGAATGCAAAAGCGCCTAGTCATGTTTATCTAACTGGGCGCTTTGACTAAACTGTTAAGCAAGAAGATCTTTTTAACATAAGGGTTATGGTTGATTTTGTACGCTTGTTAATTGGAGCGGAAAGCCCATAGCCTTACATATAAAACCGTGACCAGACTGAAGGTGGTAACTTTTGAAAAAAGAATTTAGGATCAAGAAAAATAATGACTTTCAGGCGGTATTCCAAAAGGGTCGGTCATTTGCTAATCGGCAATTCGTAGTGTACTCGCTGCCAAAAGAAAACCAGGATTATTTCCGCATTGGTTTATCAGTCAGCAAAAAGCTTGGCAACGCGGTAACAAGGAACAGGATTAAACGAAATATAAGACAGGCCATTTTAGAATTAAACGATCAAATCATTTTTGGCAATGATTATGTGATTATTGCCCGAAAACCTGCAGCAGATATGGACTTTTTTGAGGTGAAAAGCAGTTTAACGCATGTATTAAAAGTTGGAAAGGTGCTAAAGCGGGCTAATAAGTAACGAATAAGGAAATTTTGCCAACATCATCAAGAGGTTGAAGACAAGCTTGTAATGAAAATGGTAAAATAGCAATTGAAATATACATATGTCTGAAATCTGCTTGATACTACATGAAATAGAGGAGGAAAACTTGGTTGAAAAAACGAATATTACTATTATTCGGGATCGTTTCGGTATTCTTGCTGATGACTGGATGCAGCCAGATCAATAAGCCAATTACTGCAGAAAGTACAGGTTTTTGGAATGAATACATTGTCTATCCGTTATCATGGCTGATTGTCCACATGGCCGATTGGCTAGGAGGCAGCTTTGGACTGTCCATTATTGTTGTAACGATTATCGTTCGGCTGATCATTTTGCCGCTGATGATCAAACAAACCAAAAGCTCTAAAGCTATGCAGGCCATTCAGCCGGAAATGGAAGCGCTCAAAAAGAAATACAGTTCAAAAGACCAAAAAACGCAGCAATTGCTGCAGCAGGAAACTATGGCCTTGTTTCAAAAGCACGGCGTCAATCCGATGGCAGGGTGTTTCCCATTAATCATACAAATGCCGATTCTCATTGGCTTCTATCATGCCATTAGCAGAACCAGGGAGATTGCTCAGGATAATTTCCTATGGTTTGATTTAGGTGATAAGGATCCTTATTACATTTTGCCGATTGTAGCAGGCATCACGACCTTTATTCAGCAAAAAATGATGATGGCCGGCAATAATCAAAACCCGCAAATGGCTATGATGCTCTGGATGATGCCGATTATGATTGTGATTTTTGCGTTTAATTTCCCGGCAGCGCTGTCCCTGTACTGGGTTGTTGGAAATATCTTTACTATTGTGCAAACATATTTCATAAAAGGACCGGAGTTGAAGGCGCCAGCCACCGGTAAAGCGGGAGGAGCAAAAAAGTGAAACAGGTAACTGCTACAGGACAAACCGTCGAAGAGGCAGTAGAATCAGCTTTAGCTCAACTACATACAACCAAAGACCGCGCAGAAGTCGATATTATTGATGAAGGCAAAAAAGGGATTTTTGGCATTTTTGGGTCACGCCCGGCTGTTGTGAAAGTCACAATAAAGATTGACCCGATTGATGAAGCGAGGAAGTTTATCCATGAAGTAGGAAAGTCAATGGATGCTCCCGTTGAGATTGAGGTAAAAAGGGAAGGAAAACAGGTTTATTTTATGCTTTCGGGCGAAAAAATCGCTTTGTTGATCGGCAAACGGGGCCAAACGTTAAATTCGCTCCAATACCTGACCCAATTAGTCATCAATCGCCATTCGGAACAGTTTTTTACCGTTATTCTAGATGCGGAGGATTACCGGAACAGAAGAAGTGAAACCTTGGTTCAACTGGCAAACCGCCTTGCACAAAAGGCGGTGAAGTCAGGAAAAGATGTGGCGCTGGAACCGATGCCTTCCTATGAGCGAAAAATCATCCATACCGCCTTATCTGAAAACAATCGGGTAAAAACACTTTCAGATGGAACAGAACCCCATCGTTTTGTGGTCATTTCGCCATTAAAAAAATTATAGAAATATAGCATGTCGAGAAAAGGCATTCTATCTATTGATAGGGTGTCTTTTTAATTGTTTAAAATTTGAGGGATATACAGTTCCAATTCCTGAACTCTCGTGTCCTTCGGTGTCTCCCTCTGCAAAAAGCCACCATTGAATTGCCCCTGCTTTTCTTGTTATTCACATGTGGATAAGTTAGAATAGTATCTGATCTTTATTTTTGTTGTGGATAAGTCAGTTTGCTCCAAAAGCTGGCTTTTTTATGATATTGTAATACTTTGCATAAAAAATTTCTGATTTGTATATAGATAATTGTCTTTAGTGAGGTGAAGAAGATGGAGATGGATACGATTGCTGCAATTTCGACTCCGATGGGGGAGGGAGCCATTGCAATTGTCAGATTGAGCGGGGCGGATTCGATACCGATTGCGGACAAACTGTTTAGCGGTGTTGGCGGAAAAAGGCTCATCAATATGGCCACGCATACTATTCATTATGGTCACATGAGAGACCCAAAGACCGGACAAATAGTCGAAGAGGTCATGGTTTCAATCATGAAAGGGCCAAAGACGTTTACAAAGGAAGATGTAGTAGAAATCAATTGCCATGGCGGCATAGTGTCGGTGAATCGGGTCCTCCAGCTGGTGTTAAACTCAGGCGCGCGGCTTGCTGAACCTGGGGAATTTACAAAGCGCGCGTTCTTGAACGGGAGAATTGACTTATCACAAGCGGAGGCCGTGATGGATTTAATTCGTGCCAAAACAGACAAGGCCATGAATATGGCACTTGGCCAAATGGAAGGGCGTTTATCGAGGCTGATTCACAGGCTGCGTCAGGAAATATTAGAGGTCCTGGCACAGGTGGAAGTCAATATTGACTATCCTGAGTATGATGATGTCGAAGAGATGACCCATAAATTAATGAAACAGAAGGCCCAATATGTCAAGGAGGAGCTTAATAAGCTGCTGCAGACCTCACAGCAGGGGAAAATCCTTAGAGAGGGCCTGTCCACGGTTATTGTGGGGCGGCCGAATGTTGGGAAGTCTTCTTTATTAAATAGTCTTGTTCAGGAAAATAAGGCGATTGTAACGGACATTCCTGGTACAACCCGTGATGTTATTGAAGAGTATGTCAATGTCCGCGGGGTGCCGTTAAGGCTGTTAGATACTGCCGGGATCAGGGAAACAGAGGATATCGTGGAACGGATCGGCGTAGAGCGCTCGCGGCAGGTGCTAAAGGAAGCCGATTTAATCTTGCTCGTATTGAACTACTCCGATGAATTGACCAAAGAGGATGAAAACCTTTTTGAAGCCGTTGAAGGAATGGATGTCATTATCATCGTGAATAAAACCGATCTTCCTCCAAAAATTGATATGGAGAAAGTCAGGCAGTTAGCGCAAGGGCGCAGGATGGTCACCACTTCGCTTTTGGAAGACCAAGGGGTGGACCAATTAGAGGAAGCGATTGCCGCTATTTTCTTTGGCGGACAAATCGAAGCCAAGGATGTCACGTATGTTTCTAACAGCCGCCACATCGCCTTGTTGCATCAAAGCCTACAGGCCATTGAGGATGTTTTGGAAGGCGTAGAAATGGGAACACCGATAGATATTATTCAAATTGACTTGACGAGAACATGGGAACTGCTCGGTGAAATCATTGGGGACACGGTTCATGAAAGCCTTATTAATCAGTTATTCTCGCAGTTTTGTCTAGGGAAATAGAAAAGGAATAGTTTTTTCCGCAATCATGCGGAAAAGGAGGAACGTAAAACATGCAATACGAAGCTGGAAACTTTGACGTTATTGTTGTTGGTGCTGGCCATGCGGGCTGTGAGGCTGGCCTCGCGGCGGCAAGGCTTGGCGCAAAAACATTAATGATTACAATCAATTTGGATATGGTAGCCTTTATGCCATGTAACCCCTCTGTAGGCGGTCCGGCAAAAGGCATAGTGGTCCGGGAAATTGATGCACTTGGCGGAGAAATGGGCAAAAATATTGATAAAACGTATATCCAAATGCGGATGCTCAATACTGGGAAAGGCCCTGCGGTGCGCGCGTTAAGGGCACAGGCAGATAAATTTGCTTATCAGCATGAAATGAAGAAAACACTAGAGGAAGAACCGAACTTGACATTGCTTCAAGGGATGGTAGAACAGCTGATTGTCGAGGACGGGGTTTGCACTGGTGTCGTAACCAAAACCGGTGCGGTCTACCATGCCAAGACGGTTGTCATCACAACTGGAACCTTCCTGCGCGGCGAAATCATTATTGGGGAATTAAAATATTCAAGCGGTCCTAATAATCAGCAGCCGTCGATTCGACTGTCGGAACATCTCGAGCAGCTCGGCTTTGAATTAGTCCGCTTTAAAACAGGGACGCCGCCTCGGGTGAATAGCAATACGATCGATTACAGCAAGACGGAAATTCAGCCGGGGGATGAAGAGCCAAGAGCTTTTTCATATGAAACAACGAAATTTATCACCGATCAGCTGCCATGCTGGTTAACCTATACCAATGAGCGGACACATCAAATTATTGATCAAAACCTGCATCGCTCACCGATGTATTCCGGAATGATTAAAGGAACTGGTCCGCGTTATTGCCCGTCGATTGAGGATAAAGTGGTCCGGTTTAATGATAAACCGCGCCATCAAATTTTCTTGGAGCCTGAAGGCCGAAATACAAGAGAAGTGTACGTCCAAGGTTTATCAACCAGCCTGCCGGAAGATGTACAAAAAGAAATTCTTAAAACAGTGCCAGGATTGGAACAGGCTCAAATGATGCGGGCGGGTTATGCCATCGAATATGATGCCATCAAACCGACCCAGCTCTGGCCAACTTTAGAGACCAAAGTGGTAAAAAACCTTTATACCGCAGGCCAAATTAATGGCACTTCCGGATATGAGGAAGCAGCCGGCCAGGGCGTTATGGCGGGCATTAATGCCGGCTTAAGGGCACTTGGCCGCGAAGAATTAGTGTTAAGCCGATCGGAGGCTTACATTGGAGTATTGATTGACGACTTAGTGACAAAAGGGACAAACGAACCTTACCGTTTGCTTACCTCCCGTGCCGAATACCGTCTACTTCTTCGCCATGATAATGCCGATCTTCGCCTGACAGAGATTGGCCGCAAAATTGGGCTAATCCGTGAAGAGCGTTACGCAAAATTTTTGGAGAAAAAGGCAGCCATTGAAGCGGAGAAACAAAGACTGCAAGATACGATTTTAAAGCCGTCTGATCAAAAGCTTCAAGATCTGATTAAAAGCATTGGCGGCAGTGAATTAAAGGATGGCATTCGTGCCTCCGATTTATTAAAAAGACCGGAAATGACCTATGAAATGCTGGAGTCAATTACCCATGCAGAGGTTTCTTTAGCTGAGGAAATCAAGGAACAAGTAGAAATACAAATTAAATACGAGGGCTATATTGAAAAATCATTACAGCAGGTCGACCGGCTGAAGAAAATGGAAGATAAGCGGATACCGGAAAACATCGATTATGATGCCATTTCAGGGCTTGCCAATGAAGCAAAACAAAAGCTGAAAAAAATTCAGCCATTGACCCTTGCGCAAGCATCAAGAATATCCGGCGTAAACCCAGCAGACATCTCCATCCTGCTCGTGTATTTAGAACAAGGCAAGATTGCAAAAGTAGTTAATGACTAAATAAGCCTAAGTTATAATTTTTTAGATGCAGGTTTCTTAAGGAAACCAAGTTGATTAGAGCAGAAATTAACTGCCTTGATAGATAGTTTTAAAATAAATAACAAGCAAAAGCGGCCCATCGTGCTGCTGGGCGCTTTTGCAAGATAGGTTAGTGAGGAATAGGAATGAATAGCGACCAATTTGCCGCAAGTCTTCAAGAAAAAGGAATCGTCCTTACCGAACAGCAGCTTGACCAGTTTGAAAAATATTATGAGACACTGGTGGAATGGAACGAGAAAATCAATTTAACCGCGATTACCGAAAAAGGGGAAGTCTATTTAAAACATTTTTATGACTCCATTTCGGCGGCATTTTATTTCGATTTTACAAAGCCCATTCATGTTTGTGATGTCGGTGCAGGTGCCGGATTCCCAAGTATTCCATTAAAAATCGTTTTTCCTCATCTCCAAATAACGATTGTGGATTCATTGAATAAACGGATCCATTTTTTAAACCATTTAGCTGACAAATTGAACTTAGAAAATGTCCATTTTGTTCATGATCGTGCAGAAACCTTTGGGAGCAATCCCAAATATCGGGAAAGCTTTGACGTGGTGACCGCCAGAGCGGTTGCCAGAATGTCTGTTCTTAGTGAATTATGTTTGCCGCTGGTCAAACAGGGCGGGCACTTTGTAGCCTTAAAAGCCGTAAATGCCGAAGAAGAATTGGCGGCAGGCAAGAAGGCAATCGCTACGCTTGGGGGAAAACTGGAAAAGAAGTTTACCTTTACGCTGCCAATTGAGAATTTCGAACGAACAGTCATTTTAATCCATAAGGATAAACCTACTCCTAAAAAATATCCGCGTAAGCCTGGAACACCCAATAAAACTCCGATTGAGTAAGGAAATGCGGGTTACACACCTGCTGCCCGTTTTCTGAAAAAGGGTGCTTTTGGACGAGAAAAATGATATCCTAGGCAGGAAGAACATTTATTTATAGAGAATATGTATTAGGGAGTTTCGTAAAGGTGGTGTTCGGGGATGAAAAATTCGTTTACACGCTTTTTTGGTCTTGGCGATAAAGAACAACAAACGGAAGAGCTGGAAGAAGAGTTAAATCTCGAAAAGAACGAGGAAATCCAAAAGATTCCGATTGAGCAAATTGTTCCTAACCGATTTCAGCCTAGAACCGTTTTTGATGAAGAAAAAATAGAAGAGTTATCTAGAACGATTCACATACACGGAATTATTCAGCCCATTGTCGTCAGACAATTTGATAGGAATCAATACGAAATAATTGCCGGGGAACGCCGTTGGCGGGCCATGAAAAGGCTTGGCTGGACAGAAGCGCCTGCGATTATAAAAAATTTATCTGATACTCAGACAGCATCCATTGCGTTAATTGAAAACCTGCAGCGGGAAGAATTATCCCCAATTGAGGAAGCCATAGCCTATGGAAAGCTTCTGGAATTGCACAACCTGACCCAGGAAGCGTTAGCCCAAAGGCTGGGGAAAGGGCAGTCCACCGTAGCCAATAAACTGAGGCTGCTTAAATTGCCTCAGCCAGTGCAGGATGCCTTATTGAATAAGTCGATTACGGAGCGACATGCACGTGCACTAATCCCGTTAAAGGATCCGGAAAAACAAGTGGCCCTGCTGGGAGAAGTCATTGAAAAAAACTTGAATGTGAAACAGACGGAGGAGCGGGTGGTTAAGCTTTTAGAAGAAAAAAACGCCAAGCCCAAACCGAAGCGAAAGGCTTTCAGCAAGGACATGAGGATTGCGGTCAATACCATCCGCCAATCATTATCCATGGTCTCGGATAGCGGAATTAATTTGGATTCAGAGGAGCAAGAATTCGACGATTTTTACCAATTTACGATTCGAATTCCCAAGAAAAAATAAAGGATCAGCCTAAGAGGATGGACTTCTATGCCATCCTCTTTCTTTTGGCTTTTTTTCAGTTCAACTATTGCTTGGGAAATACCAATTAATGACAACTATTCAAGTAACATGGTCAATATTTTTTAGAAAAAAAATTCCAAGCCTATCATTTCATGATAAAATAAAGGAATGGTATTTTATTTTTTAGTGCTGTTGGTTTAAAAGTGACAAAAAAACTCGTCATTTTTTTAAATTGCTAAATTAGAAGTTTAAAATTTTTGGAGAATTGTAAGGGTAGGTGACATCGTGGGTAAGATCCTTTCTATCGCGAACCAAAAAGGCGGAGTCGGCAAAACGACTACGTCTGTCAACCTAGGCGCCTGCTTAGCTTATATAGGCAAGAAAGTCTTATTAGTCGACGTGGATCCGCAAGGCAACGCCACTAGCGGCGTCGGAATTGAAAAGGCAGAAGTTGACCAATGTATATATGATGTATTAGTAGATGATGTGGAAGCAAAGGATGTTATTCGGCCAACAGCGATTGAAAATTTATCGGCCATCCCGGCTACCATCCAGCTGGCAGGGGCAGAAATTGAGCTGGTTCCAACTATTTCAAGGGAAGTGCGTCTGAAACGGGCACTTGAAGAAGTCAAAAATCAGTTTGATTATATTATTATTGATTGTCCGCCGTCATTAGGACTATTGACGCTGAATGCCTTAACTGCCTCGGACTCGGTCATCATTCCTGTTCAGTGTGAATACTATGCCCTGGAAGGCTTAAGCCAGCTATTAAACACGGTAAGGCTAGTGCAAAAACACCTTAATCAAGATTTGAAAATTGAAGGTGTTTTATTAACGATGCTGGATGCCCGGACGAATTTAGGCATTCAAGTCATTGAGGAAGTGAAAAAGTACTTCCAGGATAAAGTCTATAAAACCATTATTCCAAGAAATGTTCGTCTAAGTGAGGCTCCAAGCCATGGGGAACCGATCATTACCTATGATGCAAAATCCCGCGGCGCTGAAGTATATTTAGATTTAGCAAAGGAAGTGGTCGCGAATGGCTAAAGGTTTAGGAAAAGGTTTGAATGCCTTCTTTAGCATGGAACCTGGTAAAGAGGAAACCGTTCAGGAGATTAAGGTACAGGATCTCCGCCCTAATCCCTATCAGCCCCGAAAAACCTTTCAACAAGAGGCCATTGACGAATTGAAAGCTTCCATCCTGGAGCATGGAATCCTGCAGCCTCTCGTTGTAAGAAAAAGTATTAAGGGCTATGAAATTGTCGTAGGGGAACGCCGTTATCGTGCTGCAAAAGAGGCTAAGCTGGAAACCGTACCCGCTGTAGTCCGGGAACTTTCTGAGCAGCAGATGATGGAACTGGCGGTTCTTGAGAACCTGCAGAGGGAAGATTTAAATCCAATTGAAGAAGGACAAGCCTACCAGACCTTAATGGAGAAGCTGAAGCTGACTCAGGAAGAGGTGGCAAAACGGTTAGGAAAAAGCCGGCCTCACATCGCCAATCATATCCGGCTCCTCTCACTGCCGCCGAAGATCCAGGAGTTAATTGCCGAAGAGAAAATAACCATGGGCCATGGGCGTGCCTTATTGGGGTTAAGGCAGAAATCTTTGCTGCCAAGCCTGGTCGAAAAGGTCATAAAGGAATCGTTAAATGTCCGCCAGTTGGAAAAGTTAATTCAAGAATTGAATGAAAATGTTCCACGTGAAACAAAGAAACCGGAAAAGAAAAAGGATGTCTTTTTATTGGAACGGGAACATTTCTTAGGAGAACGATTTGGAACCACTGTCCATATTAAGCAAAATAAAAATAAAGGCAAAATTGAAATAGAATTCTTCTCCAAGGACGACTTGGAGCGAATTTTAGAACTGCTGGGACAAGAGGAATCCTAATAGGCCATCTTATCGGTGGTTTATTTTTTTATGAGAAAGGGAGAAAATTAGTTCATGTTTTTATTGGGAACACTGGTAAATGGCTTATTAATAATTATTGGAACCATGCTTGGCAAGCTGCTGAATCGGATTCCGGAAGGCATGAAAACGACTGTCATGTATGGAATTGGATTGTCGGTCATGGTTTTAGGACTGCAAATGGGGTTGAAATCGGAAAACTTCCTCATTGTGATCATTAGTTTAGTGGCTGGTGCTGTCATTGGTGAATGGATCCAGTTGGAGGAAAAATTAAATCAGTTAGGTCTATTGCTGGAGAAAAAAGTCGGTTCAAATGACAAAGGCAGTATTTCCGAAGGTTTTGTTACGGCCACGCTCATATTTGTCATTGGGGCCATGGCGATTATTGGGGCACTTGATAGTGGAATTCGTGGAGATCATGATGTTCTTTACACAAAATCTGTGATTGACGGGTTTACCGCCTTAATTTTAACCACGACTTTAGGGATTGGCGTCATTTTCTCCGCTATTCCAGTTGTGCTTTATGAAGGCCTGATTTCTTTATTTGCCACACAAATAGACAGATTAGTTCCAAAGGCGCTGATGGATCAGTTTATCATAGAAATGACGGCTGCCGGCGGAATTATGATTTTTGCGATAGGACTAAATATGATTGGCCTGACGAAAATAAAGGTTGCTAACCTTCTGCCGGGAATCATAGTGGTTGCGATCAGTGTAACAATTGTATATTTTTACCACACAGCTTTTTAATTGAGAAAAGGCATTTCATTAAAAGGCTCCTAGATTAATAGACCTGTTGATTTCCGCCCCCAATTGAAGGTGGCAATTCAACGTAAAGAATTGCCACTAGCTTTTTTTCAGCCTATTAAAATGTCAGTTACATGGGCTTCTCTTCTTCTGCCCATTTCAAATCTGTCCAAGTATGCTGCTGATACAACTGGCTTGCCTGGAAAATGCCATTGGCAATGGTTTTAGCCATACGCATGACAAGATTTAGCCTGGTGTTTTGCAGCACAAAAAATTCCATAAATCCGCTGACATTGACAATTCCTGTAATATGTAATTCACCTACAGCAGGCAATTCCTTATTTACTCCAGCTCCAGGCTTAACGGGACCCATTCCGACCTGAATCATTCCGACATTTTTGATTCGCCCTAGGCAGGCGTCAACACCAATAATAAAGGGATCAATGTGTTTTGTTTGAATCTCTGCTAATTTTTCTGCTAAATTTACAGCATGAATCGGCTCATCCAAAGTCCCATAGATGGAAAAATCTTTAAGATTCTTTTCCTCTAGTAATGTTCCAATAAGCGGCCCTAATGAATCCCCTGTGGAGCGGTCCGTGCCAATGCAGATGAAAACAATGGGACGGCCAGTAACGGTTGGCAAATGCTCTAATAATTCTGCAGCAAGGTTTTCGGATGCATGGAAATCATCATGCATGAACTGGGCCTTGCCCCTGCGATCGAATAATTTGGGTTTGAGATTCATTAAGTCCACTCCCTAACGTTTAAATCCGGTCATATGCCTTAACAGTATACGGAAAATAATAGAATTCTATACATTGTCATGGAAGAAAAAGTAATAGCTGGACGCTATTCTCCTCCAAGAAAAATTGCTAAAATAAAGGGGAAAAGCAAAGTGCTTGGGCACCAGGCTGGACAATGCTTAAAATTAGGTTTAGGTCAGTTGGAATGAAGGAAGGGTGCTTAAATGAGTTTTACTGAAAAAAGTATGCAAAGAATTGTTGATAAACTGCAGAATGAAGATACTTGGCTAAACTTGGGAGAAGGCCTGCTAAAAATCTTGATCATATTAGCGGCTGCCAATATCTTGATCCGGATTATGAAAGTGGCGATACGCAACATTTTTAAACTTAGAAATTTATCTCCACTTGGCACAAATATCCGGCGGGAAGAAACACTGGCTCGATTATTGGATAATGTCGTTGTTTATGTCATTTATTTCATTGCCATCATGATGATCCTCTCTGTTATGGACATTGATGTAAAAGCCTTGCTGGCTGGTGCAGGGATTGTCGGCTTGGCAGTGGGTTTTGGGGCACAAAGTCTAGTCAAAGATATTATTTCGGGGTTCTTTATTATTTTTGAGGATCAGTTTTCCGTAGGGGACCATATCCGAATCGGACAATTTGAAGGAGACGTCGAAGCGATCGGGCTTCGCACCACCAAGATCAAAAACTGGACAGGTGAGGTTCATATTGTGCCGAATGGCAGCATTACAGAAGTTACCAATTTTTCCCTTCATAATAGTATAGCAGTCGTCGATGTGGGAATTGCTTATGAAGAGGACATAGAAAAGGCGGAAAAAGTGATCAGTGAATTATTGGATACTCTGCCGGATAAATACGAAGAGCTGGTCAAGCGCCCAGATCTGTTAGGGATTCAACATCTTGGCCCCTCAGAGGTTGTCTTTCGGATTGTGGCGGAAACTAAGCCAATGATGCATTTCCCTGTCGCAAGGAAGCTCAGACGAGATGTGAAACTATATTTAGATGAGCATGGCATTGAAATTCCTTATCCACGAATGGTTATGCTGTCAAGAGACGAACAATTAAAAGATACTGGTGTATAAAGGGGGATATGGCGAATGGAGGAAAAGCAGTTTGGAATCAATGATGTAGTCGAGATGAAGAAGCAGCATCCGTGTGGTGCCAATCGCTGGAAAATCATTCGAATGGGAATGGACATCCGCATTAAGTGTGAAGGCTGCGGGCATAGTGTTCTCATTCCAAGAAAAGAGTTTGGACGCAAAATGAAGAAGATATTGGTGAAGCATGAAGAATAGCTCATGCTTCTTTTTTTATAAAAATGATAGTATTCTTATAAGATAAACTATACTTTGGGGGGTGGCGAGTTGGCAATAGTCCGTAAGGCAGCATGTCCGCTGAATTGCTGGGATAGCTGCGGTTTTCAAGTAACGATCGAAAACGGACGGGTGACGAAGGTGGAAGGGGACCCGGACCATCCCATTACAAAGGGGAAAATTTGTGCCCGCGGCCGGATGCTTGAGGCGAGAACCAATTCGCCCGAACGGCTGATGCATCCATTAAAAAAAGTAAATGGCCAGTTCCAGGAAATCTCTTGGGAACAAGCACTTGATGAGATCGCTGCTGAGATGCTGCGCATTAAAGAAACGTATGGCTCAACAGCCGTCTTGCATAGCCATGATTATGCCAATAATGGGATTCTAAAAAACCTTGATCAGCGGTTTTTCAATTGCTATGGCGGGGTAACCGAACTATACGGCTCACTGTGCTGGGGATCGGGAATAGAAGCGCAAAAATGGGACTTTGGCAATGCCTGGAGCCATGCCCCTAATGATGTGCTGAACAGCAGGAATATTATCATCTGGGGGAGAAATGTTGCCAGAACGAACATGCATTTCTATGAAAAGCTTTTGGAGGCAAAGAAGCACGGTTCTCATTTATATGTGATTGACCCGCTTTATAATGCCACAGCCAAACTGGCTGATCAGCATATTTCCATCAAACCGGGAATGGACGGCATACTGGCAGCCGGCATCATAAAGGAAATACTCCGCCTGGAGCTCGAAGACAAGGAATTTATTGAACAATATACCCACGGCTTTGCTGATTTGCTTCAACTTGTTAACAGCAATTCCCTTGAACAAATTAGTGAAATGACGGAGGTCCCTGAAGAAGTTATCACAAAATTAGCCTATATTTATGGTGATCGGCCAGCCTCGACCTATATGGGGCTAGGAATGCAGCGCTACGAAAATGGCGGCAACACCATCCGGCTGATTGATGCATTGTGCGCCGTAAGCGGCAATATTGGGATAGACGGCGGTGGAGCAAATTATGCCAATCTTCAGGTTGGCCAAAGCTTTGCGTTTGATGAACTAACATTGGCCGGCCGCAAGCAAAGCTTTCGCCAATTTTCCATCATGAAGCAGGCAGAAGAAATTTTGGCAGCCAAGGATCCGGAAATTAAAATGATTTTTGTAACCTGCGGAAACCCGCTTACACAGCTGCCCGATACGAATGTGGCAGAAAAAGCATTTTCTTCGGCCGGCACATTGGTGGCAGTCGACCAATTTATGACAGATACAGCGATGCTGGCTGATTATGTATTGCCGGCAGCCACTGCTTTTGAAGAAGAGGATATCTATTACTCCTCAATGTATCACCACTATGTGAACTATGGTCCGCAGCTTGTCCCTTCTCCTGGTGAGGCAAAGCCAGATTTGTGGATTTGGACGCAATTGGCGGACAGGCTTGGCTTTGGGGCAGATTTTGAGTTTACTAGAGAAGAATGGTTAAACATGACGCTCGTGCCCTTAGCGGAAAAGGGATATTCGTTGGAGGCATTAAAAGAGCAGCATACACTGGAATTGCCGGTGAATAAAATTCCGTGGCAGGATCGAAAATTCAATACGAGGACAGGAAAATTTGAATTTACCTCCTCTTTGGGTGAGGAAAAAATGGGAAATGGAAAGCTATCATTAGCTGTCCCTAAGGAATCAAAATGGCGAAATCCTGCTCTTGCGCAGAACTATCCATACAGTTTGCTGACGATTCATCCTATGCGTTCCAATCATTCGCAAAACTATCATTTGCTAGGCGATACTGTCAAAGTGAAGGTGGAAATTGCTGCTAACATTGCTGATGACCGGGAATTAAAAAACGGCGATTTTGTCAGGGTGTGGAACAACAGGGGCGAAGTAAAAGGCTATATTTCAATTCTTCCAGCAGCCCATCCCAACACGGTAAATATCGATGAAGGCATTTGGAAGAAATTTGGCGGTTCCGTCAATCAGCTAACTTCCAGTACAGAATCTGATAATGGACTTGGCAGTACTTTGTATGATTGTTTGGTTAATTTGGAAAAAATTGAATAAAAGAAATGGGGCTTCCTCTTATGGGAGCCCCATTTCTTTTATTTATACTGTGGAATTTCCAGTATGAGTTTATAGGAATCTATTAAACTATATAAATTATAAATTTGCTTCACTTGCTTGGCAGCCCAGCCAATATCGGTTGCATATTGATGGGAGGCATAACCTTTTTGTGCGGCGGAATCAGGATTCCATCGCATTTTATATAAGGTATCCTGGCCTGCATTAATATAGCCATTGGCGATAAATTGTGCCCCGCCAATAATCGCGTCTTCCGGTGTAAACCATCCTGCATTGTAAGCAAACTGGGCACCGCTGTTAACAGCACTGTTATCATAAGCGCCGATACCATACATATTGTATACCAATCTTCCGTTATATAAGACACCATTGGCCAGCTGGGATGACCCGTTAGCAGTCTCTAATAAGGCATGAGAAATTAAATACATTTCATTAACCCCATAGGTCATTCCGGCCGTTATAAATGTGGCAGCTTGGCTTTGTAAAATGCCTTTGCCAGCCAGAACCCGTTCATTGACTTCATTGGCATTCAAATTAGCGGTCATCGATAGTTTAAGGAATTGCATAGAATCAACAGCACTGTCTTGGAAATTATTCGGATCCAAATAATATGCAACATCTTCCGGGCTGGCATTGACCCAGGACTTATTATAGGCCACCTGGTACCATTCCATCCCTTTATCATCAGTCACAACGGCCAATATTTGAAGCGTATCGTGATTTTTGACCTGCCCAACAACCCAATAATCTGTGCCGGCCCCTCCCCTGAGGTTCCAGCCTGATCCATTCACGATACCGGTTGAAGGGCCTGTTAACGTCAGAGCATCAGAACGGATAAAGGTATAATAATCCTTATCGGTTTGTGGGTTTACAGCCATCTGAAGCTTTACCATATCGCTTAGGCTGATATTATAATTTTCCACGGTTTTTTCAATGTTGCCGCCCGTTGCATTTGGGTTAAATGGTGCTGCATCAGACAGGTATAAGACACTGACATAGCCCGTTTTTCCATTTGCGGTAACCATAGCCCAATTGTTTTCCACGGATTGGACTGTGACAATGGTTCCCCGTGCCAGCTTGGTAATAATAGCTGCATTGGTAGATGGATTGGCGCGCATATTTAGGCTGGACCCAAAAATAACATCCACGTATTTCGTTTCGGCTGCTGGCTGAGACTGCTCTGGGCTTGGATCAGAATCCGTATTAGTCCCAGAAGCAGGAGAATCTTCTGGAGTTTGTCCAGGGCCAGGCTGAGCTTCGGCAGGAGGATTGGCATCGGAATCTGTGTTTGGATTTGGAGCCGCCCCTGTGCCGGATTCGTTTGCAGGGCCTCCTGATGCTCCTAGATTTTTGTCCGCCGATAAAAATTCAGAGCTTACATATCCCATCTGTCCATATGCCTCAATTTTTGTCCATCCGTTTGCTTCAGAGAGAACTTTGACTTCCAATCCTCTGGCCAGTTTCACCAAAATGGAGGCATTGGCTGCTGGACTTTTACGCATATTTAAAGAGGAGCCGACGTTGACATTGACATACTTGGCGACAGCTGCAGGCTGCTCCGGCTGCTGGGCAGGGGCGCCGGATTTGACAGCTGTGAGAAAACTGGAGCTTACATAACCTTCTTTCCCATTAAACTGGATTTTTGCCCAGCCATTGGTTTCGGAAATGACTTGCACTTCGGATTGAAAGTCAAGCTTCCCGATGATTGATGAACCAGTTGAGGCGGATGCCCGCACATTCAAACTCGACCCGGAATTGACATTGACATATTTTATAGTCAATTGTGGTGCCGGATCCGGCGCCGGAGCTGATGAAGAGTTCCCAGAACTTGACAGTGTATCCGATAAAAATTCAGAACTCACATAACCAGTTTTCCCATACGCTTCGACCTTTGCCCATCCGTTCGCTTCAGAGAGGACCTTGACTTCCAATCCTCTGGCCAATTTTACTAAAATGGAGGCATTGGCTGCCGGGCTATTGCGCATATTTAAAGAAGAGCCGATATTGACATTGACTACCTTCGTAGTAGCTGCCGGCTGTTCCGGCTGGACAGCGGTATTGGGTTTGACCGTCGTGAGGAAACTGGAGCTTACATAGCCCTCTTTCCCATTAAACTGAATTTTCGCCCAGCCATTGGTTTCAGAAATGACTTGCACTTCGGATTGAGAGCCAAGTTTTCCGAGCACCGATGAACTAGTTGAGGCGGATGCCCGCACATTCAAACTCGATCCGGAATTGACATTAACATATTTTGTAGTCAATTGCGGAACAGGGGACTGTGCAGGTGGCGTGTTACTGGAACTTGGCGGTGTATCCGATAAAAATTCAGAACTTACATAACCAGTTTTTCCGTACGCTTCAATCTTTGCCCAGCCATTTGCCTCCGAATAAACCTTTACAGGCGTTCCTTTTGCAAGCTTAACAATCACGGAGGCATTGGTTGAACTGCCGTTGCGCATATTTAAGGAACCGCTGCTGACATTGACATACTTGTCCTTTACGACAGTTGGCGCCGGGGACTGAGCAGGTGCGGAACTAGGATTTGTTGAGGATAAAAAGTCACTGCTGACATATCCTTCTTTCCCGTTCACCTGTACCTTTGCCCAGCCATTCGCTTCCGAGTAGACAGTAACGGCGGTTCCTTTTGTTAGTTTGTCGAGGACTTTCCCGCTTGCTGCCGGACTTTCCCGCAAGTTTAAGGAACCGCTGTCCGTATTGACGTATTTAGTTACAGGAGAAGCAGCAGTCGTTTTGCTGCTCTCAGAAATAAAGGCAGTACTGACATATCCCTCCATGCCGTTAACCTGAACGAGTGCCCAGCCATTTACTTCCGAATAGACGGTTAAAGCTGTTCCGTTTTTAAGGGATGTAAGAATCGGCGAATTGCTTGAGGCTGTTTTACGTAAATTTAAGGTTCCGCTTGCTACATTTACATACTTAACCGCAGCGGATACTTGACTGCGGACTCCTGCAGGTGAAGTGGCTGATTCTGCAAAAACGGCTTCCTCAAACGCAACCGTTGATAATACAGCAAAACAAAATGTAGGTATAATCGCTTTTTTTATAACCCCTTTGGATTCATGGGGGAATTCAAATTTTCTGCCCATTTGCAGATTATTAGACCTTCTCATTACTCTCCTCCAATAAGTGATGCAATCAACAAATATGTATGGTTTTTCCTTAAATATGACAAAAGTAATAGTTTTGTCATAAATTTTACCATAATTAATAGAAAGATTGGGTAAGATTGTAGAATTTTGTTAAAATAATAGGTTGATAATGTAAAAAAATGACCAATATACATTTTTTTGGGAAAAATTATTCGATATGTCTGACAGCCGTTTCATGTTGAACAATCTTGTTTTTTCATTGTTAAATGCCTATAATTGTGAAAGGCTTGTCTATTTAATTTATCGGCAACTTATCTGTTAAAATAGATACTTTTCCAAAAGGAGTGAACGACAATGGCATTAACAGCTGGTATTGTGGGTCTGCCGAACGTTGGCAAATCTACATTATTTAATGCAATTACCCAGGCAGGAGCGGAATCAGCGAATTATCCTTTCTGTACGATTGATCCCAATGTAGGGATTGTAGAGGTGCCAGATGCACGCTTGCAAAAATTAACCGAGCTGGTCCAACCAAAAAAGACCGTCCCAACAGCATTTGAATTCACCGATATTGCCGGGATTGTAAAGGGTGCAAGTAAAGGGGAAGGATTAGGAAACAAATTCCTGTCGCATATCCGTGAAGTAGATGCAATTTGCCAAGTAGTCCGCTGCTTTGCAGATGAAAATATTACCCATGTATCCGGAAAAGTAGACCCCATTTCTGATATTGAAACCATCAATTTAGAGTTAATCCTTGCCGATATGGAAACGGTGGAAAAGCGAATTGGCCGTGTCGAAAAACTGGCGAAGCAAAAGGATAAAGAATCAATGGCAGAGTTTGAAGTGCTTTCATTACTGCGTGAAGCATTCGAAGCAGAAAAGCCTGCCCGGTCCGTTGAATTTACAGAGGACCAGTTAAAAATTGCTAAACACTTGCATTTGTTAACCATTAAACCAGTTCTTTATGTTGCAAATGTCAGTGAAGAGGAAGTAGCAAATCCGTCCGAGAATGAATATGTACAGCAGGTCCGCGAGTATGCGGCAAAAGAAAATGCACAGGTGATTGTGATTTGTGCCAAGATTGAAGAGGAAATTGCCGAGCTTGAAGGGGAAGAAAGGGAAATGTTCCTTCAAGAGCTTGGGATCGAAGAATCTGGACTCGATCAATTAATTCGGGCTGCTTACAGCCTGCTGGGCCTTGCTACTTACTTCACTGCAGGCGTGCAGGAAGTTCGGGCTTGGACCTTCAAAAAAGGAATGAAAGCACCACAATGTGCCGGCATTATCCACTCCGATTTTGAACGGGGATTTATCCGGGCAGAAACTGTATCATTTGATGATTTAGTGGCGGCAGGAAGCTATCAGGCAGCAAAAGAAGCTGGTAAGGTCCGCTTGGAAGGCAAGGATTACGAAGTGAAAGACGGAGACGTCATGCACTTCCGATTTAATGTATAAGAAAAACGGAAGCGGCCTGAAGAAGGGCCATTCTCACAGCCAAAAATTCTATACTTTTTTTCAATAGTTGAAAAACAGGAAAGCGACATTGCTTTTCCTGTTTTTTTGTGTTATACTTTCAACTTGTGAGTAATGAATAATTGCTCCTTGCCCACTAATGTGGTGGGCCGTCTAGACCAAAAGGAGGTGACTGTGATGAATAAGTACGAAATCATGTACATCATCCGTCCAAATATTGAAGATGAGGCTAAAAAAGCACTTGTAGAGCGCTTTAACAAAATTCTTCTTGAAAATGGCGCGGAGACTGCTGAAAGCAAAGATTGGGGCAAACGCCGTCTTGCATACGAAATCAATGATTTCCGTGACGGATATTACCAAATCGTAAAAACTACTTCTCCTGCTGCAGCAGTACAAGAGTTTGGCCGTCTTGCCAAAATCAGCGAAGATATCATTCGCCATATCGTAATTAAAGAAGAAGCATAATTTAACGATAAATTTAATTTTTGAATATGTTTCACGTGAAACATATTCTGGAAAAAGGAGTTGATTCTGATGATGAATCGTGTCGTGCTAGTTGGCCGTTTAACAAAGGATCCTGAATTGCGTTATACGCCAAGCGGAGTTGCAGTTGCTACTTTTTCGTTAGCAGTAAACCGGCCATTTTCAAACCAGCAGGGTGAACGCGAAACTGACTTTATTAACTGTGTGGTTTGGCGCAAACCAGCTGAAAATGTTGCTAACTTCTTGAAAAAGGGAAGTTTGGCAGGTGTGGATGGACGGATTCAAACCCGTAACTATGAAGCACAAGATGGACGTCGTGTTTATGTAACAGAAGTGTTAGCAGAAAGTGTCCAATTTTTGGAACCGAAAAATGCCTCTTCTGCTAACAGGAACGACAATGATCACTTTGGCGCGCCTCCTAGAGAACCGCAGGGTGCACCATTCGGCAATCAGAATCAACGGCCTAATAACAACCAAGGCTATACAAAAGTGAATGATGATCCATTTGGCGGAAGCGGTCAAATTGACATTTCCGACGATGATCTCCCATTCTAATGCAAGCCTTTAGGGTTCGGTTATAAACATAAAAGGAGGGAAATTCCATGGCAGGTGGACGTAAAGGCGGACGCGCAAAACGCCGCAAAGTTTGCTATTTCACTGCAAATGGCATCACTCATATCGACTATAAAGATGTTGATTTGCTAAAAAAATTCATCTCAGAACGCGGTAAAATTTTACCACGTCGTGTGACAGGCACAAGCGCTAAATATCAGCGTAAATTAACTGTTGCGATCAAACGTGCACGTCAAATGGCATTATTGCCATTTGTTGCAGGCGAGTAATCAATAGAAAAAGGCAGTTTGGGTGTTCACCCGGCTGCCTTTTTTATTACATGCTGTTGAACTGTCTGCTTTTGTTAGTTGAATACATTTGGTTATCTAGATAAAATAAAGAGATAGGTATCGATTACGTTTAGAGGTGAAAAAGTGAAGAATGCCCGTATACTGACTGAAGGGGCCATGCTCTTGGCCATCTTTGCAGTGCTATTATTAATTACGATCTATGTACCGCTGTTAGGAATGGTGGCAAACTTTTTTCTAGCAGTTCCGTTCATCCTGTTTGCTGCCAAGAATGAATGGAAAATGTCTCTTGTGTTTCTGGCTGCCTCCATTTTGATTTCCTTGATCCTAGGGTCGCTGACATCACTGCCGCTTGCATTTGCCTATGGAACAACTGGTGTTGTCACTGGATATCTTATTCAAAGAAAAAAAGACCGGATCATTATTTTACTGGCAGGAACCATTGTATTTTTAGTCAATATGATCGCATCTTACGCAATCAGTGTTGCGCTTTTCAATATCGATATTTTTAAGGAAATAAATGATGTCATGCAAGATTCCTTAACCAAGTCAGCGGATATGCTAAAGAGCTTGGGGCAGGAGGCACAGGCAGAACAAACAATAGAACAAATCAAAAAAGCGTTATCTTTAGTAAAAACATTATTCCCTTCTATGATTGTCATATGGTCAGTGGTTACGACTTTCATCACACAATCAGTATCGCTTCCAATTGTAAAAAGGTTTGGAATTGAAATTCAGAAATGGAAGCCTTTTAGAGAACTTAGTCTGCCAAAAAGTACATTATGGTATTTGCTCATTACTCTGACGGCTAGTCTCTTGCTGCACCCCGAACAAGGCACTTATCTGTATGCTGCATTATTTAATTTGTCTTTTATTTTGCAAGCCTTAATGTGGTTTCAAGGGTGCACCTTTTTGTTCTACTTTTTAGATGTAAAAGGATTATCCAAGTCTATTGGAGTGATTTTGCTTATTGCTTCCTTCTTTATTCCGATTTTTCTTTATATTATAGGGATATTAGGTATAATTGATTTAGGGTTTGATAGGCGGAAAAAGCTAAGGAAAAAATAGTCTGCAGGAAGTCCATTTCGGTATACATATACTGCTTAATAGGTGATTGGAATAAGATATAGAAACATTTTATAAATTTTAACGACTACTGGATTTAGGAGCTGAGAAATTTTGCCTGCATTTTTAGAAAAACGATCCATTCGTTACCCATTCTTTGGGTTAATAGGCGTTACAATCGTACTCATCATCGTCCTATCCTTATATAATTGGGTCTTAAGTCTCGCTGGTCTGTTATTAATGTTTTTTCCGCTTTACTTTATGTTTGTCATTGAGCAGCGGCAACGAGAAGAAGTGGAGGAGTATATCTCTACCCTTTCATATCGGGTAAAAAAAGTGGGCGAAGAAGCGCTGCTTGAAATGCCGATTGGGATCATGCTCATTAATGATGATTATGATATTGAATGGACCAATCCGTATATGTCTGCGTATTTTGAGGAAGATACATTGGTGGGCAAGTCCCTCTATGATCTTGCGGATAATTTGGTTCAGCTGCTTAAACAGGAAGCAGAGACTCATATCATCACCTTAAATAGCAGAAAATTCCGTGTAGTCCACAAACGCGAAGAGAAGCTCCTTTACTTTTTCGATGTGACGGAACAGGCAGAAATTGAGAGAAAATATCATGAAGACCGCACTGTTATTGCAATTATTTTTTTAGATAATTATGATGATTTAACTCAGGGCATGGATGACCAAATGCGAGGAAGCATCAATAACTTGGTGACATCGATACTAAATAAGTGGGCCAATGAAAATGAAATGTTTCTAAAAAGAATTTCATCTGAACGATTTATCGCCGTTTTTAATGAACGAATTCTTAACATCCTTGAAAAAAACAAATTTACCATTTTAGATGAAGTGAGAGAACAGACTTTACAGCAAAACATCTCCTTTACCTTAAGTATCGGAATAGGGTCAGGGGGTTCATCGCTTCCTGAATTGGGATTGCTGGCCCAGTCGAGCCTGGATTTAGCCTTGGGCAGGGGCGGGGATCAGGTGGCCATTAAACATCCAAGCGGCAAGGTGAAATTTTACGGCGGGAAAACCAATCCGGTTGAAAAACGCACAAGGGTTAGGGCAAGGGTGATTTCCCACGCATTAAGAGACTTAATTATAGCAAGTGATAAGGTAATAATCATGGGCCATAAGAACCCTGATATGGACTCCATTGGTTCAAGTATTGGAATCTATAAAGTAGCCCAGATGAACCAGAAGGAAGCCTATATGGTGGTGAATCCCAATGAAATGGATACCGGCGTTTCAAGGATGATGGATGAGATTCGCAGCCAAGAGAAGCTGTATTCAAGGTTCATTAATTCTGAAGCGGCACTGGAAATAGCCGGGGATAAAACTTTGCTTGTCATAGTGGATACGCATAAACCATCGCTTGTGATGGATGAACGGCTGTTAAAGAAAATCGACAATGTTGTCGTCATTGACCATCACCGCCGTGGGGAAGATTTTATCGCAAACCCTCTGCTTGTTTATATGGAGCCGTATGCCTCCTCCACATCTGAATTGGTGACCGAATTTCTTGAATATCAGCCAAAACGGGGTAAAATTGAAGTGATTGAAGCAACAGCCCTATTAGCGGGGATTATTGTGGACACAAAAAGTTTTACGCTGCGAACTGGTTCCAGGACATTTGATGCGGCCTCCTACCTGAAGGCACATGGCGCAGATACGATTCTTGTTCAGAAATTTTTAAAGCAGGATGTTAATATGTATATTAAGCGTTCGAAGCTGATTGAATCGGTCAAGTTTTACCGCGATGGAATTGCCATTGCCAGAGGCAATGAATCCGAGTTTTATGACCAGGTGACGATTGCACAGGCAGCAGATACTTTGCTGACAATGGATAAAATAGCAGCGTCGTTTGTTATCTCAAAGCGCAATGAGGATATGGTCGGTATCAGTGCAAGGTCCTTGGGAAGCGTGAATGTGCAAATTATTATGGAGAGCCTTGATGGCGGCGGCCATTTGACGAATGCAGCCACACAGCTGACTGGCATAACCATTGACGAAGCAGAATCACGATTAAAACAGGCCATTGATGATTATTTTGAAGGGAGCAAACAAGAATGAAAGTAATATTTCTAAAAGATGTTAAAGGAAAAGGAAAAAAAGGTGAAATTAAAAATGTGGCGGATGGCTATGCCCACAATTTTTTAATTAAACAAGGATTGGCGGTAGAAGCAAATAATGCCAATATCAGCAGCTTAGATGCTCAAAAGAAAAAAGAGGAAAAGGCTGCTGCAGAGGAACTTGCTGAGGCAAAAAAACTGAAGGAAGTCTTGGACAAAATTACAGTTGAATTGACGGCGAAAGCAGGAGAAGGCGGCCGCTTGTTTGGTTCCATTACAACAAAGCAGGTTGCGGAAGAATTACAGAAAAAACACGGTATTAAAATTGATAAGCGGAAAATGGAGCTGGATGACGCCATTCGCACGCTTGGACATACGAAGATTCCAGTGAAGCTGCACCATGAGGTGACGGCCACACTAACGGTTTCAGTAAAAGAAGTAAAATAGTTTTTCCAGCTGCATGAATTACAAAAAAATTGCCAGTTCAAATTTAAGGCAATCATGATAAAATGGAATAGAAGCAATATGGAAATGTGATCGGTTGAAACTGGTCACTTTTTTCTTTGATGCATTTTTTGGACGAGCACCTTTTCAGGTTATATTATAAAATTAGGTTTTCATATAAAAAATTCATGTAGTGCAGCCGCGCTATTCTTTGCATATGATTTGATACAGCCAAAGATTTTTCCTTCAATAGGAGGTTTTGATAGATGAGTGATTTGTTTGCAGACCGCATGCCTCCCCAAAATATTGAGGCAGAACAGGCTGTGCTTGGAGCAATCTTTTTAGAGCCATCTTCTTTAACACTTGCTTCAGAGGTATTGATTCCAGAAGATTTTTATCGGGCGTCACACCAAAAGATCTTTCACATGATGCTAAAACTAAATGACCAAGGGAAGGCAATAGACCTTGTAACGGTAACAGAGGAGCTTGCAGCGGCGAAATTGCTGGAGGATGTCGGAGGTGTCAGTTATTTGAGTGAACTGGCAGCATCCGTCCCGACGGCTGCCAACCTGGAGTATTATGCCAGAATCGTTGAAGAAAAGTCGCTGTTGCGCAGGCTGATCCGTACGGCCACCAATATTGCTACAGATGGATATACGCGTGAGGATGAAGTAGATGCGCTGTTAAGTGAAGCGGAAAAAAGCATTCTGGAAGTCGCCCAGCGAAAAAATGCCGGCGCCTTCCATGACATAAAAGATGTTCTTGTCCGTACCTATGATAATATTGAGGAAATGCATAAACGGGTTGGGGAGATTACCGGACTTGAGACAGGATTTGTTGAGCTTGACCGGATGACAGCAGGATTCCAGCGCAATGACTTAATCATTGTAGGTGCCCGTCCTTCTGTAGGTAAAACGGCATTCGCCTTGAATATTGCCCAAAATGTTGCCAAAAAAACAGGCGAAAATGTGGCGATCTTCAGTCTTGAGATGGGGGCAGAACAGCTTGTTATGCGTCTTTTATGTGCTGAAGGAAATATTGATGCCCAGAGGCTCCGTACAGGGTCGCTGACAGACGAAGACTGGGGCAAGCTGACGATGGCAATGGGAACTTTATCAAACACGGGGATCTATATTGATGACACACCTGGTGTAAGAATCAGTGATATTCGTTCCAAATGCCGCCGTTTAGCGCAAGAGCACGGATTGGGAATGATTTTAATTGACTATTTGCAGTTGATTTTGGGCAGCGGCCGTTCTGGGGAAAACCGCCAGCAGGAAGTATCGGAAATTTCCCGTTCCCTAAAGCAGCTAGCCCGAGAACTTAAAGTGCCTGTTATTGCATTATCACAGCTGTCTCGTGGTGTCGAGCAGCGCCAGGATAAGCGTCCGATGATGTCAGACATCCGTGAATCAGGAAGTATCGAGCAGGATGCTGATATTGTTGCCTTTTTATACCGTGATGATTATTATGATAAAGAATCAGAGAACAAGAATATTATTGAAATCATCATTGCCAAGCAGCGTAATGGTCCGGTTGGTACCGTATCGCTGGCATTTGTAAAAGAATATAATAAATTCGTGAACCTGGAAACAAGGTATGATTCACCTCCAGGGGCTTAATAGATTAAGAGAAAGAGTCAGCATAGGCTGGCTCTTTTTCTATAGTGATAGATTGCTATTTATACGAACGTAGATAAATATATTTATATAAAATGTTCGTGTTTAATTGATTTTTTATACTGATATTGGTAAACTAAAGTGGTGTTAATTATTATTTAATCGGAAGTAAAACACTTGGAGGTGCCTTTATGTCATCAGTTGTGGTTGTCGGTACGCAATGGGGAGACGAAGGAAAAGGGAAAATAACGGACTTTCTTTCTGAAAATGCAGAGGTTATTGCCCGTTATCAAGGGGGAAACAATGCAGGCCACACGATTAAGTTTAACGGGGAAACCTACAAATTGCATTTGATTCCTTCGGGGATTTTCAATAAGGAAAAAATAAGTGTCATTGGAAATGGCATGGTTGTCGATCCAAAGGCATTGGTGGAAGAACTTGCATATCTGCATGAGAGAGGCATTTCAACGGATAATCTCCGTATTAGCAATCGCGCCCATGTCATCCTCCCTTATCATTTAAAATTGGATGAGGTTGAGGAAGCGCGCAAAGGCGCTAATAAAATCGGAACCACTAAAAAAGGTATTGGTCCCGCTTATATGGATAAGGCGGCCCGTGTCGGCATCCGGATTGCGGACCTATTGGACCTTGAAGTGTTCGAGGAAAAATTGGAGCAAAACCTGGCTGAAAAGAATCGTTTATTCGAACGGATTTATGAAACAGAAGGCTTCAAAAAAGAAGATATTTTAGATGAGTATTATGAATACGGACAGCAGATTGCACAATATGTCTGTGACACTTCCGTTGTATTAAATGAGGCATTGGATGACGGAAAGCGGGTGCTTTTTGAAGGAGCTCAAGGGGTCATGCTTGATATTGACCAAGGTACCTACCCGTTTGTTACATCTTCCAATCCTGTAGCGGGGGGAGTAACGATCGGTTCAGGTGTAGGGCCGTCCAAAATTACTCATGTTGTGGGTGTTTGTAAGGCATACACTTCCCGCGTTGGCGACGGGCCGTTCCCAACAGAATTGCACGATGAAATTGGACATCAGATTCGTGAAGTAGGCCGCGAATATGGCACTACAACAGGCCGTCCGCGCCGTGTCGGCTGGTTTGACAGCGTCGTTGTCCGCCATGCCCGCCGTGTCAGCGGTTTGACTGATCTTTCTCTCAATTCGATCGATGTGCTGACTGGAATTGAGACTTTGAAAATTTGTACGGCTTACCGTTATAAGGATGAGATTATTACGGAATATCCAGCCAGCTTAAAGGTGCTGTCCCAGTGCGAGCCGATTTATGAGGAGCTGCCAGGATGGAATGAGGATATTACTGGCTGCAAGTCTTTAGACGAGCTCCCTGTCAATGCCCGCCATTATGTGGAACGCGTAACCCAGCTGACGGGTGTTCCATTAACAACATTCTCTGTTGGACCGGACCGCAATCAAACCAATGTCGTCCGCAGTCCATGGAGACAAATCTAATTATATTCATGCCCTCTTTTGGGAGGGCATGATGGTTTTTAAAACTTTTTCAAAAAAAGTATTGCACAATGGATAGTACCCATGGTATTATAAAAAACGTCGCTGAGATGCGATGAAATATATAAGTACGAGCCATTAGCTCAGTCGGTAGAGCATCTGACTTTTAATCAGAGGGTCGAAGGTTCGAGTCCTTCATGGCTCACCATTTTAAATTTCATAATGGCCCCTTGGTCAAGCGGTTAAGACACCGCCCTTTCACGGCGGTAACACGGGTTCGAATCCCGTAGGGGTCATCGGCATTTGATTGTCAGCAAGTGACTGGCGAGGACGGTTTCCTTTCTGGCAATCAATTTATATGGTCTGGTAGTTCAGCTGGTTAGAATGCCTGCCTGTCACGCAGGAGGTCGCGGGTTCGAGTCCCGTCCAGACCGCCACTTATACATACTAATATAGGATATGGCTCAGTAGCTCAGTCGGTAGAGCACGATCGAATAAGCTTCTGAGAAATAGCATCAGCGTACCCATCGAGCTGCTGCTTGAATAAGCTTTCTGAGATGGGGACGAAGGACTTAAGCTTAACAAAGTTTAGGACACTAAAAATATATATTTGGCTCAGTAGCTCAGTCGGTAGAGCAAAGGACTGAAAATCCTTGTGTCGGCGGTTCGATTCCGTCCTGAGCCATTAAAAACAGAAGCTTGCAATGATGCAGGCTTCTGTTTTTTTATGCGCCTATGGATTCATTGTAATACTATTGTAACAATGTAACTATTTTTTTCCATTTCACCGTATGTTTTGTCCTATTTTGTAAAAAAACCTATTCACGTCAAAATAACTAGTCGAATCCTTGGTATGAAAGGGTTTTCCTGAAAAAAAACCGCGAAAAAACAGGAAAATATTACTATTCTATTTCAAGCAAAAGTAGAAAAATGTCAGCTATTATACATTTTTGTTACATTATAAAGATTCTTAAACTTTTACAAATAAATTATGGTAAATTTATAACAGCTAAAATTCTGGATAACTCTGATTTAATCATTTTATTAGATTCATAGGGTTTTACCGTGGTTTAGGAGGGAAAGAATGTTTTCTTTCAATAATAAAATAAAATCAAAAAAGCACTTAATAGTTAAATCAACGATCGTTTCTGCAATGGCTGCATCCGTTATCGCCTTTAGTAATGGACCGGTTGCATTTGCCACTTCCGCTAAATTAACAACCATCTATCATGTCTATGCCAATGGTACCTACATAGGGAATGTGACTGATAAAGAAGTACTAGATAAGCTGGTAGCCGAAAAGGTGGATACAGCAAAACAAACCTTTCAACATGCAAACTTTGATCTGGATTCACAAATCCAATACATCCCTGAACAAGTATTTCATTCTTCTGCTGTGAATAATTCAGAAGCCATCCAAAATCTGAACAGTTCATTCCAAATCCAAGCAGAAGCCGCTGCCATTGTGATCGATGGCCAGCCTGTTGTCTACCTAGACAATAAAGAGACGGCTGAAGAGGTCATCCAAAACCTGAAGCTGCAATATGTATCGGCAGACCAATTAAGCGAACTAGAAGCTAGAAAAGCCTCTGCTGACCCATTGCCGCCGCTCGGTGAAAATCAAACTCGTCTATTAGACGTTCGCTTGTCAAAAAATGTTTCAGTTGAAGACAGAAAAATAGCACCTGAAAGTATCATGACCCCTGATGCGGCACTTACCTATCTTCAGAAGGGAACCCTGGAGGAAAAGAAATATGCGGTCCAGCCAGGTGATGCCATTGAAACCATCGCCCATCAGAATGGGTTAACGGCCGGAGAACTATTAGCATTAAATCCAGGGCTGACTCAAGACTCGCTTTTACAAATTGGCCAAGAAATGAATATTACTGCATTACAGCCATATGTAGAAGTAGTCGTCGATAAAGAGGTAAACCAAAGAGAAGAAATTCCATTTGCCCAGCAAACCGAAGAAGATGCTTCGATGGACAAAGGCGAAACGAAGGTAAAGCAAGAAGGACAAAATGGTGCTAGATCTGTTACCTATTCCATCTCTGAGCAAAATGGAGCAACGGTCAAAAAAGAACAAACAAGTGAGCAAATCCTTCAGCAGCCAGTTGACAAAATTGTGGTAAAAGGGACAAAGGTCATTCCTTCCCGCGGTGATGGCAGCTTGGCTTGGCCGACAGTAGGCGGGTATGTTTCCAGCCGAATGGGCTATCGCTGGGGCAAAAAACATAAAGGAATTGATATCGCAAGGCCTAGCAACAGAACCATCAAAGCGGCAGATAACGGGGTAGTTGTTTCTGCTGGATGGGATAATGGCGGCTATGGCAATAAAGTCATTATTGACCATCAAAATGGAATGCGCACTTTATATGCCCATATGGCATCGATTAATGTAAAGCAAGGCCAGACGGTTTCAAAGGGGACAGCCATCGGTGTGATGGGAGCAACAGGCGATGCAACCGGCGTCCATCTCCACTTTGAAGTATATAAAAATGGCGGCTTGGTAAACCCAATGTCCTATCTAAAATAACTAATCTCTAGTCTACCTAGAGATTTTTTTTTTTTGAATATCCGACTGTCAATTACTTCTAATAGATGAAAATAGGCAAAAACAGTGGTAAAGTAAAATAGTATAGTTATGACTATTTCAACTCCGTATATAGGACAGCAAGTTATCCCGCTGATGGTGCCTTACTTGAGCAAAATAGAATAAAAGCGAAAAGGAGCAATGTTATGGAAAAGAAAATTCTTGTTGTCGATGATGAAAAACCGATTGCAGATATTTTACAGTTTAACCTAAAAAAAGAAGGTTATGACGTTTATTGTGCTTATGATGGAAATGAGGCGCTTCAACTTATAGATGAAGTTCAGCCTGATTTAATTCTTTTAGATATTATGCTTCCGATGCGGGATGGGATGGAAGTGTGCCGTGAAGTCCGCAAAAAATATGAAATGCCCATCATTATGCTCACAGCAAAAGACTCGGAAATTGATAAAGTCCTTGGCCTTGAGCTGGGTGCGGATGATTATGTAACAAAGCCTTTCAGTACTAGGGAATTAATTGCTCGTGTCAAAGCTAACCTGCGCCGGCATCAGCAGATTGCGGTACAAAGTGAAGAAGAAAATGAAACAAATGAACTGGTGATTGGCTCCCTTGTCATTCATCCAGATGCCTATATTGTGTCTAAACGTGGTGAGACGATTGAACTGACCCATCGGGAATTTGAACTGCTGCATTATTTGGCGAAACATATCGGACAGGTAATGACACGAGAACATTTATTGCAAACCGTTTGGGGCTATGATTATTACGGTGATGTAAGAACGGTTGACGTGACTGTAAGGCGCCTTAGAGAAAAAATTGAGGACAGCCCGAGCCATCCGGCTTGGATTGTGACACGCCGGGGCGTAGGCTATTATTTACGCAATCCTGAACAGGAGTAATTTTAATGAACAAAGTTGGGTTCTTCCGTTCCATAAAAGTAAAATTTGTTCTCATCTATGTCCTCCTTATTTTAGTGGCCATGCAGATTATCGGGGTTTACTTTGTCAGGCAGCTGGAGGACACGTTAAGAACCAACTTCCAGACCTCCATTAAGCAGCGGGTAGATCTTTTGAGCTTCAATATCCGTGAAGAAATGGAAAAGCAAAGGACCCCTGAAGATAGTCCGTTGGAAGAAGACATTAACAAATTATTAAGAGACTTTGATACCGGTGATATTTCTGAAGTGCAGGTGATTGAAAGCAGGTCGTTAAAAATCCTAGGCACTTCGCTTCCAGGAAATCAGGACATGGTCGGACAAAGAACGACTGTCTTGCGGATTAAACAAGCGATGGTATTGGAAGAGGATCAAAGCACCATTCAAATCAACCCAAAAACGGGAGAACGTACATGGGTTCTTGCCACTCCCATAAAGTCGGGCAGTAAAGTGATTGGGGCCATCTATCTGCATGCAAAAATTGAGAGCGTGTTTCAGCAAATGAACACCATCAATAAGATTTTTGCTACAGGAACGGCAATCGCCTTATCGATTACAGCTGTATTGGGGGCACTGCTTGCCCAGACTATTACGAAGCCAATCTCCGATATGAGAAAACAGGCTCTAGCGATGGCAAAAGGGAATTTCTCCCGTAAGGTTAAAGTATACGGAAATGATGAAATTGGGACGCTGGCGTTGACCTTCAACAATTTAACGAAAAAATTGCAGGAAGCCCAGGCAATGACCGAAGGGGAACGGAGGAAATTATCTTCCGTCCTGGCGAATATGACCGATGGCGTGATTGCCACTGACAGAAAGGGACGGGTCATGCTGATTAATGAGCCGGCAGCCGAGATGTTGGATGTTTCACGTGAAACAGTCATGTCGCAATCGATTATCTCGTTGCTGGACTTGGAGGATACCAATACCTTTGAGGATTTATTGGAAGAAACGGAGTCGTTAATTTTAGATTACAGTACGAAATCGGAAGCGTATATCCTAAGGGCCAGTTTTTCAGTGATCCAAAAAGAAACAGGATTTGTAAACGGGCTAATCTGTGTTCTTCACGATATTACCGAGCAGGAAAAGATCGATGCTGAGCGCAGGGAGTTTGTCGCCAACGTTTCACATGAATTAAGGACGCCCTTAACAACGATGAGGAGCTATCTTGAGGCCTTAGCGGATGGGGCTTGGCAGGATCAAGAACTTGCCCCGAATTTCTTGGAAGTAACCAGAACGGAAACAGAACGAATGATCCGTCTGGTAAATGACCTATTGACATTGTCGAAAATGGACAGTACTGATTATCGTTTGAAAATGGAATGGGTTAACTTTGTAGATTTTTATAATCGAATCATTGATCGATTTGAAATGGCGAAGGAGCAAAATGTCAGCTTTAAACGGCTATTGCCGGACCATGCCATATGGGTTGAAGTGGATGCAGATAAAATGACCCAGGTTTTATACAATATTATCTCCAATGCGTTAAAGTATTCACCGGATGGCGGACAAGTCACGTTCTCGATTAAAGAGGGCAAAGATCAAATTACGGTCAGTGTCTCTGACCAAGGGATGGGGATACCAAAAGAGAGCATTGGAAAAATCTTTGACCGGTTCTATCGGGTGGATAAAGCAAGAACCCGTAAAATGGGGGGAACCGGCTTAGGACTTGCCATCGCCAAAGAAATTATCAAAGCGCATGGCGGAAATATATGGGCAAAAAGCCAAGAAGGGAAAGGAACAACGATTTCCTTTTTGCTGCCCTATGAGTGGACTGAAGAGGATGAATGGTCATGAGTTATGAAAATAGTAAATCCGTAATGTTAGCTATTTTGGTTTCCATTAGTATTTTTTTGACATGGAATCTTTGGACCTACCATCCCAATTTCGAAAAACTGGAAAACAGCGACAACGCCGCTGTCAAAGAAGTCACATTAAGTGAAAAACAAGAGGTACAAACGATTGTTAAGCCTGATATGGTGATATACCATACGGATGGCGGTCTCTACGGCACCAATAGTGCAGAAGAGCTTGATAAAATTATAAAGGAATTAAGCAGCTGGTCCTTTTTTGATGTAAAAAACTATGCCGTCAAAGAAGAAGGCAATTTGAAGGAAATTACGACTGGAACAGGGAAGGCAGAAATCGTTTTCCCTGATGATGTGCCGATTGAGATTTACCGCAATGTGTTAAAGCTTGAGGAAAAAAAGGTACCTGTGTTTACCTTTGACCGGATTATTATTAGTGCGGAGAATTCCGAAACGGATAACGGGGATGTTTATTTTGTTTCCTCAGAAACCAATCAGGTCTATATCAGTCATATTTCACCCGCCAATCTAAAGGATTTTAACAAGGATTTCTACAAAAATTCAGCCAGTCTTCCGCGTTATTTTGCCTTCGATGCTTCAGAAAACCGAACCATTTACCTGCCGGAGAACGAAACAAAGATGAATACCTATAAGTATTTGCCAGTGACACTGGATTCCGAAGAGTTAAAGGAAGCTCTTTTCAGCAATCCGGATTATGTGCAAAAAAGCACGGTAGCTCCGTGGGAAGAGTATACCGATAACTCTAGCAAGCTGAGTATTAACCTTATTACCAATATGCTTACCTATGTAAACCCGACTACCGAGGAGAAGTATGTAGAAACACCCTATGACTTGGTCAAACGGAGCATAGATTTTGTCAATGGGCACGGCGGGTGGACGGACCCCTATCGGTACGTATCTAAAGATGAGTTTAACCGTTCGGTGACCTTCAGGCTGTATACGACAGATGGATACCCGGTGTTTAATGGACGCGGCCTATCGGAAATTACCGAGGTTTGGGGCAGGAATGAAATTACAAGTTATACCCGGCCAAATATTTCCCTTGAACTGCCGTTAACAACAGAAATGCAAATGGTCACACAACCGTCCGGGCATGAGATTTTAACCTATTTGCAAAATAAAAACAACTTCAAGCCAGAGCTTTTGGAACAGTTGGTATTAGGCTATACAATGGAACGGGAAGATGAAGAAAACCGTTTAATCCTATTAGAGCCAGCGTGGTTTTACCGCTACAATAATACCTGGGGCCAAATAACGATGGAACAGCTGGGAGGTCCCGCGTATGGATTGGAGTAGAATTAAGACCATATTTATCATTACTTTCTTGATCTTGGACGTTTACCTGCTGTTTCAGTTTATGAAAAGCCGAGATGCCAATAATTATGAAGTTATCACTCCAGCAACCGTGGAACAAAAATTAAAAGACGATCAGATCACCTATAAGGAGCTGCCAACCGTCCAAATTAAGGCACAATATCTTAGTGCCAAACCAAAGGAATTTGCAAAAAGTGATCTTGCCAAATTAAAAAATCAAACAGCATCCTTAAATGAGACAGGCACCACCTTGCAGGCGTTGCTGGATAAGCCATTTCAATTAAGCGAGAAAATGGCACCTTCGGAAGTTCATGACTTTTTAAGGGAGAATGTGCTTAACGGGAAAGATTATTTGTATTGGGAAACGGATGAGAAAACAAATACCATTACCTGCTATCAGCTGTATGACAATGCTCCCTTATATCATAACATTAACGGGATGATTACCCTGGATCTTAATTCAGAACATCAAATTGTGTCCTATGAGCAGACATATCTAGGGGATATTCAGAAAATGTCAGCAAAAGAAGAAGAAATTCTTTCAGCTCTAAAAGCGCTTGAAACACTGCATCAAAAGGGCGACCTCAAACCAAAAAGCGAAATAACGAAGGTGGAGATCGGTTATTCTACACTAATCCAATTAGCCGCCTCTCAGGTGTTAGCACCAACTTGGCGCATTGTCGTCAATAATAAAGAAAGTCTGTATGTCAATGCATTTGAGGGTAAGATTATAGATTTTAACAGCGATGAAAATACGATTGTGGAGTGAGTATGAATGTCATTACGATATAGTATTCTAGCAAGCGGGAGTACGGGGAACGCCCTCTATGTGGAATCAGACGAACATTCCTTTCTTGTGGATGCCGGTTTTAGCGGAAAGCAGATGGAAGCCCTGTTTCAGCAGATTGACCGTGATATCAGTAAGCTGTCTGCCATCTTTGTTACGCATGAACACAGTGACCATATAAAAGGAATCGGCATTCTCGCCCGCAAGTACAAGCTTCCGGTCTATGCCAATGAAAAAACCTGGCGGGCAATGGAAAGCAATGTTGGGGTCATCCCTGCAGAGCAAAAGTTTATTTTTGATATGGAGTCGGTCAAAAGTTTCGGTTCCGTCGATATTGAATCGTTCGGCGTTTCCCATGATGCTGCAGAGCCAATGTTTTATGTTTTCCACCAATCCGGAAAAAAACTGGTTCTGATTACGGACACAGGGTATGTAAGCGATCGGATGAAAGGGATTATCTCTAATGCCGACACGTATATTTTTGAGTCGAATCATGATGTGCAGATGCTGCGGATGGGCCGCTATCCATGGAATATAAAGCGAAGAATTTTAAGTGATGTTGGACATGTTTCCAATGAAGACGCCGCACTGGCCATTGGGGATGTTGTCGGGGATCGGACAAAGCGTGTCTATCTTGCGCATTTAAGTTTGGATAATAATATGAAAGACTTAGCCAGAATGTCCGTTGCCCAGACATTGCAAACGAAGGGCTTCATTGTCGGCGAACAGTTTGACCTGTATGATACAGATCCAAAGATTCCAACCATAGTAACAGCAGTTTAAAACCGTGAGGACAAGCCTCACGGTTTTTTTTGCGCTAAGAATCGCAAGAAAATGCTGTTTGTTATGTGGAACAAACAGCAAAATTTTTAAAAAACCTTTTCTCCGGAGTATAATGGTAATAGAAGGCCAAACTATAGGTTATGAATCATTTCGAAAGAGAGGAATGGTGAATATGGGCTATTATGATGATCATTCACAGAACCGATATCGAGAACGAAGGGGCGGCCGAAGCGGGATCTTTATCGCCAGCTTAGTTGGAGCCATTCTTGGGGCGCTGCTGGTCATGATTTCACTTCCTGCCTTATCCGACCGTGGCATTTTGCCTTATAAACTAGAAACCAGCCAAAATGGCGCGGAAACAGAAGATCGTGATCAAGGTCAGGACAATACCAACATGGAAACGCGGCAGATTTCCTACGATGTTGAAACCGATACAACGGCCGCTGTGGAAAAGGCAGCCGAAGCGGTTGTCGGGATTACCAATATCCAGTCATCAGGCTTTTGGTCGGACGACACGGGGACCGAGCAGGAGGCTGGGACTGGCTCGGGTGTGATTTATAAAAAAGAGGGCGGGAAAGCCTTCGTTGTGACCAACCATCACGTTATTGAAGGAGCCTCCAAACTGGAGGTCAGCTTAACAGATGGAACCAAAGTGCCGGCCAAGCTTCTTGGCAGTGATATGTGGACGGACTTGGCGGTACTATCTATTGAGGATACACATGTGAAAAAGGTGGCCGAATTCGGCAATTCAGACAGTCTCAAAATGGGGGAGCCAGTGATGGCAATTGGGAATCCGCTCGGTCCAACCTTCTCAGGCTCGGTGACGCAAGGAATTATTTCCGGTCTCAAGCGGACGATCCCAGTTGATATTAACCAAGATGGGGTGATTGACTGGCAGTCGGATGTCCTGCAGACGGACGCAGCGATTAATCCAGGAAACAGCGGTGGTGCGTTAATTAATATGGCGGGCCAGGTAGTCGGGATTAACTCGATGAAAATTTCCCAGGAGGCAGTAGAAGGGATTGGCTTATCGATTCCGATTAATTCTGCGAAGCCAATTATTAATGACCTGGAGAGCTATGGTTCAGTCAAACGCCCGTATCTGGGAGTGGACTTAAGGTCGGTGGATGAAATTCCAGCTTATTATCAGGAACAGGCTTTGAAATTGCCTCATGACATTAATTATGGGGCAGCAATCCGCCAAGTTGTACCAGGGTCACCGGCAGATGTGGCTGGGTTAAAGGAATTGGATGTGATCGTGGAGCTGGATGGCAGCAAGATTAACGATGTAATTGAGCTGCGAAAGCATTTATACCAGGAGAAGAAGGTCGGCGAGCAAATGAAGGTGACCTTCTACCGAAATGGAGATAAGCAGGAGGCAACCGTGAAGCTTGCTTCGGAGGATATGCAATAGGAGGATGGCAGGAAGGTGAAACAACCACTTTCCTGCTTTTTGTTTATGGTATGATAATAGGTGCGCGTTCGAAATGTGTTGAATGGCAATCAAAGAAACGTAAAAACTATAATTGGTTAAAACAAAAGTAAGGGTGGTTAAAATGATTAATTGCTGTGAAGAGCATGTGGAGCTTGCATTGGATGTAGTTGTGAATGAGTATGAAACATTCCCAGTTTTAACAAAAATAGATGTGGATAACTTATCAACAAACTGTGAATTCTGCCAAAAACAAGCTGTATATATGGTGGCGAACAAATGATTCCATACAAAATGTGGATAAAAAATGTGAATATGTGGATAACTTCTGTGGATATCTTGTTTGTAAACTGTTTGTAATTAAGTTGTAAAGGGCTGTGGATTGTGAATATCTCGATTATTACGGTTGGAAAATTAAAAGAGAAATATTTGAAGCAGGGTATTGAGGAGTATTTGAAGAGATTATCGGCTTATGCCAAGGTAGAGGTTGTTGAGGTGGCTGACGAAAAAGCACCCGAGGAATTAAGTGAATTGGAAATGCTGCAGGTTAAGCAAAAAGAAGGTGAACGAATACTGGCAAAAATTAGCCAGGATACATATGTGATAGCACTGGCGATCCAGGGGAAAATGCCATCCTCCGAGGAATTAGCGGATACGTTGGATAAACTGGCGACTTATGGAAAGAGCAAGCTTGCTTTTGTGATTGGCGGATCGTTGGGGTTAAGTGATGAGGTTGTAAAACGGTCCAATGAACAGCTTTCATTTTCAAGGATGACTTTCCCGCACCAGTTGATGCGGTTGATTTTAGTAGAGCAGATTTATCGTGCGTTTCGGATTAATCGGGGAGAACCGTACCATAAGTAAGTGAGGTTTTTAGCCAAATGCCTCTCCTTAAAATTGGGGGAGGCTAGAACATAATAAGTTTTCTTAAAGGAAATAGAAATAATAAGAAGGCTATTGCCGTCGAAAAACAATGAAAATAAATTGACAAAGTTACCT
>NZ_CALPDF010000039.1 GCF_943193175.1 Neobacillus muris
CAATCAATAAATTTGGTATTTAGATTCTGTGATAATAAAAAATTGCCGAGAAAAATACCCTTTCTCGACAATCTGGGGATCGGTGGATGATCCCGTTTTTAAATAGAAATTAATCTCCATTAAACATATCGAAAATGCCTCTGGCAATGCTGCCTTCGTCTTTGGAACCCCCGCGTTGCGGCGCAGCGGCAAAGACGCGGCTTGCAAGGCGGCTGAATGGCAGGGATTGTATCCAGACTGAACCAGGTCCTCTTAATGTGGCAAAGAATAAGCCTTCGCCGCCAAATAAGGCTGTTTTCACACCTTTAACAAATTCGATATTGTATTGAACATTACTTGTAAGGGCAACTAAACAACCGGTATCTACCCTTAATGATTGGCCAGGAAGCAAATCTTTCTTAATAATGGTTCCTCCGGCATGGACAAATGCCATTCCGTCGCCCTCGAGTTTTTGCATGATAAAGCCTTCGCCGCCGAAGAATCCGACACCGATTTTTCGCTGAAATTCAATTCCCACCTGAACCCCTTTGGCTGCTGCAAGGAAAGCATCCTTTTGGCAGATAATCTTTCCGCCATATTGGGTTAAGTCCATTGGGATAATTTTCCCTGGATAGGGAGAGGCAAATGAAACATGGCGCTTGGCAGAGCCGATATTCGTGAAGGTAGTCATGAATAAGCTTTCACCAGTAAGAACACGTTTCCCGGCTGTGAACAGCTTGCCCATAAGCCCGCCGCCGCCTCCGCCAGAACCGTCTCCAAAAATGGTCTCCATATGTATGTCATCTTCCATCATCATAAAGCTGCCTGCTTCCGCGATAACGGTTTCCCGCGGATCAAGTTCGACCTCAACAAATTGCATATCATCGCCGTAAATCTTGTAATCAATTTCGTGGTTATTCATGGCTCATCCCTCCACATTTTCTTATCCTTTTTTATTGTAAAATATTTAGGAAAAAAGTGCTAATTTTATCTGAAGAAATAAAAAAGGCGCCTGTTTATAAACAGGCGCCTTTGCGTATTGCGGCGAGTAAACCACACTCCACATTGTGTGCTCCTAAAGGAAATGTTTCTCGACTTATGCAACTCAGCTCATCGCTCCATCATTATAGCACGTTCCGTTTTATAAAACAAATGGAAATTTCGTGAAAAAATACTTGCATCTTTAATTCTATTATTCTATATTCAAATAATCAGATATACAAAAATAAGAAGATAAGAAGGGTGAATATGTTTAGTGAAAATAGGTTCCATCAATATTCGATCAGCAGCCTGCCAAAAGATTTTTTGTCAGGGCTGATTGTAGGAGTCATTGCCATTCCATTGGGTATGGCATTTGCAATAGCTTCCGGGGTGAAGCCAGAGTATGGAATCTATACGACCGTTGTTGCTGGGATCCTGATTTCCTTATTTGGCGGCTCCAAGTACCAAATCGGGGGCCCGACCGGTGCATTTATTCCGATTTTGTTCGGAATTGTTATGACTTACGGCTACGAAAACCTGCTCATTGCGGGTTTTATGGCCGGAATCTTACTCCTTTTAATGGGGATATTTAAATTGGGATCGTTGATTAAATATATCCCAAGACCCGTAACGATTGGTTTTACAGCAGGAATCGCTGTAACGATCTTTACTGGACAGATAGCCAGTTTCCTGGGGCTAGAGGGAATCGAAAGACACGAAGAGTTTATCCTAAATCTAAAGGAAATAATTGTCCATTTAGGGTCATTTAACGGCTACAGTATGTTAACAGCGGCAATTTGTTTAATTACCATCCTGTTTACACCGAAATTAGTGCCTAAGGTCCCAGGTCCACTTATTGGACTTTTAGTTTCTACCATAGCTGCATTTATCTTTTATCCTGGTGAAGTAGCGACCATTGGAACTGCTTATGGGCAGATTCCAAGCTCTTTACCGCAGCTTCATGTCCCTCATATGAATCTCGAGATCATCGTGAAATTAATTAAACCAGCGTTTGTCATTGCCATGCTCGGGGGGATTGAGTCGCTTCTTTCCGCCGTGGTTGCGGACGGTATCACCAACAGCCGCCATAATAGCAATAAAGAGCTGATAGGACAGGGGATTGCAAATATGGTTACTCCCCTATTTGGTGGAATTCCTGCAACAGGGGCACTTGCCCGAACGGCTACTAATATAAAAAGTGGAGCAGTGAGCCCTTTATCAGGCATAATCCATGGATTGGTTGTGTTACTTGTTCTTTTATTTTTTGCTCCCTATGCTTCATATATTCCATTGGCCAGTATGGCCCCCATTTTAATGGTGGTAGCGTGGAACATGAGCGAACGCAAAGTGTTTGCCCATGTGTTAAAAACAAAATCAACAGATTCACTTGTTCTAGTGGTGACCTTTTTATTAACGGTTTTTGTCAATTTAACAACCGCTGTAGAAGTGGGCTTAGTTATGGCTGCACTTTTATTTACAAAACGAATGAGCGATTTGATGGTGACTTCAAAGGCGCTGCCAAACCGCGGACATAAACATGAAAAAATGGCCTCCGGTGTGGTGACAGATACGTATGATTGCCCACAAATCAGCATTTTTAACGTCGAAGGACCGCTTTTCTTCGGAGCAGCTGATACCTTTGAAAAAACTATCATGGACACCATTCATTACCGTCCGAAAATTTTATTGCTGAGAATGGGCCGGGTTCCTTTTATGGATACAACAGGGGAAGCCAATTTATCGAGCATTGTCCGCCATTTTTCCAAAAATGGTATAGTATTAATATCCGGGATGAACCCACAACCAGAAAGTGTTATCAAAAAAACTGGTTTAGATTCCATCATTGGCGAGGAGCATTTCTTTGAACATACTGGAGATGCGATTCAATATGGGCTAAGCCAAATTAATCAAAATAAGTGTCTTGGCTGCAGACATTTCGCATTTAGAGAATGCAAGCGGCTTTCTGGTAATGAGGCTGAGGCTGCAGAAGCCCGCAGCCAGAAGAAGTTAACTGCAACCTTCTAGAAATACAGAAAGGTGATGATAATTTGAATTTAGAAATACAGCGATTTAAAGCTGAATTTTTTAAGGCACTTGCCCATCCATTACGGATTCGAATCTTAGAAATTTTGGCGGAAGGGGATAAAAGCGTTAATGAAATCCAGAGCCTTGCTGGGAGTGAGGGATCAGCAGTCTCCCAGCAGCTCCAAATCTTGCGGGCTAAAAATATTGTGGCTGGAACAAAGGATGGCAATAAGGTCATTTATACACTTAAAGATCCAATGATTATTGAACTGTTGGCAGTAGCCCGGCAGATATTCAATAACCATTTAGTTGAAATAATTACGATATTGGATAAGTTTAAAGAGGATGAAGAACTGTCTGGAACAGCGCCGAAGAATTAAAATCTCCGGCGTTTTTTTTTGCAAACGGCTGTGTGAAAGAAGATCTTTTTCATATTATTGTAATAATTCTTCACTTCTTTAGAGGGGCATTTGGATTACTATTAAGGTGGAATGAACTAATTACAGAATGGAAGGTGACTGAACAATGTATGATTTAGTGCTGCTTCACCCGCCGACAGTATATGATTTCCGCAATGAAATGCTATTTACCGGACCAATCAGCGATGTAGTTCCATCTTCACCCGTCTTTGAAATGTATCCAATCGGTTTAACAAGTATCGGAGATTATTTAGAGCGATTCGGGTTAAAGGTGAAGATTATCAATATTGCTAATCGTATGCTGCTAAATCCTGACTTTAATGTCGAAAAAAAAATCAAGAAAATCAAAACCAAGGCTTTCGGCATTGATCTTCACTGGCTTCCGCACGCTCACGGCAGTGTCGAGCTGGCGAAAATTGTAAAAAAATATCACCCGGATACACCTGTTTTGTTTGGAGGGCTATCTAGTACATATTTTCATAAAGAGTTAATCAAGTATCCGTGGATTGATTTTGTGGTCCGCGGCGATACAACAGAAAAACTCATCTTAATGCTTCTTAATAAACTGGAAGCAGGAAGAAATAACGATTTCTCTGACATTCCGAATTTAACTTGGAAACAGGATGGCAGGAGCTTTTATAATGAATTGTCTTATGTTCCTGATAATCTCGATGAATTTGATTTTCCTGGTTATGGCTACGTGATCCGATCTGTCTTTAAATATTTCAATCTGCTGGATCCATTGCCGTACAAGGGTTGGCTGCAGTATCCAAATACAGCGATTTTAACTTCAAAAGGGTGTTCCTATAATTGTTTAATTTGCGGCGGTTCCAAAGATGCTTATGAATTGAACTGCAATCGGAAGAAGCTGGTCATGCGGTCACCGAAAAAAATGCTTGAAGATATCGCTTTAATTCAGAGATTCACACGGGCACCGATCTTTTTGTTAAATGATATCCGTCAAGGCGGTCCGGAATATGTCAATGAATTTCTTAGCGGCTTGGAGCAAATGGATTTAAAAAATGAACTAGTCTTTGAATTATTTAATTATGCGGATGAAGAGTTTTTTAAACGGTTAAATAAAGCCATGCCAAAATACAGTATCGAGTTGACACTTGAATCCGCTGATGAGGATATTCGCAAATATAACGGCAAGCTGCCTTGTACAAATGTGAAAGTCATAGAAATGCTCCAATTTGCCTTAAAACATGGATGTTCCAAAATTGATTTATTTTTTATGACGGGAATCCCTAATCAGGATTATGATAGTGCTATAAGGAATGTGGATTTTTGTGAAATTATTCACAAAGAGTGTTCCGAAAGTCCAAAGATTTCTTATTTTATAGCACCGCTCTCTCCATTTCTTGATCCTGGGAGTCCGGCTTTTGAGCATCCGGAAACGTATGGCTATAAAAAATTCTGTCATACGCTGGAGGACTTCCGTGAGGCAATGAAGCAGCCTTCCTGGAAAAACATGCTCAGCTATGAAACAAATAAAATGACCCGGGAAGAAATTGTTCAGGCAACATACGATTCAGCCTTGCGTTTAAATGAGTTTAAATACAATCATAATCTGATCGAAAAAGATGTCCACGATGAGGTTGCATATAAAATTTTAAAATCCGTTGAGTTTCTTAAACGATTGGATGAGGTTGATCAGTTAAGCGGGGAAGACCGGAATCTTGAAATGAGTAAAATAAAGGAAGAGGTAGAACAAATTAACCGTCATAGCATTTGCGGGAAGAACGAATTAAAATGGGAGGTCAAAAGACTGTTTGCTGATTTCCCATCGCTAGCGTATATTGGGCTGGAGCTGTTAATTCAGGAGATTATGAAAGGGATTAAATGCAGATTGGGCAAGATTGACCGAAATATTGTCCTGCAAAGCCATAATATCCAAAAATAAACAGAATCTGCTAAACTATCGCCTAAAAAATTTTCTGCAAAAACCGACAATTTCTGATTCGATAGCAGCGAACGGGTGGATGAATGGGCGGGGAAAATGAAGGCCGTTAGTCAATTAATAGCTGTTTGTGTCAACTTATGTCACATCCCGGATTCTTGACAAACAAAATGATAAATGATAAATTGTAAACAGCCGTTGCACGAGAATAGATTTATGTTATGCTTGTTCAAAGGGTTCAAACCGTTGTTTGGATAAGAGTATGAAAGTAAAGCTATCACGTTGTAATTTGGTGAATTTTACACATGGCTTGTTGGCAAGCCAATAGGAGGATTTTTTTACATGAAAAACGGTAAGGTAAAATGGTTTAACTCAGAAAAAGGTTTCGGATTCATCGAAGGAGAAGACGGTAACGACGTTTTCGTTCATTACTCTGCTATCCAATCAGAAGGTTTCAAAACTTTAGAAGAAGGTCAAGAAGTTTCTTTCGAAGTTGTTGAAGGAGCTCGTGGACCACAAGCTGCTAACGTAACTAAGAAGTAATTCCCAATTACGCTAATTACAACAGTCCAGATTTCTCTGGACTGTTTTTTAATGGATCTTAAATGACAAAGCTTTTAAAAAATCCAGGAGAAAATGTCTTTAATGGGGCCTCTTAAGGACAAAACCTAGGGAAAATCATGAAGAAATGTCTTTAAGGAAGCCTCTTAAGGACGAAACAAGTGAAAAGCCTCGAAGAAATGTCTGTAAAGGAAGCAGCTTAAAGACAATTTCACCAAAAAAACAAGAAAGTGCCCTTAACCGCTAAAACTATAGAAGAACCCTGTAAAATCCAGCATCAATTCCTCTCATTCTCCAAGCTTCTCAATCCATAAGAAATCAATTCCAAGTCAAACATGATTCATATTTTGCTATAATAGCAGTATTGTACAAAGTTCTTTAGACGGGGTGAGGCAGATGAAATTTATCCATACAGCCGATTGGCACTTAGGCAAATTAGTCCATGGAGTCTATATGACTGAAAATCAACGGGAGGCATTGGAACAATTTGTTGAAATTGTAGCGGAGGAACAACCAGACGCAGTTGTCATTGCGGGCGACCTGTATGACCGTTCCGTTCCGCCGACCGATGCAGTAGAACTGCTGGACGAAATCCTTTTCAAAATAAATGTCGAGCTGAAAACTCCGATAGTTGCGATAGCGGGCAACCATGACAGCGCAGAGCGGCTTTCTTTTGGAAGCTCTTGGTACAGGAACAGTCAGTTCTACTTGACTGGCAAATTAACGAATGACTTTGAACCGGTTCGAATGAATGGAGCCAATTTTTATCTGGTTCCCTACGCAGAACCAGGCGTTGTCCGTCAGCTTTTACATGATGATTCGATCCATTCTCATCAGGATGCCATGAAGGCATTAATTGGCAAAATAGAAGAAAAGATGAATCCAAATGAACCAAACATATTAGTCGGTCATGCCTTTGTATTGGGCGGCCAAACCTCGGATTCTGAACGGATGTTATCCGTAGGCGGCTCAGGATGTGTTACAGCCGACCTTTTCGAGCCGTTTTCCTATACGGCTCTAGGCCACTTACACAGCCCTGAGGCCATCCGGCATCAAACCGTCAAATATTCGGGTTCCCTGTTGAAATACTCGTTTTCTGAAGCAAAGCAAAATAAGTCCATCTCCATTATTGATATGGATGAAAGGGGAAACTTTCATCATCGCTCGCGGTCGTTGAAACCCACCCATGACATGCGTGAAGTCGAGGGGTATATGAATGAACTATTGGATCCGCAATTTTATGAAAAACAGCGCGTTCAGGATTATTTAAAAATTACCTTATTGGATGAAGGGGAAATTCTCGACCCCATCAACAAATTGCGTCAAGTCTATCCGAACGTCCTTCATCTTGAACGAAAAATTGAGCTGACGGATCAAAAGAAAATACAGTCTTTTAACTCAATAAAAAGCGAGAAGAAAACTGAAATAGAGTTATTTGAACAATTTTATTCTGACATGACAACATCCGAATTTTCCGAGGAAAAAAAATCAGTCATGATCGATATTATTGAAAATGCGCTGCGAGGGGAAGTGGCAAGATGAGACCCTTAAAATTGACTATGAAGGCATTTGGTCCGTATGCAGAAACGGAAATAATTGATTTTACTGCACTGGGGAACAGGACAATGTTTGTCATTTCCGGAAAAACCGGTTCCGGTAAAACAACAATCTTTGACGCCATCAGTTATGCCATCTATGGGAAGGCGAGCGGAGAGGACCGGAACGGCCCAGAGCTTAGGAGCCAATTCGCCAAAGATGTGCTGTTAACGGAAGTGTCCCTTGATTTTTCACTGCGGAACAAAATCTACTCGATTACCCGATCCCCGCAGCAGCTCAAAAAGAAGGATAAGGGGGACGGCTATACGCAAATTGGGGCTAAAGCTGAGCTATATGCGATTGAAAATGGTGAAAAGCTGCTTCTGGCTTCCAAAATCAGCGATGTCGAAGAAAAGATTAAAGAGATCATGCTGATTGATGCCAATCAGTTCCGGCAGATTCTCATGATTCCCCAAGGAGAATTTAGAAAGCTCCTCACTTCAGACAGCAAGGACAAAGAAGTCATTTTGCAGCGGCTATTTCATACGCAGCTGTATAAAATCATTGAAGAAAAGCTGAAAGAAGAAGCAACCGAACTGAAGAAGTCGGTTGATGATAAAGTTCAATTAAGAAATGAAGCCATCCGGCGTATCCAAGCCATGACAAACGAAGAGCTTCAAGCCTATCTGGATGCTGACAGTCTGAACGATGTGATAATCATGCCATTGTTATTAAATGAAATTGAGAGCATGGGCAGAAGGATCAAGCAAAAGGAAGAGCAAATGAAACAAAAGGGCTTGGAAAAAGAGAGCCTGGCCTCCAAGCTTTTAGAAGCTCAGGAGATACTGAAACATCTGCAAAAAAAGCAGGAGTTAGAGCTTCAAAAAGCGGAACTCGAATCTCAAAAACAATTGTTCGAAGAAAAAGAGAATCTAGTTCAGCTGGCCCAAAAGGCAGCGCTGCTGGAGAGCAAGGAAGAGGCTTGCCACCGTTTAAAGCGCGATATGGATCGGGCAGAGGATAATGTGAAGAATTTAATGGCCAATCTAAGCAGTCTGGAAGCTCAAGCAAAACAGTTTGAACAGCGCCTGCAGACAGAAACAGACCGCGAGAGTGAACGGCAGGAGTCTTTAGAGCAAATTAACCTGCTATTGAATATGAAAGAGGATGTTTATTCATTTGAAAGGTTAAAGAAAGAGACAGGCCAAATGGAAGCAGACCTAAATGCAGCAAACAGAAAACATCAAGATTATCAACATCGATATGAACAAAATGAGCTGCAGTTAAGGTCATTAAGACAACAAAAAGATGAAATTGAACAAGGTAAAATTGCTTATTTAGAAAATAAAGCGAAGATAGAAAAATTCGAGGCAGAGCTGGAACGACTGGCAAAGTTCGAAGACAAGTCCATTCAGCATCAAAAAGCGGAACAGTTGTTAAAAGCGGCAACAGAACGGTATGAAAATAGCCTGGCGCGATTAATTGATGCTAAAGCGCTTGTAGAGGAACTTGAGAGAAAGTGGCTGCATGGACAAGCTGCGGTATTGGCTGCGACACTAATGGAGGGGGAACCTTGTCCGGTCTGTGGATCAAACCATCACCCTGCTCCAGCCCTGAAAATGGATGGACAAATTCCGAACCAGGAGGACTTAAAAGCAGCAAAAGAGCAGGCCGCAAAGTGGGAAACGACAAAATCGGCAGATGAAACCATACTTTATCAATGTCAAGCAGAGGAAAGACGCCAGACAGAAGCTTTGCAAGAGTTATTGCAGGAAATTCGCCATTCACGTGAAGATTTTTCAGTTAACGATCTTCCTTATGCAAAAGCGGAGATCACTTCTTCGAAAAACACTTTAGTCCAAACTCAAGAATGGCTTTCCTTGAAAATTAACCAGCTGCAGCAGATCGTGGAACGGATTGAAAAAGGGGAGCAAACTAGTGCTTTCTTACAAAAGGCCATTTCCGACATGGCGAAGGAAGTCAATGATTTGACGGTTCAGGTGACAGAAAAGAGAACAAAATTGGAAAGGCTCATGAACTCGATTCCAGAGAATCTTCGTTCTGAAGCTGAATATGAGCGTGTTTTGTCCCAAGCACAGCTGAACCATCAAAAAATGTTGAAACAGCTGGAGCAAGCTCAGCAGAATTTCAATGCAGCCAAGGAAAGGCTCTCCGCTGAAGCTGCTAGATTGAAAGATGCTGAGACTCTTTTTATCACCAAGCAGCAGGAACTAAAAATAGAGCGGGAGCTGTTTAAGAATCGGCTTGTTGAACAAGGCTTTGAAAATTATGCACAATACCATGCTTCAAAGCTTTCTGAAGCTGAAATTCAGCAGCTTGCCGCAGATATCCGCCTTTACCATGAGGATTTACGATCAGTTTCGGACAGGCTCGCAGAATTAACGGAACGTTTATTGAATGTGGACCTGCCTGATATAAATGGCTTGAGAGCTGAACTCGATAAAGTGAATCATGAACTCGAATCACTGAACCAAGAACGAACCGACCTGCTGGTTATAAGACAAAACAATGAGGAAATATATCAGCGTGTCCAGGCGTTAAATGAAAAGGTTAAACAGCTGGAGGAAAGATACAAGCTGATTGGGCATCTTTATAAAATTGCCAAAGGTGACAATAACTTTAAAATTACCTTTGAAAGGTATGTGCTTGCCTCCTTTTTAGATGATATTTTACAAGAAGCGAATATCAGGCTCAGGAAAATGACGTCAGGACGTTTCCGGCTGTTGAGAAAAACAGATCGTGCGAAGGGAAATGCCCAAAGCGGCTTGGAATTGCTGGTATTTGACCAATACACAGGACAGGAACGCCATGTTAAAACGCTGTCTGGAGGGGAAAGCTTTAAAGCTTCTTTATCGTTGGCGCTTGGCCTGGCGGATGTAGTGCAAAATTATGCAGGCGGTGTATCATTAGAAACCATGTTTATTGATGAAGGATTTGGCACACTGGACCCAGAGTCCCTTGATCAAGCCATTGAAGCATTAATGGATATTCAAAGCAGCGGGCGCTTAGTCGGAATCATTTCCCACGTACCTGAATTAAAGGAACGGATTGATGCCAGACTTGAAGTGATTGCTGGCCAAACCGGGAGCAGGACAGAGTTTGTGTTTATTAATTAAAAGACAGGGTTTCTTAAAGATTTTCTTTAGGAAGCCCTGTTTTTTTAATTAAAATTGCCGCTTTCACGGCCTAACGATGCCAATTATCATTCCTATTTGCGAAATTCTAAGGTTTATTCGCGAATTCTTGATTTTTATTTGCGAATTATCGCTGTTTATTTGCGAATCGCAAATCCAGCTTCCAATGAATGTGAAAAAGCTAAGATAATTCCTTCACAATAGCACGTCCAGTCTGTCGGCCAGTGAACAGACAGCCGCCAAGGAAAGTTCCTTCCAATGAGCGGTACCCATGGACGCCGCCGCCGCCAAATCCTGACACCTCACCAGCGGCATACAGTCCCGGGACCGGGCTGCCAATGGAATCCAAGACTCTGCCTGATAAATCAGTTTGCAGGCCGCCAAGTGTCTTGCGGGTAACAATATTCAGCCTGACGGCAATTAACGGGCCGGCCTTTGGATCAAGAATTTTATGCGGCGGTGCAACCCTGATCAATTTATCGCCAAGATAATTTCTTGCGCCGCGCATGGCCGTAATCTGCAGGTCTTTAGTAAATTTGTTCTCGATTTCCCGATCCCGGGCATGTATTTGCCGTTCAATCTCCGCAAGATTCAGCAGCTGGTTTCCGGCAAGCTTGTTCATTCCTGCAACGAGCTCAGGCAGCGATTGGGAGATGACAAAATCTTCTCCCTTCTCCATGAATGCCTTGACTGGAACGGTCGGACCGGGAAGGATTCGTGATAAGACCTTTTTAATGCTCTTGCCTGTAAGATCAGGATTTTGTTCTGAGCCTGACAGGGCAAATTCTTTTTCAATCATTTTTTCCGTTAAAATAAACCAAGAATAATCGTAACCGGATTTCATAATCGCGTCTAAGGTACCGAGTGTATCGAATCCAGGAAAATTAGGAGCGGAGAAACGCTTTCCTTTCGCATCAAGCCAAAGCGACGAAGGACCGGGTAAAATCCGAATTCCATGCATCGGCCAAACGGGATTCCAGTTTTTAATGCCCTCTGTGTAATGCCACATCCGGTCTCGGTTAACGATTCTTCCGCCAGCCTGTTCAGTGATTGCCAACATTCGTCCATCGACATGGGCAGGGACTCCTGAAATCATATTTCTCGGGGCAGACCCCAGCCGTGATGGCCAGTTTTTACGGATTAACTCATGATTACCGCCAATGCCGCCGCTGGTCACGATGACGGCTTGGGCTTGAAACTCAAAATCTCCTATTCTTTCACGCGAACTGGATTCCCCGCGGGCAGCATGACTAGGGACTAGGATATCGCCCCTTGTGCCAATGACGGCACCATTCTCAGTCATCAATTCGTTTACCCTGTGCCGTGGGCGATAATCGACAAGACCATTTGCAATTGCTTTGCGGACTCTTTCCTCAAATGGCTTAACAATTCCAGGGCCAGTCCCCCATACAATGTGAAAACGCGGCACGGAGTTGCCGTGGCCATCTGCCAAATAACCGCCGCGTTCGGCCCAGCCCACAACAGGGAAAAATCGGACGCCCATCTCATATAACCATTGGCGTTTTTCGCCTGCAGCGAAGTCCACGTAGGCCTCTGCCCATTTTTTTGCCCAATAGTCTTCATCCTCTTCCCGGTCAAATCCTGCCGCACCTAACCAATCCTGCCATGCCAGTTCCTTGGAATCCTTAATTCCCATTCGGCGCTGCTCAGGCGAATCAACCAAAAATAAGCCTCCAAACGACCACCACGCCTGGCCGCCAAGTGATGCTTCAGGTTCCTGGTCTAATAAAAGAACTTTTTTACCAGCATCCGCCAGCTCGGAAACAGCTGCCAGCCCTGCTAGTCCTGCTCCAACCACAGCCACGTCATATTTCAAATTCCTTCCCCCTATGAAACATAAATTTTATCTTGTTGAATCAGATGGTATTCAAAATAAACAGAAAAGTCAATATAATTTACATTTCACTCAGTAGGGATGGGTGAGATAAATATTTCCCAACTTTATGAAATTGGAAAATACCCTTATCTATGTAATAATATTTTCAAAGAATAAAGATTCGCGCGATTCGAATTATTAGAACGACGAAAGAGGGTTTAAATTGCAAGTATCTGCCGAAATGGACAATAAAAGCAATTCGTTATTACTATTATGGGGGATAGGGATTTCCTCATTAGGTGATTTCGTTTATATTATAGCTATCAATATTTTTGTTTTAGATTTAACAGGCTCTGCTGCGGCTGTTGCTGGATTATGGATTATTGGACCCATTGCAGCCATTCTGACTAAGTTTTGGTCTGGCAGTATCATCGACAGGGCCAATAAGCGGCAATTGATGATCCTGACTGATTTAATCAGGGCCCTGTTAGTTGCCATTATCCCGTTTCTGCCTTCAATTTGGTTGATTTATGTTTCTTTGTTTCTTTTATCGGCTGCAAAAGCTTTCTTTGAACCGGCTTCTGTTACATATATTACAAGTTTAATCAGCGTTGAAAATCGCAAACAATTTAACTCATTCCGGGGATTTGTATCCTCTGGGGCATTAGTCGTAGGACCGGCTATTGCGGGTGTCCTGCTTCTGGTAACTTCCGTCAATGCTGCAATTTGGATTAATGCCATATCGTTTCTCATATCGGCTTATCTCCTGTACCTGCTGCCAAATGTGGAGAAGGCCGGGAAGGAGTCGCAGGCTTTAACCATTAAGATGCTGATTGATGACTGGAAGCAAGTCTGGTCGTATTCAAAGGCGCATTCCTATATAGCAGGAGTGTTCTTTCTTGGACAATTTTTCTGGATTATCGCACTTGGAATGGATGCTCAAGAAGTCGTTTTTATTCAAAATGTGATCGGGTTGTCTGAAACGGATTACGGATTGCTGGTTAGTATCACAGGAATCGGTTATCTCGCCGGCTCGTCGGCGCTCTCTTTTTTGGCTAAAAAATTGTCCATAAGACTATTGCTTGGATTGGGTTATTTAATGGTGGCTGCCGGATATCTCATTTACGCCTTTTCTTCCTCCTTTTTAGCGGCAGCGATTGGCTTTATTATTTTAGGCTTCTTTAATTCATTTTCAAATACTGGTTTAGTCACGTTTTATCAAAATAATGTACCGGTTGAAATCATGGGGAGGATTTCGAGTATTTTTGGCACCATTCAAAGCATTTTGCAAATCGGATTTGTCTTGCTGATTGGCTTCTCAGGGGATCTGCTTCCGCTGCGTTACAGTATGATAACTGCTTCCATGCTGATTTTTTGTTCAAGCATTCTGTTGTTATTTCTTGTATACCAGCGTTCAAGGAGCATCTATTATCGTGAAAGCATGGAAGAAGTTTCGCTATAATACGATCAAAATTTCGGCTTAAAAAACCGTAGATTGATAGCAAGCAGGTGAAATTATGGAACAATTGCCTTGTAAAGGATGCAAGGGATTATGCTGTGGTCCTGTCTCCATTACAGCAAAGGAACTTGCAAAGATTAAAAAGAAAATAAAGTCAATGCCGGCGAGGCTCCGCACCAATCTAGAGAAGCAAACAAGGTATCACGGCACCTGTATTTTTTATGATGTTGAAAATGACAAATGTGGAATCTATTCGGCACGTCCAGAGGTATGCAAAAGGTTCGGCTACCATAAAAATTTAGCCTGTTTCCGAAACCCAAATTTGGCTATTTCAGACCCCTATGTACAAGAGGATGAAAAAATAGGGGTTTTATCAATTGATTTCACCTGGAAGGATTTTTAATAAGGGAAAGGGAAGGTTGAATGATTGAGAAAATAGATTTTCAGGATAGCAGTTTAATAAAGAGATTATATGTCCTGCAGCGGGAAGCCTATTTGGTGGAAGCAAAGTTAATTAACTTTTACGAGATTCCCCCTTTAAAGGAAACGCTGGCTGATTTTATGGAATGCGGCGAAACTTTTATCGGTTTTTTTGAAGAGGATGAGATTATCGGGGCAGTTTCCTATACTGCCAACGGACAAAAGCTCACCATTTGCCGATTGGCAGTCCATCCCCAATTTTTTCGAAGAGGGATTGCCCAAAAACTATTGGCTGCTGTCGAGGAAGAATACCCTGATTTTGATGTGATCTATGTATCAACAGGTAAGGAGAACATCCCGGCCAAAAAATTATATTTAAAACACAGGTTTCGGCTGACAGGCGATATCGAAGTAGCTCCTGGCTTCTACATTAGTAAGTTTGAAAAAAAAAGAATGGCAGCAGACTTATATGATAAGGAACAACCCCATCTTATTTGAAAGAAGAATGGGGTTTTTTAATGGGTTTGGCAGGAAATCAACACTAGGTGTCAAAAAAGTAGGTAAATGAATTCTAGGAGTGATGGGCATGCCAGAAATAAAAGCAGGTATTGATGCAGGAGGGTCCCTATTAAAAATTGCTTATAAAGAAAACAATCGTATTCACTATAAAAAATATCCAATAGAGAAGGCAGATGAAGTGCTAAGCTGGTTTAAGGCAACAACAGCTTCATCGGATATAGATGCTGCATTAACAGTAAAGAATATTGTCTTGATTGGCAGTACTTTAATTGATAATCCATTTTTAAAAACAACACTTGCAAACTATCTGGCAGTGTTTGGACTATTTCCCCTATTTTTGAACAATGGGGAATTCTCTGGTGCCTATGGAGCGCTTCTATCTGTTTAAAATTCGACACTTGAACAATCCCGCCAATCAGGCTACAGTTAAGAGGAAGACCGGTAAAGAAGGTGGCAAGCTTGGAAAAAAGATTTTTTACAATTGGTATGGCAGGGCATATTGACCATGGAAAAACATCGCTGACAAAGGCGTTAACAAATGTTGATACCGATCGTCTGAAAGAAGAGAAGGAACGGCAAATTTCAATAGAGCTTGGTTTTGCTCCGTTATATGAGGATGAAGAACTTCAAATTTCCGTCATTGATGTTCCTGGACATGAACGGTTCATCCGCCAAATGATTGCTGGCGTAGCAGGAATTGATTTAGTCGTACTTGTTGTTGCGGCTGATGAGGGAGTTATGCCGCAGACTCGGGAGCATCTTGAGATTTTGAAATTTTTAGGCGTTAAGAATGGAATTATTGCTATTACAAAAATCGATCGGGTAGATAAGGAGTTCATTGAACTGGTCAAAGATGATATCCTTGAGGAATTAAAAGGAACGGTATTTGAAAATTCCCCATTTGTTTTGGTAGACAGCCTCTCCAAAAAAGGAATTGATCAAATTCGGGAGCTGATCATTACAAGGCTCAAAGACCAAGAGATGCGTGATGCTAAAGGAGCGTTTCGTCTGCCGATTGACCAAGTGTTTACAGTAAAAGGCCAAGGAACCGTGGTACGCGGGACTGTCTATGAAGGGACAGTGGAGGAAGGACAGGCATTAACCATCATGCCAAAGGGGCAGGAGGTACGGGCTAGACAAATACAGGTCCACCACAAACAAGCTGTAAAAGCTTATGCAGGCCAGCGGGCAGCTATCAATTTGTCAAGTGTGGCAAAAGAAGAGGTGGAACGGGGCGATGTGCTTGTTTCATCGGAACACTTTATTGTCACGAAAATCATTGATGTAGCCATTCAGCTTGTCGATGAACTGGATCATATCATAAAACAAAGGATGCCGATAAAGCTTCATATTGGCACTTCTGAGGTGATGGGACGGATCGTTTTCTTTGACAGGAATGAAGTAAAAGAGGAAAATGGCGAAATTCTCTGCCAGCTTCGGCTTGAAGAAGAAATATTGACAAAGCGCGGCGACCGCTTCATTTTGCGGAGGCCAAGTCCCCAAGAAACGATTGGCGGCGGCTGGGTGATTGACCCGAGGGGAAATAAATATCGGTTTGGCAGCCAAACCATTGAAGAACTCGAAAAGAAAAAAGTGGGTTCCCCGAAGGAAAGGATTACTGCCGCATTGCTGGAGGCAAAAAGCCTGCCTGTTCATGAGTTAATAAAACGGACAGCACTAGATGAAGCTGCGATTACTGCCCAGTTAGACGCGGCAGATTTTGTCTTTTATAACGGCAAAGAATATACGCTTAGGATTTTAATTCATTCTATTGAAGAAGACATATATGATCGATTGCAGGATTTCCATCATCAGTTTCCGATGAAGCCAGGGCTCAATAAAGCTGAAATCATTCAAACGCTGCAAAAAAAATTTCCCAAGCCGCTGTTGGATTTTGTGATTGAAAATGGAATTGCGCACCACGCATTTAAACGGAGCGGGCAATTCGTTGCATTAGAGGATTTCATTCCCCGTGTACCGAATAGTTGGGCGAAACGAGCTGAAACCTTGTTGGATGAATTAAAGCGTGATGGATTGAAGGTTCGCTACCTGAATGATTATTTCGCTTCAGCGGGTATTCCAGACCAGCTTAGTGGTGATCTAAAACGGTTTTTTGAAGATACAGAGCAAATTGTCGTGCTTGATGACCAATTTACCTATCATGGAGATGTATTTAAAGAAGCCGTTTCAAAGCTCAAAGATCAAACCGGTCTGGACTTTGAGGTGGGGGATGCAAAGGATATACTTGATTTATCCAGGAAGTATATCATTCCATTCTTGGAAAAATTAGATGCTCTAGGATTGACAACTCGAGCGGACAATAAACGGATTTGGAAAGATAAATGATGAAAAAGAGGCTGATTATCAGCCTCTTTTTCATCTAAGATAAGAATTCTGCCGGATTTAAACCGAGTTCGCGGCATATATCTGACACCATTTGCTTTTCATTGTGATCAAAATTCCCATCCGCATAACCAATGGCAATACAATACCGGGCCACCAGCCTGGCTATTTCAGGCTTCGACCGAATGGCTCCAAGTGATTTAAAAGCATCAGCCCTTCCAAGCATACGGTCATTTTGCAGTTTGGAAATATAAAGGTTGAATTTTTGAATCACCTTGTTGGTATCAAACACCCGCAATTCTTCACTCTGATGGATAAAGTCCAGCATCTTCTGGCGCTCTGAAGCATCCAGATACCCATCTGCCATCGATACTAAAGCGCAGGCAGCGACCACAGCATCCATGACATCCTGGCTTTTATAGCGATTAAATAATTCCTGTGCTTTTCGCTTTTGGCTGTTCGCCCACTCTGCATAATCAGTTTGCGATGGAGACCAGGTGTTTCCGCATTGGATGCAGGTAAATTTCAGTTGGTTTTGTCCAATAAACCCTCCAAGCAATCCGACAGGACCTAGAATTAATCCACCAATCGCAGCCTTTCCTAACCCAAATCCCTTTTTTCCTGTGCGTACGTTGGTTGAATGGCAGCGAGGGCAGACAATTTCGTCTCCGCCATATGATTGGGAAAAGCGTGCAGCAGAAGGAAAAGCAGGTGCCGAGTAACCATAGCCGGGTTGTTGATAAGAAGAGTCCGGCTGCAAATGAACCGGCTGCTGCTGTTGGTAGGCATTCTGATTCGCCTGGCTTTGCCTGTAAGGGTCATAATTGTTTTGGCCTGTCTGCCAGGATGGCTGCTGCTGATAGGACTGTGGTGTAGTAGCTGCTGGCGGGTCATCCACCTCGATGCCAAAATTATGGCACAATGCAGCTAAACCGCCTTGAAAGCCGCTGGCAATCGCATTAAACTTCCATTCTCCATTATGACGGTATAATTCCGCCGCCACAATGGCTGTCTCAACAGTGAAATCCCTTCCTAAATTAAAGCGCAATAATTCCTCTTGCGTTACTTCGTTAAAAATCCTGACGTAGGAATCGGATATTTGTCCAAAATTTTGACCTTTTATTTGTGCATCATGAATAGTAATGGTAAAGGCGATCCGGTGGATATGGGGCGGAACGAGCTTTAGGTCGATACGGATTTGCTCATCGTCCCGAATCCCTGATCCGACACGGTTATCGCCGCTGTATATAATCGAACCATTCCCTCCGGAAGGATTATTATAAAACACGAAATCCTGATCACTTTGTACTTTTCCATTTTGCCCTAATAAAAATGCGGATGCATCTAGATCAAAATTAGAACCGCTGCCGATATTCCAGCCAAGCCCAACGACTACATTTTGCAATCCGGGATGGGTTTTGGTTAGATCTACTTTCTGGCCTTTACTTAATGAAACACCCAAAATTCTCACTTCCAATCCATATTCATTGTTACTTTTATTATAAATGTATTTAACTAATAGTGGAAATTTAAAGAGACCGAATTATTTTTTTGAATGAGTATGTGAGAATTTCTTACATGCTTAATTCCATTTTTCGCTATTTATTTTAAGAACAGTTTGAATTAAATTGAATATTATTCTATAATATTTAGAAAATAGAGAAATTTAAACGAAGGGGGAGACTAGAGAAACTTTCGCCTTGATTTAGAGGGAATTTCCACGTACAGGAGATGGACCAAAATGGGAGCCAAGCATTGTGTGCAAGCAATCGAATTATTACACCAGCAATAATTTTGAAATCACTTCGGATTTGTTAGAAGCGGAGGAAGTGATGGTTAATAATAGATTCAAGAAGTCTGCCAAGTATGGCTTGTCATGGCCGAGTTAGTAATGAGAACAACATACTGTTAGGAAGTGGTCATACGTGAATACATATTATATGAAACGGCTGGTCTCCATGATCATAACTTTGTGGCTGATAATTACTGGGACATTTTTCTTAATGCATTCCGTTCCTGGGTCTCCTTTTAATGAGGAAAGAAGAACCAATGAAGCGGTACAAAAAAATCTTGAGGCCTATTACAATCTGGACAAGCCGCTATTAGTTCAATATGGCAATTATTTAAAACAACTTGTCCAAGGAGATTTGGGCCCATCAATCAAAAAATCATCCCAAACCGTAAACGACATGCTTGGCAGGGGATTTCCTGTTTCGTTTGAACTAGGCTTTTATACACTCCTGGTTGCGATCATTTCCGGAATTGCCTTAGGTGTTATTGCGTCCCTTCGGCATAATGGATTCATTGATTATCTGGCAATGAGTATCGCCGTTATCGGGATTTCGATTCCAAACTTTGTTATGGCGACTCTATTAATCCAGCAGCTTGCGGTAAATTTCCCGATTTTCCCGGTTGCAACGTGGCAGAGTCCTAAGCATATGGTATTGCCAATCTTAGCGCTGGCTACGGGGCCGATGGCAATTATCGCCAGGCTGACCCGTTCAAGCATGCTTGAGGTCTTAACCCAGGACTACATTAAAACAGCTAAGGCTAAAGGGCTGTCACCGGTCAAAATTGTGTTTAAACATGCCTTAAGAAACGCCTTATTGCCTGTTGTCACTGTATTAGGTTCATTAGCAGCAAGCATATTAACGGGAACGTTTGTCATCGAAAAAATATTTGCCATTCCGGGCATGGGCAAATATTTTGTCGACAGTATCAATAATCGTGATTATCCAGTTATAATGGGAACTACGATATTTTACAGTGCGATTTTGATCTTTATGCTGCTTCTAGTAGATTTTGCATATGGAATCTTGGATCCTAGAATAAAACTTAATAAAAGGGAGGCGAAATAATGGAACTGCGTAAACAGGAAAACGTAAATATTTCGCCCGAAATACCAGATGAGTGGTTTGTGCGCAAAAATCAAAACATAAACGACGCAGAAGCAGTCGTCAGGCCCAGTTTATCCTACTGGAAGGATTCATGGCACCGGCTGTTAAAAAACAAATTAGCGATGGCAGGATTGTTTTTCCTTATATTACTTGCATTATTTGCTATATTTGGCCCGATTGTTTCTCCACATACGGTAGAGAAGCAAACCTTACTGGATCAAAATATCCCGCCATCCAGTAAATACTGGTTTGGGACTGATGATTTGGGAAGAGATGTATTTACCCGTACTGCCTATGGCGCCCGCATTTCCTTGTTTGTCGGGCTAATGGCTGCCCTAATCGATTTTATCATCGGGGTAACATATGGCGGCATCGCTGGCTACAAGGGGGGCCGTGTTGATAATCTGATGATGCGGTTTGTAGAAATTTTGTATGGACTTCCTTATTTGCTGGTTGTGATTCTTGTTATGGTCGTAATAGGCCCTGGATTAACGACGATTATTCTGGCGTTATCGATAACAGGATGGGTAGGGATGGCGAGGATCGTCAGAGGACAAGTTCTCCAAATTAAAAACTATGAATTTGTCCTGGCATCTAAAACATTTGGAACGAAAACATCTCGAATTATCCGAAAAAATTTGCTGCCTAATACGATGGGCCCCATCATCGTGCAAATGACACTAACGATACCATCAGCGATTTTTGCTGAAGCCTTTCTAAGCTTTATCGGCCTGGGCATTCAAGCGCCGCATGCCAGCTGGGGAGTCATGGCCAATGATGGATTATCTACCATTCTATCAGGCTATTGGTGGAGGCTTTTCTTCCCGACTTTATTTATTTCGTTAACAATGTTTGCGTTTAATGTTTTAGGTGACGGGCTGCAGGATGCCTTGGATCCGAAGTTGAGGAGGTAGCAGCATGGAAAAAATACTTCAGGTTAAAGATCTTCACGTATCCTTTTCAACATATGGCGGTGAAGTGAAAGCTGTCCGCGGAGTCAGTTTTGATTTACATAAAGGGGAAACCTTAGCAATTGTTGGGGAATCAGGCTGCGGGAAAAGTGTCACTTCGCAAAGCATTATGAAATTAATTCCCAATCCGCCAGGCAAGATTACCGGTGGTGAAATTCTTTTTAAGAATCAAGATTTAATTAAACTAAAGGAACCAGCAATGAGGAAAATTCGCGGGGCGAATATTTCTATGATTTTCCAGGATCCAATGACAGCCTTAAATCCAACGCTGACAATCGGTGACCAGATTATGGAAGGGATTAAGCAGCATGAGCATCTCTCTAATGATCAAGCCAAACGCGTGGCACTTGAAATGTTAAATCTCGTAGGAATTCCAAATCCGGAAATTCGGCTTAAGCAATACCCGCATCAATTTAGCGGCGGGATGAGACAGCGGATTGTCATCGCTATGGCTCTCGTTTGCCGGCCAGATGTGTTAATTGCTGATGAACCGACCACTGCTCTTGACGTAACGATTCAGGCACAGATCCTCGACCTGTTTCGTGATATTCAGAAAAAAACGGGTGTATCGATTATTTTAATTACCCATGATTTAGGGGTTGTCGCCCAGGTTGCCGACCGAATAGCGGTGATGTACGCCGGGAGAATTGTTGAGATTGGCTCAAGGCGTGAGATCTTTTATAACCCGCAGCATCCATATACACAGGGGCTGCTGCAGTCCGTACCTCGGTTGGATATGGAAAAAGCGGAATTAATTCCAATACCGGGAACTCCTCCAGATTTGTTTTTGCCGCCAGTTGGCTGTGCATTTGCTGCCCGCTGTCCGTATGCCATGGAGGTTTGTGAAAGAGTCTACCCGTTTCAAACACAATTGACGAATCAACATGCTGTTGATTGCTGGCTTCAGGATGAGCGGGCAAAACAATTGGTTTCAAAAATTTAATATAAAAAAACTAGGGGGTAAACCATGAAAAAGCTTTTAGCCATTTTGACTGCTGTAATGTTGGCGTTTGCATTAGCTGCTTGTACAGCTAATAAAGATGCCGGCAGCGAACCAAAAAACGATAAAGGAAAATCAGGAGAAAAAGCAGAAAAAGTATTAAATTGGAACAATGGTCAAGAACCAACCTCTTTTGACCCGCCAATTGGTTTTGATGCGGTTTCTTGGAATGCACTGAATAACTTAATGGAGGGCTTGACTCGTTTAGATGAGTCGCACGAGCCAAAGCCAGCCATGGCTGAAAAATGGGATGTATCCAGCGATGGTAAAACTTACACCTTCCACATTCGTGAAAATGCCAAATGGTCAAATGGCGATGATGTAACAGCCAACGACTTTGTATTTGCTTGGAAACGATTATTAGATCCTAATACCGCTTCTTCTGCAGCCTTCCTGGCCTATTTCATTGAAGGCGGAGAGGCTTACAATAATGGCACTGGGTCAGCAGATGATGTTAAGGTTAAAGCCGTGGATGAGAAAACGTTTGAAGTCACTTTAGTTAGTCCGCAGGCTTACTTCTTAAGTGTCATCACTAATCCATGTTTCTTCCCGATTAATGAAAAAGTGGCAAAGGAAAATCCAGAATGGTTTGCTGAGGCAGACACATTTGTGGCGAATGGCCCCTATAAATTATCTGAATGGAACCATGACAGCAACTTTGTAATGGTGAAGAACGACAAATATTGGGATGCTAAAAATGTTAAAATTGACAAAATTAACTGGGCAATGGTTGATGATGACAATACTGAATATCAAATGTTTACAACAGGTGAACTCGACTCTTCTGACGTACCGCCAGAACTTGCTGAAAAGCTGTTCAAAGACGGGGATGTAAAGGTGGAAGACCAAGCAGGCCTTTATTTCTATCGGTTAAATGTAACAAAAGAACCGTTCCAAAATGCCAATATCCGAAAGGCGTTCGCCATGGCGATTGACCAAAAACAAATCGTCGAACGCGTTACAAGAAATCAAGAAAAACCTGCGTATGGTTTTGTTTCACCAGGCTTTAATGATGCAGATGGCAAAGACTTCCGTAAAACTAGCGGTGACTTGGTCAAAACAGATGCAGCAAAAGCAAAAGAATTATTGAAAAAAGGAATGGAGGAAGAAGGCTATACGACACTTCCGGAAGTTACCTTGACATACAGCACAAGTGATATTCATCAGAAAATGGCTGAAGCGGTACAGCAAATGATCAAGGAAAACCTTGGGGTTGACATTAAATTGGCTGGTATGGAAAGCAATGTGTTTACAGATGAGCAAAAAGCATTAAACTTACAATTTTCAAGAAGCTCTTTCCTTAATGATTATGCTGATCCAATTAACTCCTTAGAAAACTTCGTTACCGGCTCTTCCATGAACCGTACCGGCTGGAGCAACGCAGAGTTTGATAATTTGATCCAAGAAGCCAAACTTGAAAAAGATGAAAAGAAACGGTTCGAAATGATGTATCAAGCTGAAAAGATCCTGTTTGATGAAATGCCAATTATACCAATTCACTTCTATAACCAAGTTTACTTGCAAAACGAAGATGTGACTGGTGTGGTTCGTCATCCGGTTGGCTATTTAGAATTAAAATGGGCTGATAAGAAGTAAGGGGGATCAAAGGGGGTGTTCGATTGAACATCCCTTTTGTCCTAAAAGAATAGAATTTTAGAGAGGGGGAATGGCAAATGAGCAGAATAAAGCCAGAGCGGCTCCATCTAGGAGATACAGTTGGCATAATTGCACCGGCCAGTCCGCCAGACTTAAAGGGCCTAGAAAAAGGAATTCAATTTTTGAAGAATCTAGGGCTAAATGTCAAAATCGGCAAAAGCGTCAAACAAGTATATGGCTATTTAGCAGGTACAGACAAAGAAAGACTGGACGATTTGCATGAAATGTTTTTGGATCAGGAGGTAAAGGCAGTCTTTTGTGCACGCGGCGGATATGGGACTGGAAGAATTGCCTCAGAGATTGATTATCAAATCATAAAAAATAACCCTAAGATCTTCTGGGGGTATAGTGATATTACGTTTTTACATACGAGTATCCGCCAGGAGACCGGACTTGTCACCTTTCATGGTCCAATGCTGGCATCAGATATCGGTCAGGATGATGTCAATCAGCTTTCCATGGACGGGTATTTGCAATTATTCGAACCAAAGGGATTGGACTATACAGAGGAACTATCACCATTAGAAGTTATAGTCAAAGGCCAAGCAAGCGGAGAGCTTGTCGGCGGGAATTTGGCACTCATTGTAAGCACTCTGGGCACAAGGTTTGAATTGGATACAAAAGGGAAGTTGTTGTTCTTAGAGGATGTGCATGAAGAACCGCGTTCAGTGGACAGAATGTTGAATCAATTGCTAATGGCCGGGAAGCTTACGGAGGCATGCGGTATTTTAGTGGGTGATTTTAGTGATGCCGGGTCAAAAAGGGAGAATACGTTATCTTTGGAAGAAGTAATTCGATATTATGTGCAACGTGCAGGGAAACCTGCTGTTAAAGGATTTCAAATGGGCCATTGCAATCCAAACATAACCATCCCTCTTGGTGTGGAGGCAGCATTGGACACATATGAAAAGAGACTCTTTGTCGAAAGCGGCATCTTGTAAAGGACTGATAATAATGAAGATTGAGCGTGTGGAAACCTATCGAGTGGCAGTGCCGCTGATTAAACCTTTCAAAACGGCTTTAAGGACCGTTACAACCGCAGAATCTGTTTATGTAAAGATTACCTGTGATAATGGAATTGTTGGCTGGGGTGAGGCTCCGCCAACTGTGGTCATTACAGGTGATAGTATTTTAAGCATAGAATCGGCTATCCATGAAGTGATAAAACCATTTATCCTCACAAAGAGCCTATTAAACTATGAATTGATTTTTCAAGGGTTGAGAACTATTTTAGTTGGAAACTCCAGTGCCAAAGCCGCGGTGGATATGGCGCTGTACGACTGCCTGGCACAATTTTGCAAGCTGCCCTTGTATCAATTTTTGGGCGGCCATAAAAAAAAGGTGGAAACGGATTTCACCGTAAGTGTCAACGGACCGGAAGAAATGGGTGAGGATGCGGTCCGCTATGTTCAAAACGGTTTTAATGTCTTAAAGGTAAAAGTAGGAAAAGATGATATTGAGAAAGATCTCGACAGAATTAAGGAAATCAGGAATCGAATCGGTGCTGATATAAAACTGCGTTTGGACGCGAATCAAGGATGGACGCCTAAGGATGCAATCCGGGCGATTCGAAAGCTTGAGGATAGCGGGCTAGGTATTGAACTAGTTGAACAGCCTGTGAAAGCGGCTGATATCGAAGGACTTAAACAGGTCACAGATCACGTTGAAACGCTTATTATGGCGGATGAAAGCGTCTTTACTCCAAAACAAGCGTTTCAAGTATTAACAACAAGAAGTGCGGATTTGATCAATATAAAATTAATGAAAGCAGGGGGAATCTACCAAGCGCAAGTCATCAATGCACTGGCTGAAACATGTGGTGTGGAATGTATGGTTGGCAGCATGATTGAAACGAAGATTGGACTGACCGCTGCAGCCCATTTTGCGGCAAGCAAACAGAATATTACCCGTTATGATTTTGATGCGCCGTTAATGCTGGCAAAAGACAATGTTGACGGAGGCATACAATATAATAGCAGGCATATTACATTGCCTGGAGAACCTGGTCTGGGCATAAAACAAGTCAAATTAGATGGAGGTATTTAAAATTGGAAAAATGGCTTGTCAATGTGTCGGTCGCAACCGTATGGACATCCTTTGATTCTGCAAGAGAAATGGACTGGGACTCATTAACGAATCCTGTTCATCTCGATGATTGGTTAAACGGTTTAACCTATGATGCCAGGTTGAGCTTATGTAATGATAATCTAGTCCAAACTCAGCTTCTATATGGGCAGGAAGTATTGCTGGTTGAAGAAAAAGACGGATGGGCCCAAGTTTTAATTCCAGAACAGCCTACAACGAAACATGAATTAGGCTATCCAGGCTGGGTACCTATTTCACAGATCATCAAGTGTGAAAGTGACTGGAATTTGCATAATGGACCAGTGGCTGTTGTCGTAAAACCTAAAGCTGCATTAATAAAGGAACAGCCTCTGGAACTTTCCTATCAAACCATATTGCCTCTTTTAAAAGAAGAGAATGACAAGGTATGGGTAAGGACTCCAGATGGAATGGGCGCTTTTGATTGGGAACATGTTGTAATATTTGAAAGTTTAAGAGAGCGATATAAAGGAACTGGTAAGGATATTGTAGCCGCAGGAGAGCAATTTTTAGGGCTGCCGTACCTTTGGGGAGGCATGAGCTGCTACGGTTATGATTGTTCAGGGTTGAGTTATTCCATGTGTAAGGCAAACGGCTATACCATTCCCAGGGATGCACATGAGCAGGCAAAAGGCGGAAAAAATGTGCCATTATCTGAAATGAAGCCAGGAGATCTCCTGTTTTTTGCCTATGAGCAGGGGAAAGGCAAGATTCACCATGTGGGCATATATTATGGGGAAGGAAAATTGCTTCACTCTCCGAAGACCGGAAAAAACGTGGAGATTATCAAGCTGGCAGGAACCATTTATGAACAAGAGCTATGCACAGCAAGACGCTACTGGCTGGATACGGAGGAATAGCATGGAAAAGCAGGCTTTATTACAAGTGAAAAATTTAAAAAAACATTTTAGTCTTGGAAAAAATGAAATTCTCAAAGCAGTCGATGGAATTTCGTTCCATATTAATAAAGGGGAGACATTAGGGATTGTCGGGGAGTCTGGCTGCGGAAAATCCACTGCTGGAAGAACAATTATCGGATTATATGATGTGACCGATGGGGAAGTTGTTTTTAATGGGAAGAATATCCATTCGTTTAACAAGAAAGAACGATTTGAATTTCATCGGCAAATGCAAATGATTTTCCAAGACCCGTATGCTTCCTTAAACCCTAGATCAACCGTTGCCGAAATTATTTCCGAACCTATGGAAGTCCATGGAATGTATGCAAGTAAGCAAGAACGGCTGCAAAGAGTCTACCAGCTCTTGGAGGATGTTGGGTTAACCAAGGAACACGCCAGCCGTTATCCGCATGAATTCAGCGGAGGGCAGCGCCAGCGTATTGGAATTGCAAGAGCATTGGCACTTGATCCTGAATTTATCATTGCTGATGAACCGATTTCGGCGCTGGATGTATCAGTGCAAGCGCAGGTTGTAAATTTATTAAGACGGCTGCAGCAAGAGAAAGGGTTAACCTACCTATTCATTGCCCATGACCTGTCGATGGTAAAACAGATTAGTGATAGAATTGGTGTTATGTATTTAGGACATTTAGTGGAGTTAACAACCAGCAGCGAATTATATCATAACCCGATGCACCCTTATACGCAGGCTCTGCTTTCAGCCATTCCGATTCCTGATCCGGATATTGAGGATAAACGAGAAAGAATTATTTTACAAGGGGAATTGCCAAGTCCAATTAATCCGCCGAGCGGCTGTGTATTTAGAACACGCTGCCCAATGGCGATGGAAGTGTGCGCGAAGGAGCGCCCAGCTTGGCAGGAACTTGAGAAAAATCATTTTGTTGCCTGTCACTTATATGACAAAGATAAATCAGGCGGACAAGATTACTCTCAGGTCGCCGCAACGAGGTAGCGATGGATCCATTAAAGGTGAAAATAGCGGAAGAACTAAAAAGCTTTAAGGGAAGGATCGGCCTGGCAATTGAAATAGGAAATGAGAGAATCGATCATCATTCCGAGGAGGTCTTTTCTTCTGCCAGTGTCATTAAAATTCCCATTTTAATAGAAACCCTTCGTCAAAGTGATGCTGGAACGCTGAATTTAAATAATTTGGTCAGCATTGAAAATAGGACAGGCGGTTCTGGAGTGCTTCAGATCCTTTCTTCTGACGCCAGATTATCAATATTGGATTTAATGGCATTAATGATTACAGTCTCAGATAATACAGCCACCAATATGCTAATCGATCGATTGGGAATCGTTTCAATCAATTCCACCATAAAAAAATTGGGACTTACTAAAACGGCTTTACAACGAAAAATGATGGATTTTGGCGCGAAAGAACTGGGTATTGATAATGTAACTACAGCTGGCGACATGATTCAGTGCCTAAAAGCAATCAATGAAAAAAGCATGCTTTCAGAGAAAAGCAGGAACCTTGCCTTAAATATTATGCATGCTCAGCAGTTTCAGGATAAGATCCCTGCCTTGATGGATCTAGACAAAATTTATGTGGCGAATAAGACAGGCGGTCTGCCGATGGTTGAAAATGACTGCGCAATCTTAAGGTATAAGAATAAAAAAGCCTATGCAGCCATCTTAACAAATGAACTTGAGGATGCATTTATGGCAAGACAGGCAATCAGCAGGATTGGAAAATTTGTTTATGACTATTTGCTTGCTTCCACAAATTAAAGGACTGACACAATGGGTCAGTCCTTTGTTTATATACAAAAGTTAAGTCAACCTGTCTTTTCTTCTGTGATCGGAGTATATTCCTTTTCCCAGAAATCAGCATGATCAAACCCAAGTTTGGCTGGGTCAAAAATAGGGTCCTTGCCAGCTTTAAGCTGAGATTCATAGTCTTTGAGAACCCTTAAGGCAGGCTTAGTCAGCAGTAGAATCGCGATAATATTCAACCATGCCATGCTTCCAACACCAACGTCTCCCAAGCCCCATGCTAGTGATGCTGTTTTAACACTGCCATAGAAAACCATGCTGCAAATAACTACTTTTAATAGAAATACAGACCAAGGCCGATTATTCTTTCGATTAATAAAGGCAAGGTTTGTCTCTGCCATATAGTAGTAAGCCATAATCGTTGTAAAGGCGAAGAAGAATAATGAAATAGCTACAAAAGGTGCTCCAAAACCAGGAAATACCGCTTCTACTGCTGCTTGGGTATAACCGGGACCCGGTTCCATGTCGCCAAGATTATTGACAATTGGCGCTTGATTTTCAGGAGTTACATTATACATGCCTGTAATGATAATCATAAAAGCAGTTGCTGAACAAACCAAAAGGGTGTCAACATAAACGGAAAATGCTTGGACAATGCCTTGCTTCGCTGGGTGTGATACCTCGGCAGCAGCAGCAGCATGCGGTCCAGTACCTTGTCCGGCTTCATTTGAATAGATTCCCCGTTTTACTCCCCAAGAAATAGCAGCCCCTAAAATTCCGCCGAATGCTGCATCGGCACCAAATGCACTTGTAAAAATTAACTTAAAAACACCCGGTATTTCAGCTGCATTCATAAATGTTATAACTAGGGCAACGATGATATACCCAATTGCCATAAATGGAACCACCATTTCGGCCACACGGGCAATCCTTTTCACACCGCCAAAAATAATAATGGCAAGTAAAGCTACTATAATAATTCCTGTAACTGCTGGACTAATGTTAAAAGCAGTCTTTGCACTTTGAGCAATACTATTTGCCTGAACTCCAGGCAATAAGACTCCAGTTGCCAGCACAGTTACTATCGCGAATAAGGCGGCATACCACTTAATATTTAGTCCTTTTTCAATGTAGAACGCAGGGCCGCCTCGGAATAGGCCATCCTTTTTCACCTTATAAATTTGGCCTAAGGCAGATTCAATAAAGGCAGATCCTGCCCCTAAGAATGCCATGGCCCACATCCAAAATACGGCACCAGGTCCTCCATATGCAATAGCTGTTGCTACCCCAGCGATATTCCCTGTACCAACACGCCCAGATAAGGCAAGTGACAATGCTTGGAAAGATGAAATGCCAGCTTCAGATTTTCCTCCCTTAAACATTAGCTTTACAATATCCTTCATGTGCCGTACTTGAACAAACCTTGTGGCAATTGTGTAAAATACACCAACCCCTAAACATAAATAAATAAGTGCCTGACTCCAAATGATATCATTTAACCAATCCACAAAATTCTCCATAAAATCCCCCCTTAATCTGACGGTTATATTATATAACAATTGTTTGTGAGAAAAAAGAATTTTTTGAATATTCGTATTTGTTGTTGTTGTGTTTGAACAATGGTGATAGGAAGCGGAGATACTTCAAAAATAAAGAACACGCTGCATCGAGCGTGTTCCCGGACGTTATTTTTTAGTTTCGTTTGGCTTCATAAATGGCCACCAGTTTGCTTTGCCAAAGGTTTTAACCATGACTGGAACGAATAAAGGCAAAACGACCAATGCATAGAGTGCAAGACCGATTGACAGAATCGTGGCGATCTCGAGTAATGAGAGTACACCTGATGGCATCATGGCTGCAAATGTGCCGCCTAAGATGATAGCGGCTGAAATAATGACTGTTCCCATTTTCTTCATCGATTCGTGAATAGCCTGCTGGACAGGCCATTCACGATACTCATTAAACCGGTCCATCAAGAAGATGCTGTAGTCAATGCCAAGTGCGATTAAGATTACAAAGGCAAAGAAAGGTACAGCCCAGCTAATCCCCGTATACCCCAGCCAATTAATAAAGATCAATTCAGAAATGGACATCGAGGTATAATAGGTAAGAATTAATGAACCAATTAAATACAAAGGCATAATAAACGAACGGAGTAAAATCACTAAGATGATCGCAATTCCAGTCAGCATGAAAATCACTGTTCTGGAATAATCTGACTTGGAGATTGTATCCAAATCATGGTGCATACTGGATACACCGCCAACAGCAACCTGGGCATTTTCCAGTTTCGTATCCTTTACAGCCCGCTCCACTGCCTCCTCAATGGCAGGGATTTGTTTGATCGCTTCATTTGAATAAGGATTTTTATTAAAGACAACATCCATCGTCATGACCTTGCGGTCCTTTGACATATAGGTATCGAGTACCTTTGCGAAGTCTTCTCCCTCTAACGTATCTTGAGGTATATAAAATCCATTTTGTTTTTGTTCTGAAACATCAGATAAATAATTTTGAGCAGAATCCAACCCTTTTGAAACCTCCGTAAGACCGTCAGCACTCTGAACCAATCCATCAGTTAATTGAGTGAGCTGGCCGCCAATGGATTGAAATCCTGTGAGAAGCTGTTCCTGCCCATCTGCCAGCCCACCCAGGCCGCCAGAGAATTTCGGTAGCTGGGAGATAATTTGCCCTTGGCCGCTGCTCATTTGATTGAGTCCTGCCTCCAGCTGACCTAAGCCTTCAATGAGTTGCTCCATTCCATTGACAAGCTGCTGTTGGCCTTCTATTAATATTGCAAAATTAGTATTGGCAGTATCAAGTCCTGCTTGAGTTTTTTCTAAACCAGCATTTAATTGGCTTAGTGTGCCAGCTGCAATCATTGTTTGAGTCAGAGCGCCAGGTTCATTGCCTTCACCTTGAATGGCTTTTTTAATTGTTTTATAATCGTCATCATCTTTAAGGTTGTACTTGGTTTCCAAATTGGAAAGACTTTGAGTAACTGCTAGTAAATTATTCTTCAGATTTTCGAGGCTGGATGCAACGGTTTTGTATTGGCCTGTCAGCGCTGCAAGTCCAGAGCTTGCTTGCTTATATCCAGACAGGAGTTCTCTGCTTCCGGCTAGCATCTCTTCAGACTTTGTTTTCAACAATTCTAAACCAATACGTGCTTCCGCTGCACCCATCGAACCATCTTTTAAACCTTTCTCAATTTGGGATAAGCCGGTTTGGAGTGAACCGACACCAGTTTTTAAGTCTGTCGTGCCTTTAATTAATTGGCTGATGCCGTCAGATGCTTCTTGCATTTTGGGCTGGCTTCCGGCCATCTGGCTGCTGGCTTCTGCAAGACCTTCGCTGATTTGTTTGATCCCGTCATTTCCTTTGCCTAGTCCTTCTCCAAGGCTTTCCGCTTGTTTTGAAACGTAAAAATCATCCACTGTTTCTCCGGTAGGACGGGTGATTGAACGAACAGATTTCACATCTTCCACTTTGCTTAGTTCTTCACTTATATTTTCCGTGATTGCGATATATTCCGAAGTATTCATCTTGTCATCGTTTTTAATAACAATTTGAGTGGGCATTGAGTCTCCAGGTCCAAAGGAATCGGCGATGGTCTGATAGCCTTTTATTGAAGCATAATCATCACTTATTTCCTCTAATGAATTAAAGGATAATTGATCACGATAAGTGAATAAAAAAGGCACTGCCACAATGAGCACAATGACAAAGGCAATCAAAGGACGCAGGAGGGCAAACCGTCCCATTACTCCCCATATCCTGCTATCACCGTGTTCAATCTTTCCTTTCGATGGCCAGAAGAGTTTTTTACCTAATACGGCCATAAAAAAGGGCACAATGGTGATGAGTGCCAGCAGCAGGATTGCCACACCAACTGCCACTGCAGCAGCCGATTTATATAATTGGAACGTAGAAAACCCAATTGAGGCAAAACCGATTAAGACAGCCGCACCGCTGAAGAAAACCGTTTTTCCAGCCGTTCGGTATGTGGCAGCAATCGATTCTATGACATTATCAGTCTTGGATAATTCTTCTTTATAACGGCTAAGCAGCAAGATACAATAATCCGTTCCAATACCAAAAAGGACCGCTACTAAGAAAATCTGCGTAAAGGTCGATAAGGGAAAATTAACGGTATCAACTAGAATAGCGACAATGGATTGTGCCGCCAGATAACTGAAGCCTACCGTAATTAGCGGAATGACCGGTGCAACGGCCGATCTGAACACAAGCAATAAAACGACTAAAATGAAGACGACGGTAATTCCTTCTGTTTTTTTTAAGCCTTCTTGTGAGTTTGTGATAAGGTCTTCATTGATCATCCAACTGCCAGTATAGTAATGTTCTAGTTTGACATCATCAATGGCCTTATTAAGGTCTTCAGTAATTTCTTTTCCTTCTCGGCCATTTGCAGTGACTTTAAGCGAAACTAGAATTGTTTTTCCGTCTCTAGAAACTAGCTGGTCTTCTAATTCCTCCTGATTGAAATGAGTAAGGATTTCGGTAATTCCCAGCTTTTCCTTGTTTTTTTCAATTTTATCGATGGCGGCTTCTGCACGGTCCAAATCATCCTGCGTTAACTTTTTTTCGCTGTGGAATACTAATGCTGTCTGCAGGTCGTTCCCTTTGTTCTCCGCGGATTTCACATCTGCAAGGATTTTATTGGCTAGTGTGGATGAATAGCCATCTGGAACCGTTATTTGCCCTTTTTCCCGGACAAGTTCGCCCATATTTGGAGCGGCAAAATACAATCCGGCAATGACCCCAATCCAAGCGGCAATAATCAGCCATTTTGCTTTGATGATCGTCCTCATCCGTTTATTCCCCCAGTTCTTCCTTTTGCTTTTTGATTAATATTTGCGCCAATTTTTCATAAGTGGTGATAAAATTAGTTATTTCTTCCTGGTCAAATCGGGTAATAATCGATTCGACTAATAACTCGATTTTTTCTTGGCAGGTTTCATATAGAATGCTGCCTTCCTCAGTTAAGGTTAGGTAAACCACTCTTCGGTCATTGGGGTCTCTTGTTCGATCAATTAGTCCTCGTTCGGCCATTCTATTAATGATCGCCGTGATCGCGCTCTTATTAACATCAAAGGCATCCGCCAATTCAGAAGAGGTGCACCTTACATGATTGCGAATGTATCTTAATATGTAGTGCTGGTCATTCGTTAATTCGCTGCCGATTTCACCTTTAATTAAGGTCTCCGCTTTTTTGTTTACGGAGAATGAGACCGATATATATCGATCAATTAGTTGTTGAATCGTTTGATGATTCAATCCTATTCACCCCCAGATTACTAGATAGTTAAATAGTTTAACTATTCACATATTTAACTATATGCCGAATAAATCCTTGAGTCAATATGAAAAAACACGGTTAAGAAAAAGTTAAGCATCACTAGTAATAATAAAATAAATAAAAGGAAATTTCTTTGAGACATTATATTTTTCAGATATAATATTATTAATGATTTTTGCCTTTGTAAGGAGAGGAAAAAGATGCGTTTATTAGTCGTTGAGGATAACCTTCCATTATTAGAGTCAATTGTTCAGTTATTATCAGATGAATTTGAAGTCGATCAAGCATCGAATGGGGAAGATGCGATGTTTTTAGCGATGCAAAATATTCATGATGCTATTGTCTTGGATGTGATGATTCCAGAAATAGATGGATTTGAAGTGTTAAAGACAATCCGAAAGGAAGGATTAAAGATACCTGTGCTTTTTTTAACGGCAAGGGATTCTTTGGAGGACCGTGTCAAGGGGCTGGATTTCGGCGGTGATGATTATTTGGTCAAGCCGTTTCAGGCAGCTGAATTAAAAGCAAGAATCCGCGCATTGTTAAGAAGAAGCGGCAGTTTAACAACAAACCAAACGATCCAATATCGGGGGATTGAATTGTTTGGAAAAGAAAGGGATATTCATGTGGATGGCGAACCTGTTAAACTGACCACCAAGCAGTACGAGCTGCTGGAATATTTAATCCAAAACAAAGGCGCCATTTTAACTAAAGAACAGATTTATGACAGGGTTTGGGGCTTTGATTCCGATACCACGATCGCCATTGTCGAGGTATTTATGCACCATTTGCGAAAAAAACTGGAACCATTTGGCTATCAAGCGGATATTAAAACGATTCGCGGTGTAGGCTATATGCTCCAAGAAGAGTAGGAGTTGCGAATGTTCCGACAGACACATATTAAACTGACACTTTTAAATTCATTGGTTTTTATCATTTTAATTGGCCTGTTAGGCAGTGCTGTTTATCTTTACACGGAGCATCAGCTATATAAGGATGTAAATCAATCTTTGATGGAGTCCATAGACCAGCTTACAAATCCCAGAGGTGCAAAAGGAGAATATAGGGAGAATAATGTTGAGCAAGTGCCTGGTTTTATGCGCCGGGACCCCCGAATCATGACGTTGATTTGGGATGAAAATGGGAATCTATTATCAGACCAAGATCGGACTGCCCTTATTTTTGAAAATAGGGAGGCTGTGATTCAACCGAAAAAATTAGAAACGCTTGTAGATATCGATATTGAGAATTATTCATTTCGGTATGCTGCAGTTGCGGTGCAATACCCGCAATTAGGGAAGTTGACGGTACAATTTATCCGTAATGTGGATTCTGAAAAAGAATTGCTGAACCGCCTTTTGCTGATTATTCTCATTGGCTGTGGCGCCGGTGTCCTTTGTGCCATTGGCATAGGGTATTTTTTAGCTGGCAGGGCACTTGTTCCCATCAAAAATGCCTGGGATAAGCAGCAGCAATTCGTATCTGATGCATCTCATGAATTGAGAACACCCCTAGCGGTGATCCAAGCTAAAACTGAAATATTATTTCGTTCACCTTCCGCAACGGTGCAGGATAAAATCCTTGATATTTCCACGATATCGGCTGAATCGAGGCGGCTATCGAAACTGGTCACCAATTTGCTGACTCTTGCCAGGTCTGATTCGAATCAAATTGAAATGAATAAGCAGCCCTTTCAGGTTGATGAACTATTGAAGAATATTATTCAGCAATTTGAAGATATTGCCTTGTACCAAGAAAAGTCTCTTCAATTAGATGTGAGTGAAGCCATTACTTTTTATGCGGATAAAGAAAGGATTCATCAGCTGATTGTCATTTTGCTCGACAATGCGATGAAATACACCAATGAAGGAGGAGAAATCCTGCTTTCATGCAGGCAGACTCATTCTTCCATCATTCTTCAGGTGAAGGATACCGGTATTGGCATACCAGAGGAAGACATTCCTAAAATTTTCGACCGGTTTTATCAAAGTGACCAAGCAAGGTCCGCAGCTGAGGGGACGGGTCTTGGGCTTTCGATTGCCAAATGGATTGTTGAAAAGCACCAAGGGAAAACGAAGGTGCAAAGCACGATCGGTAAAGGTACTGCAATTGAAATTACATTTCCTAAAGCCCAGAAGAGTTGAGTGTAAAAAGCTGTTGGACTCCCAACAGCATTATTTTTATGAGGGAGTATAAAAGTTTTAGCCTTTGAGAACTGTCTAGCTCCACGCCATACGGTGCCGGCCAGGGCGCTTTTGAAAGGAACCATCATTCCACGATGATGGTTCCTTTTAGCATATTCATACCGCAGCTGTACGTAAATTCTCCAGATTTATCAGCTATAAAGCTAATATTTGTTGTGCCAGCCTTTAAATTCGTATTTTGGATATTGAAATCAGGAAGGTTAAAGGTTGTATAACAGCTATCTTCCAATTGGGTTTCAATTTGGAGTTCTACCAGACTGCCTTTTTTAACACGGATGATATTTGGGGTGTAACCTTTCTCGGTAACCAGGATGTTTATTTTTGGCTCGGTTTCATCCGAAGCGTCAATTTCTGAATTTTCCTCTGGCTGAATAGCAAGTTCTTGCTGCGCTTGGGCCTGCGCTGTACCTGATGCTGAAGGGATTTCCACAATGTCGCTGCTATATAGAAAAAGAAACAGGCTGATTAGTAAGATACCGGCAGCGATTATGGCAAAGGGTGATAACTCATCTGTTTGTACCAAAATTTTGTCATTAGTTTCTGCTAGTAAAAACAAAACAACCATTCCCATTATGACGATATAGAAGCCTAATAGGATTCCGAGTAAAACAGCCGGATTTATAAACTGGAGCAATGCACCAAGAATGGCACCGATGATTCCTCCCATTAGGCCTGACAGGGAGCTTAAGACAATAGCGGGCAAACCTGAAGAATGTCCTGCTAAAAATCCAATCATAAATCCTATAATCATGCTAGTCCCAGTGACAAGAAAGATTTCTCCAGAAACTAAACCAATGATGCAGCCAGACAAAAGCCCGGTTGCTGCTGATACGCCAATTGCAGCTATAAGTCCATGTTGTTTGGCAAGCTTGGTTTTATGATGATATAAAAGATAGATTGAAAAAGTGGATATGGCAGCAACAATTATTGATGAAGCAATGTAAAATATATTCATGTGAATACCTCTCGGGCGATAAAATTTACAATATACATAAATTATAAAGGCAAGAAATGGGCATATAAGCGGCAGCATTTGAACGTTCTATGACTCTTTCTTTCACCTTTTTTGGCATCTGAATGATCCAATAAAAATATTCTTTTGATAAAGAATTGACTTTTGGGTTTGGGAAATATATAATTTTTTCAACCAAATAAGATTGAAACAATGACGGGGACTAGTAAAATGAATCAGTCTTACCAAGAGAGGATGCTATTGGTGGGAGGTATCTTAAGACAGTCATTTGAACCTGCCTCACGAGTTCTGTATCGGATATTTTGAAGATACATGCGGATAAAATCCGTTATCATGGAGAGAGTATAAAGTATTTGCTTTATGAATTTAGGGTGGTACCGCCAGGCCTTGGTCCCTTGTTAGGATCAGGGTCTTTTTATATTTATATAATTAATGAGGTGTCAAACATGGCAAAGGAATTTGTAAAAGATATTACAGCAATGGATGATGATTTCGCTCAATGGTATACAGATGTCGTCACCAAAGCGGACTTAATCGATTATTCAAGTGTTCGTGGTTCGATGATTATTCGCCCATATGGTTATGCATTGTGGGACAATATTAAAAATGAACTCGACCGACGCATTAAAGAAACAGGACATGAGAATGTCTATATGCCATTATTTATCCCTGAAAGTCTCCTGCAAAAGGAGAAGGATCATGTAGAAGGCTTCGCACCAGAAGTGGCCTGGGTAACTCATGGCGGTTCAGAGGAGCTGGCCGAAAGACTGGTGGTCCGTCCAACATCTGAAGTGTTATTCTGTGAGCATTACAGCAACATTATCCATTCCTATCGCGACCTGCCAAAGCTATATAATCAATGGGCCAATGTAGTCCGCTGGGAAAAGACAACCCGTCCATTCTTAAGAACCTTGGAGTTTTTATGGCAGGAAGGCCATACTGCCCATGCCACTGACGAAGAGGCAATGGAAGAAACCATCAAAATGCTGAATGTTTATGCCGCTATCTGCGAGGAAATATTGGCGATTCCGGTTGTCAAAGGGCAGAAGACGGAAAAAGAAAAATTTGCCGGCGCAAAGGCCACTTTTACGATTGAGAGCTTAATGCATGATGGCAAGGCATTACAATCCGGCACATCTCACCACTTTGGTACAGGCTTTGCCGAAGCGTTCAATATTCAATATACGGATAAAGATGGCAAACTGCAGTATGTACATCAAACATCTTGGGGCTTTACCACACGAATTATCGGTGCCCTGATCATGGTTCATGGCGATGACCGCGGGTTGGTCATTCCGCCAAAGGCAGCTCCAACCCAAGTCATGATTGTGCCAATTGCCCAGCATAAAGAAGGCGTACTTGATTTTGCCTATGATTTGAAAAATTCGCTTTCTAAAGCTGCTCGTGTTGATATCGATGCCAGCGATAAAAAGCCAGGCTGGAAGTTTAATGAATATGAAATGAAGGGGATTCCAGTCCGCTTAGAGGTTGGTCCAAAAGATATTGAAAACAAGCAGGTTGTTTTAGTGAGACGGGATACTTTGGAAAAAGTAGTGGTTTCTATGGATGAACTAGAGACTAAGCTTGTTGAGTTATTAGATGATATTCAAACCAATCTTTATAATAAAGCGTTGAAGCATCGTGAAGAGCGAACTTCAGTTGCAGCAACCCTTGATGAATTAAAGGAAACGCTAGATGCTAAACCTGGCTTTATTAAAGCAATGTGGTGCGGTGATTTAGCCTGTGAAGAAAAAATTAAAGAAGACACTGGTGCCACTTCCAGATGTATTCCATTTGAGCAAGAGCAAGTAGCAGATAAATGTGTATGCTGCGGCAAGGATGCCAAGCATATGGTTTATTGGGCAAAAGCTTACTAAATATTTTCGTAAAAAGGGCTGTCCATTAAGGGGTCTGACTCCGCGCTTAGAACAATATATAGAACGGTTTTTAAAATATCATCTATATGTTGTGGTGTGGTGTCTGGCCTCTTTTCCTTTTGGGCAGCCCCTTTTTACCGATGAATCCCTAATGAGTCCTTGTCAAAAGAGGATTTTCTCCATTTTTATCGAATTATAAACTGAATCTAGGGGGGAGGACATGATGAAACCAATTCTAATCGATTTTTCAGAAGAAATACATTCAAAAAGGTTATTAATCCGTAAGCCCTTGCCTGGCGATGGAAAAGCTGTGTATCCAGCCATGCAGGCCTCAATGAAGGAATTAAAACCATGGATGCCGTGGGCACACAGGAACCAGACAGAAGCAGAGGTGGAAGCAAATATGCGGGAGGCGTATATTAAGTTTTTATCCAGGGAAGACTTACGGCTGCATCTGTTCGATAAAGTGACAGGAGAGTTTATTGGTGCCTCCGGCCTGCATCGAATTAATTGGGATGTGCCGAAGTTTGAGATCGGTTATTGGATTGATACTAGGCATAGCGGAAAGGGGTATATCACAGAGGCAGTTGAAGCAATCCATCATTTTGCCTTTCAAGAACTAAAAGCTAGACGGATAGAAATCCGCTGTGACCCCAATAATATCAAATCACGGGCCATTCCAGAGCGGCTGGGATTTACATTGGAAGGCATATTAAAAAACGATAGCCGATCCGCAGATGGAGCAGAACTTAGGGATACTTGCGTTTATGCCAAAACGTAGTAGGTTCCTAAATCAAAGAGTGCCAAAATCGGCACTCTTAATTTTTAGAAAGCAAAAAAGTTTAGACTTTGAGAATTGTCTAGCTCTAGGCTATACGGCGCTGGCGCTTTTCTTATATTTTTCCATCCAAAAGGTATTTGGTAATCGCCATATATTCACGAAGGTAGTTTTTAGGAACAGAAATGATTGGTGTTTTAGAAGGCAGGCCTGACAGTTCCAGGTCCTGTTGGCGGGCAATCGCCAGGGCCCTGTACATATGGAAGGCATTCGTTACTACTACTCCTTTGCCGTTCTCTTTAGGGAGAAGTTTCCTTGAAAAAAGAATATTTTCATATGTACTAGTAGAACGATCCTCCAGAAGAATCCTTGATTCATCAATTCCTTGTTTTACCAGCTCCCGCTTAATGGCTTCCGCTTCAGAAATAGCTTCACCTTGACCTTTCCCTCCGGAGGCTATTGCGATCGTTTTTTGATTTTCCTTCAGATAGTTAGCAGCAGCTTGTATTCGGGTGGCAAACACTGAAGTGGGAGTGGTGCCTTTCACCCTTGCGCCCAGAATAATCAAATAATCTGCGTTTTTAGGCGGCTCCAAATCACTATATTGACTAATTTTAAATTGTAAAAATCCTGTATAAAATAAGCCAACAACGATCAATATTCCAATCGTATTCCTTACTCTCTTATTGTGTAGCATTTTTCTTCCTTCTCAGTAAATTTAGTTTAAAATGAAAAAACAGTGTTTATCGTATTATAGCAGAAATTGCCTTTGAAAAATCAGCATGCGTAAAAAATAAAAAGGACTTTAGCAGTCCTCAGATTGTCGAGAAAGGGTATTTTTCTCGGCAATTTTTTATTATCACAGTATCTAAATACCAAATTTATTGATTGTCCATGCAAATGGGCCTGTTGATTTCCGTTCCGGGCACTCGCTTTCCGCGGG
>NZ_CALPDF010000040.1 GCF_943193175.1 Neobacillus muris
CGCAGTAGCTCAGTGGTAGAGCTATCGGCTGTTAACCGATCGGTCGTAGGTTCGAATCCTACCTGCGGAGCCATTTACATATTAGAATTGATTGACCGAAGGGTCTTTTTATTTTTGCCCAAATGAGAGTTCCTCAATCTCCCTTGTACAATGAAAACACCTCATCCCACTTCCATCTATCATAAAAATTACTAGCAACGTTACAGTTTTTTATCCATTGTTTTTCCTGTATTTTATCTAAATGAGTTAGATATATATGAGCTGTTCTTCTGTCTGTTCGGACCCAAAAAAGATGCTTATTATAATAGTTTGGTGCAAAGTCGCCTTCATTTTTTGCAGGGGTTGTCAATGCTTTTTGCTCCTTAGTATCCAGCTTGATTTTAAAAAGACGCGGCAGAGGCCTGTCCGCCAGTTTCGCCCATTTGGACTCTTTTGAACGGGAAACAAAAATAGTATGTTGATTTGTCCAGCTAAAATCACGATCAGCAAAACCTTTAGGAGTTAAGCTGGTATTGAAGTGTGCAGCAGCCTCCAAAACAGTTAATTGTTTATTGCTGGCGGCTTCCCTGCCGCTTCCTTTAATGAAGCCAATCACACTTTGGGAGGGGGCCCATTGAAACCAGTTTTGATCGTTTAACATCTCATCCACTCTTTTAAACCCACGCCCGTTTTCAGATAGCAGGCAAAGCGTGTTGCTGTCTGCTGAGAGTGAGGCAGTTGGGGTTAAAACAAAGCTAATCCATTTGTGATCAGGGGACCATTTGAATGGACTGGTGCCCGCATAATATTCATTTTTGCTCACAGGAATTGTGTAGAAGTGCTGAGTGTTCGGTTTCCTGTATAAAAATATTTTTAATAAAAGAATATCGGAATGGAGCTCATTGTTTGCTTTTTTAGAGATGAGCAAGCCATTTCCTTTTGGAAGCCAAGAGAAGCTGCCCGCATTTGCAGCCAATTGCTGGACACGGAGGGGCTTGGGCAGTTGAACTGTGACAAGATTCAGCGTATGATTGGCTAGGAAACCAAGCATATTTTTACTAGGGGCCCATTGAAAATTAACCCCAGCATTCGAATGAATTTGAAAGTGTTTGTGCTGTTTTAAATGGTACACCCACAACTCACCATTCCCGTTCCCTGCTTCTTTTCCTCTTTGATAAGCAATCCACTTTCCGTCATAAGACCATTTAGGATACCGAATATAATCCCCTTTTGTGATTTGCGTCTCCGCATTCCCTTTTTTAATCCATAGGTCATTGTTTCGAATAAACGCTGCCTTAAAATCTGTAGTTTTTGTTTCTGCATGGGCAGGAGGATAAATAGGCAACAATACTCCTATGAACAGGATAAAGATCCATTTTTTTAACATGATAGCCACCTCATCATCATTTTTATTTTTAGTTTGTGAAAAAAACATTTTCCTATAAGAAGAGATGAAAGACTTATTTTTTCACACAGTGGTCAAAGTGGAAGCAATTTATGTTAAAGTATGGGGAGTTTAATGATAAGGAGGTTTCACAGATGGATAATAGTCTTGTGATGGTTGCGATCATTCTGGTTATTAATATTGTGTATGTGTCTTTTTTTACCATTAGGATGATTTTGACATTAAAGGGCCAGCGTTACTTAGCCGCCTTTCTTAGTACGATTGAGGTCGTAATTTATGTCCTTGGTCTGGGTCTTGTTTTGAATAACCTAAATGAAATACAAAATCTGATTGCTTATGCTGTTGGGTATGGACTTGGCGTTATTATTGGGATGAAAATTGAGGAAAAACTGGCGCTGGGGTATATTATGGTCAATGTGATTACGGCGGAGTGGGATAAGGATTTGCCCAAATTGCTGCGGGATAATGGTTACGGCGTGACCGATTGGGAAGCGCATGGCCGGGAAGGCAGCCGTATGGCGCTGCAGATACTGACGCCGAGGAAATTTGAGTTAAAGCTCTATGAGACCATTACCAATTTCGATCCTAAAGCATTTATCATATCCTATGAACCAAAGACCATCCATGGAGGGTTCTGGGTGAAATCCATAAAACGAGGAAAATTGTTTGCTAAGAAGTGAGAGAGGCTGTGTTTCAATAGGTAAAAATAAAATGACATTTGAAGTTCAAGAAAATGAAAGCATTGAGGAGTGTCTACATAGAATGAAACAGCAGGGGTATATTCCGATCCGCCGTATGGAAAAACCAATTTTTCAGGAGATTAAAAAGGGCGGAGAGACAATTTATCAGCCAATCGGCCGGCAAATTGTCTTTGAAGGGAAGTTGTCCGAGTAAAACACGAACGTTTTTACAGAACATTAAAATCAACGTTCGACATATTGGTTGACATATGATTGAAAAGGCTGGTAATATAGGTACGTGGATGTGAAATTATCTTACCCTCGTATATCAATGGGAATATGGCCCATAAGTTTCTACCCAATAACCGTAAATTATTGGACTATGAGGGAAAGTCTATATGTTCGGCAACAAGTAAGGGGAAGCCCTTACGTATTGTCAGCCTGTTTTTCAGCATGCCCGGACAAATGGCTTTCTCTTTACTTGAGAGCCATTTGCTCCGGGTTTTTGTTTTTTATAAAAGGGGGAGAAGGATGGAACCTATAGTTGGCGTGATTATGGGGAGCAAATCGGATTGGGAAACCATGAGGCATGCTTGCGAAGTTTTAGACCAGCTCGAAGTTGCCTATGAGAAGAAAGTTGTATCTGCTCATCGTACACCAGACTTAATGTTTACATATGCCGAAGAAGCTAGAGAAAGAGGTATAAAAGTGATTATCGCCGGGGCGGGAGGGGCGGCACACCTGCCTGGGATGGTTGCGGCCAAAACGATTCTGCCGGTGATTGGTGTTCCCGTTCAGTCAAGAGCGTTAAATGGATTAGATTCCTTGTTGTCGATTGCCCAGATGCCTGGCGGCGTCCCAGTGGCGACGGTGGCAATTGGCAAAGCAGGTGCCACGAACGCAGGGCTTTTGGCGGCACAAATTTTAGCAGTGGAAGATGCCGAATTGGCCAAAAGACTGGAAGCAAGACGTGAGGCGATAAAAGTGGAAGTTATAGAAAGTAGTGATGAGCTTGGCAAATAAAACGATTTTACCAGGAGCAACCATCGGGATCATAGGCGGGGGACAGCTGGGGAGAATGATCGCACTGGCAGCCAAGGCGATGGGCTATCGGATCGCGGTTTTAGAGCCGGCTTCCGATTCTCCGTGCGGCCAAGTGGCAGATGTGGAAGTCATCGGCGCTTATGATGATCGTGATGCTATCAGCCGGCTGGCAGATATCAGTGATGTCATTACCTATGAATTTGAAAATATCGATTCGGACACACTCGGATGGATTTGTGACAAGGCTTATGTGCCGCAGGGCAAAGACCTTTTGACCATCACACAGAACCGAATGACGGAAAAAGCGGCGGTCCGGAATGCCGGTGCTGAGGTAGCGCCGTATGAAGAGATTCATAGCTTGGAGGATTTATTTTTAAAAATAAACGCGGTTGGCTATCCGGCTGTTTTAAAGACTGCGCGGGGCGGCTATGATGGAAAAGGCCAGCTCGTTCTTCGTTCTGAACGTGATTTAGCCGAAGCGGAACCGCTGGTGAAATCAGGTCCGTGTGTATTGGAAAAATGGATTCAGTTCGAAAAAGAAATCTCAGTTATTGTGACACGAAAGTCCAACGGGGATACTGCCTATTTTCCAGTGGCAGAAAACATTCATGTGGAAAATATCTTGCATCAAACGATTGTTCCAGCCCGTATTTCTCCCGATTTGCAGATGAGAGCGGTGGAACAGGCGAAAATGATTGCGGATTCGCTTGAATTAGTCGGGACATTGGCCGTTGAGATGTTTGTCACTGAGGATGAGGAAATTTATATCAATGAGCTGGCGCCAAGACCGCATAACTCCGGACATTATACGATCGAAGCCTGCGAGACGTCCCAATTTGAGCAGCATGTCCGCGCCGTTTGCAACTTGACGCTCGGCAGCACGAGGCTATTAAAATCAGTGGTTATGGTCAACCTATTAGGGGAGCATTTGGAACCTCTTTATGAAGAGATGCCGGAGTTGGGTAACTGGAAGATTCATTTATATGGAAAAAAGGAGCCCAAAATTAAGCGAAAGATGGGACATGTGACGATTTTAAGAGATAATGTAGAGGATGCGCTTGCGGAAATCAAGGCAAGCCGCATTTGGAACATTGTGAAAGAAAAGATCGGAGGATAAAACATGATTGATCGTTATACGAGACCGGAAATGGGAGCGATTTGGACGGAGGAGAATCGCTTCAAGGCATGGCTGGAGGTCGAAATTCTTGCTTGTGAAGCATGGGCGGAATTAGGCGAAATTCCAAAGGAAGACGTTAAAAAGCTTCGTGAAAATGCTTCGTTCAATATTGAGCGGATCAAAGAAATTGAAGCGGAGACCAGACATGATGTAGTTGCCTTCACCCGTGCCGTTTCAGAGACCCTCGGAGAAGAGCGCAAATGGGTCCATTATGGATTGACGTCCACAGATGTCGTGGATACTGCCTTATCCTATGTGTTAAAACAGGCTAATGCAATTTTGCTAAAGGACTTGGAAAACTTTGTAGAGATCCTGCGGAACAAAGCGATTGAACATAAATATACCGTTATGATGGGCCGGACCCATGGCGTCCATGCAGAACCGACCACATTCGGGTTAAAGCTGGCGCTTTGGCATGAGGAAATGAAACGGAACCTGGAGCGCTTTAAGCAGGCTGCAAAAGGGATTGAAGTTGGAAAGATTTCCGGTGCTGTCGGAACCTATGCCAATATTGACCCATTTGTGGAGCAGTATGTTTGTGAAAAATTAGGGCTGGAAGCCGCGCCCATTTCGACACAAACCTTGCAGCGCGACCGCCATGCTGCCTATATGTCCACCATTGCTTTGATTGCGACTTCTATCGAGAAGTTTGCGGTCGAGGTCCGCGGATTGCAAAAAAGTGAAACGCGTGAGGTGGAGGAGTTTTTTGCAAAAGGGCAAAAAGGCTCTTCCGCGATGCCGCATAAGCGAAATCCGATTGGTTCCGAAAACATGACGGGAATGGCCCGCGTGATTCGCGGTTACATGCTGACCGCTTATGAAAATGTGCCATTATGGCATGAGCGCGATATTTCGCATTCTTCGGCAGAGCGGATTATCCTGCCAGATGCTACAATTGCATTGAATTACATGCTGAATCGTTTTGGAAGCATTATTAAAAACTTAACGGTGTATCCGGAGAATATGAAGCGTAATATGGACCGCACGCTTGGCTTGATTTATTCCCAGAGGGTGCTGCTTGCATTGATCGATAAGGGATTGTCCCGCGAGGAGGCTTATGATACGGTGCAGCCAAAAGCCATGGAGGCTTGGGAAAGGCAGGTTCCATTCCGCGGGTTGATTGAAGCTGAAACAAAGATTACCTCCTTGTTGTCTGCTGACGAGATTGCCGACTGTTTTGATTACAACTACCATTTAAAACATGTTGATATGATATTTGAGCGGTTGGGGTTGAATTAAAACGGGGATAGATACGTACGTGCTCAACCTTGAAGAAAAAACATGCTAACGGTCACGTAGGAGGGCTCTACGTGACCCAAACCAAAGAAAAAGTGAGTCACCGGTCACGTAGACGGGTTCTACGTGACCTCCATTACAGAAAAAATAAATCCATGGTCACGTAGAAGGTCTGCGTACCAAAAACCAAAATACACATTCAGGCATGTGTACACTAGTCTTTTTACACTTTTCTAGACTGAAGATTCCCAATATTTCTAATTAGGAGTGAATCCCAATGGGTCAACTATTGTATGAAGGAAAAGCCAAACGCATTTACGCTACCGATGAGGATCAAGTGGTATTGGTCCAGTACAAAGATTCCGCCACGGCGTTTAACGGCGAAAAGAAGGCAGAAGTCACCGGTAAGGGCCGTCTCAACAACGAAATTACTAGTTTGCTATTTTCGATGTTAAAAGAAAAAGGAATTAACTCCCACTTTATCAAGCGCGTTTCAGAGACCGAACAGCTGGTCAAAAAGGTCTCGATTATCCCGCTTGAAGTCGTAGTCCGCAACGTAGCTGCCGGCAGCTTTTCAAAACGGTTGGGAATCGAAGAAGGACGGCCGTTGTCACAGCCAATCGTAGAATTTTACCTGAAGGACGACGCCCTCGGTGACCCGCTCGTAACTGTTGACCACATCTTGGAACTGAAAGCAGCCACTACCGAAGAGATTGCTATGTTAAAAGAAAAGGCATTAGAAGTAGATGCAATTTTATCGAGCTTTTTTGCAGAACTGGGCATTAACTTAATTGATTATAAACTCGAGTTTGGCAAGGACGAACAGGGACAAATTTTACTAGCCGATGAAATTTCCCCCGATACCTGCCGCCTATGGGACAAGGAAACCAATGAAAAGCTGGATAAAGATGTATTTCGCCGCAATTTAGGAAGCTTAACAGATGCCTATGAAACGATTTTAAAAAGACTTGGAGGGCCACAGCATGTATAAAGTGAAGGTATTTGTCACATTAAGAGAAAGTGTTCTAGATCCGCAGGGGAAGGCTGTAACACAATCTCTCAACTCATTAAACTATCAAGAAGTAACCGACGTCCGCATCGGCAAATATATGGAACTAACCATTGAAAAATCAGCGCGTGACATTGATGAAGTCATCAACGAGATTTGTACGAAACTTTTAGCGAACCCGGTTATCGAAGATTACCGCTACGAGGTAGAGGAGTGTGTCGTCCAGTGAAATTTGCGGTCATCGTTTTTCCTGGATCCAATTGTGATGTCGACATGTACCATGCTATCCAAGATGAACTCGGAGAAGAGGTTGAGTACGTCTGGCACGATACCGAAAGCTTAGAAGGATTCGATGGAATCCTCCTGCCGGGCGGTTTCTCCTATGGAGATTACTTGCGCACCGGCGCGATTGCCCACTTCAGCAAGGTCATGAAGGAAGTCGTCAAAGCAGCCGAAGCTGGCAAGCCGGTACTTGGCGTATGCAACGGTTTCCAAATTTTGCTAGAAGCCGGCCTGCTGCCCGGAGCCATGAGACGCAACGAAAGCCTTTCATTTATCTGCAAGCCAGTCGAGCTAAAAATCGAAAACAACCAAACAATGTTTACAGCTGAATACAAACAAAGCGAAACAATCACCATCCCAGTTGCTCATGGGGAAGGCAATTACTATTGTGATGAAGAAACGCTCGAAAAGCTAAAAGCGGGCAGCCAAATCGTGTTTACTTATCAGCAAAATCCGAACGGAAGCCTTGCGGATATTGCTGGCATTACCAATGAAAAAGGGAACGTCCTTGGAATGATGCCGCACCCTGAGCGGGCAGTGGATGAACTGTTAGGCAGCGCCGACGGGCTGAAACTGTTTCAATCAATCGTAAAAACTTGGAGGGAAGCACATGTTGTCAACGCTTGAACCAAATGCGGAACAAATTAAACACGAGAAAATTTATCAGCAAATGGGTTTGTCCGATGAAGAGTTTGCGATGGTTGAAAAAATTCTCGGCCGGACACCGAATTATACCGAAACCGGTCTTTTTTCGGTGATGTGGTCAGAGCACTGCAGCTATAAAACTTCCAAACCAGTCTTGAAAAGATTCCCAACCACAGGTGAAAGAGTGCTTCAAGGTCCAGGAGAAGGAGCAGGAATTGTGGATATCGGCGACGGCCAGGCCGTCGTGTTTAAAATCGAAAGCCATAACCACCCATCCGCCATTGAACCATACCAAGGCGCTGCAACAGGTGTCGGCGGAATCATCCGTGATGTCTTCTCCATGGGCGCGCGTCCCATTGCCATGTTAAATTCGCTTCGCTTTGGCGAGCTGGATCAAGCAAGAACCCGCTATTTATTTAAGGAGGTCGTGGCAGGGATTGCCGGTTATGGCAACTGCATCGGCATTCCAACGGTTGGCGGCGAGGTACAGTTTGACCCGTCCTATGAAGGCAATCCGCTTGTCAATGCAATGTGCGTTGGTCTGATTGACCATAAAGATATTAAAAAAGGCCAAGCGCATGGCCTTGGCAATACCGTCATGTATGTCGGCGCAAAAACCGGTCGTGACGGAATTCACGGGGCAACCTTTGCTTCCGAGGAATTAACCGAGGCTTCTGACGAAAAACGGCCGGCCGTGCAAGTCGGAGATCCATTCATGGAAAAACTTCTATTGGAGGCCTGCCTTGAGCTCATTCAATCGGATGCCCTTGTCGGGATTCAGGATATGGGTGCCGCAGGTCTTGCCAGCTCCTCTTCGGAAATGGCGAGCAAAGCCGGCATGGGTATCGAGATGAACCTGGATCTTGTTCCGCAGCGGGAAACCGGCATGACGGCCTATGAAATGATGCTGTCCGAATCACAGGAACGGATGCTGATTGTCGTGAAAAAGGGCAGAGAGCAGGAAATCAAGGATCTGTTTGCCAAATACGACTTAGAAGCCGTCGAGATTGGCAAGGTAACCGACGATAAACAGTTCCGCTTGTTCCATAAAGGTGAAGTCGTTGCCGACATTCCAGTAGATGCTTTAGCGGAAGATGCACCGGTCTATCATAAGCCATCAAAGGAGCCAGCCTATTTCGCAGAATTTCAGGCAATGGAGAATGATGCGCCACAGGTGGACGACTTGAAAGAGACGCTGCTGCAGCTGTTAAGCCAGCCAACAATTGCCAGCAAGGAATGGGTTTACGAGCAATACGATTATATGGTGCGCACGAATACTGTTGTGGCGCCGGGATCGGACGCCGCAGTAACCCGTATCAGGGGTACACGCAAGGCCTTAGCCATGACGACAGACTGTAACTCCCGCTATGTATACCTCGACCCGGAAACAGGTGGAAAAATTGCGGTTGCAGAGGCAGCCCGCAATATTATCTGTTCTGGAGCCGAGCCGTTAGCGATTACGGATAACTTGAACTTCGGTAATCCGGAAAAGCCGGAAGTATTCTGGCAGATTGAAAAAGCGGCAGATGGAATTAGTGAAGCGTGCCGGGTGCTGGAAACGCCGGTTATCGGCGGGAATGTTTCGCTTTATAACGAAACAAGCGGCACAGCGATTTACCCAACACCGGTGATTGGCATGGTTGGTTTAGTGACAGACCTAAACCATATTACGACCCAGCATTTCAAAAACAGCGGTGATTTGATTTATCTTATCGGGGAAACAAAGAGTGAGTTCGGCGGCAGCGAGCTGCAAAAGCTGACGTACGGCAGGATATTTGGCAAAGCGCCCGAACTGGACATGGATCTAGAAAAAGAAAGACAGGAACAAATTCTCGCTGCGATCCGCACAGGAATTGTTCAATCCGCCCATGACCTGTCAGAGGGCGGTTTAGGAGTCGCTTTGGCAGAATGCTTATTTGGCAGTGAAACACTTGGGGCGGAAATCAGTATTACAGGAAATTCTGTTTCAGCGTTATTTAGTGAAACGCAATCCCGTTTTCTATTAACGGTGAAAAAGGAGCATCAAGCAGAGTTTGAACGGCTGGCAGCAGCCAAGCTGATTGGTGAAGTCAATCATTCCGGTGTTTTAACCGTAACAGATGAGAGTCAAACGGTCATTGCAGCGCCGGTTGGAGAACTTAAGGCTGCTTGGAGAGGAGCGATCCCATGCTTGCTGAAATCAAGGGATTAAATGAAGAGTGTGGCATTTTCGGCGTTTGGGGGCATCAGGATGCTGCTCAGCTGACCTATTATGGGCTTCATAGCTTACAGCATCGCGGCCAGGAAGGTGCTGGCATCGTCGTCTCCGATGGGAAAGCCCTCAAAGGCATAAAGGGTGAAGGGCTGGTAACAGAGATTTTTACGGAGGATACCATCCGTGAATTAATCGGCAATGCCGCCATCGGGCATGTCCGCTATGCGACAGCGGGCGGCGGAGGCTATGAAAATGTCCAGCCCCTCCTGTTCCATTCACAAACTGGCAGTCTGGCCCTTGCCCATAACGGGAATCTGGTCAATGCCAATTCATTAAAACACCAGCTTGAAGCCCAGGGGAGCATTTTTCAAACGAGCTCCGACTCCGAGGTGCTGGCCCACTTAATCAGAAGAAGCGGTTTCCCGAGGATGCGGGATCAGGTGAAAAATGCCCTCTCCATGCTAAAAGGAGCTTATGCCTATTTAATCATGACCGAAACGGAACTGATGGTGGCACTCGACCCGCATGGGCTGCGGCCATTGTCACTTGGATGCTTGGGGGATGCCTATGTGGTTGCCTCCGAAACCTGTGCCTTTGATGTGGTTGGCGCTGAATACATCCGAGACATTGAGCCCGGCGAAATATTGATTATCAATGACGATGGCCTGATATCTGAGCGGTTTGCCCATAGCTCGACCAAAGCCATCTGCATGATGGAATATGTTTATTTTTCAAGGCCGGACAGTAATATTCACGGAGTCAATGTTCATACTGCCCGGAAAAACATGGGAAAACGCCTGGCGATTGAAGCGCCATTTGAAGCAGATGTCGTGACAGGGGTACCTGATTCGAGCATCTCAGCTGCCATCGGCTATGCGGAAGCCTCTGGCATCCCATATGAAATGGGCTTAATTAAAAACAAATATGTCGGCAGGACGTTTATCCAGCCGTCACAATCGTTACGGGAGCAGGGTGTCAAAATGAAGCTGTCTGCTGTCCGCGGTGTGGTGGAAGGAAAACGGGTGGTTATGGTCGATGATTCGATTGTGCGCGGAACCACGAGCCGCAGAATCGTCAACATGCTGAAAGAGGCTGGTGCAACGGAGGTTCATGTGGTGATCAGTTCGCCGCCGATAAAAAATCCTTGTTTTTATGGAATCGATACTTCATCGAAGGAAGAGCTTATTGCATCTGATAAATCGGTAGAGGAAATCCGCCAAATCATCGGGGCGGATACATTAACCTTTATCAGTTTAGATGGAATGGTCAAGGCCCTCAGCCAAACGGAAGGTCTGAACGGCTTTTGTCTTGGCTGCTTTACAGGAAACTATCCAACCGAAATTTATCCGGACACACTACAATACTATTATCAAAGGGGATGACGATCATGGCGAATGCCTATAAAGAAGCAGGTGTCAATATCGCGGCGGGCTATGAAGCAGTCGCCCGAATGAAAAAGCATGTCCAAAGAACGGCCAGATCAGGAGTTGTCGGCAGCCTTGGCGGTTTTGGAGGCATGTTTGACTTATCATCGCTTAACTTGAAAGAACCTGTTTTAGTGTCAGGCACTGACGGGGTCGGCACAAAACTGATGATTGCGTTTATGCTGGATCAGCATGAAACCATTGGCATCGACGCGGTTGCCATGTGCGTGAACGATATCGTCGTTCAAGGAGCGGAGCCGCTTTACTTTTTAGATTATATTGCCTGTGGCAAGGCGCTTCCTGGAAAAATTGAAGCGATTGTCAAAGGGGTCGCCGATGGCTGCGAACAGGCAGGCTGCGCCTTAATTGGCGGCGAAACAGCGGAAATGCCCGGGCTTTACCGTGAAAAGGAATATGACTTAGCTGGGTTTGCTGTCGGTGCGTGTGAAAAATCCCAATTAGTCAATGGGGAAACGATCAAGCCGGGTGATGTACTGATTGGCCTGGCCTCCAGCGGGATTCACAGTAACGGATATTCCTTGGTTCGCAAGGTCTTTAATAATTGGTCATTAATCGAGTATGTGAACGAACTCCATTGCACCTTAGGCGAGGAGCTTTTAAAACCAACGAAAATCTACGTTAAGCCGATTTTATCCGCAATGGAAAAATTCAATCTCAAAGGGATGGCCCATATAACTGGCGGCGGTTTTATTGAGAATATTCCAAGAATGCTTCCGGCAGGCCTCGGGGCGGAACTGGATGAAAAGAGCTGGGAGATCCCGAATATCTTTAAACTCATCTCAGAGGTTGGCCAAATCGAATACCAAGAGATGTATAATATTTTTAATATGGGAATTGGAATGGTCATTGCTGCAGACCCAGAAGATGCCGCACCATTACTTGAACATTTCCGTGAAGCCGGTGAAACAGCTTATGAAATCGGTGCCGTGACCGAACAGGAAGGAATTCACATACAAGGGTTCCGTGGCCGCCGATGAATAACATAGCGGTATTTGCCTCTGGAAACGGAAGCAATTTTCAGGCGATGATCGATCGGGTTCAAGCAGGCAACCTTGCGGCCAATATTGCCTTGTTAGTCTGTGACCGTCCAGGTGCCTATTGTGTCGAGAGGGCAAAAGCCGCGGGTGTCCCTGACTTTGCTTTTAACGCTAAGGACTACCCAAGCAAAGCTGCCTTCGAACAAGAGATTTGCCAGCAATTGTTGAAGGAGCAGGTGGATTGGATCGTCCTTGCCGGCTATATGCGGTTGATTGGTCCAGCCCTCTTGCAGGAGTTTGCGGGCCGGATTATCAATATCCATCCATCCCTGCTGCCGCAATTCCCCGGAAAAGATGCAATTGGGCAGGCATTGGCTGCCAAAGTGAAGTGGACAGGGGTGACCATCCATTTTGTTGATGAGGGGATGGATACGGGCCCGATCATTGTGCAGGAGCGGGTTCGCATTGAGGAAGGCGAAACTAGAGAGAGTTTGCAGCGAAAAATCCAAGCGATTGAACATAGACTATACCCAGAAATTCTGCAAATGCTGCTAACAAGAGGAGAGGTTAAACATGACAAAAAAACGAGCACTTATTAGCGTTTCTGACAAAAATGGCGTAGGAGAATTTGCCAAACAGCTAGCGGATCTTGGCTTTGAAATCATTTCTACCGGGGGTACGAAAAAGATGCTGCAGGAGCAAGGCATCCCGGTCATTGGTGTCAGTGATGTAACAGGCTTTCCAGAAATATTGGACGGACGGGTGAAAACACTGAATCCATTTATTCATGGCGGCCTGCTGGCGAAACATGCCGATGAAAGCCACAAGCAGCAGCTTGAAGAGCATGGCATTGAACCGATTCAGGTTGTTTGCGTAAACCTTTATCCGTTCCAGCAGACAATTGAAAAACCAGATGTGACTGTTGCAGAGGCAATTGAAAATATTGATATCGGCGGTCCTTCCATGCTCAGATCATCTGCGAAAAACCATCAATATGTAACGGTAGTGGTGGATCCGGCCGATTACAGCACCGTGATTGAGGAAATCAAAACAAACGGGAAAACCTCCCTTGAAACAAGAACCAAGCTTGCGGCGAAAGTATTCCGCCATACCGCAGCCTATGATGCGTTAATTGCTGAATATATGACCAATTTGGTCCAAGAGGAAACACCAGAGAAATTGACGGTCACGTATGAACTAAAGCAGCCGCTGCGCTATGGCGAGAACCCGCACCAACAAGCGGCATTTTATAAAAAACCGCTTGGATCGGAGTTTTCCATTGCCTATGCCACACAGCTCCATGGAAAAGAGCTCTCCTATAATAACATTAATGATGCAGATGCCGCCCTGCAAATTGTCAAAGAGTTTGACGAGCCGGCAGCAGTGGCTGTGAAGCACATGAATCCATGCGGCGTTGGAACTGGCAATAACGTATTTGAAGCATTTGAAAAGGCTTTTGCGGCCGATCCGGTTTCCATTTTTGGAGGAATCATCGCATTCAACCGGGAAGTCGATGCCCAAACAGCCGCTAAACTTCATGAGATCTTCTTGGAAATAGTTATTGCACCATCCTTCTCAGAGGAGGCAGTAACCATTTTAACTGGCAAAAAGAATATCCGGCTGTTAACTATTCCATTTGAACATGGCAGGAAATCGGAATTGAAGCTCACAACTGTTGAAGGTGGTTTGCTTGTTCAAGAACGCGACAGTTATTCACTCGATGATGCGGTGATTACGATTCCAACCAAAAGGCAGCCGACTCCGGAAGAATGGGAAGCATTGAAACTGGGATGGAAGGTAGTCAAGCATGTGAAGTCCAATGCCATCGTGGTCTCTTCTAATGAAATGACTCTTGGCGTTGGGGCCGGTCAAATGAACCGTGTCGGTTCTGCTGAAATCGCCCTGAAGCAGGCAGGAGCAAAAGCCGAAGGAGCAGCCCTTGCCTCGGACGCATTTTTCCCAATGGATGATACCGTAGAAGCCGCTGCAAAAGCGGGCATTACCGCAATTATTCAGCCTGGTGGATCCAAAAAAGACCAAGACTCGATTGATATGGCAGATAAATACGGAATGGCTATGATATTTACAGGAGTCAGACATTTTAAACACTAATCGGGGGTGGGTTTAAGTGAAGGTATTAGTAATTGGCCGAGGCGGAAGAGAACACGCTATTTGCCAGAAGGTCAGCCAAAGCGGGCTGGTGGAAAAAGTATTCGCCGCACCAGGCAATGCAGGCATGGCGGATGTGGCGGAGCTGGTTTCGATTGAGGAGGCGTCACAGCAGCAGCTAATCGATTTCGCCAAGCAAGAGGGAATCGGATTAACAATCATCGGGCCTGAAGTGCCGCTGTTGGCAGGCTTGGCAGACCAGTTTGAAAAAGCTGGACTGGCTGTCTTTGGTCCGCGGCAGGCAGCTGCGGAAATTGAAGGCAGTAAGGCGTTTGCCAAAGAACTGATGGAAAAATATCAAATTCCAACGGCTGATTATGCAGTATTTACCTCATTTGAGGAAGCCAGCCGCTATGTGAAAGAAAAAGGCGCTCCGATTGTGATTAAAGCGGATGGGTTGGCTGCCGGTAAAGGGGTAACGGTAGCTTTCACAGTGGAAGAAGCCTTGGTAAGTCTCGAAAGTATGTTAGTCAGCAAACAGTTTGGCGAAGCCTCTTCACAGGTTGTCATCGAGGAATTTTTAGCTGGTGAGGAATTTTCGCTTATGGCGTTTGTGAATGGTGAAGTGGTCGTGCCGCTGGAAATCGCCCAAGACCATAAGCGGGCATTTGATGGGGACCAGGGTCCGAATACGGGAGGAATGGGCGCTTATTCACCTGTCCCGCATATTGGCTCTGAAACGGTTCAAACCGCTGTTGAAACGATCTTAATTCCGGCAGCGAAAGCGATGGTCCAAGAAAACCGCAGCTTTTGCGGCATTTTGTATGCCGGGTTAATTAAAACAGCTGCAGGTCCGAAGGTAATTGAATTTAATGCCCGGTTTGGCGACCCAGAAACACAGGTGATTCTGCCGCGATTAAATTCGGATTTGGTTCAAGTCATCTTGGATTTGTTAGCGGGCAAAACCCCTGAGCTGGAGTGGGACGAGAGGTCCATGCTTGGGGTGGTTGCAGCGTCTAAAGGGTACCCTGGTGATTATCAAAAAGGGGCAGTACTGCGCGGGCTTGGCAGTATCGACGATTCGGTTTATGTGTTCCACGCAGGAACGCGTAAGGAGGAATCCGAATTTGTGACAGATGGCGGAAGAGTTCTTCTTGTTGGTGCAAAAGCAGGAAGCCTGCAGGAAGCCCAGGATCAAGTTTATGGGCAATTAGGAAAATTGGACTGCGATGGAATTTTTTACCGAAGGGATATTGGATCAAAGGCTATCCAGCCCGTCCTTTAGACCGTCGGATATAGGCAAACAATAGGGCAACAATGCTGCCAATCAGAATAATGATGACAAACGAAGTATGGGAAACCCATTCCCAAATCATAGTAATCAACTTCCTTTCAAGGGCTGCTCCAATAGGGACAGCCCTTTTCCTGATATAGTAATTCTCAAAAATCAAGACAGAGGAATTTAACCCTTCGCTATCCCTTCCATGCTGTCATGTGAGGCAGTTGCCCCATCGTTGGAAGGACTGTTGGATTCTTTCTCATTTCCGGATGAACCGCTGTTCATATTGCTCTGATAATTTTCATATAATGCTGTAACTGGGCAATAGCGGACGATGCCCTCTGCCACTTTCATCGCGGCGCAAAGTGCCACAAACAAGTAAGAATCGCGCCATGGTTTTTTGACCAGCTTGGCCGTGGTCCAGGAAAGCAGGGTAAGGCCAAGCGTGATGCGGATTAACGCATTTAAAATGCCGATATTTTGTTTTACTTTCATTTTGTTCACTCCTTCACAATTTTTTACCGATATTTTGAAATTCTTTACTGCGTTAAACAATAAAATATGTTAGTATTGTAAATATAGAAAATTTGTAAGGGCTTTCTTTATGATAAAATCAACTTTTTACGATATATAACTGTTTTAAGGGAGGGCTTCGTGTGCTAGAACAACGCTACCGATGGAAAAATAAGCAATTACGCACTCACGTATCCGTACTGGATGGGAACACGGCTCCCACCATACTATTGAAAAATGCCCGATATTTAAATCAAACCTTCCGAAAATGGATGAGGGCTAATATATGGATTTATCAAGACCGTATTGTTTACGTGGGTGACAATCTGCCAGCTAAGCTGGGCAATTGTGAAGTTATTGATTGTACGGATCAAATCTTAGTTCCGGGCTATATTGAACCGCATGCTCATCCGTTTCAACTATATAATCCCCAAACACTTGCTGAATATGCGTCCCAATTTGGGACGACGACGCTGATCAACGATAACATGGCGTTGGTTTTACATTTGCAAAAAGAGGAAGCGTTTTCTTTGACAAGTAAGTTCGGGACGATGCCGACCACGATGTTCTGGTGGTGCCGATTTGATTCTCAAACAGAAATTCTGGATGAAGTCGAGGTTTTTTCCCATAGTAATATCAAGTCTTGGCTGGATTATGATGCAGTCCTTCAAGGCGGTGAACTGACCGGTTGGCCGAAGCTGCTCGATGGTGATGATTTGATGCTTCATTGGATTCAGGAAGCCAAAAGGAGACGGAAACAAATTGAAGGCCATTTTCCGGGAGCGTCCGAAAAAACCTTGGCAAAAATGATGCTGCTTGGAGCTGATTGCGATCATGAAGCCATCAACGGGGAAGAGGTTTATAACCGGCTAATGCAGGGCTATACCGTGTCATTACGGCATTCCTCGATCCGCCCAGATCTGCCGGAGCTTTTAGATGACATGAAACGGCTGGGAATCGACGCCTATGACAGAATGGTAGTGAATACGGACGGATCAACGCCATTGTTTTACCAGCAAGGTGTGACAGACCAGCTGATTCGGATCATGATGGAAAAAGGAGTCCCGGTTATGGACGCCTACAATATGGCAACGGTTAACATTGCCCGGTATTATAATATTGATCATCTCTATGGCAATATTGCCACCGGCCGGGTGGCGAATATTAACTTTTTAGCCAGTATGGAGAATCCAACGCCTGTTTCTGTTTTGGCAAAAGGGAAATGGGTAAAGCGTGATGGAGAGAAGGTGGCTGGAGTTTATCCTAAGTTTAAATGGGAGCAATATGGACTGAAGCCACTGAACTTGGATTGGGAATTATCCATGGACGATTTGCAATACTCGATGCCTTTTGGAATCGAAATGGTCAATGCAGTCATTACCAAACCGTACTCCATTTCCATTGATGTTTCCAGTGACGAGCTCTCTTTGACACATGATGAGAGTTTCTTTACCCTGATTGACCGTCATGGGAAGTGGCGGATTAATACGATGCTGAAGGGCTTTACGAATAAGCTGTCGGCTTTGGCCAGTTCGTTTTCAAATACAGGAGATATTATTCTCATTGGAAAAAGCAAACCTGATATGCTTACTGCTTTTAACAGAATGAAAGAATTAGGCGGCGGCATTGTGATGGTTGAAAATGGAAAAGTGGTATTTGAACTTCCTTTGCCATTAAGCGGAGTGATGTCAGACCTCCTGATGGAAGAATTGGCAGAGCAAGAAAAAATACTGACTGACGAATTAGCGGCAAGAGGATATTCATTTTTAAATCCGTTTTATAGTCTGTTGTTCTTTTCCGCTACGCATTTGCCGTACATCCGGATTACCCAGCAAGGAATGTACGATGTCATGAATAAAACAGTACTCTTTCCGTCAATAATGCGTTAAACTGTAATTAACTAATGGTTTAACGCATCAAAGTGAAATGGGGCTATAATAGAATACAGGGGGTTCATCAATGAATAAATGGGCTATCACCTTAGCCGCTGCTCTCTTATTATTCACTGGCTGCAGCAAGAAAGAAACAGTGAAACCCGCACCAAAGGAAAAAGCGGAAGAGATCGTGAAAGAACAAGAACAAGTGGAGGAAAAACAGGAGAGCCCTTATGTCTATCCGTTAACAGGAATTCAGTCAGAAACAAGTACAGATGGAAGGGCTATTGCGGTGATGGTGAACAACCATCCTCAGGCAAGACCGCAGTCCGGTTTATCGAAAGCCGATATCGTGTATGAATTGATTGCAGAAGGTGACATAACCAGGTTTCTAGCGGTCTTTCAGAGTGAAAAGCCGGAGAATATTGGCCCTGTCCGCAGTGCAAGACCCTATTATATCGAATTGGCCAAAGGATTAAATGCTTTTTATGTTGCCCATGGCTATAGTGAAGATGCCAGACAAATGCTGGAAAGTAATTATGTGGATAATATTAACGGCATGGTCTATGATGGCACTCTGTTCAAGCGGTCAAGTGAAAGAAAAGCGCCTCACAACTCCTACATTACGTATGAGAATGTTCTAAAAGGTGCGGAGATGAAAAAATACTCGATGGACCAAACACCGCCAAGCTTTACGTTTTTAACTGATGAGGAAAAGCAGGCCTTATCAGGGGACCAAGGAACCTCGGTTAGGATTGCTTATTCCAATGGAGGAACGTCGAATTGTTCGTACGAGTTTGATCCTGCAGCTGGCAAATACAAACGGTTTAACGGGGCCGAACAAACCGTTGAACTGGATACCAATGAGCCGGTGCTAGTCGATAATGTTCTGATCATTGAAGCGAGCCACAAAGTGGTCGATTCTGCCGGTCACTTGTCCATTGACTTAGAGTCAGGCGGCAAAGGTTATTTGCTGCAAATGGGCAAGATAAATGAAGTGAACTGGATGAATAAGAACGGACAGATTGTTCCAGTAATTGACGGGAAAGAGGCCGGATTGGTTCCGGGGAAAACTTGGGTGAATGTGGTGAAGGGACTCGCCCAAAGTGTTTCGTTCAACGCCAATTGATTTATTTTTTTGAAAAAGGAGTATTGAAAAGATGCAGATTGATAAATTACGGGGCAAAGAACTTGATCAATTGTTCAAATCCATTCTTTCTCTAAAAGATTTAGAAGAATGCTATCGCTTTTTTGATGATTTATGCACCATCAATGAGATTCAAGCTTTGGCACAACGCCTGGAGGTGGCGAGGATGCTGCGTGAGAAGAAAACCTATCATGTGATTGAATCAGAGACCGGCGCAAGCACGGCAACGATTTCACGGGTGAAACGCTGCTTGAATTTTGGCAATGACAGCTATGAAATGGTTCTTGACCGCATAAAGGAAAAGGAAGAAGCGGCTGAGACCACGGAATAACGTAACGGTAAAGCACATGAGGCGGGACTCATGTGCTTTTTTAATTGTGAATAATGAGTAAGGGTCAATTCTGGAAAATAGGGAGACCGCCAGCTGCTGCGAGGGAATAGGTGATTCCTATAAATCCAAAGATAATCACTATCACTTAACCTTCTCTCAAGTTGGATACTATTTCTATTTCTAGATTTATTGTTTCCTTTTTTAAATGGTCCATGCAATGCTATAATGGTGTAATGGAAAGAAATATAGGAGGCTCCTTTAATGTACGATGTTCGCGAATGGCGCCATGTGTTTAAACTTGATCCCAATAAAGAAATTTCAGATGATAAATTAGAACTACTCTGTGAATCAGGTACAGATGCTGTCCTCATAGGAGGAACAGACGGGGTGACATTGGATAATGTGCTAAACTTAATGGCAAGAGTCCGCCGGTTCACAGTTCCATGTGTGCTGGAGGTTTCCGGCATTGACACTGTAACTCCTGGATTCGATCTCTATTTTATCCCGACCGTGTTAAACAGCACCAACCCGGATTGGATCACAGGAATCCACCATCAAGCGGTTAAGGAATTCGGTGAAATCATGGATTGGCAAGAGATTATCATGGAGGGCTATTGCATCCTTAACGAAGACTGCAAAGCCGCCAAACTTACCTCTGCCAACGCCAGTTTAACCACGGACGACGTAAAAGCCTATGCCATGATGGCCGATAAGATGTTCCATCTGCCGATTTTTTATTTAGAATACAGCGGGAAATACGGTGATCCCAACCAGGTGGCTGAAGTGAAAAAGATCCTCGCAAACTCAAACACAACCCTGTTTTATGGCGGGGGTATTTCAGGACCTGATCAAGCAAGAGAAATGGGAGAACATGCAGACGTTATTGTTGTTGGAAATGCCCTCTACGAAAATTTTGAAGCAGCATTGGCAACCGTAAGAAGTGTCCGTTAGAAATTTGCAGTAATCGGAAAGAACGTTAAAATAGATAATAAGAACAAATGTTTGGTTTTGAGGTGAAAACATGCAATACTTATCGGATAAATTATTGAATGGATTAAATCCCGAACAGCAGCAAGCCGTCAAAGCGACGGATGGGCCGCTGCTCATCATGGCCGGTGCTGGAAGCGGCAAGACCAGAGTCCTCACCCATCGGATAGCCTATTTAATAGTTGAAAAACGGGTAAACCCATATAATATCTTAGCAATAACGTTTACGAATAAAGCAGCCCGGGAGATGAAAGACCGGATTGGCAAAATGATGGGCGGCACCGCGGACGAAATCTGGATTTCAACCTTCCACTCGATGTGTGTGCGCATCCTGCGCCGGGATATTGACCGGATTGGATTTAACCGTAATTTTACCATTTTAGATACAACCGATCAGCAATCGGTTATTAAAGGCATTTTAAAGGATAAAAATATCGACCCGAAAAAATTTGACCCGCGGGCCATCTTAGGAGCCATCAGCTCGGCAAAAAATGAACTGATGGACCCGGATGAATATGGAAAAATGGCCGGCGGCTATTTTGAAAAAGTCGTCAGTGATGTGTATGAAGAATACCAAAAGCGTCTGCGCAAAAATCAGGCGCTCGATTTTGATGACCTGATTATGAAGACAATTCAATTGTTTGACCGGGTTCCGGACGTATTGGAATACTATCAGCGAAAGTTCCAGTATATTCACGTCGATGAGTATCAGGACACGAACCGTGCCCAATACATGCTAGTCAAGAAACTAGCTGCCCGATTTAAAAACCTTTGTGTTGTAGGGGACTCGGACCAGTCGATTTATCGCTGGCGGGGGGCAGATATTGCCAATATCCTGTCATTCGAAAAGGATTACCCGAATGCAACCGTGATTATGCTGGAGCAAAACTATCGCTCAACCAAACGGATTTTGATGGCTGCCAACAAAGTGATTGAACATAACTTCAACCGCAAGCCAAAAAATCTTTGGACGGAAAACCCGGAAGGCAACAAAATCGTCTATTACCGTGCGGACAGTGAGCAGAGCGAGGCCCAGTTTGTGGCTGGAAAAATAAAAGAGTTGACCCGTGATGGCAAGCGCCGGCTTTCAGATATTGCCATTCTTTACCGGACCAATGCCCAGTCCCGTGTGATGGAGGAAGTGCTGTTAAAATCAAATATCGGCTACGCCATCGTCGGGGGCACAAAGTTCTATGATCGTAAGGAAATCAAGGACATGCTTGCCTACCTGAGGTTAATCTCTAACCCGGATGATGATATCAGCCTGCAGCGAATTATCAATGTTCCAAAGCGGGGAATCGGTTCAAGTTCGCTTGACAAGATAGCCGATTTTGCTGCACAGCATGATATCTCCATATTCAAAGCGCTCGACTCCGTTGAGCTCTTAGGATTAAGTCCGAAGATTACGAAGTCGGCAAGAGAATTCCGTGATCTCATTAAAAATTACACGCAAATGCAGGAATTCCTTTCCGTTACGGAATTGGTGGAAGAGGTTCTTGAAAAAACAGGCTACACCGAAATGCTCAAGGCGGAAAAATCGCTGGAAGCACAAAGCCGCCTGGAAAACCTTGAGGAATTATTATCGGTAACAAAAAACTTTGAGGAAACGAATGAAGACAAAAGCCTTGTTGCATTCTTAACAGACTTAGCCCTTGTGGCAGACATCGATTCCATGGATGATGACGGCGAAAAGGCAGATTCCGTCGTCCTGATGACGCTCCACTCTGCAAAAGGACTGGAATTCCCGGTTGTCTTCTTAATCGGCATGGAGGAGGGCGTATTTCCACATAGCCGTTCGCTAATGGAAGAAGTCGAGATGGAGGAAGAACGCCGTCTTGCCTATGTGGGAATTACCAGAGCGGAGCAAACTCTGTTCCTGACCAACGCCCAGATGAGAACCCTATTTGGACGAACGAATATGAATCCAGCTTCCAGATTCATTAAGGAAATTCCGGAAGAATTATTGGAAGGGGTGGAACGCCGCGATTCTGCTCCATTTGGTTCAAGACCGTTTGGTGCCTCATCAGGCTCTTCCTTTGGTTCAAAGCGAAGCGCATTTGGCAGTCAGGCAGCCCCAAGAAAGCCTGTGGCCCGCCCGGCGGCCGTTGCAGCCGGAGGGGATGAAACCGGCTGGAAGGTTGGCGATAAAGCTGAGCATGGAAAATGGGGAATCGGAACGGTTGTGAGTGTGAAGGGCCAAGGCGAGGGAACAGAACTCGATATTGCTTTCCCAAGCCCTACGGGAATTAAGCGCCTATTGGCAAAATTTGCACCTATAAAGAAAGTGTAACTTTTTTTGAAAAATACATGTCATTAACATGAAGATCTTTTTATGAAAGGGCTGGATTTATGGACCTTCAAACAGCTGAACAGCGTATCAAAGAGCTGCAAAACCTATTAAATCAATATGGCTACGAATATTATGTGCTAGACAAGCCATCCGTGCCGGATGCGGAATACGACCAGCTAATGCAGGAGCTGCTGAAACTGGAGGAAGAGTTCCCGCAATTAAAGACGCCTGATTCTCCAACACAGCGTGTCGGCGGCGCCATACTGGATATGTTTGAAAAAGTAGAGCATGCCATTCCAATGCTGAGTCTGGGCAACGCCTTTAATGAGCAAGATTTGCGGGACTTTGACGCACGGGTCCGCAAAGCTGTCGGTGATAATGTTTCCTATGTCTGCGAGCTGAAAATTGATGGGCTGGCTGTATCTTTAAGATATGAAGACGGCTTGTTTGTTCAAGGAGCCACCCGCGGTGACGGCACGATTGGGGAGGATATTACCGCTAACATTAGGACGATTAATTCCGTGCCGCTTCGATTAATGGAGCCTGTCTCGATTGAGGTTCGTGGTGAAGCTTATATGCCAAAACGTTCCTTTGAAACATTGAATGAGGCAAGAAAAGAACGCGGGGAAGAGCTGTTTGCCAATCCGCGAAATGCTGCAGCCGGTTCACTTCGCCAGCTTGATCCGAAAATTGCCGCATCCCGTAAATTAGATACGTTTTTATATGCAATCGGGAATCCGGAAGCAATTGGCGTAGCGGCCCATAGTGAAGGCCTTGATTATTTGGATCATCTTGGTTTTAAAACCAATAAAGAACGGAGAAAATGTGCCACCATTGCTGAAGTGCTGGAATACATCAATAGCTGGACGGAGAAACGTCCCCAGCTTCCCTATGAAATTGACGGAATCGTGATTAAAGTCGATTCGTTCGCGCAGCAGGCTGCCCTTGGAACAACGGCCAAAAGCCCCAGGTGGGCCATTGCTTATAAGTTCCCTGCAGAAGAAGTCGTGACTACTTTGTTCGACATTGAGCTAAGTGTCGGCAGAACCGGTGTCATTACCCCAACGGCCATTCTTGAACCGGTAAAAGTAGCGGGCACAACGGTACAGCGCGCTTCCTTGCACAATGAGGACTTAATCCGCGAAAAAGATATCAAAATTGGCGATAAGGTGGTTGTAAAAAAAGCGGGCGACATCATTCCAGAGGTTGTCAATGTACTGGCAGACCAGCGAACCGGGGAAGAGAAGGACTTCCATATGCCAACCCATTGCCCTGAGTGTGAAAGCGAACTGGTCCGTCTCGAAGGTGAAGTGGCCTTGCGCTGCATCAATCCAAAATGTCCGGCACAGATTCGCGAAGGGTTGATTCATTTTGTTTCCCGAGATGCCATGAACATTGACGGGCTGGGGGAGAAGGTCATCAGCCAGCTGTTTGCTGAAAAATTAATCAGCGACGTTGCTGATATTTATAAACTGACACGTGAGCAGTTGATTTCCCTTGAACGGATGGGAGAAAAGTCTGTTTCCAATCTTTTAGAAGCAATTGAGGCATCTAAAGCCAATTCTCTCGAAAAGCTCCTTTTTGGTCTAGGCATCCGTCTTGTCGGGGCCAAGGCGGCGAAAACACTCGCTCAAGCATTCGGTACGATGGATCAGCTGGCTGCCGCTTCAAAAGAGGAGTTAACAGCGATTAATGAAATTGGTGAAAAAATGGCTGATTCCATTGTGAACTATTTTGAATTGGAAGAAGCAGCGGAACTGATTGAGGAGCTAAAGGCTGTTGGGGTGAACATGGAATATAAAGGGGCAAGACCCGTCACTCCAGAAGAATCAGATTCTGTTTTTGCAGGAAAAACAGTTGTTCTTACCGGGAAACTAGAGCAGCTATCGAGAAATGAAGCGAAGGAAAAAATTGAGGCTCTCGGAGGCAATGTGGCTGGAAGTGTCAGCAAAAAAACCCATTTGGTCGTTGCCGGTGCCGATGCAGGCTCAAAACTGGCCAAGGCGCAGGAACTTGGGATTGAAATTTGGGATGAAGAGAAGCTCTTGGAAGAGTTAAATAAGTAAGAGGTGGAAGATGTGAGAAAGTTGTCAGTTCTTGCTCTCTCCCTTGTCTTTTTGCTAAGCGCATGTGCGCCCAATTTTGGCAAGCAAAACGAGGTCGTCCAAACGAAGGAGGAGGACAAGGGGAAAGCAATTATTCCAAAGTACAATATATCGGACAGCTATTATCGGACGATTTTGCCATTTGAGCCAAGCGAAACTCGCGGGTTGGTCGTGAATAACATTAATACGCGCTACGACCTGAACGAATTTGAAATGGGTTTAATGAGAATCGCCCAAAATAGCTTTGATACGGATAAATATTATTTCCGTGAGGGACAAGAAATTAAAGCTAAAACCATTAAGGCCTGGCTGAACCGGCAATATACGCCAGAACAGTTAAAGGCCAATAATATCAAGCCGGAGGATAACATCGGGCTAAACCCTGTTAACACGGGAACCGCTGAAGAACCGAGCTCGCCGATTTATCTGGCCCATATTTTGGAGCATGATTATTTAACAAAGGATGATAAGGGCAATGTTTCCCTAGGGGGCGTCACCATTGGCCTTGCTTTAAATTCGACTTATTATTACAAGGTCCAGCAAGGTGAGGGAACGATTCAAAAAGAGGAAAAAATTGATGCAGCCGAGATGGAGCGCGAGGGCAAGAAAATGGCGGAAGAAGTCATCAAGCGGATGAGAAGCATTGAAAATCTAGAGAATATTCCCATTACAATTGCCCTATTTGCGCAAGAAAGCAAATCTTCCGTTGTGCCGGGGAATTTTATTGCTTACGCAACGGTAGATAAAGGCAGCTCCAAGTTGAATGATTGGGAGAAGGTTAATGAAAAGTATTATTTATTCCCATCCAGTGACGCTGAGAAAGACCACCGCGATGATGAAACAGCGTTCCTTAATTTTAAACAGGACGTAGAGGAATATTTTCCGAACTTTAATGGAGTCATTGGCAGGGCCTTTTATGGAGGCGATCAGCTCCAGGAATTAAATATTACGATTCCTATTCAATTCTATGGAAAAACAGAAGGAGTCGGCTTTACCCAGTATGTTGCAGGGTTGGTAATGGAGCATTTTCCAGCGTATATATCCGTATCCATCAGTGTGACCTCCGTGGACGGGCCTGAAGCGCTGATTGTCCGCAAAGCCGACGCAGACGAACCATTTGTTTATATCTATCAATAATCTAGATCCGGGTGATACCGGGTCTTTTTTTTATAGAGGACAAATTTAACCAAAAGCAGGCTGTAATGGTCTTTAAGAATAGTCGTTAAGGACCATTTGCCGGGAAACCATGGCGGAACTGTCTATAAGAAGGGTTCTTAAGGACAAATGGGAGGGGAAAAGAAGGAGGAACTGTCTATAAGAAGGGGTCTTAAGGACAAATGGGAGGGGAAAAGAAGGAGGAACTGTCTATAAGAAGGGGTCTTAAGGACAAATGGATGGGAAGAACAAAGAGGAACTGTCTTTAATAAGCAGTCTTAAAGACCGTTGAGCGGAAAATCCAAAAGGTAATGTCTTTAAGGATTGAGTGCCCTGCCCTATCCTATCCTATCCTAAACAATTGATGACATGAATATAATCATGTAGAATGAAGGTTGAATGTAAACGTTTTATAGATGAGGGAGGGGTTAAGTAAATGGTACAACCGTACAAGCATGAACCATTAACTGATTTTTCAGTCGAGGAAAATCGCCAGGCCTATCTTCAAGCTTTAAAAACGGTAGAAGGCTATCTTGGCAAGAATTATGACCTTGTCATTGACGGTGAAAAAATTTCTACAGAGGAAAAAATTATTTCAGTTAACCCAGCCAATAAAGAAGAAATCATTGGATATGTTTCGAAGGCTAGCCAAGAGCTCGCTGAAAAAGCGATGCAGGCCGCTGTAAAAGCATTTAAGACTTGGAAAAAAACCAAGCCGGAAGTCCGTGCAGATGTGCTTTTTAAAGCAGCCGCGATTATTCGGCGCCGCAAGCACGAGTTTTCAGCATTAATGACAAAAGAAGCAGGAAAACCGTGGAAAGAAGCAGATGCCGATACCGCAGAAGGCATCGACTTCCTTGAGTACTATGGCCGTCAAATGCTGGCGCTTAAAGATGGGGTGCCAGTGCAGAGCCGTCCAAATGAATATAATCGATATCATTACATTCCGCTTGGTGTCGGAGTCATCATTTCACCATGGAATTTCCCATTTGCCATTATGGCAGGAACCACAGTCGCAGCCATCGTTTCAGGTAATACTGTACTGCTGAAACCAGCCTCCACTACGCCAGTGATTGCCGCTAAATTTGTCGAGGTCATGGAAGAAGCCGGACTTCCGAAAGGTGTGTTAAACTTTGTTCCAGGCAGTGGAGCAGAGGTCGGTGACTATTTAGTCGACCATAAGGATACCCGATTCATCAGCTTCACCGGTTCGCGTGAAGTCGGCCTGCGCATTTTTGAGCGATCCTCGAAAATCAGCAAAGGGCAAATCTGGATGAAACGCCTGATTGCAGAAATGGGTGGTAAAGATACAATTGTTGTCGATAGTGAAGCGGATCTCGAGCTTGCTGCACAATCGATCGTTGCCTCGGCATTTGGATTTTCAGGGCAAAAATGCTCTGCCTGCTCCCGAGCCGTCATCGTGGAAGATGTTTATGAGCAAGTGTTAAACCGCGCAGTTGAATTAACTAACCAATTAACGGTGGGAGATCCAACTGATTATGCTGCCTTCATGGGTCCAGTTAACGATAATGGAGCCTTTAAAAAGATTATGGAATACATTGAAATCGGCAAACAGGAAGGCAGGCTGATGACAGGAGGCGAAGGAGATAACTCCAAAGGCTTTTTTATCAAACCGACTGTTTTTGCTGACCTTGATCCAAAAGCCCGTCTTATGCAGGAAGAAATCTTCGGACCAGTGGTGGGTTTCACCAAAGCGAAGGATTTCGATGAGGCAATCGAAATTGCCAACAACACAGAGTACGGATTAACGGGTGCGGTTATCACGAGGAACCGTGCACATATGGAGCAGGCACGGGAAGATTTCCATGTCGGCAATCTGTATTTCAATAGAGGCTGTACTGGCGCCATCGTGGGTTATCAGCCTTTCGGCGGATTTAATATGTCCGGAACCGATTCTAAAGCCGGCGGACCTGATTATTTATTGCTGCATATGCAAGCAAAAACTACGTCAGAAATGTTTTAATAGATTAGAAGAGACCTCTTCCGAATTGCTCGGGAGAGGTTTTTAAGTATTTTGACATTTAGTGCTTTATGATGTAATATATAAATTGCATATGCAATATATATTTTGCATATTAAACTGTGGGTGAAAATATGAAAAACAATGTAAAAATGGTTCGAATGAAACAATCGATGACCCAAGAACAATTAGCCAGGAGTGTCGGTGTGACCAGGCAGACCATTGGATTAATTGAAAAAGGCGAATACAATCCGACTCTGCAGCTATGTACCGCGATCGCAAAAACACTCCATAAAACATTAGACGAATTATTTTGGGAGATTGAAGAGTAACTAAAGTGAAAAAGGGGAGGAATCATAGTGAAAGTCATAAAGGATGAACGGTTAGTCATTCAAAACTTAAAAAATATCAGGATTGCCTTTGCGTTTCAAACCATATGCATTTTGGGCATTCTCATCTACGAAGGAATCCGGAAAGGGATTTCCCATATAACGGATAATCCGCTTTGGCTTGTTTTTATGGCCACTTCCGTTTTATTAGGTTATTTGAATATGAGAATATCGGTTGATGAATACCAAACCTCTGATTCAAAAAAGCCAGGTCCATATTATAAAACCATTATTTTTTCATTAGCGGTCGGTCTGGCTTTTAGCTTGATTACCTATTTTGGACCAGATGGAACCCTTCGTGATGCGCTAATAATTGGAGGTGTATTGTTTATATGCTTCCTGTCTTCTTTTTCCGTTGCTTATTACCTAAGAAAAAAACGTTATGAAGAACTGGATGAGGACGAAAAATAGTATTCCAAAAAAGCCGATACTTTCAGTGGCGGCTTTTTTAAAGGCACTATTGCACTTCCACCACGAATGGGACCGTAAACACCTTCCCGTCATGCTTGAACTGGCCCCAAATCTTATAGATTCCCTTTTCAGGAAATATAGTCATAAAGGTAACCTTCGGCCCGTTTCCTTCCGTCGTCATCGGATGAATGTGCAAGTATTTTTCCGTGTCGGCACTGATAGCGACCGTATGCCCCATAGCCCCTAAATAAGGCTGGAGATTTTTAATTGGCTTTTTTGTTTTGGCATCCCGAATGGAAAACGTCATATGAAGTGTCTTTTCCGGCACTAGCTTGTCAAAAGTAAGAGAAACTTCCTTTCCATCCACCACTTTTGTTAGTTTTTCATCGGGGACGATGGCTTCCTCATCAGCCGTGGCACCCTCAACATGGAGCCAATGGGTCTCTACGCTGCTGTCCCCGCCCCCTTTTGGCGTAAAATCAGCTATCAGCTTATAATCCCCGCCAGCAGGGAAATCCGCTGGGAAATCAAAACGCCCGTCTTCCTTATATTCAGGGTGTATATGGGAGAAATAGGATAAATCCCTGCTGATAATAAACAAGTGCATCTTCTTCTCATGAACAGTCTCAAAAGATGTGATCGGCTTATGGGAACGATCCTTTATTATGATCGAAAAGGGAGTATTCTCGTTTGCCTTCACAGGATCAGGCACTTTCCATTCTGACTCAGTCGGTACCACATCCACTGGTGTGGCGCTCATTTCATGGTCCATTACTGATTTTGGCACCTTTAACGAATTGCATGAGGTAAGCAGGACAGAAGAAACTAGGATGATCGTCATAAAAAGAGGTCTCATAAAATTTCTCCTTTTCAAATGGGGGTATTCATTCCTATACTGTACATTACCTTTTTCATACAATGCAAGGATTTTTTGTCATAACATTAGACCGGGAAAGGGAAAATAATGATAATATAAACTTAATGGGTAGATAAGAAACTTTCCATTTCAAAAACCATGTAGCAAAAGCACTGTGCCAATGGTCTTATCTATTTAAAATTGTTTCATGGGGGTATTGGTTGTTGCTGCCGTTATATTTATTGCACGTGACAGGAGTCGAGCATAGCGAAGGATTGCTTTGGATGTTTATCTGCATCAATATTTTCGTGGTTACGTCTGGAATTGTCTTTATGTATAAGTTGTTCAAACAAAAAAATATTCGGGCGGCGGCTTTTGCCTTCGGTATCGCATTGGCCGTCAATTACATTCTGATTGCCATTTTTGGCGATCCGTTTGATTTGCTTGGCTGACAATGAGAGGAGTGAATGGATGAAGTACTACCGGTTATGGGTGATTGCCTTTCTACTAAAATTTATTGGTTCGGCATGGGATGCTTCGTATCATTTTAAATATCTTTTTGAAGAATACTCGATTCCGCATATCGTGAATTTCATCGGGTTTGCCTTGGGCGGCTGGCTTTTGTTCAAGGAATGGCGGAAATCCTGCTATATGGATAAATTCTCGCGGAATGTGATTACCATCGGTTATGCCTTGTTCCTCATTGGAATCCCGCTGGATTTTACTTATCATATCGCCTATGGGATTGATTTGACCACCTGGAGTCCCACTCATTTTATTTATTATATTGCCACGGATATTATGATTTTTGGTGCCTGGCGCGGATATTATCGATATACCCGCGATATAAAGCCGGTCTGGAAGTCGATGCATACGTGGTTTGCGATGTTCTTGCTCGAATGTTTCATGTTCCCGAACATGCAGCAGGAAAATGGGGCGATCTCTTACTCCCAGTACATTCACGGGAAATCCATTGCTTCGCAGGAAATCCTTGAATTAATATCGGATCCGAAGTCGCAAATATTTGGCGGCATCCCCGAATGGGTATATCCGATTTACTCGGTTCTGATGATAGGACTTTTGACCGTGGTGATGATTAAGATATTCCGTGAATACACTATCCCGGTGATGGCAGCAGGGCTTTATATTCTGATTCGGTTTATTTTTAAAGGGGCGTTTTTCGCCGTCAACTATCCGACGTCCTATGTGCCCATCACGCTGCTATTGATCCCGTTAAGCTATTTTCTGTTTAAAAAAACAAGCTGGGCGGCAGGTTTGGCTGGCGGCCTCAGTTATTTCCTTCTGCTGTACGCTATTCAGCAGACAGAACTGCTCGTCACACCGCCGTTAGTGTTGTGGGAGTGCATTCCCGCTGCGATTATTGGTGCGGTTATTCCGATTGTCGTATCACGGCTAAAATTTTTGCAGCAGCCAAAACAACAAGAGCAAATGATTTGAATAACGATCTGTTTATAATAGGCAAGGACAAAAGCATCGGTAAAGCCGATGCTTTTTATATGACGCAAGGGATCATTTTTGACAATTATGTGAAATAATTCACATATTATGAGGAATTGTGACGAACCTCACAATTTTATCGATCGACTGAGATTACAATATATCTATAGAGATAACATTGAATATTTATATTGATTAATATATAGGAGCGATCCAAACATGAAAAAATTAGTGATGATAGGAAACGGCATGGCTGGCGTGCGAACCATCGAGGAAATTCTGAAGCTGGCACCGGAGAAATTTGAGATAACGATTTTTGGACAAGAGCCTTACCCAAACTATAACCGGATTAAATTATCGAATATTCTGCAAGGCGATACAAACTTTGAAGACATCATTATCAATCCGCTAGATTGGTACAAGGAAAATCATATTCAATTATTTACAGGTGAATCCATTGTGAAAATTGATGTCGAGGCAAAGACAGTCATCAGCGATCAAGGGCATGAAGTGGCTTACGATGAATTAATCATTGCCACTGGGTCAAAATCGTTTATCCTGCCGATTCCTGGTGCAGACAAACAAGGAGTGACCGGGTTTCGTGATATAAAAGATTGTGAAATGATGATCAAATCAGCCGAGCATTATAAAAAAGCCGTGGTGATTGGCGGCGGTCTGCTCGGACTGGAAGCGGCGAGAGGGCTGTTAAACCTCGGCATGCAGGTGGATGTTGTGCACCTAATGCCGCACTTAATGGAAAGGCAGTTAGATCCGATTGCCTCCACCATGTTAAAAGCAGAGCTCGAAGCACAGGGCATGAACTTTTTAATGGAAAAACAAACTGTAGAAATCCTGGGTGATGACCACGTGACCGGTCTTCGGTTTAAGGACGGCTCCGAAGTGGAAGCGGACCTTGTTGTCATGGCAATTGGGATTAAAGCAAATGTGGAAGCGGCCAAAAACAGCGGCATCTATGTGAACCGCGGGATTGTGGTCAATGACTTCTTAGAAACCAGTGCCCCGCATGTTTATGCAGTCGGAGAATGCGCCGAGCACCGGGAAATCGTCTATGGTCTCGTTGCACCGTTATATGAACAAGGCAAGGTGCTGGCAAACCGGATTTGCGGCCTCGTAGGGGAGCCTTATAAAGGTTCGGTTACGGGGACGCAATTAAAGGTTGCCGGAGTTGACCTTTATTCCGCTGGAGAAATTTTTGAAGATGGCGCGTCCACCAAATCCATCATGATTTATAATGAGTTTGAGGGAGTTTATAAAAAGGTGTTAACAAGAGACAACCGAATTGTTGGGATTGTCCTCTATGGAGATACAAAGGATAGCACAAGATTGTACCGCATGCTGTCGAAAAAAGAAGATATCAGCGGCACAGCTATTTTTCAAATGGGCAATAGCGCGGAAGAGGCAGATGATATTGCCGCGATGCCAGATGACGAGCTAGTCTGCGGCTGTAATGGCGTTACGAAAGGAAGCATTGTCGAAGCGATTCAAACCCAAGGATTAACAACCCTTGATCAAGTCAGCCATTGCACCAATGCCGGACGTTCCTGCGGCCGCTGTAAACCATTGGTTAACCAGATTCTCGCCCATACACTCGGTGATCAATTTGATGCGGCGGCTGCGCAAAAGATGAGCATCTGCGGCTGTACAACCTTAAGCCGGGAAGAGCTGGTGGCAGAAATCAAGGAAAAAGGGTTAACAAGCGTTAAAGAAGTCATGAATGTTCTCGAGTGGAACAATGAGGAAGGCTGTCCAAAATGCCGTCCGGCGATTAACTATTACCTTGGCATGATATACATGGATGAGTACAAGGATGACCGCGATTCCCGCTTGGTCAATGAAAAAATGCATGCCAACATCCAGAAGGATGGAACATACTCCGTTGTGCCAAGAATGTATGGCGGCGTAACCTCAGCTGCTGATTTGAAAAAAATTGCCGAGGTGGCTGAAAAATATGAGGTTCCTTTAGTCAAATTGACCGGAGGACAGCGGATTGCCTTGTTCGGCATCAAAAAAGAGGACCTGCCCAACGTCTGGGAAGACCTCGGCATGCCATCCGGATATGCCTACGGAAAAACATTGAGAACCGTAAAAACATGTGTCGGTGCGCAATTCTGCCGCTATGGCACTCAGGATTCCATGGCGCTTGGAATTGAACTCGAGAAGAAATTTGAACGGCTCGATACTCCGCATAAGGTGAAAATGGGCGTCTCCGCCTGCCCAAGAAATTGTTCCGAAGCCGGAATCAAAGACATTGGCTTTGTCGGAGTCGACGGCGGCTGGGAGATTTATGTGGCTGGAAACGGCGGGGTGGACCTTCGTGCCGGAGACTTATTAATGACCGTCAAAACGCAGGAAGAAGTCATGGAAATCACCAGTGCCTACCTGCAATACTACCGCGAAACAGCCAATTACCTGGAGCGGACCTCTAAATGGCTGGAGCGTGTCGGCATGGATCATGTACAAGAAGTTCTGGCAAATAAAGAAACCGTTAAAGCCTTGAACGAGCGGATGGATCAAACGCTAAAAAAATACCATGAGCCTTGGAAAGAAGCAATTGAGAGCGAAGAAATTCAAGATAAATACTATGCCAAGCATACAATTAAGGTCGGAGAGTGATCACAATGGTGCAGACAATAAGCCGGATTCCAGTAGCCAACTATTCTAATCTAAAGGCAAGGGCAGGGTACCCTATCAAAATTGATGACAAAGAGATTGCTTTATTCAAAACCTCAAAGGGACAGGTATATGCTCTTGAAAACCGCAGCCCGCATCCAAAGGGCGGGGTTCTTTCGGAAGGACTGGTCAGCGGCGAATACGTTTACTGCCCAGTCTATGATTGGAAGATTTCATTAGTAGATGGACTTGTACAAGCTCCAGATATAGGCAAAGTACAAACATACGCAGTGAATATAGAAGATGGCATTGTTTTTATAGTATTATAGTGGAAAAGCAGAAGCACTCTAGCCGCTAGGGTGCTTCCATTGTAACAAGACGGATAACAGGGAAGGATGGCAGCAAAGATGAAACCAGGGAAAGTGTTTTTAGTCGGGGCTGGTCCGGGGGATATCGGATTAATCACAGTAAAAGGCTTGGAAGCCATTAAGCAGGCCGAGGTCATTTTATACGACCGTCTGGCCAATCCAAAGTTATTGGAGTTCGCACCTGCGGATTGTCAGTTCATCTACTGCGGCAAATTGCCAGATCGCCATACGCTGCGTCAGGAGGGAATCAATGAACTTCTGGTTGAAAAAGCCTTAGAAGGAAAAATAGTTGTCCGGTTAAAGGGAGGCGACCCTGGTGTGTTTGGCCGCGTTGGGGAAGAAGCCGCAGCGCTTGCTGATGCTGGTATTGACTATGAAATGGTCCCTGGAATCTCTTCGGGGATGGCTGCCCCGCTTTATGCGGGAATTCCTGTTACACATCGGGAGCATGCAGAATCGTTTGCGGTCGTTACCGCACATGACAAGTCACAGGACGGCAGGCCGGTTCTTGACTGGGAGGGGCTTGCACGCGGTGTCGATACGATTGCTTTTTACATGGGAGTCAAAAATTTGCCGTTTATTTGCGAAAATCTGATCAAATACGGAAAGCCATCCGATACCCCGGTCATTTTGATTCAATGGGGAACGTTTGGCCGGCAGAAAACCTTGCAAGGAACGCTAGCTGATATTTCAGAAAAAGTGCTGCAGGCAAAATTCAGCAACCCTTCCATCATCCTTGTCGGGAACGTCATTTCCCTTCGTGAAAAAATTAGCTGGTTTGAGAAGAAACCATTGTATGGCCGTCAAATCCTGTTAGCCAGAACGGGCACAAATCCTAGTGAATTAGCTGTAGAGCTGATGAGCCAGGGAGCGGACGTGATTGAATTTCCTAAATGGAGAAGCTTCCGGGTTTCAGTTAATCCGAGACTAATGGAGAAGCTGCCGAATTATAAAAAAGTTCTGTTTGCCACGCCAGAGAGTGTGGAGGAATTCTTCCTTGCGCTTCGGAACAATAAAGTGGATATTCGCCGTGTGGCCGGAGAAGTGTATGGAATCTCCAGAAAAACACTGAAAGCCTTAGAGGCAAGGGGATTCTTTCCGCAGATTGCAGCAGATATGCCGTCCGAAGGGGAATTATTGATAGTTGGCGATGATAACAGCTTGAAGGCCTATAAAGAGGAATCCGCAGATTTGTGGGTCACCCATCAAAAACAGTTGGACGAGAAGTATTGGCCGATTTTTAAAAGGATGCTTGGCGAAGCGCAAGTGGATACGGTGGTATTCCCCAGCAGCGCCTCTGTTGAGCCGTTCCTAGAGGGACTGAAGAACTGTGAAGTGGATGCTGATGAGCTGCTGCAAGATGTCCAAGTCGTCAGTATGGGAAAACAAACGTTAGAGGCGGTTGCAGCCGCAGAACTCCCGTCTTACGGAATGCCGGAGCAGCCGACTAAGGATGCGTTAGTTCAACTTTTAAGCAGGGATCAGTCATGAATTCATACTATCCAATTATGCTGCGGCTCGAAGGGAAAAGGGTCGTAGTGGTCGGCGGCGGCAAAGTGGCAGAGCGAAAAGTTAAGGGCATGCTAGAGACTGATGCCCAGATTACCTTGATTAGTCCGGAGGCGGGTGCTTTTATTCAAGTGCTTGCGGGGGAAGGAAAAATTGTTTGGCATCAGCGGGCGTTTGAGCCTGCCGATGTGGAAGGGGCCGTGCTTATTTTTGCCGCTGCAAACGATCGAAAGGTAAATCAGCTTATTAAGGCTGCAGCCGGAGAGCATCAATGGGTCAATGTGGCCGATGATCCGGAGGGCTCGGATTTCCATGTTCCGGCCCGTATTGAGCGCGGCCGTTTGAACATTGCGATTTCTACCGGAGGTGCGAGCCCCTCTCTTGCCAGAAGGATTCGTGAACAGCTGGAGCAGCAGTTTGCCCCCTCCTATGGGGACTACCTCGAATTTCTTTTTATAAAACGGCAATGGATTCTAAGTCATGTAGAAGATGAATTATTAAAAAACAAATTGCTTGCAGCGATCACCGATCCAAAATTTCTGGACTGTCCCGATCGCGAAGCAGCCTTTCAACAGTTATATAATGAATTAATTTAATGCAGGTACCAGCATCCGTCTGGTGCCTGTTTTTTCGTTTCGTGGCTGGTCATTCATTAGCGGGATGAAAGCCCACTTTTCATTTTTTCCACCGAGAAAGGTCATTCATTGACAGGATAAAGGCCCGCTTATCATTTTTCCCAACGAGATTGGGCATTCATCCTTTTTTTGTCAGTTCATTTATTTACCTGAAAGGAGAAATTTACCTATTTTTTAAAAATTTAGATAAAATATAGTTCCATTTTTATAAATTCTGTTATATAATACAAAACGAGTAATGTTTCTGTATTATAACAAAGGGGTGAACGGGTAAGTGTCGACGCAAACAAGTGGAATTGATGTAGTAGGGGCGTTAAAAGCCCAGTATGACGAGATTCTAACTCCTGAAGCACTGCAATTCATCGAAGATCTGGAACGGACATTTGGTGTCAGAAGAGTGGAACTGTTACAAAACAGGCAAACGCGCCAGAAAGAAATTGATAAGGGCAAGCTGCCGAATTTTCTGCCGGAAACCAAACATATCCGCAGGGGAGATTGGACAATTGCTCCACTGCCGGAGGACCTGTTGGACCGCCGTGTAGAAATCACCGGGCCGACTGACCGGAAAATGGTTATTAATGCTTTGAACTCCGGTGCCAAACTATTTATGGCGGATTTCGAGGATGCGACATCGCCAACCTGGCAAAACGTGATTGAAGGCCAAATCAACCTTCGTGATGCCGTGAGAAGGACAATCAGCTTCGAAAATCCAAACGGCAAACAATATCAGCTGAACGAAAAAACAGCTGTTCTAATGGTAAGGCCGCGTGGCTGGCATCTGGAAGAAAAACATATTTTAGTAGATGGCAGACCGATATCAGGAAGCCTGCTCGATTTTGGGCTTTATTTTTATCATAATGCGAAAGAGCTGCTTTCCAGAGGCTCTGGTCCCTACTATTACCTGCCAAAGATGGAAAGCCATTTGGAGGCAAGGCTGTGGAACGATGTGTTTGTCTTTGCACAAGATAAACTAGGTGTCGCACAAGGGACGATTAAAGCAACCGTTCTAATCGAAACTATCATGGCTGCCTTTGAAATGGATGAAATCCTTTATGAATTAAAAGACCACTCTGCCGGCCTAAACTGCGGCCGCTGGGATTATATCTTTAGTTACCTGAAAAAACTGCGCAATCAGCCAGACGTGATTTTACCGGACCGTTCCCAAGTGACGATGACGGTTCCGTTCATGCGATCTTACTCCTTGCTGACGATTCAAACCTGCCATCGCCGGAAAGCGCCAGCCATGGGCGGTATGGCAGCCCAAATTCCGATCAAAAATGACCCGGCGGCCAACGAAGAGGCCTTTGCCAAAGTGCGCGCCGACAAAGAGCGCGAGGCACGCGATGGCCACGATGGCACATGGGTCGCACACCCTGGCTTAGTACCAGTCGCCATGCAGGTGTTCGACCGTGAAATGCCGACGCCGAACCAAATTCACACGGCGAAACAGCAAAAAATTACAGTGACTGCCGAGGACTTACTGGAAGTCCCTGGTGGAACAATTACGGAGCAAGGTGTCCGAACGAACATTAATGTGGGAATTCAATATGTTGCTTCGTGGTTATCCGGCAGAGGGGCAGCCCCCATTTATAATCTGATGGAGGATGCCGCCACTGCGGAAATCTCCCGTGCCCAACTATGGCAGTGGATCCGCCATCCAAAGGGCGTTTTAACTGACGGCCGCAAGGTTACCGCTGAAATGTATCAGCTATTCAAGGTGGAAGAATTGGAAAAAATCAAGCAGGAGCTCGGTGAGGAAGCCTATGCCAGAGGCCGGTTTGACGATGCCGTGGAACTGTTTGACCGGTTAATTTTAAACGATGAGTTTGCGGAATTCTTAACCCTGCCAGGTTACGAATTACTATAAATGATTAAAAATTTTAATAGATTAATAGGAGGAGAAGGACATGACAAATGAAAGAGCAGCAAAATTGCAGGAAAACTGGGAAATGGATGAGCGATGGAAGGGGGTTAGCCGCCCTTACACAGCGGAGGATGTCATTAAGCTTCGCGGATCTATTGATATTGACTATACATTAGCACGCACAGGTGCTGAAAAACTGTGGAAACTGCTTCATGAAGAAGATTACATCAATGCGCTAGGCGCGTTAACTGGAAACCAAGCAGTACAGCAGGTGAAAGCCGGTTTGAAAGCCATCTATTTAAGCGGCTGGCAGGTAGCGGCGGATGCCAACCTTTCCGGCCATATGTATCCGGACCAAAGCTTGTACCCTGCAAACAGTGTGCCAAGCGTAGTCAAGCGGATTAACCAAGCGCTGCAGCGTGCCGACCAAATCCATCACATGGAGGGCGATGATTCCATCGATTGGTTTGCTCCGATTGTGGCCGATGCGGAGGCTGGTTTCGGCGGCCAGTTAAACTGCTTCGAATTGATGAAGGGCATGATTGAAGCAGGAGCCTCCGGTGTTCACTTTGAAGACCAATTATCTTCTGAAAAAAAATGCGGCCACCTAGGCGGTAAAGTGCTTCTGCCAACACAAACGGCTGTCCGCAACCTGATTGCTGCCAGGCTTGCAGCTGACGTCATGGGAGTTCCAACGGTACTGGTTGCCCGGACGGATGCCAATGCTGCTGACTTAATCACGAGCGATATTGACGAGTATGATGCACCATTTATTACTGGCGATCGGACGTCAGAAGGATTTTTCCGCACTAAATCTGGAATTGATCAAGCAATTGCCCGCGGGCTGGCTTATGCTCCATATGCCGACCTTATCTGGTGTGAAACCTCTGAGCCAAACATAGAAGAGGCTAGGAAGTTTGCAGAAGCCATTCATGAGAAGTTCCCTGGTAAATTGCTTGCTTATAACTGCTCACCATCCTTTAATTGGAAGAAAAAATTAGATTCAAAAACGATCGCCAACTTCCAGCAAGAGCTTGGAAAGATGGGCTATAAGTTCCAATTCGTCACGCTTGCCGGATTCCATGCGTTGAACCACAGCATGTTCGAGCTTGCCCGCGGCTATAAGGATCGCGGTATGGCAGCCTATTCCGAGCTGCAGGAAGCAGAATTCGCCAGCGAGAAGTATGGCTATACGGCTACCCGCCATCAACGCGAGGTTGGTACGGGCTATTTCGACCAAGTGTCTATGGTGATTACTGGTGGAACGTCTTCGACAACCGCCCTAAAAGGCTCTACAGAAGAGGCACAGTTCACAAGCACGAAATAAATGGAGGCTTCCCCTTTCTCCTGGTTGGGAGAGAGGGGTTTTTGCTTTTTGGTATTTCTTTTGGTAAAACTAAGAATAACTGAGTGATTTTTATTCAAAATAGCAAAATTGGGATTTGATCTATAGAGATGCTCGTATTCATAAGAGCTAGATTACTTGCCTAAGTTTTTTATTTGCGAATCTTCTTTCTGGGAACCATTTTAACGTATAGAACATACATAATAATAGCTTTTTGATTTGGAGTTGATAGGGTTGAAAAAGCAAACCGTTGAACAGGTTTTGCAGCAGGGGATTTACGGGCCGATGGAAACGAAGCCAGAGGAGCGGCGAAAATTCTTGGGGACTTTACGGGAGAGGATCGTGATCGCCTTGAATAAAAGCCAAGTCTCTGAAAAGGAAGTTTATCCCCAAGTGGAGCAGTCGATGAAGGAGCATTCAGATGCCCATCTGTTTCTAAATGGTGCGATAGGCTACCAGGAGTTGTCCAAATACGTGAAACTGGCTGCCAAACATAACATGGAGCACACGATTGTGACTGATAAAGAGCACGAGACCGATATCGGTTTGGTATTGGCGGTAAACTACGCCATTGAGAAAGAAGAGATTTTTATAGAAAAAAAGCAATATGTGCTGCCGAAGGAAGTAAAAAAAAGCAAGGGGTTTTTTGGAAAGTTATTTAGATAATTAGATTCTAGTGTCATGGCGACAAAAAAAGGAGGAGCCGTCCTGGATTTGTCGCCATAAAGGGTTCATGACGACAAAACTAAGAGGAATCCGCCCGGAAATGTCGCCATGGCAGGTTCATGACG
>NZ_CALPDF010000041.1 GCF_943193175.1 Neobacillus muris
GCAGACCCAGCCGCCGGATCCGACTCGGATGATTTAGCGAAGAAAAAGGCAGCGGCAGCAGCGAAAGCCAAAGCGGCAGCCCTGGCGAAAAAGAAACGGGAAGGCATTGCCGATGAGGAACCGGCCGCAGAAACGGATGCGGTAGCAACGGATGCCGATGATCTGGCCAAGAAAAAAGCGGCCGCAGTAGCCAAAGCGAAAGCCGCCGCAGCCGCCAAGCGCAAGGCTATGGAGCAAGCAGGCGGAACCTCCGCAGCAGACGAACCAGCCGCCGAAGCCGGTGACGATGCCAAGGCGAAAGCCGCTGCAGCGGCAAAAGCCAAGGCCAAAGCGGCAGCCGCAGCGAAAGCCAAAGCATCCCGGGAAGACGGAGCAGATGCCGGGGGAGACGAAAAGGCAAAAGCCATCGCCGCAGCGAAAGCGAAAGCCGCCGCCGCGGCAGCAGCAAGAGCCAAAGCAGGCGGTGCGGCAAAAGGGGCAGCAGCTGAAACCTCAGAACCGGCTAAGCCTTCACCTAATCAGCCATATTTAGATAAATATTTGAAAGTAATCGAAGAAAACATGGGTTCCGATGTTTTAGAAGATTCTTATATTAATAAACTATCGAAGGATGTTCCGACCCTTGTCGTGAAGCGTGAATCCTACTTAAAACTGGCTCAATTTTTAAAATACAATGAGCTCTTAGGATTTGACTATCTGTCAGAACTGCACGGAACAGACTTTGAAACCCATATGGAAGTATATGTTCACTTATACTCATACAAAAATCGGCAATCCGTTGCGGTGAAAGTGAAGATCGACCGGAATCAGCCCGTCATCGAATCCTTGCAGCCATTATGGGCAGGAGCCGACTGGCCGGAATGCGAAGCCTACGATCTGCTGGGCATCCGGTTTACCGGACATCCAAACCTACATAGGATTTTCCTTGGCGAAGAGTGGGTCGGCTATCCGCTGCGCAAAGATTACGAGCCGTATGATGTGGAGGTGTAGAGTGTGATCAGAACAGAAGAAATGGTCCTAAACGTCGGCCCGCAGCATCCAAGTACACACGGGGTGTTCCGGCTGGTGGTCAAACTTGACGGAGAAATCATTACCGAAGCTACACCGGTCATCGGATATTTGCACCGCGGGACAGAAAAAATAGCGGAAAACCTGCAATATACTCAAATCATTCCATATACAGACCGGATGGATTATCTGTCTGCGATGACCAACAACTATGTTATTTGCCACGCAGTGGAAACGATGATGAACATTCAGGTGCCAGAGCGTGCCGAATATTTGCGCGTCATTGCCATGGAACTGAACCGGGTTGCCAGCCACCTCGTTTGGTGGGGCACCTACCTGCTCGACCTTGGGGCAACTTCGCCGTTCATTTATGCGTTCCGTGAACGTGAAATGATTATCAATCTGTTAAACGAGCTTTCCGGCGGCCGGCTGACCTACAACTACATGCGCGTCGGCGGCGTCAAATGGGATGCGCCGGAGGGCTGGATCGAAAAAGTGAAAGATTTCATTCCGTATATGCGCAAGCAGCTCGAAGGCTATCACAGCCTTGTCACCGGGAACGAAATCTTCCTGAACCGGGTCAAAGGCATTGGAAAATACACAAAAGAAGATGCGTTGAATTACTCTCTGAGCGGAACGAATCTTCGCTGCACCGGCGTAAAATGGGATCTTCGCAAAGACGAACCGTATTCGATTTATGACCGGTTTGACTTTGAGGTTCCAACCCGCGATACAGGCGATGCCTGGGCACGTTACCAGTGCCGGCTTGCGGAAATCGGCGAATCGCTGAAAATTGTCGAGCAAGCCTGCGAACAGTTCCCGCAGGAAGGCGCCATTTTAGCGAAGGTGCCAAAAATCATTAAAGCGCCAAAAGGGGAAGCCTTTGTCAGAATCGAAGCGCCGCGCGGCGAGATTGGCTGTTATATTAACAGTGACGGAAAGAAAGAGCCGTACCGCTTGAAATTTAGAAGGCCATCATTTTACAACCTGCAAATCCTTCCCAAGCTATTAAAAGGCGAAAATATCGCCAATATGGTCACCATTTTGGGCGCCATTGATATTGTTCTTGGAGAGGTGGATGGCTGATGGTACAAGATTTGCTGCAATCGAATCCGGGATGGGGACAATTCCTCTTCTTCTTTATTACAGGGCTCATTCTGTTATTTATCATCTTGGGCTTTGTAACATTCTCCATCCTGGCCGAACGGAAGGTCATGGGCTTCATGCAGAACCGGATCGGCCCGAACCAAGTCGGCGGCCGGTTGGGACTGCTCCAGACCGTTGCTGACGTATTAAAACTTTTATTAAAAGAAGATATTATCCCGAAGGTAGCGGATAAGCCATTATTCCTGCTGGCGCCGGTGATTGCCTTTGCCCCATCATTTATGGTGCTGGCGACGATTCCATTCACCGACAGGTTTCAGTTTGCCGACCTGAATGTCGGGCTGCTCTATTATGTAGCGATCTCCGGTTTGACGGTATTCGGCATCCTGCTGGGCGGCTGGGCGTCGAATAACAAGTACTCCCTGCTTGGGGGCGCACGGGCAACCGCTCAGATGATCTCCTATGAAATTCCGCTCGTCATGTCGGTTTTAGGTGTCATCCTGCTGACTGGAAGCTTGAACTTGAACGATATAGTCCATGCGCAAGAAAAAGCGTGGTTTATTCTACTGCAGCCGATTGGATTTATCATCTTCCTGATCGCTTCTGTGGCGGAACTAAGCCGGACCCCATTTGACTTGCCGGAATCGGAGTCAGAGCTCGTTGCCGGTTATCACACGGAATACTCCGGTTTCCGCTGGGCCTTCTTTATGCTGGCTGAGTATGTGTATTTATTTGCGATGACGGCGTTAATCACGGTTCTATTCTTTGGCGGCTGGCTGCCATTGTTTGGATTCTTGGGCTTTATCCCTGGTTCAGTCTGGTTCGCGCTTAAATTTGTGATCGTGCTGTTTATATATCTGTGGTTCCGTAGCACGTTCCCGCGGATGCGCGCCGACAAGCTGATGGAATTTGCCTGGAAAGTCTTGATGCCAATCGCGATTGGCAATATCATGTTAACGGCCTTAATTAAATCGTTATTTTTCTAAAAAATATGTGCTGTCCAACTAGGGCAGACACAAGATGAATTTTTAAAAGGGGTGAATGACGTGCTTGGATTAGCGAAAGGTTTGAAGTATACCCTGAAGCAGCTGACTCGGGAGCCGGTTACGTATGATTATCCGAACGAACCGCTGCCGCTGCCGGACCGGTTCCGCGGCATTCAAAAGTTTTATCCGGAAAAGTGCATTGTCTGCAATCAATGCGCCAATATCTGCCCGACGGACTGCATACAGTTAACGGGCAAGAAACATCCGGATCCAACGAAAAAAGGGAAAGTCATCGATACCTACGACATTAATTTTGAGATTTGCATCCTTTGTGATTTATGTACCGAGGTTTGCCCGACGGAAGCCATTGTCATGACCAATAACTTTGAACTGGCAGAGTACAGCCGCGATATGTTATTTAAGAACTTGGAATATTTGGATGAAAACGACGAAAACATACGGCAGGTGAACAAACCATGACCTTTACCGGCGAGTTTCTCGCATTTATGGCACTGGCGCTGGTGGCCATCATCGGCGGTGTCCTGTTATTGAACTTGAACAAGGTCGTTCACATGGTCGTCGCGCTGATTTTTACCTTTATCAGCATTGCCGGAATTTACGTGCTGCTCTCGGCTGAATTTGTCGCCGCCGTCCAAATTCTGATCTACTCCGGGGCGATCACGATTATTATGCTGTTTGGCATTATGCTGACGCGGCCTTACGATGATAGTGAGGAAAAAACGAGCAGATGGAGAAAGGCGTTTCTTTTCCTTGGAGTAGTCGGATTCGGGCTTGCCGTCTACATCGGCATTTATAATTTCCCAATCGAGCAGGTGCCGACAACCTTGCATGAAAATAACCCGGTCCAAATCGGGGAAGCCATTTACAGCAAATATTTGATTCCGTTTGAGTTTGTGTCCGTATTATTGTTAGTTGCTTTGATCGGCGCGATTATTTTAGCAAAACGTGAAGAGAAGGGGGCGGAGGAAGAATGAGCTCAATTCCCGCTTCAGCCTTTCTGGCACTGGCATTGATTTTATTTTGCATCGGGCTTTACGGTGCGCTGACAAAAAGAAACACGGTCATCGTGTTAATTTCCATTGAACTAATGCTGAATGCCGTCAATATTAATCTCGTCACCTTCAGCAAATATGGGGCAGCCCCATCGATTGACGGCCAGGTGTTTGCCCTGTTTGCCATGGCAGTTGCCGCTGCCGAGGCGGCTGTAGGACTGGCCATTCTCATGGCGCTCTATCAGAGAAAGAAAACGGTCCATGTGGACGAAATGGACGAATTGAAACATTAAATCTACGGGTGCCAAGCACCAAGCGAGAAAAAATTGACACATAACCATGGTGTCAGGCATCAAAGCAGGTCCGAGTCGTTCGGGCAATGCCTGGCACGGAGGGGGAAAGATGATGGAAAATGCATGGCTCATACCGCTTTTCCCGCTTGTTTCTTTTGTGATCCTTCTTCTATTCGGCAAGCGATTAAAGGAGGCGGGCGCCTATGTGGGGATTCTCATGACGCTCGCATCGCTGGTTTACTCGATTTTGGTTTTATTCGAGCGCTTTTCTGAGCCAACCTTTATCAAAACATTTGAGTGGCTCCAGATAGGAGATGTGTCACTGACTGCGGGTTTTGAAGTCAATCAGTTGAATGCATTAATGCTATTTATCGTATCGCTCGTGAGTTTTTTAGTACATACCTACTCCAAGGGCTATATGCATGGGGACGAGCGGTTTGGGGTATTCTACGCTTATTTAGGATTATTTACGTTTGCCATGCTTGGATTGGTGATTTCGCCGAACCTGCTGCAAACCTATATGTTCTGGGAGCTGGTCGGTCTCGGTTCCTTCTTGTTGATCGGGTTTTATTTTTACAAGGATGAAGCCAAGGCTGCGGCGAAAAAGGCGTTTATCATGACCCGGATCGGCGACGTCGGCCTGTTTATCGGCATGATCCTATTATTCTGGAAAACGGGCTCGTTTGAATACAGTAAAATTTTTGCAAGCGTCGAGGCAGGCGGAATTTCACAGACGATGATTACGTTGACCGCGATCCTGATCTTTATCGGGGCGATCGGCAAATCCGGCCAGTTCCCGCTGCACACCTGGCTTCCGGATGCGATGGAAGGCCCGACGCCAGTGTCGGCATTAATCCACGCCGCGACGATGGTTGCAGCCGGTGTGTACTTGGTGGCCACGATGTTCCCGCTGTTTGCCGCCAGTGAAACGGCACTATTGACGGTTGCCACGATCGGTGGTTTTACGGCGATTTTTGCCGCGAGCATCGGCTTGGTGCAAACGGACATTAAACGGGTGCTCGCTTACTCAACGGTCAGCCAATTGGGCTACATGATGCTCGCGCTCGGTTCTGCCGGCTATGTGGCAGGCGTGTTCCACCTGATGACGCATGCCTTCTTCAAGGCATTGTTATTCTTGGCCGCCGGTTCCGTGATTCACGCGGTGCATACGCAGAACATCGAGGAAATGGGCGGGCTTTGGAAAAAATTAAAATGGACCGCGCCGTTATTCTTGATCGGGACACTGGCCATCAGCGGAGTCCCATTATTATCAGGTTTCTTTAGTAAAGACGAGATTTTAGTCGCCGCATGGGAAGGCGGACATCCGATCCTGTTTGTGCTGGCGCTCATCGCAGCATTTATGACGGCCTTCTATATGTTCCGCCTGTTCTTCATGGTGTTTACCGGTGAAGCCCGCGGCGGGCAAAAGACTGTTCATGAATCGCCTTCGAGCATGACACTGCCAATGCTGGTGCTCGGCGTCCTGGCGGTGATCTCAGGGTATGTGAACACTCCATGGTTTGGCTCATTCCTTGGCGACTGGCTGGTCGACGGGAACGAAGCGCTTGGTCATGCCCATATGGAAGGGCCCGTTTGGATTATGATTGCAGCCACGGTCGTATCATTGGCAGGCATATATCTTGCTTGGCTGATCTACGGCAAAAAGAGCTTGTCCCGCAACTGGCTCAGCGGCTCTGGCGATATGCTGCATTCGATTTTATACAACAAATATTATGTCGACGAATTTTATCAAATGACCGTGGTGGCGGTTACGAAGGGCATTAGCTATTTCCTAAGATTCATAGATGTCTTCCTTGTCGAAGGGATTGTCAAAGGAGTGGCCGGCTTTGTCCAAGGCCTCGGCGCCACAGGCTCGAAGCTGCAGACCGGACAGGTGCAAACCTATGTGGCCGTTGCCTTTGTCGGCCTGGCCATCCTTAGTGTCATCTTTGCATTAACAGGGGGGTATTTACAATGAATTTAGGTTGGGCACTGACGCTGCTTGTATTATTCCCGCTGTTAGGTATTCTCGTGCTGGCATTCATGCCGAAGACGGCCGAAAAGCCGATCAAGCTGGTCGGCTTCCTGGCCACACTGCCGTCGCTATTACTGGCGCTGGCGGCCTACCTGCACTTTAAGTGGGGAAAGGATTTAGCGGATTTTGCCGTGTCGCATGACTGGATTCAATTCCGCGGCATGAACGCGGAAGAGCCTTATTTTTCCGTCAATTTTGAGCTTGGCTTAAGCGGCTTTCAGCTGGTATTGGTCGTTCTGACCGCTGTTGTGGCCACATTGGCAGCGATCGCTTCCAAATATGTGAAGAAGGAATGGAAAGGCTACTACATGCTGTTCCTGTTGCTGGAAACCGGCATGCTCGGCGTGTTCACAGCGGAAAACTTAATCCTGTTCTTCTTATTTTTCGAAATTACGCTGATTCCAACGTTCTTCTTGGTCGGGAAGTGGGGTTATTTTGAAAAAGAAAAGGCAGCCTACAGCTTCTTAATCTATAACGGATTGGGATCAGCCGTGCTGCTGATTGTGATTATGATTCTGTTTGCCAAAACGGGAACTACTAATGTTGAAATCTTAAAAAGTATCATGGCAGATCCAAGTGCGCCATTATCAGGCGATCTCAAGCTCGGCTTGTTCATTGCTTTATTAATTGCTTTTGGGGTGAAGCTACCAATCTTCCCGCTGCACAGCTGGATGCTGAAGGTGCACGTACAGGCGCCGCCGGGAGTGGTCATGATTCACTCTGGTATTCTTTTAAAAATTGGCGCCTACGGATTGATTCGCTTTGGACTGGGAATTTTTCCAGAGCAGTTTGAAAAATTGGCTGTGCTCCTGGCGATTCTTGGGGTCATCAATCTGCTTTATGGCGCGTTTTTAGCCTTCATTCAAACCGACTTCAAAATGGTCCTGGCCTATTCATCGATTTCTCACATGGGAATTGTCTTGATTGGTTTGGCGGCCATGAACGAAGCGGGTGTCCAAGGGGCGATTTTCCAAGTGATCTCGCACGGATTAATTTCGGCGCTGCTGTTCTTCTTAGTGGGTGCCTTGTACGAGCGGACTGATACCTCCTTGATCGAAAACCTCGGCGGCCTGGCGAAAGGCATGCCGATAGCGGCAGGATTTCTGCTGGCGGGAGCGATGGCTTCACTCGGACTTCCGGGCATGTCCGGTTTCGTCAGTGAGTTTATGGCATTCCTTGGCTTGTTCAATGAACTGCCATGGGTGGCTGCTGTAGGTACAATCGGCATTATCGTGACGGCCGCTTACCTGCTCCGTGCAGTGCTGGGCATGACATTTGGCCAGGCACACCGTGAATTTGCCGGAGTCATGGACTTAAAAGGGGTCGAGTATATCCCGGTTGTTGTGTTATTGTTCTTGATTGTGTTAATTGGTGTTTACCCAAGTGTCCTCAGCGCGCCGCTTCAAGCCACACTTGAGACTATCTTGCTTGGGTTAGGAGGGTGATGAAGGATGAGTGCTGATACATTTCAATCAATCAACTGGAGCATTTTAACGCCGGAGTTCATCATCCTTGGGGTTATTGCCATTCTCATTTTGTTAGACTTGTTTATGCCGAAAACCTTAAGCCGAAAAATTCTCGGCTGGATTGGGGTCGTGGCGATTTTTGCCGCACTAATTTCCACCCTCAGCATGGCGGGCGGTGCGGTCGAAATGATTTTGAACAATACGTTTCGGGTCGACAGCTTTGCGGTTGCGTTTAAAGCGCTGCTGCTGGTTGGAGCAGCACTTGTCATGCTGTTAGCCATCAGCTATGAAACGAAGGCTGGGCTGGAACGGTACGAAGCGGAGTTCTATTATATCTTCTTATCCGCCTTGCTTGGTGCGATGGTGATGACATCAAGCGGCGATCTGATCACGCTTTATGTCGGCTTGGAATTATTATCGATTCCTTCTTATATTTTAGCGGGAATGCGGAAGTTCGATTCGAAGTCGAATGAGTCAGCGATGAAATACGTCATCAACGGCGGGATTTCCTCGGCAATTGCCCTGTTCGGCATGAGCTATGTCTATGGGATTGCCGGTTCAACCGATCTGCTGGCGATTGCGTCGAAGCTGTCGACGCTGGCGGACAGCCAGCAGGCCTATTTGCTCGGTTTGGCCTTCTTGATGATCTTTATTGGGTTAGCCTTTAAAATTGCCGCTGCTCCGTTCCATATGTGGGCACCGGACGTCTACCAGGGCGCTCCAACACCTGTCACCGCGTTCTTGAGTGTGGTTTCGAAAACAGCTGGTTTCGTGATTGTCATCCGGGTGTTGTTAACTGTATTCGGCGCAGCCGCTTCCGACGGTCCGGGCTCGATGCCGATTATTATGAATATGCAGGATTATATTGCCGTAGTCGCGGGGGCGACGATGATTATCGGTAACGTGGTGGCGTTAAAGCAGTCGGACATCAAGCGGATGTTTGCTTACTCGAGTATCGCCCACGCTGGTTACTTATTAGTGGCGGTTACGTCGTTGTCGGCGAATATGTTTTATTCTGTCTGGTTCTACCTGCTTGCCTACCTGCTGATGAACCTTGGCGCTTTTGCTGTCATCCAGGTAGTGTCGGAAAAATCAGGCTCTACCAAGATTGCTGATTTTGCAGGATTGTATCGCCGGTCACCGGTTCTGGCAGTGTCGATGGGCATTTTGCTCGTCTCGTTGGCAGGTTTCCCTGGAACGGCCGGTTTTATTGGGAAATTAAATATTTTCGCCGGCGCTTTTGCGGGAGAGCCGCATTATGTGCTAGCGTCCGTGATGATTGCGACGACGGTTGTGTCATATTTCTATTATTTCGGCGTGATGACGCAGATGTTCTTCCGTCCGGCATATGAGGAAAGTAAATTCAATCTTCCATTCGGAATCATCATCGTCCTGATTGTTGCGGTTATAGGCTCGATCTTGTTCGGACTTCTGCCGAACCTGGCACTCGACTTTATGAACAATCATCTTGACATTGTGAATGATTTCTTTGGATCCTGATACGAACTTTTGGGGGAAAGAACGTATCGGAATCATCCGCTGGCTGGTTTCGGGGGGAAAACAGCCAGCCTATTGAAACAAAGTCCGGTGCCAGATTTTTACGAACGGACCTGGCATTTGGAACGGTTCTAACATAAGGGGTTTAATACAAAAAAGAAGAGGTTGGGGGACCTCTTCTTTTTTTACGATAAGTATAAAAAATTTGGACTTTGCGAATGGTCTAGCTCCACTGGGAAAGCTTGCAAAGCTTACGCGTTGCACGAGCATAAAGCGTGGAGGAGACCATACGGCTTGTGTTTATTTTAATGGAAACAAAGGGGAAGTGCCGGTAAAAGAGGGGAAACGGTTGATAAGAGGGGGAAAAGTGCCGGTAAAGTAGTGAAAAGTGCCGGAAAATATGTGAACTTTGTCGGAAAACGGGTCGAAAGCGCCGGTAACAAAAAAGTCTCTCATTAAAGAACGAATAAAGTGGGAAAACTTCGTTGAAAAGAACGATTCCGTTCCCAAAGCCAGGCAGCCGTATGGAGTTTTAAAATATAGATATGTCTCTTTTGTGAAAAATATATTGGTAATACTTTGAAAAAAATCGTCTTAGAGACTGAGACTCTACGAAAATACCATAATTGTTCGAACTTTTATTATCTATTAGGAATTATTTTTTACTGATAAGGGCCGAATTACTATTAAACTTCTTTTGGTATATTCCGAAAAAACAATAAGGAGAGTTTGAAACTAAAATTATTCTAAAAGAATTAAAAATAAGGGGGATAACACGAAAAAGTTATCCCCTGATTCAAGGTGTGATGGAGTTGGTAATGGAAGAAAGCATATTATTGGAATTAAGTAAAATGGTATATGACTATTGCGGTTTGCGATATAGTGATCGATTATCTGTTTTAAAAGATCGCATATCCAAACGAGTAAAAGAGTTGGGATTATCCTTCTGGGAATACTGTGGTTACTTGAGGACAACACCTGCAGAATGGGATTTGCTTGTAGAACTTTTAACGATTAATGAAACCTATTTTTATAGAGAAGAGAATCAATTAAATGAGTGCTGCTTAAATGTCCTGCCTCAAATAAAAAACAAACCAAGAAATCGGCCGATCAGGATTTGGAGTGCTGCCTGCTCTACCGGGGAGGAACCCTATACACTAGCCATGTTGATTCAGGAAACAGGACAGTTCCTGCCAGGCTCAGTAGAGATCATTGCAACCGATATTGATAAAAAGGTCCTAAAAAAGGCGGAGAAGGGCTGGTACCACCAGGGGTCGTTTGCCTTCAGGAGAATACCCGATAACCTCATGCGTAAATATTTCGTAGAGAACGAGGGCGGTTACCAGGTGAATTCTTTCACTAGAAATATGGTGCAATTCAAGCATTTGAATCTTCTTGATAGTGGGAAAGCAGGCCATATTGGTCAGGTGGATGTCATCTTCTGCAGGAATGTATTAATTTATTTTGATCAACAAACAACCAAGAAGGTCATCCATAATCTCCACCAAAACTTAGTGCCTGGAGGATACTTATTCCTTGGCCATGCAGAATCCATCACAGATATGGGAATGGGTTTTGAAAAAGTAGATTCAGAAAAGACTTTTTATTATCGAAAGGAACTTGATCTAAAATGAGACAATATGGCGTTTTAGTAGTAGATGATTCGGCATTTATGAGACGGTCGATCAGTTTAATTTTAGAAAAAGATCCGCAGTTTTCTGTAATTGGAATTGCCAGAAATGGCTTGGAGGCAGTAGAAAAAGTTCAGCGCCTTAAACCGGATTTGGTAACCATGGATGTGGAAATGCCAGTGATGAATGGTCTGCAGGCGTTAGAGGAAATTATGAAACAATCTCCTGTTCCAGTAGTGATGCTAAGCTCACGGACTGGAGAAGGCGCGGAGGAGACCCTTCAGGCTCTGGAAAAGGGAGCAGTTGATTTCTTTTTAAAGGATAGTTTAATAAAGGAGCGGGACGATCATGATAAAGTCCAAGATTTCCTGCTTCGCTTAAAAGGAATTGCGGAAGCAAAACTGCCGCGGGCAGCGGTAACAGCGCCACGGCGCCACACCAATGTGGTCAGAAAAAGAGCCAAACAGCAATTTGATCTTGTGTTCATTGGATGTTCAACTGGCGGGCCGTCTGCCTTGCAGACCATTCTTCCCCATCTTCCAGGGGACTTCCCAGTGCCAGTAGTAGTCGCTCAGCATATGCCTATGGGATTTACCAAGCCGTTGGCTGAACGATTCAATACGTTGTGCCAATTGAACGTGAAAGAGGCGCAGCATGGACAATCGGTTGAACGGGGAAATATTTATATTGCCCCATCAGGCTACCAAACACAGTTTGAACAAAAACAGGATGGAACCATTGTGTTTAAGGTTGAACAGCTAGAAGAGGTAAAATCTTTGTATAAGCCATCCGTTGATATCACTCTCCATTCCGCAGCTCCCATCTTTCGTGACCGCCTATTATCCGTCATCCTGACGGGCATGGGAGTAGATGGCATGCAGGGATGCGGTTTGGTAAAAAAATATGGCGGCCAAGTTTTTGTTGAAGCGGAAGAATCATGTATTGTCTACGGGATGCCGAAAGCGGTTCTTGAAGCGGGCTATGCGGACCAGCAATTTATACTGCAGAGAATGTATCAGGAAATCATCTCCGTTATTTAATCGATATAGTCCACCATTTTGGTGGACATTTTAGTTAAAAGATAGATAGCATACTACTTACGATGAGGGGGGAATGAAAAGTGCCATCAACTGAAGAAAAGGAAAGTCTAAAGAAGGATGCAAGCAAGAATCCGGGTTTTTTTTCCAAATTGGTCCTCCTAGGCGTATTGCCCCTTCTATACACCCTTGTTTTGGGTATGGTTATTTTGCACTTTGCAGGAGTGAAGGTGCAGACTCAAATAAAGTGGGTTCAGGATCATACGCAGCCTTTGATTGCATCGATTTTAAAATCGGAAGAAAAAGAAAAAACAGTGGCAAAGGCAGCAGATAAAAAGGACACGGCAGATACTGCTGAAAAGAGTCAGACCGTTTCTGATAGTCCAGAGTCAGTAAAGGATGTTTCCAATCCTGAGACGGTTGTAGCAGAGAACGGGGAGGAAAACGTTCAAGAAGTAACAGCCCCACCCTCTGTGCTTACGGCATCGTTGACCAATATGGATCCGAACAGTGCGGCTGACCTGCTTAGTAACATGACGGAGAAAGATGCCATTAACAGTCTAAAGAAATTGGAGCAGGATGTTCAAACAGCCATTCTTGAGGAATTGCCCGCTGAGAAAGCGGCCTCGTGGGCGGTAGCGCTTGAAGATGGCTATCAGGAAGCGAACGGAACACAGTCTGCTGTCCAACTTTATCAGCATATGACACCGGAGCAAATAGCTTTGGTCCTTAGTGGCATAAAGGACCAAAATGAAGTTTTAAGACAAATAAAACGGCTGGACCCGAATACAGCTTCTCAGGTCATAACGAAATTGGATCCCCAAACAGCAGGATGGATTGTTTCACAAATGAAATAACTCAGCTGTAAATGACTATGGGAAAAACTAGATAGGATTCCATCAAAAAACATATAAAAATAATACGAAAATTTTTGATAGTTATCAAAAAAGCCATGACTTACAAAACGGAGTTAAGTATAATAATAGTATATATGCTACGGTGTCCGAGTGAAGGGAGGTACTCTGGTTGGATATCAATCAAATTTTCATCAAAAACATTCAAACTAACAAATTGGATGGCATTTCTTCCAAAGGAGAGACACAAAGTCAGAATATAGAAGGTACTTCCTTTGGTCAAATACTAGCAAAGTTTGCATCAATGGGGCAAAAACAGTCCGTAACGAATCAGGAATCCACTGCGGAGGAAGGCTTTGAACTGGCTGATACGGTTGAAATGACGGAGGAAGATTGGAAAGAACTTGACGATTTGTTAACAGCTATTTTGTCAATGATTCAGCAGGTTTCAAATCCTTTGGTTACACAAAATGAAGTAGTGACTACAGAAACCGGTTATTTACCTTTAAACCAGATGATCATGCAGAACGTTGAGACAAATTCTTTAAAGGTTGATCCTTCTAGTGTTCAACGGCAAGTGAGTTTACTGCCTGAGGCAATTGGGGAGACACTGGAGTCATTTTTGCAAAAGTTAGATGAGAAAAATCTTCTAATTAAGTCGTCCCAAAGTCGAGACAACAACAATATGGAAAACATCATAAACAAGCTTCTAGATAATCAATCACAATTAGGAATTCCTACCGACTTAGCGGAAAAAATGCAGCAACTAATAGGCAGTTTGGAAGTAAAGCCATTAAATAGTTCAGTTCCCTTTTTGGAACTTGGTCCGGATGAATCACAATTTGCACTGCCAATAACGGATGAAGACGCTGTTCAGGAATTGGTAGTAACCGATAAAGAGGAACCGACATTAATCGTTAATCAGCCGCTCTCAGGAACACATGAGAGGAACACGGCACCAGCAGCGGCCCCGCCAACATCGCCGCTTCCTGTTTCACAATTTGTACCGGAAGTCAGTGAGTGGTTCGACCGCTATATGAAACTGACCGATAACAGGTCCGGCGGAACTGTGGCAACACTTTCGTTATCTCCAGAGCATTTAGGTGATATCCAAATTAAGATCCTTTCAGAACAAGGACAGGTATCTGCCCAGATCGTTACAGACACTTCTGCAGCAAAGGACGTTTTAGAAGGACAGTTACAGCAATTGAGGCAGGCGATGCAGCAGCAGGGACTCCAGATTCAAAGGCTGGAGATTATTTACAATAATTCCCAACCCCTGCAAACCAATCAAGCAGCCTTATCTTTTTCTCAAGGTGGTTTTAGCTCTAGTTCAGGACAGCGGCAGAACCATACATACGAGGAAGATATCAAGAAACATAGAGAAAAGTTTGGAACCGAGCAGAATGAATCCATAGCGGTTACATATGGAGGAAGTGCTCTACGGACAGCATCGCAAATTGATTTTACCGCATAGAAAGGAGAAGGGCTATGGCAATGTGGACGGATATTTCGACTGTTGGCCAAAACAGTTCGATCTTTACTAATACGAAATCCTTTGAGGAAAAAAGCAATTTGGGGAAAGATGAATTTCTAAAAATCCTGATAACCCAGCTTTCTAATCAAGATCCTTCCAGTCCTCTCCAGGATAAGGATTTTATTGCACAAATGGCTACTTTTAGTTCATTAGAGCAGATGACCAATCTCAATACTTCATTTAGTAAATTCGCGAATAATCAGATGGGGCAGTATGCGGCGGCCATTGGGAAGCAAGTTACATGGACACCGGCTAATTCAAGCATTTCACAATCTGGTGTAATCACCGGAATATCCACCCAAAATGGAAGTTATTTTTATCTGGTAGGGAATGAAAAAGTGCCTATGGAAAATGTAACGGAAATTAAACTGGCAGCAACGGATTCAACTAATTCAGCTAACCAAGCGTAGGAGGAAATACGATGTTAAAGTCACTTTACTCTGGAATCTCAGGAATGAAGGGGTTTCAAACTAAACTCGATGTAATTGGAAATAACGTTGCTAACGTGAATACGGTCGGTTTCAAAAAGAGCCGCGTGATGTTTCAGGATATTATTAATCAAAATATTGCTGGTGCCAGCGCCCCGACTGCTCAAAGCGGCGGAGTCAATCCAAAACAAGTAGGATTGGGGACGAAAATTGCTTCGATTGATACAGTTTTTACACCAGGGAGTCCTATGACGACGAATGTCGGGTCCGATTTGGCCATTGATGGAGATGCATTCTTTGTGGTTACTCCACAGTCAGGCAGTGGCGGCAACTATTTAACTAAAGCTGGTAACTTCAGCCTGGATGCAAGTGGTAATCTTGTAAATTCAAACGGATTCTTCGTACAGGGAATCACTGTTGAGTATCCTACAGAAGAAGCTGCTGCGGCAGGAGCAATGCCAATTCAACATCAATATCCAATTAATATCTCAGTCGATGAAATAAGTAATCGGGATGCAGACGGTAACGTCCTTAAAGATGAATTTGGAAGGGATATAGAGCCTACTAAATTCACATCCTATTCGATTGATACGAATGGATACGTTAACGTAGTCGATGAAAATGGCAGAAGCGGAAAGCTTGCAATGGTAAGGGACCAGAATAGTCCTTATTACGGCCTTTTCTATCTAAACGATAGTCTTGGAAACGATAATGAGAATGTGTCATTAGCGACGGCGGTTGTTACAAACCCGGGTGGATTGGAAAAAATAGGGAATACGATGTTTCTGGATACTGGAAACTCTGGGGAACCTAATATTGACAGGATTGAGAACAATAAAGGCGGTCAAATTAACTCAGGTATTCTTGAAATGTCAAACGTCGATCTAACGGAAGAATTCACGGAGATGATTGTGGCACAGCGCGGCTTCCAGGCCAATGCCAGAACTATTACTACCTCTGATTCCATCTTAGAAGAAATCGTCAACTTAAAACGATAAACTATCAGGGCAGGGGTTAACATGAAATCCAGATTAAAATCAATTTTGCTGATTGTCATAGCAGCGATGATCCTGCTTGGCGGAACATGGTTTGCCCTATCAAAATTCACAGGGAAAAAAGAGCCAGAAAAGCTATCAGCAGATGAAATTGTGGCGCGGATAGTTGAAACAGAACCAATGACCACCAATTTGAGTTCTGGTGGATATATTCAACTAAAATTCAAGATTGAAACCAGCTCCAAGAAAGCGAAGGAAGAACTGGAGAATCGCCAATTTCAAATAACCAATATTGCGATTCGCTTAATGTCTGCGATGAATGAAGAGCAAGTCAAAAGCCCAGACGGAATGGCGCAATTTGAAAACAATATGCAGACTGAATTAAACGAACTGATGCAGGACGGAAAAATCGTCCATATCTATACAACAAATAAAATGATTCAATAACTCAAGGAAGAGTTAGGGGGATAACCGTTGGCTGATGTACTATCGCAACAAGAAATCGATGCCCTATTATCGGCCATTCACAGTGGCGAGCTGCAAGCATCCGAAATGACGGAGAAAAAAGAAAATGTAAAGGTATATGATTTTAAGCGTGCTATGCGATATTCCAAAGAGCAGCTTCGCAGCATAACGCGCATTCATGAAAATTTTACACGCTTACTTACTTCTTATCTCTCTGCGCAGCTTAGGACATTTGTTCAAATCGAAATCGATTTGGTTGACCAAGTTACCTATCATGAGTTTATTGCATCGATTCCGTCAAAAACGATATTGAATGTTTTTGAGGTCAAGCCAATGGACGGAAAAATGGTAATGGAAATCAATCCACAGGTTGCTTACGCCATTTTGGAACGTTTGCTAGGAGGACAAGGGGACCCCGCCACACGGACCGGATCGTTAACGGAAATCGAAACTGTACTTATGAAAAAAATTTTTTCCCAGGCATTTTCTTATTATAAAAACGCCTGGGAAAATATTGAAAATATCAACGTCAATTGGGAAGCAATCGAGTCCAATTCGCAATTTCTTCAACTCGCCTCCCCAAATGATACGGTGATTATCATTGTTCTCCATACAACCATTGGAGAAATCAGCGGCCGAATGACCTTATGTTTACCGCATTTAACTGTGGAGCCGGTGCTGCCGAAGCTGTCTTCCCATTTATGGCTGTCGTCCATGTCACGAACGAATGTCTCACAGGAAGAGAAGATAAAGAAAAAAATAGATGCAGTAAACGTCCCAGTCATAGCCGAACTGGGACGAGCAACCCTGCCTGTTTCAGAACTATTAAATCTTCAGGTGGGTGATGTAATAGGAATCGATGCCGGAAAGCTTCAGGTAAAAGTGGGGCAATTTACTAGATTTCTAGGGAATCCTGGAATTCAAAAGGGCCATTATGCTGTTCAAATTGATCATAAGGTTCAAACGGAAGGAGATGAGCGTTAAATGAGTGAGGCTTCATTATCACAAGAGGAAATTAATGCGCTATTTAATCAAACGAGTTCAAACACAGCTCTGGAGATAGATGATTTTTTAAGTCCAATGGAAAAAGATGCTTTAGGTGAAATTGGAAACATCTCTTTAGGAAGCTCGACAACCGCTCTATCAACTCTATTAAACCAACGGGTAGAAATCACAACCCCGAAACTTTCCGTCATTGAGCAAGATCGATTATATGAAGAGGAAAGTGATCGGAAGGTCGCTGTTCATGTCGATTATACGGTAGGATTACGGGGCAAAAACTTGTTTATGATTAAAGAAAATGATGCAAAGATCATTGCTAATTTAATGATGGGCGGAGACGGAGCGGTATTAGATGATGAAATCTCAGAATTACATTTAAGCGCCGTACAGGAAGCCATGAATCAAATGATGGGGTCTGCAGCTACATCCATGTCAACCATGCTGCATCAAAAAGTGGATATTTCTCCGCCATCCATCGATTTAATGGATTATCCGCCCAATAATCTAGAGGATCTTCAGGATGATATTATTATAAAAGTGTTGTTTCGATTAAAGGTCGGCGATTTAATAGATTCCAATATGATTCAGTTAATCCCGCTATCCTTTGCGAAGGAAATGATTCAACAGATCCTAGATCCGGGAAGACAAACCGCAGCTGGTTCGGCTGTCATTGAAGAGATGGAAGAAGCACCAAGCAAGCCTGTAACTAGCCAAATGGCAGTAAATGCTTCACCTTCCCCAGATATGAGCATGGAAAAACCTAAGGAAGCTCCGGTTCAGGCGAATGTACAGAAAGTTGAATATACTGATTTTTCCAATACAGTACCACAAGCTTCCTCAAGCAGTCCAAGCAATATCGATTTATTATATGATATTCCATTATCAATCACGGTTGAACTGGGCAGGACGGAAATGCAAATTCGGAAGGTGCTGGAACTTGGACCAGGTTCTGTGATCCAGCTTGATAAATTGGCAGGAGAACCAGTCGATATCTTGGCGAATAACAAACTGATTGCCAAAGGTGAAGTGGTCGTCATTGAGGAAAATTTCGGGGTGCGGATTACCGATATTGTCAGCCAAGCTGACCGTTTAACAAAAATGACGATGTAAGAATATTGGAGGATTGAATAAAGATGGCAAAAGTATTAATTGTAGATGATGCTGCATTTATGCGGATGATGTTAAAGGATATTTTAACGAAAAATGGAATTGAAGTAATTGGTGAAGCTGTAAATGGTGTAGAAGCTGTTGAAAAATATCGTGAATTGCAGCCGGATGTGGTGACCATGGATATCACGATGCCCGAAATGGATGGCATTACGGCTGTAAAACAAATTAAAGCCTCTTACCCGCAGGCTAAGGTGATTATGTGCTCTGCGATGGGACAGCAGCCAATGGTATTGGAGGCCATCCAGGCTGGTGCTAAAGATTTTATTGTGAAACCATTCCAGGCAGACCGGGTAATGGAGTCCATTAAAAAAGTATTAGCTGGTTAATAAGTTTGCTTACCGAGAAGGGGGAGTAACTCTTGGCTTCGCCAAAGATGGGAAATTGTCCGAGATGTAAAAAGCTTTATCTAAAGATTAGGGATATTTGTGAAGAATGCTACCAAAAGCAAGAAACGGAGTTCCAGGCTGTTTCGGGTTATTTGCGGGAGCATAAAGGTAGTACACTTCAAGAGGTAAGTGAGGCTACAGAGGTATCGATTGCGCAAATTCGGCAGTTTATTCTCAGCGGTCGGATTATGCTTGTCCAGTTTCCTAATTTAACATACCCTTGTGAAATATGCGGAACAGAGATTCGCAAAGGAAGAACTTGTTCCAGCTGTACGGAGACAGCTAAACAGCTGGCTGATAATTTGAATAAAACGGTTGATGAGAAAAAAAGCTATTTAAGAGTTATGTCTGAAAGAATATAAGGTTTAACTTTTCATTTTTAAAGGGGATCGAAATGAATGTCTAAGAGTTTATGGTTGACGCCTGAAGAAGTGATGATCAGAAAAAAGCGGAAGAAGGTAATTATATATGCCATTTCTGTGACTGGTACAGTGGTTCTCTCCGCTTTAGTAACCATATTAGCGAATGGTATTTAACAAAGGACTCTTTATGGGTCCTTTAAGATTGTCGAGAAAGGTTATCTTTCTCGGCATTTTTTCTTTTATCGGCGAGAACGGGTGGCTTACCAGCGGATTTGGAGGGTTTACCGGCGCTTTTTGCTTTCTTACCGGCACAGAAGAAATTCAGCACTGGTACACACTATTTGCACAATAAAAAAGCTGTCCCCAATAACGGGGGCAGCTTAGGTAGATCATTTACGAAGAATGATTATATTCACTCGTCGGTTCGTTTCTCGATTCTCAGGAGTATCATTGGCTACGACCGGTTTAGAATCTCCAAACCCTGCAAACTGCATCCGGCTTCCCGGAATTCCTTTACCCTCGAAATAATGAAGGACAGACAAGGCACGGGCACCTGACAGCTCCCAGTTGGAAGGAAACTTGGAACTGTGGATCGGCTGGTCATCTGTGTGTCCTTCAATAATAATCGAATTGTCCATGGGACTAATCATCCTGAAGATATCATCAAGAATCGGCAGAAAGTTATCTTTCAGATGATCACTTCCTGAATCGAAAACAATTCGATCCTTTAGGGTAATTTGAATGCCTTCCCCTAAGTCTGTCAAGCTGATTTCCGCATTCAATTGATTATTATTAATGTAAGATTGCAAGTTTTGCATCAATTCCTGAATTTTTTCTTCATTGGCATCTACCGTTTCATCTGCCGGTGCAGGCTGCTCTACGGGAGATTTATTCGTTTCCGTGCTTTTATCGCTCGGTGTTTTTCCACCGCTGTTTGTATCGAAAACTGAAACCGTATTAAAGGCATTATAGAGCGACTCGAGAACGGCATTGGCTTTCGCCGAATCTTCCGCCCTCATGGAAAATAACACAATAAATAAGGCGAGAAGAAGAGTCAGCAAGTCTGCATAAGGAATCAGCCATGACTCATCAATATGATCTTCTTCCGGATTGTCGAGATGTTTTTTCCTTCTAGCCATGGGAACCCTCCTCAATATTAGTTTGCCTGTTCAGATTCTTTCTTCGCCAATTCATCCGGAGTCAGATAAACATTTAACTTATGCTCAAGCTGCCGGCTGTTAATGCCCTCCTGCAGGGACAAAAGTCCTTCGACCATAATTTGGCGAATTTCAATTTCTTTTCTAGAAATTAACTTCAATTTATTACTCATCGGATGCCATAAGACATAACCGGTGAAAATCCCCAGCAAGGTGGCAATAAAGGCTGCCGCAATGGAATGCCCCAGTTTGTCAATGTCAGATAAATTCCCCAAAGCGGCAATAAGACCAATAACGGCTCCTAATACTCCAAGAGTTGGTGCATAAGTCCCGGCCTGTGAAAAAATCAATGCACCCTTACGGTGACGCTCTTGCATCGCACTAATTTTTTCTAATAAAACATCATTGGCAAAATCAGAATCAGTAGTATCGATAATCAACTCCATCCCCTGTCTTAGGAAAGGATCTTCAATATTAGGGATTTCACTCTCTAACCCTAGCAATCCTTCTTTTCTAGCCAATGTGGCCCAATTGGTAAACATGTCAATCACTTCAGACTTAGTCGGAAGTTTTTTGCCGCCGCCAAAGATAATTTTAAATAATTTAGGAACCTTTTTAATCTCTGTCATTGGGAAGCTGACAAATAGGGCTGCAATCGTTCCGCCAAATATAATTAAATAGGCGGCGGGGTTATTAACCAATGAAATAAGGGATGCCCCTTTTAAGACCATGCCTACGCCAACAGCAACTAATGCTAACACTATACCTACAAGTGTAGAAGGTTCTTTCATGAAAATTCCTCCTCTATATATACAGTCTTATACTTGTAATTTTCATATATTTTTATTTTATTTGATAAAAATTAGGAAAACAACTGTTTGTTTGATGGAAAAGATTATTTATCAAAAATAATCAAATACTATTAAACTAGCGCAAAACTCAACCGATAATACCTAAAAAAGGGTTATCATCTAGTGCTAGAGACCTAGTTGGTCCAAGGCCCATTCATTTTGATTGAAGAAACGAGTTACCCACTATTGCATCTAAAAAGGGTGCAAGTGTTCATTGCAAATAAGTGAGGGGAGTTTGACATGGATTTAAGCGGCTACTTAGAAATGTTTATTGAAGAATCGAAGGACCACCTGCAAGCAATAAATGATCAATTATTGAAATTGGAAACAGAACCGGATGATATTGGTATCGTCCATGAAATTTTCCGATCTGCCCATACCCTTAAGGGCATGGCAGGGTCAATGGGGTACGACGATTTGGCCTCATTGACCCACCAAATGGAAAACGTTTTGGATTTAGTACGAAACGGCAAGTTGGCCATTACTTCCGAAATGATGGATGTCATTTTTACATGTGTCGATTTAATAGAAAAAATGGTCGATAGTATTGAGCAAGGCGGCGATGGAAAAGAAGACGTGTCAGAAGTGGTGATGAGATTAGGGCAGATCCAAAATCCGACGATGGAACCAACTGCTGAAGAATCTGAATCTGTGAGTAAAACCACGGCAGAATCTCAGGCGCTGGAAATTGATGAGTTCCAAGCATCAGTCATTGCCCAGGCACGTGAGACCGGAAAGAACGTATACGAAGTTACTGTAACTTTGGATGAAAAATGCACCATGAAATCAGTACGTGCCTATATGATTTTTCAAGCGGCCGAGGAAAATGGGGATATTATTCAAACCAATCCTTCTGTTGAAGAAATTGAAGAAGAAAAGTTTGGTTTATCCTTCACCATGCTGGTCATAACGGATCGGGATGCACGGGAACTTCAAGTTCAAATCAGCAATATTACCGAAGTAAGAGAGGTCATTGTTTCAGAAAAGTGGAACCAAGAAGTCCACCCGTTGCCTCAAGTCTCAAAGGAAACCAAAGTCATCGCAAAACAAACGGAAGGGCAGCAAAAGGAAAAAGAAGAGCCCGATACAGCCAAGAAAAAGCATCGGTCAAAATCAATCCGTGTGGACATTGACAAATTAGATCAATTGATGAACCTGTTTAGTGAATTGATTATCGACCGTGGACGGCTCGAACAAATCTCCAGAGGTTCTCAGCTGCCGGAGCTGACTGAAACAGTCGAGCATATGTCCCGGATATCCACTGATCTGCAAGGATTGATCTTAAATATGCGGATGGTTCCGGTTGAGCAGGTATTTAACCGATTCCCGCGGATGGTCCGTGACCTTGCCAAGGAATTGAATAAGAAGGTTCAATTGGTGGTAGAAGGAGCAGAAACCGAATTGGACCGGACGGTCATTGATGAGATAGGCGACCCGCTGGTGCATTTGCTTCGCAATGCCTTGGACCATGGCCTGGAATCAACGGAAGAACGATTAGCCAGCAGCAAACCGGAGGAAGGGCTGATTTTACTAAAAGCCTACCACGGCGGAAATCATGTTTTCATTGAAGTGAAGGATGATGGTAAAGGGATTAATCGTGAAAAAGTTTTGAACAAGGCCATCGAGCGCAGCGTTGTCACGCAAGAAGATGCCAAAACACTTACCGACTCGCAAGTCTTTGAGCTGCTTTTCTCGTCAGGATTTAGTACAGCTGATAAAATTTCCGATATCTCCGGCCGCGGCGTTGGTCTGGATGTCGTAAAAACAAAAATTGAGTCACTCGGCGGAGTGATTACCATTGATTCTAAACTTGGCGAAGGCTCCACTTTCCGAATCCAGCTGCCGCTGACGTTATCGATTATTTATGCCATGCTGGTCAAAGTGGAGGATGAGACCTACGCCATTCCGTTTAACTCGATTGTGGAAATCACTAATCTATCCAGCGATCAAGTCTCTACCCTGTATGGTCAAAAAGTCATCCAGTTTAGAGGCCAGGTGGTTCCTTTAGTTTACTTGAACGAGGTGTACCAAGTACCGCCTATTGAGGAAGCCAATGAAAAGGAGCAGCTTTTTGTCGTCATTGTCCGCAAGGGGGATAAAACGGTTGGGCTGGTAGTAGATTCCGTACTTGGACAGCAAGAGGTTGTATTAAAATCATTGGGCGGCTTTTTAACCAATCTGTTTGCCATTTCAGGAGCAACCATTCTTGGAAATGGAGAGGTTGCATTAATAATCGATTCCAATCAATTCATAAAATAGGAAAGGGTGAAAACGTAAACCATGGAATTTTCCAAGATTGTTGCATTTAAATTAGGGGAAGAAGAATATGGGCTAGACATCAATTGCATTCAGTCCATTGAACGGATCGAGCATATCACGCGGGTTCCCAACGCGCCTGTGTACGTGAAGGGTGTCATCAATCTTCGCGGTAATGTGACACCGGTGATTGATCTTAAGAACAAGCTCGGACTGGGCCATACCGAGTTTACTGACATGTCACGTGTTATTATTACGAAACTTGAGGAGATTGAATTAGGCATGATTGTCGATCAAACAAATGATGTCATTGACATTGCCGCTGATTCAATTGAAGCGGCAGCCAGCAGTTTTGATTCTGCCTATTTTGACGGGGTGGCGAAAGTCGCTGGGCGGCTGATCATTCTATTAAAATTGGAAGAACTAATGAAAACGGGGGCTGTCTAAGCAAGCCTCCTAAAAATTTTTTCTGAAAAAGAGGAGATTGTATGTCTAAGCAGGATTATAAAATGCTCATATTTAAAGTTGGCCAGGAGGAGTATGGGGTAAACATCAACCAAGTCGTCTCGATAGAACGGATGCAGCCAATTACCTCTTATCCAAAACGGGCGCCCCATGTCCTCGGTGTGACTACCGTACGAGATGTGGTCACACCGGTTGTGGATCTGCGTGCCGCGTTAACCGGTGTGGAACTGCAGCCAACTGATGATACCCGAATAGTTATTGTCCAGGTGGAGAATAAAACCGTTGGCTTAGTAGTGGATGCAGCTACAGATGTGTTGAATATACCTGCTGATACGATTCAACAGCCGAATCTATTGCAAACAAGGGAAATTTCCTATTTAATCGGAATTTCTAAACTTGGCGAACGCCTACTAATTTTGTTAGAGATTGAAAAACTTTTGGAAGACACGACGAATTTAGATGAGCTAAAAGAAATGACAGAAGCATTATAGTGGAAAAAATTTTACATCTAGAAATGGAGAATAGGCAACATGTTTAAACACATCACAATGACAACAAAATTATGGGCCAGCTTTATGACAGTATTAGTATTGCTGCTCATTATCAGTATAATGTCTTATTTAAATTTAAACCGATTATCCGAGTCGATTAATGACATTTCCGATAAAGAAGTGGTTAAGGTAAAAGAAATTGGAAAGCTGAACAACAGTTTTAGCAAAGTTCGGTTATATGTAGCCAAACATGGAATGGCTCCCAACGATGAAAAGATGGATGCGGCTGAAATCACGATAAACAAGGAAATTGACAGTCTAAATAAAGAATTAACTGTATTTGATAAATTAATTGTCCTAGAGAAAAACCAAAAACACTTGGATAAGTTTGCTGATCTATTCTATGAATATCAAAAAAAGATTCCAACGGCTCTCAATCGGTCACGCGAGAACGATATGGAAGGCTTTAGCGAAATATTTGATGAAATGGGAGAAATCGGTGAACAGGCCTATCAGGAATTAGCGGATATCCAAAAAGACCGCGAGCAGAATTTGAAAAATCTGACCGATGAAGCGGCTAATAATGCTGACCTCAGCAAGCTAGTCATTCTTATTGTCTCGATTATCTCTGTCTTGTTGGGTATTACCATTTCGTTCTTTATTACTCGAACGATTCGCCGCACAGTGGCAGGGGTTGTTGATAACGCAGAATCGACAACTGAATCGATTGCGGAAATTAGAAAATCCATTGAGCAAAACGCCGTAAGTGCTAAAGAATTGGATGCTTCCATGAATAAAACAAGCGATTCTGTGAAGGATATTGTTTCTTCTATCCAACAGACAGCGGCCAATACCAATGTTACCTCATCCGGTGTAGATGAAATTTCAGCCGCAGTGGAGGAAATGAGCAAATCAATCAACGTGGTTGCCGGTAATGCCGATAAACTAGCGGCTTCTGCAGAAGAAACCTCTTCCGCCATCCAAGAAATGATGGCCTCTGTTGAACAGGTTGCTGGGAATGCTGGAAATGTAGGGGCTAGTGTCGAAGAAATCTCAGCTGCTATTGAAGAAATGAGCCAATCGATTGAGGGGGTTTCTGCCAGTGCGGACAATCTTTTGGTGACGGCTGAGGAAGCTTCGCAATCTGTCCAAGAGATGGTAGCGTCGGTGCAGCAGGTAGCCGGCAGCTCGCAGACAGTGAGCGAACTAAGCCTTCAGGTGCAAAATGATGCAAGAGATGGGATTGTGGCTGTCAATGAAACACTGACAGGAATGGGCGAAATATCAAACGTCATCGGCCAAACAAGTGATGTCATGGTCAAATTAGGGAAAAGCTCTAAAGAAATCGGCAGCATAATAAAAGTTATTGATGAAATTGCCGAACAAACGAATCTGTTAGCTCTTAATGCCACGATCGAAGCAGCACGAGCAGGTGAACACGGGAAAGGCTTTGCTGTTGTAGCGGATGAAGTAAGAAAACTGGCAGAAAGAAGTGCAGCGGCCACAAAAGAAATCGCTGGATTAATTACAGGTATTCAAAATGAAACCAGTATGGCCATTCATGCGATTAATGATGGAGCCGATAAAGTGGCGGCCGGCAATCAGTTAGCAGATAAAACGAATAATGCGATTCAGAAAATTTTTAAAGGCATTGAGCAAGTGACAGAAGAAATGAACCAAATCGCCAAAGCGACTGAACAACAAAATCAGCATGGCGCTTTGATCTCGGACGCTGTTAAAAATGTCGCCAGTCAAGCCGCGCAAATGACACAATCGACAAAAGAACAGTCCATTACGGCGCAAGAAATTGTCAAAGGAATCCTGGATACAAAGGATCAGGTTCAGCAAATTTCGCAGGCAACAGCCGAGCAGGCCAAGAACGGCCAGGACATTGTTACGGCGGTCGCAAATGTCACAAACCAATCCAGCTCAGTGACAAATGCGACCAGGGAACAAGCGCTGACGGCAGATGAAATTGTCAGCAACCTAAACAACATTAGAGATATGGTTCAACAAATGAAGGAAGCCGCCAATGACCAGGCAAAATACGGTGAAACGATTGCCGAGGAAGTGCAACATGTACGCGAGCAAACGGAAGCACTAAATAACAGCATCGAGAATGAAACAAAAGAGGCTGAAGTGGTTATCCAGGCGATTACTGGAGTAAATCGGCAAATAGAAAAATTAAAATAGCTGTTTGATAGAAACGCTTTCGCTTGATGCGGAGGCGTTTCAATATTAAAAGGTATTTCCCCTATCCAGCCGGAACTCTAGTTATTTTTTCCTAAAAGTTTAACATGAAATTGTCAAAGAATTAGGGTATAATAAGTTAAAAGTTTTTGATATTTTTTGATAGTTTTCGTTAAAGTGAAACAGAATGAAAAACAGGAGGTGGATGGATTGAAAATACAGGAGCCAATCCGAATCAATCGGGGGGATATCCCTGTTTCTGCAGCCGATAGGACTTCCGCCCATTCAGCTTCCTTCCAGGGAATCATGAAATCTTATTCGAAGGAATTAACCCAGGACCGGCTCACCCAGCTGCTTCAGGATATTGATCAACAAGGACAAAACCTAAGTGAAAATCCAACCTTCCATCAGTTGAAAAAATATAAAGATTTAGTCAAACAGTTTATGGGTGAAGTTTCGAAACAAGGAACAGGCCTTTATCAAACAGAAACATGGAATTATATGGGCGGCCACCAATCGTTAAAAACGGTTCGTGTGCTCGATCAAAAACTAATCGAATTAACCAGCCACGTTCTTTCGGAGCAGAGCAGCGGCCTGTCTATTTTGGAAAGAATAGGTGAAATTAAAGGACTGCTCATCAATCTTTATACATGAAAATAAGGAGTCTTAACAAATGAAGCTCTATATAAAGTCAATCGTGATAATCGGGATCATCACAGTGGCCGGTCTGGGGGGATATTTTGGCTGGGAATACTTTCAAAAGCCAAAGGATGCCGAAGCGAAAGAGTCGCCTTCAGCAGAGGAGCTGCTAGCAATGTCAGTTGATACTGAGTCCATTACCACCAATTTTAAGGATGGAGGATTCATCAAAACCAAATTTAAATTGATTACCACCTCAAAAGATAAAGCAGAAGAGCTAAAAAAACTTGAATTCCGTATCGAGAGCACAATCATTCAATACATAAATGAAGTCGATAAGGAAAATGTAAATGGTCCAGATGGGATTATTTCCCTTGAAGATAACCTGAAAACTGAATTAAACAAGGAGTTAGGTGATGATTCTATCACCAAGGTATATATGATTGAAAAAATTATTCAATAAGGAAGGAGTCCATCATGTTAAGAGGGATTTATTCGGCTGCTTCAGGAATGTTTTCTTTGGAGCGAAAACAGGAAGCCTTGGCAGATAATTTAGCTAATGCACAAACACCGGGTTATAAGAAGGATGATACGACGCTTCGGGCATTTCCTAAACTATTATTGGAACGGATTAATGACTTTGAGGGATCAGGACAGATTAATATTCCGGGGCAAAACGTACAGATTGGCGAACTGGTAAATGGTGTATATGCACAAGAACGTATCCCGAGTTTTACTCAAGGGGCTCTTGTACAAACTGATAACCCGCTTGACGTGGCGATTAATGACCAAGAAATCCCTGCCCAAGATGTAAATGGCCGCCAAGTAAAACCATCTGCCTTTTTTGCGGTGCAGTTAGCAGATGGAACGGTTGGCTATACGCGGAATGGCAAATGGGATTTAGACTCGAATGGTTATCTGGTAACATCGGAAGGCTATCGAGTATTAGGGCCAAATCAGCAGCCGATTCAATTAACAGATAGTATGAGCAAAGGGGATTTATTGATTGACCAAAAGGGACAAATTGTAGCCTATCCAAACGACCCAACGAGAACAAGGGTTGTCGGAGAGATTGGTATAGCTGTGGCTAATAATCCGTATGAACTTCAGCGGGCTGGCAGCAATGTGTATACCGCGGATAATCCGCTGGGCTTTGTTCAGGGAGGCGCTAATCCGAATGTTTCGCTGCAGCAGGGCTTTATTGAACAGTCGAATGTGGATTCAGGTCAAACGATGACCGATATGATGGTCGCAGTGCGCGGCTATGAAGCGAATCAGAAGGTATTGAATGTCTATGATCAATCCTTGCAGCAGCTGTATTCTGTTGGAAAAATAAACGGCTAATGACTGGAACAAAAGGAGAAATGAAACTTGAACACGTCACTGTATATTTCTTCAGGCGCATTATCTGCCTATCAACAAAAAATTGATACGTCCGCTAATAATGTGGCCAATGTTAACACGACTGGTTTTAAACGACGCGAGCAAAGCTTTTCGGAAATATTGGCTTCACAAGTAAACAACCAGCAGCGCGCCAGCCAGGAAACCGGACGTCTCACGCCAAATGGAATCCGTGTCGGTTACGGGGTGCGTACCGGGTTAACCCAGCTGAATCTGGAGCAGGGGCAGGCAGTGGAGACAGGAAATCCGTTTGATTTAATGATTAACGGCAATGGATTCTTTCAAGTAGGGACTCCTGGTGCTAACGGTGCCCAAGAGGTTAGTTATACACGGGACGGCAATTTTCACTTAAGCCCAGACACCAATAATCCGGGCAGCTATCATCTAGTCCATGCAAACGGCGGGTATTTATTGGATCAGAACGGCCAGCCCATCGAATTAAATGACCAATATGAAGTGAATATCACATCCAATGGGCAGATTCAATTGCGGGATAAGAATGGCCAAGGTGAGTCATTTTTATCTGGGCAGCAAGTAGGGATCGTTGATATTCAGAATCCGCATGTTTTAAGGAATCTTGGTGATAATCTGTTTGCCATTGATCCGGCAGCCCTTCCTGCTGGGGCAAATGCAGCAAACTATGTGAGATTGATGGGCCAAGGTGAGGTCAATTTGTCTTCCGGTTATTTGGAAGGGTCCAATGTGGATTTGACAAAAGAAATGACAGATTTGATGACGACGCAGCGCGGGTTTCAGCTGAATTCCCGTGCAGTATCGTATTCGGATCAGATGATGGGGATTGCGAATAACATCCTGAAATAGATTTCCTAAAGGGGATGCCTGCCGCGTCTCCTTTTTGCTAGATTGAAAAATGTTAAACTTTTCTGGGCTTTTTCCGATAGTAGTATGATAAGAGTACTTTTGCAAAGGGAGTGAGCGAATGATCAGCAATAATACATTAAGAGTAACCGGACTTGCCTCAGGGATGAATACAGATGAAATCGTTGAAAGTTTAGTAAAAGTGCGAAGCGCGAAGTTAAATAAACTGCAGCAGTCCAAAACATTAGCTACCTGGAAAAATGATGCCTATCGTGAGGTAAATAAGAAGGTTGATGAGTTCCTTAAATCCATGGAGAGTTTAAGAATGCAATCCACGTTTAATACACAGATCGCAAGTTCGTCTAACGAAAGTGTGGTAGCGGCGGTTGCCAGCGGGACACCGACACAAACCTCTTATAATATTACCAATGTACAGCCGTATCAGCCGGCGAAAGCTACAGCCGTGAAGTTTTTTGGTTCCAGCCAATTAGATACAAGCGCGACGTTAGCTAGTTTAGGCGTGACCGATGATGGATCGGGGCAGACATCGATTAAGGTAAATGGCCAGGAGTTTGTCTTCAATTTAACAGATCCTATTTCTAAAGTAATAGACGATATTAACGCAAATTCAGCACTAGGCATAACTGCAGCCTATTCATCAGCTGAAAAGGCGTTTACTTTTACAAGTAAAAATACTGGTCCAACATATGATATTCAGTTAGAAGAAGGCACAACAAATCTTTTGTCAAAATTAGGCATAACTCCAGGATCGGTAATGGGAGATAGCTATAGCAGCAGTGATACGAGTGTTTCTTTTGTAAAAGGAGCCAGTGCAGTACCTGCCAGCATGACAATCAATGGTTTAGAGTATCGGTCTGACTCAAACGCTGTAACATATGATGGCATGACCTTTTCTATCAAAGGGGCGATGACAGATAGCTCCTTAACGGTTACCAGCAAGAGTGATACAGATTCTATAGTAGAAAAAATGAAAACTTTTGTAGATAAGTATAATGAATTGATTGCGGATCTAAACAGCAGGTTAACTGAGAAAAAGTATCGTGATTATCCGCCATTGCTTGATGAGCAGAAAGAGGATATGTCAGAGAACGAGATAAAATTATGGGAAGAAAAAGCAAAGAGCGGGCTGTTAACTAGTGATTCTACCATTAACAGTTTTCTGACAGAAATGCGTTTCAGTTTGTCTTCCGTCGTGGAAGGATCAGGAGCTTTTAAATCATTAAAGGATATTGGGATTAGTTTCTCTACAAGCTACAGTGATAACGGGAAATTAATTTTGGATGAGGAAAAACTGAAAGGTGTACTACAAACAAATCTTGAAGATGTGAAAAAACTGTTCACCGATAAAGGGACAGGTGCTTCTAAAAGTGATACAACTGTGACGGACAGTAATATGCATGCCAACAGCGGTTTTGGCTGGAGGATGTATGATCGTTTGAATGCTACTGTTAAACAGCTGAGTACAATTGCTGGCTCTCTTAGCTCCACTGTTGACACGAATAGCACCATGGCTAAACAATTACAAGCCATTGAACTGAATATAAGCAATGAGCAGGATCGAGTAAATGCGTATGAAGAACGGCTTTGGAAGCAATTCACCTCAATGGAATCAGCCTTATCCAAACTAAATTCACAAAGTTCGTGGCTTTCACAGCAAATAGGGATGTAGTTAATAATGAAACTTTGCACCGACAAGTTAGTCGGTGTTTTTCTATATAAAAAGCCTAAACCATTTTAGGATTCCGCCGACATAAATACTATCATATAGGTCTCGATAAAAAAATTCTTCAAAAGTCTAAACCTATTGAATAAAGCACCGATAAAGATTAATACCAAGGGAGTTCTTGATAATTATCTTTTTGAAAAGATAAAAAAAGCTAAACACTTCTAATTTGATTCCGATAAAAGAAGTATAAGGCAATTGAACCAAGGAGGATGGCAACATGCTTATAATTGGCAGAGAAGTTGGGCAATCCGTCATTATTGATAATGTTATAAAAGTTACTGTTCTGCAAAATGGTTCAAAACCTTGGTTAATGGTGGAGGCACCAAAGGATATACATATCTCGCGCATGAAGCAAACCTTGCTTTGCAAGAGTGGAAGTAAAAAGCGGGTTAGGATGGTTGGAGATGCCGTACAGATTGGAGATAGTATACAGGTTACGATCCTTCAAACGGATTCCGGATTGCTTCGGTTCGCTATTGATGCACCAAAGGAAGTTAGCATTGCACGAGAAGAATTGTATAACACCAGCCATCATTTCGAGTTGAAAGAAATGACCATCTAGAAGTTTGCAAAAGGCTACACATTCTTTTGATAATAGACCTTGAGAGGTTTGTTATAGATTATTTTAATAAAGGAGCAATCCTTTAAATCAAAATTTAACATTAGGGGGACATTTATTTATGCGTATTAACCACAATATCGCAGCACTTAACACTTATCGTCAGTTAAATACTGCAAACAACGCCCAATCAAGTTCAATGGAGAAATTATCTTCAGGCCAACGGATTAACCGTGCTGGAGACGATGCAGCTGGATTAGCTATTTCCGAAAAAATGCGTGGACAAATCCGCGGTTTGGACATGGCATCTAAAAACGCTCAAGATGGTATCTCTTTAATCCAAACAGCTGAAGGCGCATTAAATGAAACTCATTCCATTCTACAACGTATGCGTGAATTAGCTGTTCAAGGTGCCAACGATACAAACGTTACGGAAGACCGCAATGCTATCCAAGACGAAATGAACCAATTAATGTCAGAAATTGATAGAATTGCTGATACTACAGAATTCAATACACAAAACCTATTAAAAGGTTCTTTCTCAGGCACATTCCAAATTGGTGCAAATGATGGCCAAAACATTAACATTGCCATTTCTAATATGAGTACAACAGGATTATCTTTATCTTCAACTTCAGTTTCTGTAAGTACACATGGTGCAGCAAGCTCTTCAATTGATAAATTAGATTCAGCAATTAAGCTTGTATCTGAACAACGTTCTAAACTTGGTGCTTACCAAAACCGCCTAGACCATACGATTAATAACTTAGGTACATCTAGTGAAAACTTATCAGCAGCAGAATCTCGTATCCGTGATGTTGATATGGCAAAAGAAATGATGGAGCAAACGAAGCAGTCAATTCTTGCTCAAGCTTCTCAAGCAATGCTTGCACAAGCAAACCAAAAGCCACAGGCAGTGTTGCAGTTGCTTCAATAATCGTAATAATTTTAAAGAAATATCGTGCTTTATCTCAAAAGCACGATATTTTTATTAAACTTATTACTTCTAGGAGGATAACAGAATGAAACCATTTATTTCATTATGTATGATAGTTAAAAATGAAGATAAGGTGCTGGGGCGTTGTCTATCATCAGTTGCTCATTTAGTAGATGAAGTAATAGTTGTAGATACTGGCTCAACGGATCGGACAAAAGAAATCGCAGCTAAATATACGACTGGAATCTATGATTTCGAATGGATAAATGATTTTTCAGCTGCCCGAAACTTTGCGGCTGATAAGGCGTCTGGAGAATGGATACTTGTATTAGATGCAGATGAATATATCGATGAGGATAATTTTAAAGACTTTGTCCAAGAAATAAAGGACGACCAAAACCAGTTTGATGCTTACACCGTAAAAATTCTTAACTTCACCGGCAATTTTGGAGAGAGCCTAGTACAAAATGCTCATGACCGAGTGTATAAAAATAATGGTGAGATACAATATATTCGGAAAATCCATGAACAATTTCATCATCGGCAGGGAAAACCATTAAATATAAAACTTTCCAGTCTGCAAGTTTTCCACTCTGGCTACTTGAATCAAGTGGTAAATGAGAAGGATAAAGGCTCTAGAAATATTGATCTTTTAGAAGATGAAAAAAGTTTTGGTTCCAGTGCGGCATTTGATCATTTTAATTATGGCAATGAGTATGCGTCAAAAGGAGACTATTCGAAGGCGTTAGAATCTTATTTAGAAGCTTACAAAGGAAAAGGGGATTTTAGGCTAAATTGGGTTTCTACTACATTAGTCCAAATTATCGTTTGTTTAATGCAGTTAAAAAGATATAACGATGCATTAAATGTAATCGGAGATGCAGAAAGAATTTATACCAATTCAGCCGAAATCCAGTTCCTTAGAGGAGAAATCTTTTTCTTAAGAGGACAAATGGATGATGCCAAACAAGTATTCCATCAAATAATTGACCATCAGGATAAGTATAATCATATTATTTTAAGGCCGGATTTAAAAGATCAAAAGCCGCACTTGAGATTGGCTGAAATCTATCTCTATGAAGAAGATTATAAAAATGCGATTCATCATTATTCAAGTGTAATCAATATCAATAAACATAATCATGAAGCCATAAAAAAGATGATCTCGATATTAAATAAATTCCATACAGCGGAAGAAATTGCTAATTTCATCACTACAAAGGAATTAGTCAATTCGATTAATATCCAGGACTATGTCAAAGCGAGCTTTGATATAGGAGAACCCCATTTAGCCTTGAAATTATTAGAAGGCTTTGAGGAAAATCATCCGCTTTTATATAAGATTGGACAATTAAAAAACGGATGTATGAACAAAGCACTAAATATGGAAGAGATTGATGAAATTTTAAATGTTTCCGTTATGAAAGATTTAGTGAAAGCGAATTGGATCAATATCTTAGATGTCTTTTTGTTACGGGAAATGAACAAGAAAAATAGAAAAGTTGCGGAACTAATGGTGGATTTTGAGCAAGAAAAGGTTTTTAAAGACTTTGCAGCCATGCTTACTGAAAATACCTTTAATGAGGAACTGGATGAGAACTTATTTATTTTCGCCTTGCAAACACTGATTCAATATCGGCGAATAGATTTATGTAAGGATTTACTAAATGAAAAAATGCAATACTTAAATAAAAAAAGTATATCTAAAGTAGCAGCTTTATTATATGTGAATGGGCTAAAGGCAGATGCCTTGCAGATATATGAGAAGTCAGATTGGAACTATTTTAATGAGCAGGATTTTATCAACATTATTAATAGTTTACTTGAAACGAATAATGTGGTGAATGCGGTGGAAATTGCGAAGTATGCACTTGCTATTTATGAGCAGGATTTTAGATTTTACAAATTGATAGTAGAAAACACGAAAGATAGGAATCTATATACAGAAACCTTGCAAAAAGCAAGAATGTTTTTTGTAGAAAGTCCTTATTTAAAGCAATTAATTTAAGTCCTGTTAATTAAACTGCGATATATTTTGATTCAGAAAGAGGAGTAAAATTGAAAATATCTTTGGCTATAATTGTAAAAAATGAAGAGAAATATATCGAAAGATGTTTGCAGAGTGTTAGCGGGTTAGTAGATGAGATTGTGGCAGTAGATACTGGATCAACTGATAATACTGTTCCTCTCATTAAGGGAATGAAAAATGTTAAGTTATATCATTTTGAATGGTGTGATGATTTCTCCTTGGCACGGAATTTTTCTATTGAAAAAACCACAGGAGATTATGTATTGGTATTAGATGCTGATGAGTATATCGTTAATGGCACTAGAATCGAAATGGAATCGATTATGGCTAAAGATATCATTGGCAGGATCCAAATTAATAGCCGTTTTAAAAAAGATAATCAAGAACATCATTCAAAGTCATATGTTTCAAGGTTTTTCCCTAGAGATGTAAGGTATAAGGGCGCCATTCATGAGCAGCTTGATAGTGAGAGGCCCAGAATCAACACCAATTTCATTGTAAGTCATGACGGATATTTTGAAACGAATAAGAGCGAGAGAAATATTCCATTGCTGCAAAAAGCATTGGAAAGAAGCCCAATGGATGGATATTATCTTTTTCAGTTAGGAAAAGAATTAAGAATCTCTAAGCAATATGAAGAAGCTTTTTCCTTTTTAAAGAAATCTTACGAACTCACAAATAACAAGGCTGCGTATTATAGTGAATTAGTAGTAGAGCTGATTAATAGCGGAAAAGAATGTGGAAAGGCAGAGATATTGCTTGTGATCAATCAAAATGAAGATATTTTGGGAAATGTTTCTGATTTTCATTTTGCAAAGGGCATGTTTTACTTAGATTATTGCTTAAATTATCCTAATCAGGCTCAGCAATATATTCGGAGTATCGAGAGCAGTTTTTTATCCTGTCTAAAATTAAATCAACATGACCCCATTGAATTTGTACAAGGTACAAGCAGTTACCTAGCTATGTATAATCTAGGCATATATTATGAGGTAACTGGATACATCAATGAGGCAATGGATTATTATGCATGGTCATCTGAGTACGGTTATTTATTGGCAAAAAGACGTCTTCAAGAATTGATAAGGGATAATAAACGAACTCATTAGAAAAATATACAGGAATTAGAATATTGGAGTGAAAAAAATGGCTTCTTTAGAGCAAATTGCACAATATATTAATAACAATGAAATTGAACAAGCTTATAATGGGATCATCGAATCGGAACAAAAATTAATAGATAATGCAGAGTACTGGAATCTAAGGGCATTATTGTGCGTGAAAATCGGGGAATATGAAACGGCAAAAGGCTGTTTGGAGAGGTCGTTAAACTTAAACCTCCATCCTGAAGAGGCAGATGCTTTATACAATTATGCTTATGTCCATGAGAAAATAGGCAAAGTTCAGGATGCGAAAAACTTATATAATCTTTATTGTCTTCTTACAGATGATAGAGATCAGCTGGATGAGATTTTTCCGCAAAATGAAGGTTTCATTCCCGAAATTAAACTTTTGATTAAGGAAATGAAAAGTAATTTTGCAGAAAGTGAATGGTTTCTCCGGCTTAAATCGAGTTATATAGAGTCTGAATATATGAATGATTCTACAGAAAGTGTTTTATTATCAATTATTATACCTTCCTATAATGCAGCTAAATATATTCGTGAAACGATTGAGTCTGCCCTAGTGCAAACTGTTGAAAATAAAGAAATCATTATTGTAAATGATGGATCTACCGATGAAACACTTCGTATTATAAATGAATATTCCCATATCCCCGAAATTAAAATTTTTGATAATGTTATAAATCGTGGTGCTAACTACACTTATAATTATGGCCTTTTACAGGCTAAGGGGAAATATGTCACATTTCTTGATGCAGATGATCTCTATCTTCCTACCTATTGTTCTAGAGTGATTGACGAGATCGAGGAAAATCATGCTGATCTAGGGTTTGCTAATTTGTTCGCTATGGAAGGGTTTCAAAAACTAGAAACAACGCTTTACGGTGTTCCTCGTGACCCGCGTTTCCAGGGCATATTTGGCGGCCAATTTAATAGGTTCCCTGCAGCGCATGTACTTCGGAAATTTGTCCTTCAAGGGGTGCACATTAGCCCTAGATCCATTTATAAACGTGAATTGTTTCTTAATTTTGGATTAGAAGATAGCCGGCTTAAGATTGCTCATGATTGGTTAAGGCATATTCGTTTTATGATTAATAATGCCAAGTGTGTTTTTGTTGAGGAACCTCTTGGCTACTATCGAATCCATGGAGAAGGAAATTCTCAAAAAAGCGGCCTGAATAATTTAGTGGAGAATCTAAAGGTAATGGAAATCGTGGAGAAAGAGCTTTATCATCTTATGGATGAGGAAGAACGGGCCATTACTCATATGATGAAAAAGAAGTTTCGGACAAAATTGTTTATGTTTTTGGCAGAATCCAATTTAACCAATTCGGAAATTGTTCATTTTTTACTTGATAATGGGTTTAAATCTTAAAGGAATGTTTTTCCTGTCTGCGGCAGGAAAAACTAATCATAGTATAAAACGCAATATTTTATAAAGAATAGTGTGATTATCAGGAAAGGCGACTAATGGATGATACGGAATAAAAGCATGGAACAAGAAAAAAATCACGGCAAAAAGAATAAATATTTGGTTATATGCAGAGTAGGAGATCAATCCTTACATCGTGAATGGATATTGCCTTCAGAATTCAAGAATTTCGATATTTTTATTGATTATTATGGCTCGGATGAGAATAGATATATAGAAGATAGTGATTTTTACACGGAGAATAAGGGGTTAAAGTGGCCAGGTTTATTCTCGTTAATTGAAAGATATAAAGACATTGTGTTTGATTATGAAGCTGTATGGTTTCCAGACGATGACATCAAAACAAATGCAAAGACGATCAACGAGATGTTTAAGCTTTTCAGTTATTACGATTTAAAGTTAGCCCAACCCGCTTTAACGAAAGATTCCTATTTTACCCACGGAATTACAATTGTAAACAATCATTTTAAACTAAGATTCACTGATTTTGTAGAAGTGATGGTCCCGATATTTTCTCGGGATGCTTTATTGGAAGTTTATCAAACATTTAATGAAAGCCAATCAGGCTGGGGGCTAGATAATATTTGGCCTAAAAAACTTAAAGCGACGGAAAAACAGATAGCAATTCTGGATCAAACACCGGTTACACATACTAGACCAGTGGGTGGGGGAGAATTATATGCAAAATTAAATATTTCCCCACATCTTGAAGTTAGAAAGTTGCTGCGTAAATATGACGTTTTATTGAAAAAATTTATCGTTTACGATGGAATTTTGGCTGACTCACAAAAGGTTTATAGTGATAGTTATGCACTTGATCTTGGTATTCATATTCTTAGAGGGGCACCCAATGAATTAATATCTGTAACTAAATTTGAAAATGAATATCTATATCCAAATATAACAAGACACATGAAGAATAGTTATTCTATGCAGAAAGTAACAGAGATCATTATGTCCATGGATAAAGACAACATTTCAAATTATATTGATATAGTATTGGATTTCCATGATAGCATGATCATAAATGCAATTGAACAGTACTCCAATAACATCATTGGGCATATGAACCTGATTGGAGAAGCCTTGATTCAGGATGAACAACTAGAAAGAGGTTTGATGTATTTAAATAATGCTTTTGTTTTAGATGAAACTAATTCTATTACCCTTTATAATTTGGCAAATGCTTGTTATGTTTTGGGGAAATATGAAAATGCTTTACATTTTTTAAACTTAATTAGAGATAAAGATTCAAGAGATTTAGAGCTATTGTATAGAGTAATGAGTAAATCAAACAAAGTATCATTCTAATTTCCTTTTATAAAGTTCTCACCCAAACTTTGTTCGGCCTGCTGGATCTCCAGCAGGCTCTTTTTCATTTAGTATAGATGCGCTTTTTCTAAACATTCCTATCAACCTTCCGACAACTAGTATGTAAAAGCAAAAACACGGCTCAATGTCCAAACCAGATACTAAGCTAATCAAGCATTTTACTAAAAACTAGCTAGTTGTTATCCAATTTAAGGAGGTACAGCATGAAAAAACAGAACAAATCCAAGGGGAAATTTAAATGGAACAGTACCAGAAACAAGCTGATTGCCAATATGACCGCCATGGCGCTGATTCCATTGCTTGTATTAACCATTGTATCCAACGTGATTACAAAAACTAATTTTACTGATGAACTAGAACACACTACGGAGGAAACCACTGAGCAGGCAAGCAAAAGCCTGGATTACAAATTACAAGGCGTGGCCAATCAATTACACTTATTATCCCATAACATCAACTTCACCGAGTTTTATGAGAACCCGATGAATGCGACATACGGTTTCTACCTATTGGAAGGTACCTTAAACACAAGTGACGAGTATGCCAACGTTTATTTTGCGTCTACGAAAAAAGATATGGTAATGGCGCCGAAAGATGAGCTCCCTGAAAACTATGACCCTACCCAGCGTGATTGGTATAAAGGGGCGGTAAAGAAGGACGGGCAGGTTTTTTACAGCGAACCGTATCAAGACGCTGTCACGAATCAAACCATCATCACTATTGCGCAGGCGGTAAAAGATAAGCAGGAAAACATTGTTGGGGTTGCGGCTGTCGACCTTGATATCAGCAATTTTTCCAAAGCAGTAAGTGATATCCAAATCGGGGAGAAAGGCTATATGACCATCATGAGCAGTGCAGGCATCTTTATCGCGCACCCTGATAAAGCGATGATGGGCAAGAGTGCCAAGGATCTCGATTTGTGGAAAGACATGGCCAAAACGAAAGAAGGATATAGTAACCCTGAATTATTCACAGATTTTATGAAATAGGCAAATATCGCCTATCTAATAGGCTTTCTTGTAAATCGTTCGTGCAT
>NZ_CALPDF010000042.1 GCF_943193175.1 Neobacillus muris
CGGCTGAAGGGATCGGTCTTGAAAACCGACAGGCGGGTTAAACCGCGCGGGGGTTCGAATCCCTCTTCCTCCGCCATAAACACAATTTTTCTATTTATTATTATCGCGGCGTGGAGCAACGAGCGTTGTTTCAATGAAATATCTGCGAGTTGTATCAATCGAGCTGCTGCTTGAATAAGCTTTCTGAGATTGATACAGTCCGTGAATTTATGAGCATGGACATTCTAAATATTTTTTACTATCGCGGGGTGGAGCAGTCCGGTAGCTCGTCGGGCTCATAACCCGAAGGCCGCAGGTTCAAATCCTGCCCCCGCAATCTGGTCTGGTAGTTCAGCTGGTTAGAATGCCTGCCTGTCACGCAGGAGGTCGCGGGTTCGAGTCCCGTCCAGACCGTATGGCTCAGTAGCTCAGTCGGTAGAGCAAAGGACTGAAAATCCTTGTGTCGGCGGTTCGATTCCGTCCTGAGCCACCTTTTAAAATGATCTTTCACAAATATTATGGCGGTTGTGGCGAAGTGGTTAACGCACCAGATTGTGGCTCTGGCATTCGTGGGTTCGATTCCCATCAATCGCCCCATCCGATTTGATTTTTACGCGGGTGTAGTTTAGTGGTAAAACCACAGCCTTCCAAGCTGTTGTTGTGGGTTCGATTCCCATCACCCGCTCCATATAATATATTATGGGCCTATAGCTCAGCTGGTTAGAGCGCACGCCTGATAAGCGTGAGGTCGATGGTTCAAGTCCATTTAGGCCCACCATTTATATTTTTCCGCAGTAGCTCAGTGGTAGAGCTATCGGCTGTTAACCGATCGGTCGTAGGTTCGAATCCTACCTGCGGAGCCATATAGAGAAGTACCCAAGTGGCTCAAGGGGCTCCCCTGCTAAGGGAGTAGGTCGCGTAAGCGGCGCGAGGGTTCGAATCCCTTCTTCTCTGCCAGTCGGCCCGTTGGTCAAGCGGTTAAGACACCGCCCTTTCACGGCGGTAACACGGGTTCGAATCCCGTACGGGTCATACAAAGAAGCTGATAACAATAGTTATCAGCTTTTTTGTTATATAAAAATAGTAGTTCTAAATAATTATTTTATTTTAGTAGTCGGTAAATTTTATAAATGATAATTCCTCATATCCTCTTTTACTACAATCATCCCTTATGTTCATTCTTTCTCACGTACCGATTGCCTGTATGGCTGAATATTGATAGTAAGTAAATCCTGCAATTAAATGATCTCCATAAAAATTCGCCCCACAGTACCTTCAAAATAATCTTCCGATTCGACTCTCAGAAATAGTATTCCTGTAATAATTTCTAACATAATATTTCTGTTCTCGTAAATAAATCTAACAAAAAAATTTTGAGGAATTTTGGCTGATAATGGCGCGAAATAGATCGGATTTACACAAAAAACAAAGAATGTTGTCTTTATTCGGCTGCTGTTAAAGAGTCTTGTCAGAAAAGATAAAAAAATATTTCGAGAATTATGATAACTTTACCTTTATAATTGAGACTTGAAAAACATATTCTCAATGGAACGAGGAAAGTCATGACGGTAAATACATTATTTCCAACGGACTATCAACTGCATTTATTTCATGAAGGAAACTTATTTCAAAGTCATCAACTTTTTGGTGCTCATATTTTAAACGATTCCACACAAACCTACACACGATTTTGCGTTTGGGCCCCGAACGCCCTTCAAGTAAGGCTGGTCGGCGATTTCAATAATTGGGACGGTCAAGGATATGAAATGCAAAAAGTGAATGATGAAGGAGTATGGGTTCATATCATCAACAAAAACCTGGAAGGATGTATTTATAAGTATGAAATTCTTACACAATCAAAGGAAATGCTCCTGAAAGCTGACCCTTATGCTTTTTACTCCGAATTAAGACCCAATACTGCCTCAATTGTGTTTTCTCTGGATGATTTTAACTGGGATGACCAAGATTGGATGAACAGGAGATATGGGAAAAATTCCTTGTCGGAGCCAGCAGTCATCTATGAACTTCATGTTGGCTCATGGAAAAAAAAACAAAATGGGGATTTTCTCACATATAGGGAGTTGGCTGGAGAACTCATTCCCTATATTCTTGAGCACGGTTTTACCCACATCGAATTGTTACCTATCGTTGAGCATCCGCTCGATGCCTCTTGGGGCTATCAGGGAACAGGATATTTTTCGGTTACTTCCAGATATGGAACCCCCAATGATTTTAGATATTTTGTGGATCAATGTCATAAACATAAAATAGGGGTTATCCTAGATTGGGTTCCTGGCCATTTTTGCAAGGATGCACATGGCCTTTATCGATTCGATGGTACGCATCTTTATTCCTATGAGCATGATAGGGACAGAGAAAATGCGATATGGGGGACAGCAAACTTTGACCTTGGAAAAGGCGAAGTACAGAGTTATTTGATATCGAATGCGATTTTTTGGATGGAGTACTTTCATGTGGATGGCTTTAGAATGGATGCTGTTGCCAATATCATCTACTGGCCAAACAGTGCCGGTTCAAAAACACAAAATCATTTAGGGATTCAATTTTTAAAAAAGTTGAATAAGGAGATCCACGAATATGATCCGTCGATTCTTGTAATCGGCGAGGACTCAACCGATTTTCCGAATGTCACGGCCCCTGTCCGCTATGGCGGCCTGGGATTTGATTATAAGTGGAATATGGGCTGGATGAACGACATTTTAGAGTATATGGAAACGCCGCCTTTTGCACGGCACGCTGCACATTCCAAGGTCACTTTTTCACTTTTATATGCGTTTTCAGAAAATTTTATGCTCCCGTTTTCACATGATGAAGTCGTACATGGAAAAAAGTCGCTTCTTGACAAAATGCCAGGGGATTATTGGGAAAAATTCGCCCAATACCGCCTTTTGCTAGGATTCATGTTCTCACATCCAGGAAAAAAACTGTTATTTATGGGATTTGAATTGGGGCAGTTTGCCGAATGGAAGGACAAAGAGCAATTAGATTGGATGTTGCTTGAGTATGACATGCATCAAAGATTAAATGAATATGTGAAAATATTAATTAAGTTATATAAACGTTCCAGGGCACTATTTGAATTGGATCACTTATGGGATGGGTTTGAATGGATTGACGCTGATAACAAAGAGCAATCGGTCTTTTCGTTTATACGGAGAGGGAAGAAAGAGGAAGACACCATTATCATTGTCTGCAATTTTACGGGTATCAGCTATCAGGAATACCAAATTGGGGTACCGCAAGCAGGGGAGTACCGTGAAATATTCAACAGTGACAGCACAGAATATGGGGGATCAGGGGTGGTCAACAAAAAGACAATTGCTTCCTTGGAGCAGCCATTTCATGGGAAACCATTTTCTATCAATATAAGCATGGGACCATTCAGTTTTCTGCTATTTAGACCTGTTAAAAAAAGAAAGGAGAGGATAGGGAATGGGAAAGAAAAAGTGCGTAGCCATGCTGTTGGCAGGGGGAAAAGGAAGCAGGCTTAATGTCCTGACAAAGGACCTTGCGAAACCTGCTGTTCCTTTTGGAGGAAAATATCGGATTATTGATTTTACCTTAAGCAATTGTTCGAATTCAGGGATTGATACAGTGGGGGTTTTAACACAGTATCAGCCGCTTTTATTAAATTCCTATATTGGGATTGGCAGCACGTGGGATTTAGACCGGAAAAATGGCGGTGTGACGGTGCTGCCTCCTTATAGCGAATCGTCTGAAGTAAAATGGTATACTGGCACGGCAAGTGCGATTTATCAAAACTTGAACTATCTTAAGCACTATCAGCCTGACTATATCCTTATTCTTTCAGGTGATCATATTTACAAAATGAATTATGAGTCCATGCTGGAATACCACATTGAAAAAAGGGCCGATGTCTCTATTTCTGTTATTGAGGTTCCTTGGATAGAAGCTGGCCGTTTTGGGATTATGAATACAAATGAGGAAATGAGAATCACAGAATTTGAGGAGAAGCCGGCTAATCCCAAAAACAATTTGGCATCGATGGGAATTTATATATTCAGCTGGAATATATTAAAGGAATATTTGGAAATGGATGCAAGAAATCCGGATTCAAGTCATGATTTTGGAAAAGACGTGATTCCTTTGCTCTTGGAACAAAAAAAGAAGTTGTTTGCTTATCCGTTTAAAGGCTATTGGAAAGATGTCGGCACTGTTCAGAGCCTTTGGGAAGCCAACATGGATTTATTAAAGGAAGACTGTGAGTTAGACCTATTCGATCCTTCCTGGAAGATTTATTCCGTCAATCCGAACCAGCCTCCTCAATACATTTCGCCAGCTGCCTCTGTGTCGGAGTCACTGATCAATGAGGGCTGTACCATAGAAGGGGAAATCGACCATTCTGTCCTTTTCCAAGGAGTTGTTGTGGGGAAGGGTACCCTTATAAAAGATTCGGTCATTATGCCCGATTCGATTATTGGGGAAAATTGCTGCATTGAAAAAGCAATCGTGCCTTGTGATGTAACCATACCAGATGGAACGGTCATTTGCTCTATGGATGATGAAATTATCCTAGTCATGAATGAAATGTTAAGCTGTCTAAAACCAGCCGTAAAGCAGCCCTACTAAAACTTGAATGGTTGATGGAGGAGAAATTGCTCTACTAATAAACAAATAAACAAGGGGGATCTGGAGAGATGAGAAGAAAGCTGTTAGGCATAATAGATGCCACAAGCTATCACGAAGATTTAGAGGATTTAATAACCCATCGATCATTGGCTGCATTGCCTTTTTCAGGGCGTTATCGGGTAATAGACTTCGTTTTGTCCAGCATGGTGAATTCAGGTATCAGAAGTGTTGCCATTTTTCCAAAAATGCAGTATCGATCGTTGATGGATCATTTAGGTTCGGGTAAAAACTGGGACCTGAATAGAAAGCGTGATGGACTATTCTTTTTCCCGTCATCGATTGTGGATTACCATGAAAATCGAATCGGTTCTTTTGATCTGTTTGCTGCCAATATGGATTACTTTTCCCGAAGCACGCAGGAGTACGCTATTATTTCTAACTGTTATACCATTTTTAATATGAATTATAAGCCAATCCTCGAGTCACACATCCATTCCGAATGTGATATTACGGAGGTCCATAACAAGGATGGAGGCTCGATGGAAATGTATTTAGTTAAAACTTCATTTCTTATGGACCTGATAAAAAATAAAAATGAAACCGGGTATTCATGCATGAGGGATGTTGTCCGGGATCCGCAAAGCCAATATAAGATATGCCATTATCTCTATAATGGTTATGCGGTCATGATCGATTCGATTGAAAGTTACTTTAACACGAGCATGAACCTGCTGCAGCCTGAGGTTTGGAAAAAATTATTTTTAAAAGATCAGCCGATTTTAACAAAGGTGAAGGATGAGCCGCCTACAAAATATATAAAAGGGGCATCGGTCAAGAACTCCATGGTGGCGAATGGCTGCCAGATTAGCGGCACGGTAGAGAACAGTATTATTTCCCGCGGGGTCACAATCGGAAAAGGTGCCGTCGTTCGGAATAGTATTATCATGCAAAAATGTGTGATTGAAGACAATTGCCATTTAGATTCGGTCATTATGGATAAGGATGTCAGGGTTGAAGCGGGAGCCCATCTTAACGGGACGGACCAGGCGCCGTTTGTAGTTCGGAAAGGGACGAAACAAGGAGCGTTGATGAACTCGTGAAGGTCTTATTTGCTGTTTCGGAATGCCAGCCATTTGCTAAATCGGGAGGACTCGCTGATGTGGCGGGCTCCCTTCCAAGGGAATTGAATAATTTGGGATCGGATGTCAGAGTGATTCTCCCTAAATATGGAACCATTGCAGAAGAATTTAAAAATAAAATGGTGAAAGTGAAAGAATTCACAGTCCCGGTGGGCTGGCGAAATCAATATTGCGGAATTGAGGAACTGGTCCATCAAGGAGTAACTTATTATTTTGTCGATAATGAATATTACTTTAAACGGGATCGGCTGTACGGCTTTTATGATGATGGTGAGCGCTTCGCTTATTTTAACCGGGCTGTGCTTGAAATGATGGAGGAGCTGCAATTCTTCCCAGATGTGGTTCACTGTCATGATTGGCATACAGGGATGATTCCGTATTTATTAAGAACCGAGTATTATAAACGGAAAGGCTATGGCTCGATTCGCACTGTGTTTACGATTCATAATCTACAATTTCAAGGGATATTCCCAAAAGAAGTGATTAAGGACTTACTAGGCTTGGATTGGGAAGCTTTTAATCAAGGGCATTTGGAGTTTTTTGGAGCTGTAAATTTTATGAAGGGGGCATTGGTGGCAGCCGACAAGATCACAACAGTCAGCCCCACCTATAAGCAGGAAATCCAAACAGGGGAATATGGTGAAAAGCTGGATGGGCTGCTAAGGCAGCGGAATGAGGACCTAATCGGCATTATAAATGGAATTGATGAGGACTTTTATAATCCCGAAAATGCCCCGTTTATATACAAACCATTCTCTTATCGGAACCCAGGGAATAAGCTGATGAATAAACGGGAGATCCAAAGATTCGCCGGAATGAGGACGAGTGCCAATGTACCGTTAATGGTGATGATTTCACGGCTGACAAAGCAAAAAGGGCTGGATCTTGTCAGGTGTGTGCTCCGTGAGATCCTCCAAGAGGATATCCAGATTCTTATTTTAGGTACCGGCGATTATGAATATGAACACTATTTAAGGCAGGCAGCCAGAATATATCCGGAAAAATTAAAGGTTTATACCGAGTTTGATGAAGTGTTTGCCCATAAATTATATGCTGCGGCTGATCTATTTTTAATGCCCTCATTGTTTGAACCATGCGGATTAGGCCAATTGATTGCGATGAGGTATGGGGCGATTCCGATTGTCCGGGAGACCGGCGGATTGAATGATACTGTACAGGCCTATAATGAGTATACTGGTGAAGGAAACGGTTTTTCGTTCCGCCATTATAATGCCCACGACATGCTTTACACGATTAGAAGGGCCCTTCACTTTTATCAGAATAAACAGGTGTGGGATTCCATTGTGAAGCAGGCAATGGAAAAGGATTATAGCTGGACCCAATCGGCATTCAGTTATAACCAGCTTTATGCAGAGCTCGTCACAAGGAGTGAGACACATGTTTTCTAAGGAGAATTTTAAGGCCGCCTTTTTACATAGGCTTGAAATGCTGTGCGGCAAAAGTTTTTCGGAGAGTACCAAGCTGGACCATTATCAAACTTTGGGCCATATGATTCGGGAATATGTAAGCGATGATTGGATCACGACGAATGAACAATATATGGCAACGAAGGGAAAGCAAGTCTATTATTTATCCATTGAATATTTACTTGGAAAGCTAATGCGTCAAAATCTGATTAATCTTGGTGTTGAACAAACGGTGGAGGAGGGCTTAAAGGAATTAGGCATTGATTTGGCTGAACTGGAAGAGTTAGAACCCGATGCTGGATTAGGCAATGGCGGCTTAGGAAGACTAGCCGCTTGCTTTTTGGATTCGCTTGCTTCGCTTGATCTTCCCGGGCATGGTCAGGGTATCCGCTATAAGCATGGGTTATTTGAACAGAAAATAGTTAATGGGTATCAAGTGGAATTGCCGGAGCAATGGCTAAGGAGCGGAAATGTGTGGGAAATCCGTAAACTGGACTTGGCCGTGAGCGTCCCATTTTGGGGAAAGGTCGATTCAAAAACGGAAGACGGACGGCTCATTTTTCAACATTTAAACGCAGAAACAGTCACAGCGGTTCCATATGACATGCCAGTTGTTGGCTATGAATCCAAGACGGTCAATACACTAAGGCTTTGGAATGCGGAACCGGCCCAATTTCCAATTCATCAAGATATATTAAAATATAAGCGGGAAACAGAAGCAATCTCGGAATTTCTCTACCCGGATGACACGCATGATGAAGGAAAAATATTACGGCTAAAGCAGCAGTATTTCCTCGTGTCTGCCAGTATCCAATCTATTGTAAGAGCTCATAAAAAGCAATTCGGCAGCCTAGATCAGCTGCATCACTACGTATGCCTTCATATTAATGATACCCACCCGGTTCTTGCAATACCTGAATTAATGAGGATTTTGATTGACATAGAAGGCTTTGGCTGGGACGAGGCTTGGCATATCACACAAAATACCATTTCTTACACGAATCATACAACGTTGTCAGAGGCATTAGAAAAATGGCCGGTAAGGATTTTTCAGCCGCTGCTTCCGAGAATTTATATGATCGTCGAGGAAATCAATGAACGGTTCTGCCGCCAGTTATGGGAGGAGACCCCAGGAAACTGGGGACGAATTGCCAACCTCGCGATTATTGCAGATAACTTTGTGAAGATGGCCCACTTAGCGATTGTCGGAAGTTTTAGTGTGAATGGAGTAGCCAGGCTGCATACGGAAATATTGAAGGAGCGGGAAATGAAACCATTTTTCCAGCTGTTCCCTGAAAAGTTTAACAATAAGACAAATGGAATTGCCCACCGGCGCTGGCTGCTCAAGGCGAACCCGAAACTATCATCGTTGATAACGGATGCTATTGGTCCTTCGTGGACCACCTCGGCCAATGATCTGACCCAGCTCCTTAACTACCAAAACGACCGTCCATTTTTGGAACAGTTAGGCAAAATTAAAGCTGCGAACAAACAACAGCTTGCCGGCATTATCTATAAGCTGACGGGAGTAGCGGTGGATACGGGGTCCATTTTTGATGTGCAGGTAAAGAGGCTGCATGCTTATAAAAGGCAGCTATTGAATGTGCTCCATATTATGTACCTGTACAATCGGATCAAGGAAGATTCCAGTTTCCACCTCACACCGAGGGCTTTTATTTTTGGTGCAAAGGCTTCACCGGGCTATTATTATGCTAAGAAAATCATTAAATTGATTAATTCGGTGGCAGATAAAGTCAATAATGACCCAAAAGTCAGGGATAGGCTGAAGGTTATCTTTTTGGAAGATTATCGCGTTTCTTTAGCAGAAAGAATTTTTCCCGCTGCTGATGTCAGCGAACAAATTTCCACTGCCAGTAAGGAAGCTTCTGGAACCGGCAATATGAAATTTATGATTAACGGTGCGTTAACGGTTGGAACTCTTGATGGGGCGAATGTGGAAATCCATGAGCGGGTAGGGGAGGACAATATCTTTATTTTTGGGTTGACTGCAGAGGAAGTCCTCCACTATTACCGGCATGGGGGATACGAATCTGTTGGCTATTATCACCATGATAAAAGAATCCAGCAGGTTATTGACCAGTTGATGAACGGATTTTTTCCAGGCGTCCAAAATGAATATGAGCCGATCGTTGACTCCTTGCTTCAAGAAAATGATCAATTCTTTGTCTTAAAGGATTTCGCATCCTATGCCAATATCCAGCAAAAAATTGGAGATCACTACACAGATATGATGAGCTGGCAAAGAAAAAGCCTCATTAATATCGCTCATGCAGGTTACTTCTCCAGTGACCGTACCATTAGGGAATATGCTTCAGACATTTGGGCAATCCATCCTCTTTTATAGCTAGAAAAAAAAGCTTCTGCGGCGCAGAAGCTTTTTGGCACTTATAGTATTATTCCTGCGAAGATGCCAATAGCCAGCAGAAATCCAAATATGGTGTTCGTTTGGGCTGTGGCTTTCATGGCAGGTGCCATGTGAATCGGCATAGTGCCTGCTTTAAATACTTTGATGGCCTTTATGGGCTTTGAAACACTCAACAGAACTAAAGCTGACCAAATAGGAGCCACACCACTGATAATGAGGGCGAACACCCAAAGGTAAGAGAAGAAGAACATCCCAGCCAATAAATAAATGGCCTTCTTTTTTCCTAATAAAATGGCTAAGGTTTTACGCCCGAATTCTTTATCGCCTTCTAGGTCTCGGATATTATTGGATAATAAAATGGCACCGACTAAAACAAATATTGGAACGGATACAAGGACACTGCCCGTGTCAACTGTTCCAGTTTGAATAAAGAATGAAATTAAAATAATCAGCATGCCCATAAAGAAACCGGCGAATATTTCACCAAACGGGGTTGATGATATCGGGACAGGCCCTCCCGTGTATAAATAGCCGACTGCCATGCCGATTAAGCCAACGAGTGCCAGCCACCAGCTGCTATTTGCGCAAATATAGATTCCTAACAATAAAGCAATCCCATAAAGACCTAACGCCAGCTGCATGACCGTTTTTGGCTTAATGCCATCCCGAACAATCGAACCGCCAATGCCAACCGATTGCTCGGTATCAAGGCCTCGTTTAAAGTCATAGTATTCGTTAAACATATTCGTCGCTGCTTGAATGATTAAACAGGCGATTAACATGGCAAGAAACATGCCAAGATGAAACTCTCCCCGCTCCAATGCAAGAGCAGTGCCGAGCAAAACGGGCACAAATGCAGCGGTCAAAGTATGAGGACGGGTCATTTGCCACCAAACTTGAAAGCCCTTATTTGATTCAACAACCGGTTTGGAACCGTGCTGTAAATTCGGCTGCATCGATAATCTCCTCCCTTATATATATCTATTTTAACATTTGGCTGTGTAAATCGCGTTGAATTTTTCACATTCCAAAACTAAGTTTATGGAATCGCTTGGATAGTGTCAATGACTTTTTACTTTCAAATTTAGAAGATAATGCCGTACCGATTATTATCTATATTTTCGTGGGAAAATGTACGTAAGCCTTTAATTTAGACGAATGTTCACAAATTGCCATATAATAAGGAAAGAATCAGGATTAATAGTGACAAGGATTATTGACTTCTTTACAATTGGAGTAGTATCTTTAATGAGGCAGAATGGAGACATATACAAAATTATACGTTCATAATTTATGATAGGAAAAATAGGTTTACAGGAATGGATAACAGCTAATGTTGGCTGTTTTGGAGGGATCAGTTTGGTTACCATTCAAGAAACAGAAATAATGGAAAAGGGTCTAAAAGCCATGAACCGTGCCAAATCACTAGGGCAGGAAATCCTGGTCAGCGAAGTCTGTGAATTGGACAAAATGAACCCTTTATCCTTTTTTAGTATAGGAAAAGAGAACTATTTAGGAGAAAGATTTTTTTGGAAGGATCCGAAGGATGAAATTATTCTCGCCGGGATTGGGATTGCGAAGCTCATCCAATTGGATCATCCGGCGGAGCGTTTCAAGCATGTTGAACACGCTTGGGAAACCTTGCTTAAAGAAAGCCTTGTGTCTAATCCTCATCAAGAAATCGGGGTGGGGCCGGTTATTTTTGGGGGCTTTTCTTTTGATCCGCTAAAAGAGAAAACATCGCTTTGGTCCAAATATACGGATTCTATGTTTTATTTGCCAAGGTTTTTACTTAGCCTCATAAAGGGAAAAGCATATTTAACCACTAATATTGTGTGTACTCCTCAAGATGAAGAGTATTTATTAAAAAAAATAGTGGATGAGCGAAATGAATTATTAGTGTCACTTCAAGGTCCGTTTGCTGCTGAACTGCCTGAACTTAAGGATAAGAGGGAGATTTCGCCGGAAAGTTGGAAGCAAACCGTTGATCATATCGTAAACGAATTAAAGTGTGGTCCTTTAAAAAAAGTAGTGCTTGCAAGAGAACTGCGATTACTATTCGAGGATTCCGTAAATGCTGAGGGAGTTTTACATAATTTGGATGAACAGCAGCATGAGAGCTTTATCTTCGCGTTCGAGTCTAATGGAGACTGTTTTATCGGGGCTTCACCGGAGCGGCTGGTAAAGAAGCAGGAAAATGAGATATTTTCTACTTGTTTGGCTGGTACCATACGCCGTGGAGAAACAGCGGAGGAAGACAGGCTATTAGGTGAAGAATTACTTCAGGATCAAAAAAATCTTATCGAACATCAGTATGTTGTCGAAATGATAAAAAAAGCGTTAGAGGAAGCATGCGATGAGATTATACTTCCTTCTAAGCCTAAGCTTATGAAGATCAGGGATATCCAGCATTTATACACCCCAGTCATTGGAAAATGCCGCCCAAACACTTCTTTATTGTTATTAGTTGAAAAACTGCACCCTACACCCGCTCTAGGCGGTTTGCCTAAGCGTGAGGCTGTTGAAAAAATTAGAGAGGTGGAGGAGCTGGACCGCGGTTTATATGCGGGCCCAATCGGGTGGCTGGATTATCAAGGCAATGGAGAATTTGCAGTTTCGATTCGTTCAGGATTAATCCAGGGGAATGAAGCATCCCTCTTTGCCGGATGTGGAGTTGTTGCTGATTCTGATTCAGCCAGCGAATTTTTGGAAACTAGCTTAAAATTTAGACCAATGCTTAGAGCATTAGGGGGGAACTAATGTGAGTCATCAAGAGTCATTAACAGCCTATCTTGCTGCTTTTTCTGCGGAGCTTGTCCACTCAGGAATTAAAGATGTAGTGATTAGCCCAGGGTCTCGGTCAACACCAATGGCAATGGTTTTGGCCGAACATCCCGATTTAAATATTCATATTCATGTAGATGAACGTTCTTCTGCATTTTTTGCTTTGGGCATTGCCAAAGCTTCTAATCGTCCTGTCGCTATTCTTTGTACTTCGGGAACAGCAACGGCAAATTATTTTCCTGCGATCATTGAAGCGAAGTATTCACGGGTGCCATTAATTGTGTTGACGGCTGACCGCCCTCATGAACTTCGCGAGGTGGGGGCACCTCAGGCCATTGACCAAATTGAGCTATATGGCAAGCATGTAAAATGGTTTGCTGAAATGGCGCTGCCTGAAGCCAACAAGGATATTATTCGCTATGCCAGAACGTTTTGTGCCCGTGCAGCCGCCATTGCGTCCCAGGCACCAGCAGGTCCTGTTCATTTGAATTTCCCATTTCGGGAGCCGCTTATTCCAAAGATCGATGCAACCCTTTTTGAACTTAGTGAACGTCCAAAAGGCTATGTAAAGGCACATAGTGGTGAATTGACATTAACCGATGCTGATTTTAAAACAATAGCTGATAACCTTCAAGGGAGCCGAAAAGGAATCATTGTCTGTGGAACTATTGCAGATGGCGAATTTGCTGATGCGGTTACAAGATTGGCCGATGTGTTAAAGTTTCCGATTCTTGCTGACCCGTTATCGCAGCTTCGCAGCGGAAAGCATAATCAAGAACATATTATCGATACATATGATACGTTTTTACGAAATGCCGATGCCAAATCGTTTCTGAAACCAGATGTTATTCTCCGTTTTGGCGCTATGCCGGTATCCAAGGCATTAACTATATTCATTAAAGAAAACCCTGATGCAGAGCAATATGTAGTGGATGGGGCTAGTGGATGGAGAGATCCAGCCTTGTTGTCTACGGATATGATTTTTTGCAATGAAACTCTTTTCTGTGAAAAGCTGTTAGGCTATGCTAAAGCCGAGGATACTGCAGAATATTTATTGAAGTGGAAGCAGATCAACCAGCTGGCGAAGAATGGGATGGCTCAAATTAGGGATAAAACTGATATGAGTGAGGCCAAGCTTTTTTATCAATTGGCAGAAATGCTCCCGGAAGAGGCCACGCTATTTGTTGGAAACAGCATGCCCATTCGTGATTTAGACAGTTTTTTCCTTAATAATCAAAAATCAATAAAAGTTTTGGCCAACCGAGGGGCCAATGGTATTGACGGGACCATCTCAACGGCCATCGGTGCAGCCCTTTATTCTAAGAAAATGTACCTAGTTCTGGGAGATTTGACGTTTTTCCATGATTTGACTGGACTCTATATTGCTAAGCGATATGGAATAGATATTAATATCATTCTTATCAACAATAATGGCGGCGGTATTTTTTCCTTCCTTCCGCAATCCGAACACTCGGAACAATTTGAACTCTTGTTCGGCACTCCGCTGGATATTGATTTTAGCCATGCTGTTAAAATGGTGGACGGACATTATGCGAGAATTTCAGATTGGAATCATTTCAGCTCTGAAATTGATCAAACACGTTATTCATCAGAAATCAAGGTAATGGAAGTGGTGACTAACAGAGAGAAGAATCTCGCGGAACATCGGGAATTCTGGAATTCTGTTTCCCAGGAAATATCGAAATTTGTCAATGGTGAACGTTCATGATTGTTCCCGTTCAGGACATTTCATACAATATAGAAGTCTGCGGGAAGGATTCCCCTTTCGTCTTATTGCATGGGTTTACCGGAGATTCATCGACTTGGTTTCCATTTTGCGATCGGTGGGGGAAAAGCCATCAGCTGATTATTCCAGACATTATTGGGCATGGTTTGACCACCGCTCCCAATGACGTGCAACTTTATGAAATGGAATCTGCAGCCCGTCAACTCGACCATCTTCTCGGCCAGTTAGGCGTTAACCAAGCTGATGTGCTTGGCTACTCGATGGGGGGAAGACTAGCCCTTACCTTTGCTATTTTGTTTCCCAACAGGGTGCGAAAGGTCATTTTAGAAAGTGCCTCTCCTGGCCTGAAAACAGAAGAGGAGAGAAAACTAAGGCGCAAAAATGATGCTGAACTGGCTAAGCGAATAAAAGAACAAGGGCTGGAGTCTTTTGTTGACTATTGGGAAAGAATTCCTCTGTTTAAATCGATGGAACAACTCCCTGCTGAAACAAAATGCAGGATTCGGGAACAGCGATTGAGAAATTCAGCTGAAGGGCTGGCAAATAGTTTGCTTGGTATGGGAACGGGGGCTCAGCCTTCTTGGTGGCATCGCTTGCAGGATTTAACTTGTGAGGTGCTGCTGATTACAGGAGAGAAGGATGAAAAGTTCTGCCATATTGCCAAACAGATGCTTCAAGAATTAAAAAATGGCAAATGGATGGTTGTAAAAAATGCTGGCCATGCAATTCATGTGGAAGAAACAGAAATTTTTGGTACAATAATAAGTGACTTTTTGTCACATTAAAACATTAAGGAGGTTATTTAATTGGCAGTAGAATGGATTCCAGGACGTAAATATGATGAAATCCTTTATGAAACTTATAATGGAATTGCAAAAATCACCATTAACCGCCCGCATGTACATAATGCCTTTACTCCAAAAACGGTGATGGAATTAATCGATGCGTTTACTTATGCACGTGATGATTCTAATGTTGGTGTTATCGTTTTAACAGGTGCCGGAGATAAAGCATTCTGTTCTGGTGGTGACCAGAAAGTCCGCGGTCATGGCGGTTATGTGGGAGACGACCATATTCCTCGCTTAAATGTGCTTGATTTACAGAGGTTAATCCGAGTTATTCCTAAACCAGTCGTGGCTATGGTAAAAGGATATGCGATTGGCGGCGGGCATGTTCTGCATATCGTATGCGATTTAACTATCGCTGCTGATAATGCAGTATTTGGCCAAACGGGGCCAAAAGTAGGCAGCTTCGACGCTGGTTATGGTTCTGGCTATTTAGCAAGAATCGTTGGACATAAAAAAGCCCGCGAAATTTGGTATCTATGCCGCCAATATAATGCAGAGCAGGCTCTTGAAATGGGCTTAGTCAACACGGTTGTTCCTTTAGAACAAGTTGAAGAAGAAACCATCAAGTGGTGTGAAGAAATGCTGGAAAAGAGCCCGACCGCGCTTCGCTTCTTAAAAGCCGCGTTTAATGCAGATACAGACGGTCTTGCTGGCATTCAACAGTTTGCCGGAGATGCTACTTTGCTTTACTATACAACAGACGAAGCAAAAGAAGGCCGCGATGCCTTTAAAGAAAAACGCAAGCCTGATTTTGGCCAATTCCCGCGTTTTCCTTGATTGCAGTTGCTGCAGCTTGATGGAATCCATCAGGCTGTTTTCTATATAATGAGGTGATCATATGCAGCATGAAACCATGCCCAATTTTTTAATCAAGCGTGCCTTTTTAACTCCCGATCGGGCCGCCGTTTATTTTAACGATCAAACATTGACATTCCGAAGTCTGTATGAGAATTCGGTTAACACGGCAGGAAGGCTTCAGGTGCTGGGAGTTAAAAAAAATCAATTTGTTGGCGTGTTATTAAAGAATCAACTTGATACTGTCGTTACTTTATTTGCCTTGCAGCTTCTTGGCGTTAAGGCCGTGATTTTAAATAATCGCTTAACCGTAACAGATCTGGTTTGGCAATTACAGGACTCAAAATCCTCCTTTTTAATCCTTGATGAATCGTTTTCTGAGGTTCAGGAAACGGTAAAAAATCATCTTCCAGAAGTGCCTGCCATCACTCTTTCCCAGCTAAAAGACACAGATCCAGACGTTCCGATCATCCAAGAGCAAATCAGCTTGGAAGATGTCTGTACGATCATGTATACATCTGGGACTACGGGAAATCCGAAGGGGGTCATGCAAACCTATGGCAATCATTGGTGGAGCTCGGTAGGTTCGGCCTTAAATCTGGGAATTACGGAAAAGGATTGTTGGTTATGTTCGGTTCCGCTTTTTCATATCAGCGGATATTCCATATTAATGCGAAGTGTGATTTATGGAATGCCAATTGTGCTGCATGAAAAATTTGATGTGGAAAAAACAATAGAAGATATTGGAGATAAGCAGGTGACGATTATGTCTGTTGTCGGCACAACACTCAGCAGAATTGTGAACGCCCTGGGGGACAATCGCCTTCCTGCCCAGTTTCGATGCATGCTCCTAGGCGGGGGACCGGCACCATTACCATTAATGCAAGCATGTGTAAAAAAAGAAATTCCGGTCTTTCAAACATATGGCATGACAGAAACCGCTTCGCAGATTGTCACCCTATCTCCTGAGTATAGTTTGAGTAAACTGGGCTCGGCTGGCAAGCCATTATTCCCTTCAGAGATTAAGATTGTTCTCGACAACGGTCAGGCAGCCCAGGCTGGAGAAGCAGGGGAAATTGTGGTAAAAGGGCCCAATGTGACAAAAGGCTATTTGCACCGTCCCGAAGCAACCCAAGAAAAAATTCGGGATGGCTGGCTGCATACGGGAGACATAGGCATCATCGACCAGGATGGTTTTTTGTATATTTTGGACCGCCGTTCTGACCTGATTATCTCAGGGGGAGAAAATATTTATCCTGCGGAAATCGAAGCTGTATTGTTATCTCACGCAGATATTGAGGAAGCAGGGGTAACAGGTCTAGAGGATAAAAAATGGGGGCAGGTCCCTGTAGCATTTATCGTAAAAAAAGCCGAATCCAATCTTACCTCCATAGAACTGCAGCAGTTTTGCTTAAACCATCTGGCAAAATACAAAATTCCTAAGCAATTTTATTTTGTGGACAAGCTGCCTAGAAATGCAGCAAAGAAACTGCTGCGCAGAACATTGAAAGAATGGCTGAGTGAGGGAAGGATATAAGATGAATATAGCCTCGGTTGAATTGTTAGTCATTAAGATGCCGCTGAAACAGCCCTTTGTGACCCATTTAGGGGAAGTAAAAGAGCGGGAAGGAATTATTGTAAAGGCATTGGACAAAGAGGGCATTGCCGGATATGGCGAAGGGGTTGCTTTTTCATCACCTTGGTATACCGAAGAAACCGTTACAACCAGTATGCATATGCTAAGTGATTTCCTCATTCCATTACTGCAGAAAGAGCCTATTGGCCATCCTTGGCAGGCGGCCAGGCTGTTTCATTCTATCAGAAGAAATAATATGGCCAAAGCGGCGATCGAGACCGCTTTATGGGATTTATATGCCAAACAGCACAGGCAGCCTCTGGCAGAGACGCTGGGCGGTACTGCCAAGTTCATTCCTTCAGGGGTAGTGGTCGCGGCTCATTCAATGACAAAAGCTCGAGAACAAATTGAGCAATATCTAGCGGAAGGGTACAAGCGGATTAAAGTAAAAATTAACCCTGACATGGATTATACCTTTTTATCGGAAGTGAGGCGGCTATACCCTGAATTGCCGATATTGGCTGATGCCAATTCGGCTTATACATTGAAGGATGTGGACCGTCTAATGGCATTGGACGAACTGAATTTGCTAATGATTGAACAGCCATTGGCACATGATGATTTGATTGAGCACGCCATACTGCAAAAACAAATCCAAACACCTATCTGTTTGGATGAGAGTATCGTTAGTTATGAAGATGCGCGAAAAGCGATCGAGTATGGCAGCTGCAAGGTTATTAATATAAAGGTTGGCCGGGTTGGCGGCGTATATGAAGCAAAGCGGATTCACGATTATTGTTATGAAAAAGGAATACCCGTTTGGTGCGGCGGCATGATCGAATTCGGCGTGTCCCGGGCCCATAATATCGCGCTTGCTTCCTTGCCTGGCTTTATGATACCGGGAGATATCTCTGCATCAAGCCGATTCTGGGATGAAGATATCATTTCTCCGGAGGTTACCGTTGAAAATGGCATGATCACTGTGCCTAAATCGCCTGGGATTGGCTATGAGCTTAACAGCAAGCGGCTGGAACAAACAATCACACACAAGAGGACATTTAAATTTTAAAAGGGAACCAGGTGAACTGGTTCCCTTTATATATGTGTAATAGCTACGATAATTCTGCAGGTTCAAATGTCTTACAATCCGTTTCTTTGCTTGTATCTGCTGTTTCTCCAGTATGGGAGACCACGTAAATTCTGTCAGCGCTGCAATGATTTCCTTCAGCCCAAAATGTGCAATTGTTTACTTCACAAAGAACATCTTTTGCCATTGAATGTATCACTCCTTTATATGGGATACAGGATTAGTTTTTGATGCTTCGGACCAAACCATTCCTGTCAGTATAAGGGAGTTCTACTTCTTAGAACCGGAAATTTTCCCTTGCCGCAAATACCGTTTATCGTTCATAAACAAACTCCAAAAATAAACAAACCCGGGGAACAAGATGGCAAAAGCCACTATATAGGTGATGAAAATGGCTCGAAATGAATTGGGGTCCGTAAATGCTTCATGGATCGTCACTTCAGGATAAACGATATAAGGCAAATGCGCTTTTCCATATACATAGCTGGCTGCCAAATACTGAGCGGTAATCGAAATAACAGAAAGACGCGGCCGGCCTTTGAGATCCAACTCGCGTGAAGGAAGAAAAAGGCCGATTCCGCCTAATAAAAATAACACTAAGGACAAGAGTAAAATCTCAAAATCATCCATCATTTTTTTGTAAATCCAGGCATCCTCAGCCTTAAGGGTAAACATAATGAAAAAAGCCATGATTAAAGAAACCGGTCCAATCCAAAGGGCGTCTCTGCGGTAAATCTTATATGCCTCATATTCTTCAGATGCCTTTGAATAGTCCGCCAATAAAAGGGAGGAAAGAAATAAGGTACTCGAAATTGCAAATCCAAAAAAGGCATATTCATTAGGGCTGGTAAATAATCCTGCTAAATCTAAAGACTGCTTCGAGTCAGTAATCTCCACAAAGTTTCCATGTGTGATCGGAAGAACACTTATTAGCAGGCCCGGGATGATAATCCCAGATATCCCGGAAATATAGGTGAGCGGTTTCCTGTATTCTTGGACGATGTTAGAAAAAACCAAAAAGGCACTGCGAATCGCCAGAAGCAAAAGAATGAGAGATCCAGGAATTAACAAAATGGTCCCGAGCGTATAGGCACCTTTTGGGAATAGGCTGTAAACTGCTACGACCAATGCGACAATAAACGTATTCGTAACTTCCCATGTGGGGGATAGATACCGATTGGCAATATTAGTGGCACCAGTCTTTTTTCGATTAATGTAGAACATCGACCAAAAACCGGCGCCAAAATCCATCGTTGCCATAACAGCATAAATAAACACAAACCCCCAAAGAACGGTAACGGCTAAATAAGCATCCAACATATTTGTTCCACCTCTTTATGAATTCGAACTAAATAGAGGCACCCCTTTTTGCTCCGCGCGATTAAGATCATCCATAACGGTATTTTTCTTGAAGTAATAACGCAAAACAAATAAGACAGCCAGGGCTAAAATGAGATATACGATAGCAAATAAGATAAATAATATCCCTAGGTTAGCAGCAGTAGTAACTGAATCCTTAGTTGAGAGGGTTCGATAAATGGTCCATGGCTGCCGCCCTGTACAGGCAAAAATCCATCCGAATTCAATTCCTAAAATGGCAAGAGGACCTGAGGCCACATACAGCCACATGAGCCAAGCCGGAAACCGGTCCCTTTTGAAAAATTTTTTCAAAAGCAGGCCAAGAAACGAAATGAGGATGAGCAGGGAACCGACACCTACCATGCCATTAAATAAGGTATGGACAAACAGCGGGGGCCATTCCTCCTCCGGAAATTCATGAAGTCCTTTCACAACGGTATCAAATCGATTGGCGGATAAAAAGCTAAGTGCCCAAGGGATTTCAATCCCCCATTTGACAGTTTCGGTTTCTTTGTCCGTATAACCGCCTATTGTAAGCGGAGCATAGGATTGTGTCTCAAAAAGCCCCTCCGCAGCAGCAAGCTTTTCTGGCTGATATTTGTGCAGATACTGAGCGGATTCATGACCGTTTAGGGCAGTCAACAGTGAAAAAATACCCCCGATCACAAGACTCAGCATCAATGCTTTTTGATGGAATCGGTAGATTCTTGTTCCAGACTCGGCCTTCAACATTTTGTAGGCCGAAACGGTGGTTACAATGAAAGCCCCTGTCATATAAGCAGACAGTGACACATGTCCTGCTGTGACAAAAAAACTCGGGTTGAAAAATGCCGCCCATGGATCGACATCGGTAATTTTTCCGTTTACGATTCGAAACCCAGTCGGTGTCCCTTCAAAGGCATGGACATTTGTAATTAACACAGCGGAGCTTAGCGCCCCAATCGCTACAAAAACCAGGCTGGCAATCCTCATCCAAGGGGCGATCCTTTCCGCGGCATAGACGTAAATGGACATAAATAAAGCCTCGATGAAAAATGCATAAATCTCAATTTGAAAAGGCAGAGCCATCACTTTCCCAATGACTTCCATAAAACCTGGCCATAGTAATGACAATTGTGTCCCGGCAATTGTTCCTGTAGGAATACCCACTCCCAATAGGACAGCAAACGCCTTTGTCCATCTTTTTGCCATTACAACGTATTCAATGTCCTTTGTTTTTTGATAGCGCAGTTCGGCCATTAACATCATAAACGGCAAGCCCACTCCAATAGTGGCAAAAATAATATGAAAACCCATCGTTGTACCGAATAAACTGCGGGCAATTAACAAATCACTCATCCGGTTGTCTTCCTTTCTGCATCAAGGTCACCCTTAGTGTTTACTGTTTTGACTACAATATGTAAAATTTTCCTAGCCAGGAAAATAAAAAACCTCCCGGATGTGGGAGGTGCCAGATTAATCATTTAATGCCTTTTTTAGAGTATTAAGATTGTTTTCCATTAAGGTAAAATAGGTCTCTTTTTGGTTAATATCCTCTTTGGTTAAAATGCCGAGGTTATGAATCGGCAAAGCTCTTGCACCAATTTCCTTTTGGATGACTTCTCCTAATCGGGATTTTACATTTTGTTCAAACAGTATATAGTGCAGCCCTTCCTGATCGGCAGTGGCAATAATTTTCTCAAGCTCTTTTTGTGTGGGCTCATTAGCGGTTGATAAACCGGAGATGCTGAGCTGCTCAATCCCATAGCGCTGCTCCCAATAACCGAATGCAGCATGGGTCACAATGATTTTTTTATGCTTTGCTTGGGAAATGGCAGACTCATACTGTGTGTTCAAAGCATCTAATTCTTTCGCTAATTTTTGATAACGGTCATTGAAATAATCCTTGTTAGCTGGCATTTTTTTTATGAGTGAGTCCCGGATAGCCCCGGCCATCTCTTTGCAATATAGCGGATCCAGCCAGACATGCGGATTTACATCATGGTTATTTTCGTCCGTTTCGTGGTCTTCATCATCTGCCTCTTTTGGCAGCTTAAGGTGATTTGCCAAGGGTACCATTGTGACATGCTGATTTTTCAATGTATCTTTTGCTGATTCGACAAATCCCTCCAGTCCCAGTCCAACGTAGAAGAATAATTCAGCGTCTGCCAGCTTCATCATATCCTTTTGTGAAGGCTCGAAAGTATGTTCGTCGGCCCCAGGGGGATAAATGGTTTCAACGTCCACGTATTTTCCGCCAATCTGTTCGGCAAAATATTGCAAAGGATAAACCGTTGAATAAACTGTTAATCCCTCTTTTTCTTTTTTGGCGGTTTCCTGATCATTTTCGCAGGCTGATAAAACAAACCCTAAGGGTAAAAAAGTGGTCAGTAAGCAAATAAGATTTTTCATACAGAGCTCCTTATTTTATGGGAAAATCGTATTTATTCCGATTTGGTTTCGAAAAATATTTAGGTATAGATTTTCCTAATACGGTATGATTCCAAATTTTTAGTATCTTACAGGATAATAGGCCTAAATGCAAGTAGAAAAATTGTCTCCAGTTCTTGTTTTATGTATTCTTAATATGAATGAAGGAGGGAGTTGCCGAGATGGATCAAAAGACTTTATTAAAGGATATGCTGGAATTTAATAATAAATTTGTTGAAAGCAAGGAATATGAAAAATATGAAGCCACGAAATACCCGAATAAAAAGATCGCTATTTTAACTTGTATGGATACCCGTCTGCTTGAATTATTGCCAAAGGCACTTAATTTAGGTAATGGAGATGCGAAAATCATTAAAAATGCCGGTGCGCTTGTATCACACCCTTTCGGCAGTATCATGCGGAGTATTTTGATTGCGGTGTATCAATTGCAGGCAAAAGAGGTGATGGTCATTGCCCATCATGACTGCGGAATGAATGGTTTGCATGCGGAGCCAGTGATTTCAACGATGAAGGAGCGGGGAATATCTGATGAAACACTTCAAACACTTGAATACTCAGGCATTGACATTAAACAATGGCTGCATGGTTTTGACAATGTACAAGAAAGTGTTAAACACAGTGTCCATACAATAAAACAACATCCACTCATGCCGAAGGAAGTTCCTGTCCATGGTTTGGTTATTGACCCCCATACAGGAAAGCTTGATTTAATTGTGGATGGATACGAAAGCTAATGTTTCTTTGTTTGATTCCATTTCTCTGGGACCGGGTCAAATCCTCCAGGATGAAATGGATGGCATTTTAATATCCGCTTTATCGTCAGGAAGCCGCCTTTTATGGCACCGAACCGCTGAATGGCCTCTAAACCATAGTGGGAGCAGGTTGGATAAAAACGGCATGCAGGCGGTTTGATCGGTGAAATCACCACTTGGTAAAACCGTATTAGGCCAATAAATATTTTTTTCAGCATTTCCATTCACTCCTTGTTATCCTCTTTTCTAAGATAACATAACAGCTGGTTTTCGTCGAAGTTATCACCTTTTTCAACAGGTGAAAAAACGATGGTTTTATAGTATGATAGTGAGTAGATTGTAAAAGGAGTGATAGAGATGCCTTCAGTTGAAAGCTTTGATCTAGACCATAATGCCGTTAAAGCTCCATATGTAAGACATTGCGGCGTTCATAAGGTCGGAAGCGACGGTGTTGTCAACAAATATGATATCCGTTTCTGCCAGCCGAATAAACAAGCGATGAAACCAGATGTCATTCATACACTGGAACATTTGCTGGCTTTTAATATTCGCAAGCATGTTGAAAAATATGGCCATTTTGATATTATCGATATTTCGCCGATGGGCTGCCAAACTGGTTATTATCTAGTTGTCAGTGGAGAGCCGACAGTCAGGGAAATTATTGATTTATTAGAGGATACAATGAAGGAAGCCCTTGAGGTGACTGAAATTCCTGCAGCAAACGAAAGGCAATGCGGCCAAGCCAAACTTCATGATTTAGCTGGAGCTAAGCGGTTAATGCGCTACTGGCTGGATCATAGCAAAGAAGAATTAGAGCAGGTATTTGCCTAAATAAATCGAAAACTCGCCATCTAGGCGAGTTTTTTTATACATTTTTGTTTTGCTGTTCTCCGTTTGTTTCTTGATTGATATATGGGTTATTTTCGAGCGGGTCTATTGTATGTTTAACAGTATAAGCTTTTGATGTGGTTAAGACTGCCAGCAAAAGAACGGCCAAAACGATGATGACGGCAACGACGATCACAATGTACATGCCAAACTCCCCCTTTTACCCATATTGTAACATGATTGTCCACATTTTTAACAAAAAGAAAGGGTGCCCCCCCAATAATAATCGATTGGACCCCTAAAATGAATTCGGATTCTATGCTATGTACATTAATGGATATTGCGGGGATAATAAGTGGAAACACGCTGCTGGCCATAATGTTCTTGGGCAAACTTTCCTTTTAAGCTTTCAATTAAATAAATGCCCATTAAATTATATAACTCCTGCTTATCCATATCACGGATTAATGCAAGTAGATCTTCATGGGACATTTCCTCTAAGAAAGCAAATGCCAGCATGTCGATATCTTCCTCGTCACCGGTCAGTTTATTTCGGTACATTTCGTACAATTCATCCACTAACTTCATTTATTTCACCTCCTGCTCTAATCCTATTTGGTTTATCTTCTTACTCTCTCCTCAATATACAATTCATAAGCAATAAAATAAATTAACTGAAAAATCTGTTTTTTAAGTGTATGATTATTATATCTTAGTCATTTCTAAAAAATGTATCGAAAATTGGCAAAGAATAATTTTTATTTCTTTGAGAACAACTATAAAAAAGGGGATGAGATGTCAGATGGTCCAAAAAAAGACCTATTATGTAGACGTGGGAACCGGTGAAATTTCTCAGAGCGCTACTGCCTCCACATGGAGCTATAAAATACAGGCTACGGACGATGAAATAACCGAGCTTCGTGAATTATTTAATCAAAACTATTCAACAGAATGGCAAAATTTCTTTCGGGCACATGTTCCCTATGTCCAATATCATTATGACCGTGAAAACGATGAGTATGATAGCAGAATTCAGGAAATCTATGGAATGCTGTATAAACTTGGAGATGAAGAGGCTAGAAACCACATTGAGACCATGAACATTTTGCCAAAACAATCTTAATCACACGGGCTATCCATTGAGGGGGCTGACATCACGCCTAGACCAATATATAGATCGTTTTTTTCAAAATACCCTCTATATACTGCGGGATGTGTCTGAGCCTTTGGTTTTGGACAGCCCCTTTTTTTCGCTATATAATGGGATTATTAATAGCGTGAGGCGGATAGTATGAATTTCTTGGACTTTTATGGAAACAAAGTGGAAATGCAGTTTTTCCGGAATGCGTTTAATGCCGAGGCAAAGCATGTTTTGGTCATTTGCCAATATGGCGGGGACTGGCTTTTGACTAATCACAAAACGAGGGGCCTGGAGTTCCCAGGGGGCAAAAGGGAAGAAGGGGAAACACTCGAGGAGGCAGCGAAACGCGAGGCATATGAAGAAACCGGGGCCATTTTTGAACAGTTAACTTTTCTCGCAGAATATAAAGTGACTGATGATCAAGGGAGCTTTGTGAAGGCTGTATTTTGGGGAGAAGCCCAAAGCTTAGAGAGGACAGAGGGCTACTATGAAACGAATGGGCCGGTAAGAGTGAAAGGGGACTTGCTTAAACTCCGGTTTGGCGATGACTATAGCTTTATCATGAAAGACCAAGTAGTCGAGGAATGTTTGAAACGGGTCCTTGAATGGCAAAAAGAATAGCAGGAGGCTGCCTGCTGCCTGCTATTCTTTAATAAGTTTCTTCTCCAATAAATCAACCAACTGATACATAATCGTCGCAAACACGGCAATGACCAGCAGCGATAAGAATACTAGTGTAAAGTTAAAGACTTGGAAACCGTAAATAATCATATAGCCCAGCCCTCTTGAGGAAACGAGGAATTCCCCTACCATAACGCCCACCCAGGAGAGTCCTACATTAACTTTTAAAGTGGATATGATGGTTGGAAAGCATGCCGGCAATATAGCCTCTTTAAAGCATTGAAACCGTGATGCCCCAAATGTTTGCAGAACCTTTAAGTAGTTAAGGTCCACCTCTTTAAACGAAGTGTACACTACAATCGTTGTGATGATGACGGAAATAATCGCCCCCATCGTAATAATCGAAGGATACCCTGGCGTTAATGCGACAATCAGGACAGGCCCTAATGCCACCTTAGGCATGGCGTTTAAAATGACCAGATAAGGGTCTAGGATTTTGGACAGCAAGGGAGACCACCAAAGAACCGCCGCCAAAATCGTTCCGGCCAATGTGCCCAGTAGAAAACCCAGGATAGTTTCTGTAAGCGTAACGCCAACATCGGACATGAGTGAACCATCCTGAAGTTTGCTCAATAACAGATTCCAAATTTTCGATGGAGAGCTGAAGATAAGCGGATCAATCCATTGATTTCGGCTAAGAACCTCCCAGCCTGCGAAAAATACCAAGAAAATGATCGCTTGATAAAAGCGGACCCAGCGTTTCTCAACTTTTAACGATTGAAGATAATTTTTATGGAGAAGCTCAACATGATTCTTATCTTGGTTCAAGGGATTCCAGCTCCTTCCATATGGTTTGAAAGATAGTCTGATAAGCTTCGTGATTTCTGGATTCAAATGGGGACAGCTTCCGCAGCTCTTCTGGCATTTTAAATATTTTATATATTTTTCCAGGCTTTGATGATAGCAGAATGACTCGGTCACTCATAGCAATGGCTTCCCCAATATCATGTGTAACCAATATCGCTGTTTTGCCGAATTCGTCTAATGTCTGGGAAACTAAATCCTCCAGCTTCAATTTCGTCTGGTAGTCAAGGGCAGAAAAAGGTTCATCAAGCATCAGAAGTTTAGGCTCGGTTGATAAGGTTCGCACAAGTGCCGCCCGCTGGCGCATCCCGCCTGATAATTGTTTGGGAAGCTGTTTTTCCACCCCGTCTAAACCAATCTGGTGCAGCAGCTGCAAGGCGGAAGCCTTTGTTTTGCTATTCAGCTGTTTTGACAGTTTTAAACCGAGCAGGATGTTCTCCTCAATGGTTTTCCACGGAAATAAATAGTCCTGCTGCAGCATGTAGCCTACATCATTATTGGACGGGGAAACAGGTTTTCCTTCCAGCCGGACTTCCCCTTGTGTCGGTTTAAGTAAACTGGAAATGATGGAAAGTAAGGTTGTCTTTCCACAGCCACTTGGGCCAAGGAGGGAGACAAATTCCCCCTCCTCAACAGTAAATGAAATATTGGAGAGAGCCGTGGTGGCGGTGTCTTTCGTAAAATAGGTGTGATGGATGTCTTGAACCTGTAAAAAGCTCATAGGAACGGACTCCCTTTCCTTTCTTATTTTTTAATGACAGACTCGGCAAATGTTGTATCGACCAAGGTTTTATAGTCTACTCGCTGTGGAAGCTGGCCTGCTTCATCCATGATATTTTGCAGGTTGTTCCACTCTTCTTCTTCAAGAATGGGGTCAGTGGCAAATGAGCCTTGGCTCTTATAACGCTCGACCACTGTTGTCATGATTTCTAGATCTGTGTCAGGAAAGTATGGCTCTACGGCTTTGGCGATTTCCTCGGCACTGTGGGAATCCACCCATTGCTGCGCTTTATAAATGGCTCTAGTAAACTTTTCGACAGTATCCTTATTTTCCTTCATGAAACTCTCTTTGGTCATAAACGAAGTGTATGGAACGTGGCCGGATTCTTTTCCGAAGGAAGCAACGATATATCCTCTGCCTTCTTTTTCAAAAATGCTGGCTGTTGGCTCAAACAACTGAACGAAATCCCCTGTGCCGGAGGCAAAAGCATTGGCGATATTCGCAAAGTCGATATTTTGGATTAAATTTAGCTCGTTATGCGGGTCGATTCCATGCTTCTTTAGAACAAATTCCCCAACCATTTGCGGCATCCCGCCAGTTCTTTGCCCTAGGAAAGTGGTTCCTTTTAATTGCTCCCATGAGAAGTTATCGATTTTCTCACGGGAAACTAAGAAGGTGCCGTCTGTTTGTGTCAGTTGGGCAAAATTAATAACGGGATCATTAGAGCCTTGGGCGTATACATAAATGGATGTTTCTGAACCGACAAGGGCGACATCTGCCCCTCCAGAAATCAGTGCTGTCATTGTTTTGTCTCCGCCAGGAACGGTTGTCAGAGTAACGTCCAGTCCTTCTTCCTTGAAAAAGCCTTGTGTGAGGGCGACATATTGCGGAGCATAGAAAATAGACCTGGTAACTTCAGCGATTCGAACCTTTTCCAGTTTCTTTGGTGTTTCTGGATTATTATTGCAAGCGGCTAAGCCGAACAGGAATATTGCGATAAGCAGAAAGGAGAAACTGAATTTAAGCCTTTTGTTCATAAACTAAAACCTCCTTTATCTGGGCTGATTGCCTATGATATCGTATGAAGCGGGGCGAAATGTGTGAATGCCCAGTTCCAGATTTTTTAACTAGAAAAAAGGAAGATTAACATGAATAAAATGAACGGAATCATTGTAGATCGGATGCGGTTTCCTTCACCAAACCCAAATGTAGAGTTGAGCTTGGTCACTTATCTTTCTAATGGGTTAAGGGTAAAGGGGCTGCTGGCAGAACCCAAAGATAGGGCAGCCACTGATGGATTTCTCTATTTGAGAGGCGGAATTAAAAATGTAGGGAAGGTCCGTCCTGCCCGGATTGCCCAATTTGCCCAAGAAGGTTTTATTGTTTTTGCCCCGTATTATCGGGGGAATCAGGGAGGGGAAGGAAATGAGGACTTTGCAGGTGACGATAGGCAGGATGCATTTGCGGCCTTCTTGCTGTTGAAATCGCTGCCGCAGGTTAAAAATATCCATGTTTTCGGTTTTTCCCGGGGCGGCGTTATGGCGTTGTTTACAGGTATCGAATTTCCAGACGCGGCCTCTGTTGTCACCTGGGGCGGAGTGTCGGATATGGAATTAACTTACCGAGAACGGAAGGATTTGCGCCGAATGATGAAACGGGTGATTGGCGGAACACCAGATAAGTGCCCGGAACAGTATCAGAGCCGCACCCCGCTTTATCAAATGGGCAAAATTAATTCTCCTGTTTTAATTATTCATGGCGTAAACGATCAAAATGTATCCGTTGAACATGCTTATCGTTTGGAGAAAAAGCTTAGGGCATTAAACAAACCGGTAGCGTGCTGGTATTTTTCGGAGTTTACCCATTACTTTCCCCCAGAAATCAATCGAAAAGTGGTCATGGATTTAACGAAGTGGATGAAAAAACATAACAGATAATGGTAATATAAAAGTATAAATTGCAGAGGAGCGGATTATATGGGTATGCCTCTTGAATTAAACACCCTAATTGTAACAAAAGGGAATGAATACCGAATTGAAGATAACATTTTTCAATTAGTAAAACAGGGTTATAGACTTTACCCAATCGACATTCCTGTCGATGTAAGAAAAACACTGGACAGCAGTTCAAATGGAACAGCCATTATCAAAAAAGTGGTCTGGGAAAATAACACTACGACTTTAACGTATCAACTGGTTGCTTTAAATTCGACCAACTAAGCAGGAGAAAAACCTGCTTTTTCTTTTGCAGAAGTGTAAGTAAATGGCTGGTGCTGCCGTCATATTTATAGAAAAACATATAGAAGCTGCTTGGATAGGGGGGAAACGGTTGGAGAGGAGAAATCAGATAGAAAATTGGTTTATCCAATATGAAAAGGATGTCACCCATTTTCTTGTCTACTATACCGGTACAACAGATGTGGAAGATTTAGTGCAAGAAACTTTTTTGCGGGCGTTTCGAGGATTTAACCATTATAAGAAGGAAGCAGCCCCAAAAACTTGGCTGATCTCCATCGCACGGAATACAGCTATTGATTTTTATAGAAAAAAATCCATTTGGCAGAAGTTAAAGGAACGCCTTGATCAGGAACCTTCGAGCCCAAGCGGATTTCAGACAGAAGAGCTTCTGCTTAAAAAGGCAGAATATGCCAAGCTGTACGATGCCATTCATGAATTGAGGCCGAATTACCGGGATGTGGTTCTTTTAAGAGGCATAGCAGAGCTCTCACCATACGAAACAGCTCAGGTACTTGGCTGGACTGAAAATAAAGTCAATGTCACTTTTTTTCGCGCCGTTAAAAAATTAAATGAACGGTTGAAGGAGGGGGAGTACTTTGAACAATTTATCGGATAAAGAACTGCTGGAAGTCATGATGGATTTTCCTAAACAGGAACTCAATACAAAGCAGCGGACAGAAATATTAAAAATAATCAGTGAGGAGGCTGGAAACCAAAAGCCAAAGAAACAATGGAAAATACAGAGGATTGGCGCTATTTGTGCATTGTTTGTTTTCGCGGCACTAGCACCGTTGCTGTACTATCTAAACACCGGCAATCGAATGAATTCATCTGCCAGCGATCATGCCGGTTCTGCAGAAGCAGAACAAGCGGACTATTTTGCCTTAACAGAAAATGGAGAATCCTTTTATATAGACAGCAATTATGGAATTCCAGATAAAGTCAGTTTGTTAGCACCGAAGGATTGGATCGCCAAGGATGAAAGGTCAGTTGCCAAAATCATGATCTTTTTCTGGGGGAACTATGAAAAAAAATTTGCAAACAAAAATTTAACGGTCAATGCGATACATGAAAAAACAGGCGTGAGGGAGCAGCTTGCAAGCACAACGCTGTCCGGACCGATTTATGGCGCTGATGCCCATTCGATGACAAGCTTTAAGCCGTTTTCTGATTCTGGAAAATGGGATCTGCAATTTGCCATTGATGGAAAAGAGTTTGCCGCATTTTCGATTTATGTAAAAAAACCTTACGTCCAGACTGACAAATGGACCTTGATGATGTCACAAGAGGATCTGTATGCAGGCTTTTATGAAGATGTACCTATTGAGGTGACAGGGGAAGACCTTCCAGAGGAAATAGAATTAGAGGTATTTTCGTTAGAAACAGGTGAAATAACTAAGTTTACGTTTGGCAATAAAAGTGATTATACAGCATCTGATGGAAAGAAGATTTCCATGTATCAAGGCGACTTTCAAATTAAAAAAAGCGGACAGTACCGGTTTACGGCAGTTAACAGCTCACAGGCTGTTGAAATAGGAAGGCCCATATCCAATTAAGGATACGGGCTTTTGCTGGATTATCCAATAGGGCCGCCTTTTTCAATAATGTCAGCATCAACATCAGTAAACTTTTGAAAGTTATCTCTGAACTTGGCTGCTAATTCTTTCGCTTTCATTTCATAGGCTTTCTGATCAGACCAAGTTTTATTTGGCTGCAGGACATCATCAGGAACACCGGCGATGTGAAGTGGAATATTTAAGCCGAATATTTCGTCTTTAACGGTTTCGACGTGATTTAATTCACCTTCAAGAGCCGCCTGAACCATTGCCCTTGTGTGTGTTAGCTTCATCCGGTTGCCTGTGCCATATGCTCCTCCAGTCCATCCTGTATTCACTAGAAAAACATTTACATTATGCTCAAGTATTTTCTCGCCAAGCATTTTAGCATACCTGGTGGCTGGCAATGGCAAAAATGGCGCTCCAAAGCAGGTAGAGAAGGTGGCTTCAGGTGAAGTTACTCCTCGTTCCGTTCCCGCAAGTTTGGAAGTATATCCGCTTAGAAAATGATACATGGCCTGTTCTCTGCTCAATTTAGCAATCGGCGGCAGCACACCAAAAGCATCTGCAGTGAGAAAAACAATCGTATTTGGATGGCCGGCAACACTTGGCTGGACAATATTATCGATGGCCTCAATCGGATAGGCAGCACGGGTATTTTCTGTCATCGTTCCATCATCATAATCTGGGACTCTCGTTTCCTGATTCATGACGACGTTCTCCAAGACTGTTCCAAAACGAATGGCATGGAAAATTTGCGGCTCCTTTTCCGCTGATAAATGAATGCATTTAGCATAGCAGCCGCCTTCAATGTTAAAAACACCGCTAGATGACCAGCCATGCTCATCATCGCCAATCAGACGGCGATGAGGATCGGCAGACAAGGTTGTTTTTCCTGTACCGGATAATCCGAAAAACAAGGCCACATCCCCCTCATTGCCAACATTTGCCGAGCAATGCATAGAAAAGACATGATTCTCTGGAAGGAGATAGTTCATGACCGAGAAAATCGATTTTTTCATTTCTCCTGCATATTCCGTTCCGCCAATTAATACGATCCTGCGCTCAAAAGAAATCAGGATAAATGCTTCCGATTTCGTGCCATCCACTGCAGGGTCGGCTTTGAAATTAGGTGCAGAAATGACTGTAAACGGATCTTCATGGGAAAATAATTCGTCTTCATCAGGCCGAATGAAAAGCTGATGGACAAATAGATTTTGCCATGCCAGTTCATTTATTACCTGGATAGGCAATTGAGATTTTTTATCGGCGCCTGCAAACCCTTTAAAAACAAATATTTCTTCTTTCTGCTTCAGATAGTCAATTACCTTATGGTACAAGCTGGAAAAAGCTTCTTCGGAGATCGGCTGATTTAAGGAAGGGCCCCAGGCAATTTTATCCTTTGTCGATTGTTCGTAAACAATAAATTTGTCCTGCGGTGACCGCCCTGTATACTTGCCTGTAGAAACGCAAACAGCACCAGTTGAGGTTAACTGTCCTTCCCTTCGGCTTAATATCCTTTCAACTAGTTGAGGGACGGATAATTGAATATGAACATTCTGGCCTTTTAATAAATTCGCTAATTCATCGGAAATATGAACTGAATTCATTCTTTGAAACCTTCCTTTTTATCTGTTTTTTAGAATCAAACTATAATTATTGAATAGTATAACATATTTGAATAATTAGTCTATACTAATAATTGAAAACAAATTTTCTAAACATTAAGTTACGAAAAAATTCATTGACTTTCATCAATAGAGTAGGTTAACATTTAAATTTGAACGGATACTCTCTTATCCCGAGCTGGTGGAGGGACAGGCCCAATGAAACCCAGCAACCTGCAATCTAAGGAACTCTTTGATTGGTCACAATCCAAAGGATTTCTGGGCAAAGGTGCTAAACCTGATGCAAGGCTTGTCCTTGAACGATAAGAGTGAAAGGCACGCAATCTTTTTGCATTTAACCTTTCCTCATATGGAAAGGTTTTTTTGTTTAGGCACACATTCATGCGTCCTTACATAACAAACTTACATAATTAATAAAAATCCTGTGTTTATTTCATACTACTAAGGGAATGAGTTCCGTATCAATCATTTCATATTTACTAGGAGGAATTCAGATTGTCCACAAAACGCCGTTTGTTTACGTCTGAATCAGTAACAGAAGGTCATCCTGATAAAATCTGTGACCAAATTTCTGATTCCATTTTGGATGCTATTTTAGCGAAGGACCCGAATGCCCGTGTTGCTGCAGAAACATCTGTTACAACCGGTTTGGTTCTGGTAGCGGGTGAAATTACCACTTCGACTTATGTTGATATTCCCAAAATTGTGCGTGAAACCATTAAGGGGATTGGCTATAATCGTGCTAAATATGGCTTTGATTCTGAAACTTGCGCGGTTTTAACTTCCATTGATGAACAGTCGCCGGACATTGCTATGGGTGTTAACCAAGCGCTTGAAGCCCGGGAAGGGCAAATGACGGATGAAGAAATTGAAGCCATTGGCGCCGGTGATCAAGGGCTGATGTTTGGTTTTGCATGCAATGAGACAAAAGAGCTCATGCCGTTGCCTATATCTTTAGCTCATAAGCTTTCACGCCGGCTAACGGAAGTCCGAAAAGAGGATATTCTTCCATACTTGCGCCCAGACGGGAAAACGCAGGTAACAGTTGAATATGATGAAAATAACGAGCCAGTGCGAATTGATACGATTGTCATCTCTACACAGCATCATCCGGAAATTGCATTGGAGCAAATTCAGCGTAACGTAAAGGAATACGTCATTAATCCAGTAGTTCCAAAGGAACTGATTGATGAGAAGACAAAGTATTTCATTAACCCGACCGGCCGTTTTGTGATTGGCGGGCCGCAGGGGGATGCAGGTTTAACGGGACGTAAAATCATTGTAGACACTTATGGCGGTTATGCCCGTCATGGCGGGGGAGCTTTCTCTGGAAAGGATCCGACGAAGGTAGACCGTTCCGCAGCGTATGCGGCCCGTTATGTGGCTAAAAATATTGTTGCGGCAGGACTGGCTGACAAATGTGAAGTGCAGCTTGCCTACGCCATAGGGGTAGCAAGACCGGTTTCGATTTCAGTGGACACATTCGGTACAGGCAAAGTGAATGAAGATGTCTTTGTTGAGTTAATTGAACAAAACTTTGACCTTCGTCCGGCAGGAATTATTAAAATGTTGGACCTTCGCCGTCCAATTTATAAGCAAACTGCTGCATATGGGCACTTTGGCCGTCCGGATTTAGATCTCCCTTGGGAGCGGACGGATAAAGCAGAAGCCTTACGCCAGCAGGCAGAAGGACGTTAATAGAAGCGGGAGTTGCGTGAATCATGTAACTCCCGCTTTTTATTTTTCGTCTATGTAATTAATTGAAAAGAATGCGATGTTTATAGGAGCCGATAGCAGTGAACAATGGTAATAGATTGCGCTTGAAAAGGCGCTGCTGCTTTCAATTTTTTTCCTGATGTTCCACAGTTCCATTTTTCAAAAAAAGTGGTAGTATAAGAGAGTATATTTTCTTGGCATGAAATTTAGATGAAGTAGGTGAGGTACATAATGTGTGGTTTTATTGGTTGTGTACACGACAAACCGCAAATTTATAATGATCAGCAAATCGAACTATTTAAAAATATGAATGATATCATTACCCATCGTGGCCCGGACGACGATGGCTATTATTTTGATGAGCATATCCAATTTGGTTTCCGGCGTTTAAGCATCATTGACATTGAAAGCGGACATCAGCCGTTAACCTATGAAAATGAACGGTATTGGATTATCTTTAACGGTGAGGTTTATAACTATGTCGAGCTGCGTGAGGAATTATTAAAGGAAGGTCTTTCTTTTGCGACAAGCTCCGATACAGAGGTTATTATTGCGCTGTACAGCCACTTAAAGGAAAAAGCGGTTGAAAAATTGCGCGGGATGTTTGCTTTTGTGATCTGGGATAAGCAGGAACGGACCCTTTACGGTGCGCGGGACCATTTTGGCATCAAGCCATTTTTCTATATGGAAGACGGTGAAAAAACTTATTTTGCTTCAGAGAAAAAGAGTATTTTGCTTGCTCTTGAAAATGATGTATTAAACTATGATGCCCTCCAGCATTATTTGACCTATCAGTTTGTTCCAGAACCAGACACCTTGTCACAGGGGATTTCGAAACTGGAACCAGGCCATTATTTTATCAAAAAAGCGGACGCTCCAATGCAAATCAAGCAGTATTGGAAGGCACACTTTAACCCGGTGCAAAAATCAGAACCGGATTTTGTTAAAGAAATTCGGGATATCCTGTTTGATTCTGTAGAAAAGCATATGCGCAGTGATGTTCCTGTCGGTTCCTTCCTTTCAGGGGGAATTGACTCATCGATTATTGCGTCGATTGCAAAAGAATTTCACCCGGCAATTAAAACGTTCTCGGTCGGGTTTGAACGCAATGGCTTCAGTGAAATTGATGTAGCCAAAGAAACAGCGGAAAAGCTTGGGGTTGAAAACATCAGCTATGTCATTACTCCGGAAGAATATATGAATGAAGTCCCTAAAATTATGTGGCACATGGACGATCCTCTTGCAGATCCAGCTTGTGTGCCGTTATATTTTGTGGCCCGTGAAGCAAGGAAGCATGTAACTGTTGTCCTCTCGGGAGAAGGGGCGGATGAATTATTTGGGGGCTACAATATCTACCGTGAGCCGCATGACCTGCAGATTTTTAATAAAATCCCCCGGGTTGGAAAGAAGCTTCTCAAGGGAATTGCCAATATGATGCCAGAAGGCACTAAGGGGAAGAGCTTTATTGAGCGCGGTGTGACACCAATGGAAGAGCGCTATATTGGGAATGCAAAAATGTTTACTGAGGAAGAAAAACGGGATTTATTTAGTGTGTATCGTGAAGGACTGAACTATACAGATGTTACGAAGCCGCTTTATAACGAATCCCGCGGCTACGATCCGGTGGACCGGATGCAATATATTGATATCCATACTTGGATGCGTGGAGATATCCTGCTTAAAGCCGATCGAATGACGATGGCACATTCTTTGGAGCTGCGTGTTCCTTTCCTTGATAAGGATGTTTTTGAAGTGGCATCAAACATTCCAAGCAGCTTAAAAACTGCGGCTGGTACAACCAAGTATATTTTGCGCAAGGCAGCCGAAGGGGTTGTTCCTGACCATGTGCTGAGCCGCAAGAAGCTTGGTTTCCCAGTGCCAATCCGCCATTGGCTAAAGGCGGAAATGAATGATTGGGCGAAAAAGATTATCCTTGAAAGCAATACGGACCATTTAATCAATAAAACTTATTTGTTAAAATTGCTTGATGACCACTGCATGGACAAAGCAGATAACAGCCGGAAAATATGGACAGTTCTTATGTTTATGGTATGGCATCAGGTTTTTGTTGAAGGAGTTTACTCCTTTCAAAGCGAGTTTACTGCCGGAAGGGCTTTAGAAGCTTCAAAAAGCTAAAGGGAAAAAGAGCTAAAAGCACCCGTTAATGGGTGCTTTAACTGTTTTTGGATTGCTGAGACTTATAAAATTGTGCTTTTTCAGCATATTCACGGACGATTCTTTCCATATCTAGTATATCTTCAGCAGTTAATTCCCTCATAACTTTCGCCGGCCTGCCAAATGCTAATGTATTGGGAGGAATTTTTTTTCCTTGCGGAACAAGGCTGCCAGCCCCGATAAACGCACCCTCGCCGATTTCAGCCTGGTCCAATATAATCGATCCCATTCCGATTAACGCTCTTTTTCTAATGATGCAGCTATGAAGGATGACCTGATGTCCAATTGTCACCTCGTCTTCTAAGATTAGCGGGTTGTTTGGACTTTGGTGTAAGATAGAATTATCTTGGATGTTGACATTTTTTCCTATTCTTACAGGGGCCACGTCCCCTCTGATGACTGAATTAAACCAGACGCTGGAGTGTCCGCCAATTTCAACATCACCAGTAATTGTGACAAAATCGGCAATGAAGGCTGAATCATCTATGACTGGATAGTTACTATGAAACGGATAAATCATTTGGTTCGCTCCTTTTGCTGTTAGATGATTTTATTGTATCGGAAAATTCTGGCCATTGACAAAAAAATTATCTGCTGGGATTACGGAGGATATGGATATCCCAAACATTTGACGTAATATGATAAAATACAAAGGATTCAAATATGAACACTTTTTCTAGGAGGAAACGATATGTGGAAGTGGGAAGCAGAAGGTGAAGCGAAGGCAGTTATTGTAATCGTTCACGGAGCAATGGAGCATCACGGCCGATACGGCTGGCTGATTGAAATGTGGCGATTATCAGGCTTTCATGTCATTATGGATGACCTTCCTGGCCAGGGGATGACCACAAGAGCCGGCCGTGGGCATATTGATTCCTTTGATGAATACATAATCGATGTAAAAGACTGGATTCAGGCGGCTTACCAGTATAATTTGCCCGTATTTTTGCTTGGCCACAGCATGGGGGGGCTGATTGCGATCCGTCTGCTTCAGGAGCAGCGGCTTAATCTGGCCGGAGTTATTTTGTCCTCGCCGTGCTTGGGACTCGTGAATCCGCCATCCAAATTTTTGGATATACTATCGCGAGGATTGAATATTATTTTCCCGTCCTTTCGGATGGATTCTGGGCTGACCATTGAAATGGCTACGAGAAACGAGGATGTCCGGGAGGCAGATGCCAATGATACTCTTTATGTTACAAAGGTATCTGTCAGGTGGTATCGTGAGCTTGTGGAGGCAATGAAACAGGCGTTCCTCCGTATCGAAAGAACTCAGGACGTTCCCATGCTAATAATGCAGGCAGGGGACGACCAAATTGTCAACAAACGAACAGTGAAAGACTGGTTTAATAAAGTTCCTTTAACGGAACAACGCTTTAAAGAATGGCCAAAATGCTATCATGAAATCTTTAATGAACCAGAGCGTGAAGAGGTGTTTGAGTACGCAAAGGATTTTGTCCATAGCCAATTAAAAGCCATTGGATACATTGTGTAGAAAGGTTGTTGTTTTCCATGAAGCCGATTGCCCTCATGACTAGGGTATACCGTCATATACTTCCAGTTGTCCATCAAGAATTGGCTTATTGGAAAGACCGGGCCCAAAGAATTCCAAATTCTGAGCTTCGAAGGCAGGCATTGGCAAGTATCGAGCATAAAACGTTTCATTGTGAAGGGGGAGCCATTTTAGCGCTGGCTGCCGAAAAACAATATAAACGGGCGGTTAAATTTATTGTCGCCTATCAAACGATCAGTGATTATCTTGATAATCTTTGTGACCGCAGCACTTCTTTGGACCCAAAAGATTTTGCCCTGCTTCACGAGTCCATGTCAGATGCGCTTGTCTTAGAGGCCGGATATAAAAATTATTATCAATTACGCGAGGATCAGGATGATGGCCGCTATCTTTACGACCTGTCCGAAACGTGCAGGTCGGTCCTTCGCGAGCTTCGCCATTATGGCTTGATCAAGGATTATCTCCTTGAGCTCTGTCAGTACTATTGTGATTTACAGGTACACAAGCATGTTAAAAAGGATGAGCGGGTACCTCGTTTGGAAACATGGTTCAACAGGCATAAAGTCGATCTTCCTGAAATGGAATGGTACGAATTTTCCGCCTGCTCTGGATCTACATTGGGAATTTTTTGTCTTGTCTCGTATGCATTGCGGGGGGATTTCACCAAGAGGGATGCCCAAAATATTAGAAATGGTTATTTTCCTTATATTCAAGGCCTGCATATTTTGCTTGATTATTTTATTGACCAAGATGAAGACCGGGCAGAGGGGGATTTAAACTTCTGCTTCTATTATGAAAATCAGGAAACTTTATTTGAGCGGTTAAAATATTTTGTTTCTGAAGCGGATAAGCATACAGAGCATTTGCCGCACAGAGAGTTTCATCAATTGATTAATCGCGGACTGCTGGGTATCTATTTATCCGACGCAAAAGTGCGAAAACAAAAAGAAGTCCGGAAACTTTCCAAAGGAATTATTAAAACAGGCGGGTGGATCAGTTACTTCTTTTATATTAACGGACGTGCCTACCGATCTGTACAAAAAATAGTTGGTTTACTATCATAAAAATGAGGATGACCAATGGTCATCCTCAAGCTGTCGAAAAACCTTCGACAGCTTTTATTTTATCTTTATTCTTTATTAATTCACCGCGTTAATATGATATAATATTATTAATAGTTGTCTATGCGAATTGTCGGTTGATTTGCGCTCCAGGCGCTTCGCTTTCCGCGGGCGTGCCGGGGAGCTTCCTC
>NZ_CALPDF010000043.1 GCF_943193175.1 Neobacillus muris
GTGACAATTTTTTTGCTTATAAAGCCCTCTATCAAGGTATTTTATAGCCTGTTTTAAATAAAAGTTTTTACAATACGAACTTGCAAATAGGAGTGAAAGAATGGAAAACCTAAAGGTTCAAATGGAAGAAAGAAACCATGCAACACCGCTGAAAAATAACATGAAAGCCAAAAGTAATCTATTAAAAACATACGGATTAGTAATCGCCCTGCTTCTGGTATGTGCAATTTTCTCGGTCCTTTCACCTGTGTTTCTACAGCCGACTAACTTGATGAACATTTTAAATCAGGTGGCGATTAATGCGATTCTGGCCATCGGGGTTACCTTTGTCATCCTGATTGGGGGGATTGATTTAGGGCTGGGATCTTATGTGGCTATAACAGGATGTATGGCAGCTTTATTTGCTCATCCGAATACGTACCCGGTTATGGTGCCGATCCTGCTGGCTGTCCTTGGCGGAGTCTTGATTGGGGCAATCAACGGCTTCTTTGTCACAAAGGCTAAATTGGCGCCATTCATCGTCACTTTAGGGATGATGACCATTGCCCGAGGAGGCGCGCTTGTCATCAGTGAAGGACGGCCGATCTCCAATCTCTCTTATTCTTTTAACTTAATCGGCGGCGGCGCGTTATTTGGGATCCCAATTCCAGTTATTCTCCTTGCTGCAGTCTTTGTCATTTCCTTCTTTATCCTTAGAAAAACTAAATTTGGCCGATATCTATATGCCATTGGAGGAAATGAGGAAGCATCCCGTGCATCTGGGATTCATGTGAACAAAATTATCCTATCGAGCTACATCATTTGCGGGGCATTGGCAGGATTAGCTGGGTTAATCCAGGCATCAAGGATTACAACCGGACAGCCGAACGTGGGGGTGGGATATGAATTAGATGCCATTGCGGCTGTTGTCATCGGCGGCACAAGTCTGATGGGCGGTGTTGGTACCGTTACAGGGACCGTCCTTGGAGCATTGATTATCGGAGTCATTAATAATGGCTTGGACCTGCTTAATGTCTCTTCCTACTATCAACAAATTATTAAAGGAATGATCATAATCGGGGCTTTGCTAATTGATCGAAAGAAAACAAAATAATCGTTACAAAAATAAGGGGAAACAGGGGTGGAGAAAGTGAAGAAATTTACGAGTGTTTTATCGGTTTTATTAGTCTTCTTACTTATTGCAGGCTGCGGAATGCAGACAACTGGCACCGCTAAAAAGGAAAAAAAGAAGGATGATGGCCAAATTGTGATTGGAGTTTCTTTATTGAATCTCGGTAATGAATTTATTGTGCAAATCAAAAATGGCATTGAGAAAAAAGCAGACGAATTGGGTGTCAAAGTCATTATCAATGATGCCCAGAAAAGCGCTGATAAGCAGCTTCAGCAGGTGAACAGTTTTATTGCCCAAGGTGTAGATGCCATCGTGGTAAACCCGGTGGAAACAGAGGCCTCTTCTCCAGCAGTTGAAAAGGCCAAGGAAGCAGGAATTCCAGTCATCAATGTCAATGGCGTGACAACAGCTGAACCTGATGCGTTCGTTGGATCAAGGGATGAGGAGTCTGCTGAAATCGCGATTAAATTTCTTGCCGAAAAACTGAATGGCAAAGGGAATATTGTCATGATGCATGGCTATCCTGGCCAGGCAGCTGAAATTAAACGAACAGACGGAGCCAAAAATATTTTGAAACAGTATCCGGATATGAAACTAATTGCTGAACAAACAGCCAATTGGTCGCGGGATGAAGCTTTATCCTTAATGGAAAACTGGCTGCAGGCTAATAAAGGGAAAATCAATGGCGTATTTGCGCAAAATGATGAAATGGGGATGGGGGCTTTGCAGGCTCTAGAAAAAGCCGGCGTCAAGGATGATATCGTATTAATTAGTATTGATGCCATTGCTGATGCCCTGCAGGCTGTTAAAGATGGAAGACTAGATGCGACGGTTTTCCAGAATGCGAACGGACAAGGCGGAGGAGCCATTGAAACAGCTGTGAAAATGATTAAGAAGGAAGACTATGAAAAAGAAACCTATATTCCATTTGAGCTAGTAACAAAAGAAAACGTGGATAAATACTTACAATAATCATACATGGAGGATGATCAATATGAATAGAAAAGAAGGTTCCACCGTTTGGTATATTCCTGATGGGTTTATCCCGCTAAAAAGCTCCGGCATTCTTGAAAGCCATGAAGCCATCTGTATTTTAAATTGTAACGAGCAAGATGCGGAAACGAAGGTAACGGTTTACTTTGAGGATCAAGAGCCGATTGACAATATTCAAGTGTTGGTTCAGGGGAAAAGAACTAAACACATTCGTACGGACTTGCTTGAGGGAAATGGCAGAAAAATCCAGAAAGGCGTACCTTACGCACTCCGGCTTGAAAGTAATCTGCCAGTGATCGTTCAATTCAGCAGGATGGATGCCACTCAGGCGGAAAACACACTGATGACAACGATGGCCTATCCTGCGGAACAATAAAACAACTTTTTGGAGGAAGGGGCTCATCTTTCCATTCATTGAATGATTAGTATAATAAGAGGTAAAGTTTCTATTAATGGAGATGGAAAGAATGCCCCCTTTATTCCGGTTACTGGCTAGACGCTTTACGAATAGAAGTATCCAATATCAACTGTTGCTCACGTATACCTTGGTTATTCTTGTACCGATCATTTTATTCGCCGTATTTTCCTATGTAACCTCTTCCAAAATCATTACCAAAGAAGTGAATCAGAGCAATGAGCAGCTGGTGGAAGGGATTAAAAGGAATATCGATATCTATTTAAACAGGCTGGACAATGATTCAAGGGTTTTTTCCGCGAGGGTCATTAATAATAATATTGATTTAAGCGCTGACAAGTCATTAAGTAATGTGGATTTTTTAGAGAATAATAAAGAAATTAATGACTATCTAAATAGCACTTTTGATTCTACGAAAGACTACTACAATATTCGAATTTTTTGGGATAATGGGGACTTTATCAATAGTGCCTATAATCGGATTGATTATCGGTTAATTTCGTACGATTCACCTGAAGAAAAGAAATGGAAGCAAAGGATGCTTGATAATGATCAAGATAAACTGATTTATGACGTTCATCGGCTAGAAAAGGGAGGGAAAATTAGTTTCGTTGCCTCAAAGCCTGTCATTAATCAATTTAACCATCAAAGGATTGGCTATATTTGTTTTGATAAAACCCTGGATTCGTTTGGCAGCATTTTTCGCCAATTTGAAAATAGAACTGGCAGTGCCGTCCAGGTAGTCAATGCGGATCAAACCATTCTCTATCATACCGATCATTCACTCATTGGAACAAGTGTAAACCATCAGTTACTTAATAAAGTTGTAAAGTCAAAGGGAAATAGTTTCACAGCAGAAGTGGATGGGGAAAACCTTCTGATCGTATCATCTAAACTGAATGATCAGGGGCTTCTGATTATCGGTTCCGTGCAGCAGAAATATCTTTCGGACCAATTACAGTCTTTAAAGTATGTTACTTTCATTGTAGGGATTACGGCTTTAATGGTCGTGTTTATTCTATCGATTATTCTATCGATTCGAATATCCAAGCCCATTAAAAAGCTGAGCGAAATCATGAGTACGGTAGAGAAGGGGAATTGGGAAGTGGATATGAATGTTCCAAATGCAAATATCGAAACCGATGTTCTAAAAAGAAGTTTCCAATCGATGTTAGATAAGATAAAAGAGCTGATTCGAACGCAATACGAATCAGAAATAAATCGTAAGAATGCCGAGTTAAAGGCCCTTCTCATGCAAATCAATCCCCATTTTCTCTATAATACGCTCGAGGTAGTGGAAGGCATTGCGGATGATAAGGGAGTTTATGAAATTTCGGACATATCCCAATCATTAAGTAAAATGCTGCGTTATAGCATTGATTTGAAACAGGAAAAAGTCAAGCTGGTATACGAAGTCCAAAATTGTTTAGATTTTTTTCTGATCATAAAAAGCAGGTTTGAGGATCAATTAATCATTGAGCATGACATTGATCCTGAAGTTGAAAAATTCATGATCGTAAAAATGGTTTTACAGCCTTTGGTGGAAAATTCAATTAAGCATGGGGTTGAAAAAAAGTTCGGGCAGGGGTTCATTCAATTATCCATTAAAAAAGAGGCAGACCATGTCGTCCTAAAATTGCAGGACAATGGGGTAGGTTTTGCTGATGACAAGCTAAAGGAATTTGAGAAGTTTATGAAAGAGCAAGGTGAGATGAGCTACTTCCCTTCCAATATCAAAAGTATAGGACTGAAGAATGTCTATGCAAGACTAAGGATGGTCTTCGGAGAAGAATTATCTTTTGCTATTAAAAGTGCTCCGGGTCAGGGAACCTTGATCACGATTAAGTTTCCAGCACTTGAATACATTCCTGAATCGGGAGGCGGGCAGGATGGATGAAAGCATGACAACTCTAATAGTGGTCGAAGATGAAATTGCTGTCAGAAGAAGCATCATCGGAAAAATTCGTCGTGAAAACTTACCCATATCCATTCAAGGTGAATATCAAAATGCTGAAGCTGCCTATGCTCACATCCAGAAGAACCCTCCTGATATCGTCCTTCTGGATATGAGAATGCCTGGGATGGGCGGGATGAGGTTCTTAGAAATATTAAATAGTGAATTTCCTGACATACAGGTGATTGTGTTAAGCGGCTATTCTGAATTCGAATATGTTCAAAAGGCGATAAAATGCGGGGCAAAGGACTACTTATTAAAACCTGTCGTTCGCCAGGAATTAAAGAACACTCTAAAGAAAGCGATTTCAATCGCAGCCAAATTGAGCCGTAAACGGGCGGAGAAGAAAAAAGTTGATTCCTATATTAAAACCAGTCTTCCCTTATTTATGGCAGACGTGTTAAATCGACTTATTCATGATTTTAATAGGACAGAGTTGGAATACGAAAGGCTGCTTCAGCCAATTGGTGATGATCCAACCTACAAGTGGTTCCTGCTCATGAATGGGAAGATTAAAAATGATGATCAAGTAAAAGACATTGATCAAGACAAAAATAAAACCCTTACCAATGACATTCAAGCAATGCTGGAAGAAGCCATGGGAAGACCAGCATTTCTCACAAACTTACTCGATCCAAGTATAAAGGATGGATTCCAATGCATCTTTGGTTTTGAAGAAGAAGTGGATGAGGAGGATGTCGATACACTTAGGGCAGACCTAAACACTGCGATTAACCGTTTAGCTAAAACGAAAAATATCAATCTACAACTTTTCATTAGCGATACCTACCAGGATATTTTGGATACTCGGAAAAAATATTTGGAGTCCCTTTATTCTTCCTTGTTTATAGAAGAAGAGCCGCCGCTCCTCTTTTTCAAGGATATTCAAGAAAGGGCGTCAAGTCCCAGCATCGATTCCAATGAGCTCAAAGACTTGATTCACTTTATAAAGACCTACAATCGTAAGAGAATCGTTGCGGAAGTAAACCAAATATTTGAGCGCATGAATGGAGACCTAGATCGTTTCCTTTCGGCTCAAAGATTGGCCATTGACATTTTAACCTCTTTCGTGAAAAGGGACGTTTTTCAAAATGTCCGTCTTCCAGATGATATCGGGTATCGTTTCTATGAATCAATCAGATCCTTTCAAACTATGGAGGACATAAAATTCAGCTTACTTTCCTCTCTTTTTGATATTGCTGATCAGATTGCCAGAAAACAAAATAATCCATGTAACAGTCTCGTTCTTGAAGCGAAGAAGATCATCGATGAGAGGTTTCAAGAAGAGATTACGCTTGAATCCATATCCCATAAGCTTAATATCAATAAATCCTACTTTAGTGAGTTGTTTAAAGAGGAGATTGGACTGAACTTTAATAAATATTTAAATAAGGTTCGAATCGAGAAGGCCAAGGAATTACTCGTAGTTCATGATATGAGCGCTGCAAAAATCTCAGAATTAGTGGGGTACAAAGATCCCGTTTATTTTTCAATCGTGTTTAAAAAGTTTACTGGATTTCCTCCAGGAGAATTTAAACAAAAAAATCAAACATCGATTATCTAAATGAGAAAGGGTTGAATATAAAATGAATCAAACCATTAAAAGTTTATCAGCTGCCATTGAAAAATTAGTAGAAGAGGGACAAGGCGTGTTAAGACTAGCCCCAACATGGGTACCGCGTTCCTTCTGCCGCCCAGGGAAAAGGTTAAGACTTCATCCGGAAGATTTATATGTGCTTGGATTGTCCCGCGGCGGAATTAACGAACGCTGGTTTTCTTCGACAACGCACGCTGAAAACGGCCCGGGCACACCAGAGGATGAAGGCATGAGCTATGTAGTTTCAAAAGACGGAAAGGAGCAAATCCTTCTGAAAGAGGTGGTCGACACTTTAAAAGGGGAAGCTATCGGGGAGGAATTATGGGAAAAATATCAGGGCTGGCCGGTCTATTCTAAGCTTTTTGATAACCTTGGTCCACTGCCGCATCATATTCATCATAATGATGAAGCGGCCGCTCGGGTAGGGCAAAAAGGGAAACCAGAAATGTATTTTTATCCTTCTCAGCTGAATAACCACGGCGGGGAGTTTCCTTACACCTTTTTCGGCATCAGTCCAGGTGTGACAAAAGAACAAGTGAAAGAAGCCTTAATGAACTTTACCAAGGGTGATAATAAAATTACCGATCTATCCCGGGCATTTAAATTAACATTGGATACTGGATGGGATGTCCCTCCTGGCATCCTGCATGCACCAGGCAGTTTGTGCACGTATGAGCCTCAATTTGCATCGGATGTGTATGCGATGTACCAGTCGGTGTTGCATGGTGAACATGCTGTACCGGAAGAGCTGCTTTGGAAGGATACGCCGGAAGAGGAAGTTGGCAATTTTGACTATTTGATGAGTATTATCGACTGGGAGAAAAACACGGATCCTGATTTCTACCAAAATTATTTTATGGCGCCAAAACCGGTCCGTCCAATTAGTGAGATGGAAGAGGAAGGGTATTTGGAAGAATGGATTTGCTATAAGAGTAAGGTGGTTTGTGCCAAACGGTTAACGGTTCTGCCAGGAAGATCAGTCACGATTAAGGATAGCGCGGCTTATGGTTTTTATATGCTGCAGGGGCATGGGAAGTTTGGTGCTTGGGATATTGAGACGCCGTCGTTAATCCGTTATGGACAATTAACCAATGATGAATTTTTCGTAACGGCACCCGCTGCTAGAGCTGGTGTTACCATCACGAATCATTCTATGACGGAGCCGATTGTTCTTTTGAAGCATTTCTCTGAAAATAGTGATTTAAAGTAGGATGAAATGATGAAGTAGATTTTCAGAGGGACTATATTGCGGTTTTTCATTCCTAGGAATTAGTCAAAGGGCCAGAATACATTTTGTTTTCAAAATAGATTCTGCGCCTTAGTTCAAACTATAGCAAAAAAATACCATAGGGAGAACATCCCCATGGTATTTTTAGATTGAATAAAAAACCGGAAAAGGTCTTATTCGGCAATTGGAGTGGCTATTCAAAATAGGTTGTTACGATTTCTTTAATTTTATTTTGATCTAGTACTATTTGTGAGTTATTAGCCTTCAAGATATCATCATACATGGTTTTGCCTGTACCGGTTATTTGATGATAGGTTAATTGGTTCACGATGTCGACATCTTTGACCGCTAGTCCAAGACTTAACATATCTGTTGTAGACATATTAGAGGCCAGGATAAAATCTGGAATAGATTTTACAAGACTAGGGAGCTCTGTTATATTGCCTGGACTTAAAGCTTTCTTGCCAATTCCTTTTAAAGCCTCCATTTGCAATTGCTGACGCCCATATTCTCCGTTTTTTAAGGAATAACGTTCATGAACAACCTCGGTCACCATTTTTCCATCAAAAGAATGGGTACCGGCAGTTAAGGTTTTGTTGGCGTTCTCTGGATACCAAGAATGGGTTAATTTCACATCGAAGGGCAGACTCATGTCAATCCCGCCCACGGCATCCACCATCGATTCAAAGCCCCAGTAATTGGTTTCCACATAATAATTAATCGGAACGCCCATGAGATTGCTAACCGCAGAAACAGCAGCTTCTATTCCCTTTTGAGCACCCAATTTGGATTGCATGATGTATTGGACACTGGTCAATTTCGTATAGCCATATCCGTCTAAATGGACTCGGGTATCACGGGGAACACTGACTGCATTAAATTCATTTTTGGTTAAATCCACGTGTACCAGCATCATAGAGTCTGAGTGACCGATTTTCTGACCCTTTCTTTGATCGGAACCTATTAAAAGGATGTTAAATTCCGGTTCTTTAATTTCCACCTTTTCTGTCGGCGTCTTATCATCCTTTTTCGTCTCGTCTGATTTGACGACTGGAACAGAAGTAAAGTGTTTTTCTGGCTGTAATTGGTGATATTCATAGGCAATGCCTGCACCAGCCAATATAATGATCCCTAGTAAGCTTAATCCAATAATCTTCCATATTTTTCTTTTCTTCTTTTTCATGATTCCTCCATGAAGCTTTGTTTTTTTACAATATGAGTAAATTTTACTATTAATAATAGGGCGATTCAATAGAATATCATTGGAAGACCAAGAGGACGGTATTCATGGTTGAAAATCATATGAATCTTACTAAGACACAAAAAAAAGCACCTAAAATTGGCGCTTTTAGTAACTTTTTTCATTTTGATAAGCTTCAAGGCGTTGGTCTCCATTTTTTGCGGCCACCATTAGGCTCATAGTAAACAGTACGCAGGGTGATCCAACGAACAGGCCTGCTAGAAAGTATAACATAGATGCCCTCCTTTTGGGTATTTCATAATTCGCAGGAAGGTTTCATATTCGGCAGCTGGCTGGCATAGTTTTATAAACCTTAGCCCCTTTAGTTTTGCGCCACCATTTTTCAATGGTTTTGCCCTTTCGTACGAACTATGTATTTTCGACTATATCATACCATAATTTTCAAGAAAGCAATATTAAATAATACTATTAACATCAAAAATATAAAAAACCAATGACTGAGCGCTTCATTCAATCAGTTGAAAGGGCGGCGGAAATCCTTGAACTGTTTATGGAAACTTACCCAGAGTTGAGCATTAAAGAGATTAGCGATCATTTAGGGCTTTCAAAAAGCACTGTCCACGGAATTATGAAAACACTGGAGCATAGGGGCTATCTCCAGCAAAATCCTGAGAATCAAAAATACAGGTTGGGAATCAAGCTGTTTGAGCTGGGTAATTTCGTAGGGAAACACCTTGATATTGGAAATATAGCCCGACCCATTATTCGGAAGCTTGTGGAGGAGTTAAATGAAACTGTGCACCTTACCATTTTTGAGCGTGACGAAGTCATTTATATCGAAAAATTAGAAGGACCGCGAGCACTTACGATCTATTCTCATATTGGAAAACGGGCCCCGATCCATTGTACAGGAGTTGGAAAAGCCATCCTTGCCTATTTGAGTGAAGATGAAGTGGAACGTCTTTTGGCAAAGGAAAATTTGAAATCACGGATTTTACATTAACCAATATTGAAGACATTAAAAATCAACTGGCCATCGTCCGAAGGCAGGGATATGCGGTTGATGATGAAGAAATTGAGATAGGGCTGAAATGCATTGCGGCGCCGATTTTTAACCATCAAGGAAAGGTTGTATCTTCAATCAGTTGTGCGGCTCCAAAGCTGAGACTGGATGAAGAGAAGCTTCCAAAGGTCATTGCCGGCATTAAAGGTGCTGCAGCTGAAATATCAAAGCAATTAGGCTATAGGGTTACACATTAAATTCAAAATAAACAAACATATAGGGAGAGGAGAATTATTTTGACAAAAGTTAAAGTGGCTGTTCTTGGTTCAGGGAACATTGGTACTGATTTAATGATTAAACTTGGCCGTTCAGAGTTGTTGGAGCTGACAGCTGTCATTGGAATCGATCCACAATCGGACGGCTTACGCCGTGCGAAGGAAATGAGATATGCGGCTGTTTCTACAGGAATTGATGGATTTCTGGCAGATCCGAATCTTGAAGCAGATATTATATTCGATGCAACATCAGCTAAGGCACATTTCTACAACGCGAAGGTGTTGAAGGAAGCTGGGATCAAGGTGATTGATATGACCCCTGCAGCGGTTGGTCCGTATGTATGTGCAGCTGTAAATATTGATGAACATCTCGATAAGGATAACATCAATCTAATCACTTGCGGAGGACAGGCTACGATCCCCATGGTTCATGCAGTTAACCGAGTAAGTCCGGTTGAATATGCCGAAATTGTTGCGACCATTTCAAGCCGAAGCGCTGGTCCGGAACCCGCGCAAATATTGATGAATTTACTGAAACCACTTCCCGTGCAATTGAGGTTGTCGGCGGTGCCAAAAAAGGGAAGGCCATTATGATTTTAAATCCGGCCGAACCGCCCATTATGATGCGTGATACCGTCTACACACTCGTTGAAGAAGGAACGATGGACGAGGATGCAATCCGGAAGTCAATCAGTGAGATGGCAGAGGTTGTTCAATCGTATGTTCCTGGCTATAGGCTTCGGACGGAACCGATCTTTGAAGGTAATAAAGTGACAATTTTTCTTCAGGTTGAAGGTGCCGGCGATTATCTGCCTAAATACTCGGGCAACCTCGATATCATGACGGCAGCAGGGGTCAAGATTGCGGAAGAGTTTGCAAAAAATCTATTAGCTAAAGAAACAGTGTGAGCTAAGGAAGGGGTTTGAGGATCATGACAAACGAACGAGATATTCTTATTACCGAAGTGGCCTTGCGTGACGGCAGCCATGCTATCGCCCACCAATATACCGTGAATCAAGTACTGAAAATTGCCAAGGCGCTGAATGATGCCAACGTCCCTTATATCGAAGTTTCCCACGGTGACGGCCTTGTTGGGTCATCCTTGCAATATGGTCTTTCCCGCACAAATGAATTGGAATTGATTGAAGCAGCAGTTTCTGTAGCTGATCAATCAAAGATTGCTGTCCTGCTTTTGCCAGGGATTGGAACACTGCATGAACTAAAGGAAGCGGCCAATCTTGGAGCGAAAATGGCACGGATTGCCACTCATGTTACAGAAGCTGATGTGGCGCCACAGCATATTGCGTATGCGAAGGAACTGGGAATGGAAACGGTTGGGTTTTTGATGATGAACCATATGGCCCCCGTTGATAAGCTAGTCGAGCAGGCAAAGCTGATGGAAACTTATGGCGCAGATACAGTGTACGTAGTTGATTCTGCTGGTTACCTGCTCCCGCACCAGGTTCGTGAACGGATTCGTGCTTTAAAACAATCAGTTGGCATCCATGTCGGCTTCCATGGCCATAACAATCTGTCTCTTGCCATGGCTAATACACTTGCAGCAATTGAAGAGGGAGCAACCAGGATTGATGGCAGTGTGCGCTGCCTTGGTGCCGGTGCCGGTAATACTCAGACTGAAGTGCTTATCGCTGTTCTGGATCGCATGGGAATTAAAACTGGAGTGGACTTGTATAAAATGATGGATTTGGCTGAGGACATTGTGGCACCAATCCTTCAGGTTCCGCAGGAGATTACCAGGGATAGCCTGACACTTGGCTATGCCGGGGTATACTCAAGCTTTGCCCTTCATGCCAAGCGGGCGGCTGAAAAGTTCGGCGTTGATTCACGAGATATTTTAATAGAGCTGGGCAAACGCAAGGTGGTTGGCGGTCAAGAGGATATGATTGTCGAAGTTGCAGCTGAGATTGCAAAAAATAAGCAAAGCCCTGTTTTGGGATAAGCCAGATAGGGGATAGAGAAGGGACAACCTCGTTTTCTTCTCTCTCCATCTGGTCATATTATTGCGATATAATGTAAGCGTTTCCTAGTAATTGGAATTATTATTCATAAGCTAATAGAAAACAAGTCATATTTTTAAAGGGGATTATATGGAACTAGTCATTATTCTTTTGGCGCTTGGCCTATTAATGTTCATTGCTTATCGAGGCTTCTCGGTTATCATTTTTGCACCAATCTGTGCCTTGTTTGCTGTATTATTAACTGAACCAAGCTGGTTATTGCCTTGGTACTCCAATGTATTCATGGGGAAAATGGTTGAATATATTCAATTATACTTTCCGATTTTTCTGCTGGGCGCATTATTTGGTAAAGTCGTTGAAATGTCAGGACTTGCCAAGAGTATTGCTTCTACTTTAATTAAGGTTGTTGGTGAAAAGCGCGCCATTCTCGTCATTGTATTACTTGCTGCTATCTTGACATACAGCGGCATCAGCCTAGTTGTCGTTGCCTTCGCTGTGTATCCTTTTGCAAGGCACTTGTTCAGGGCGTCCAATATCCCGAAGCGTTTAATTCCTGGTACAATCGCTCTAGGCTCATTCACATTCACGATGGACGCACTTCCAGGATCACCCCAGGTACAAAATGTTATCCCTACTACATTTTTTAAAACCAATCTATATTCTGCACCAACCTTAGGCATTATCGGCGCAATCTTTATCTTTATTTTAGGTATGTGGTATTTGGACTCACGCCGCAAAAAAGCCCTGAAGGCCGGCGAAGGCTATGATTCTTTCGGAACAATTAAAGAAGAAAATCAAATAGAAATTGATTTAAATGAGCATGAAAGCATCGGGCGCCGGGTTTTTGCCTTTGTGCCAGTTGTCTTGGTTGCCGTCCTGAATAAAGTCTTTACCACTGTTATTCCACAATGGTATCCAAATGGTTTTGATTTTGAGGCTATCGGTCTTGCTTTTCCTAGCATCGAAACATCAAAGGTGGTCGGTATTTGATCAGTTGAAATTGCATTGATCGTCGGTATCATCACAACGATCCTTTATAACCGCAAACCGGTTATGATAGATTTTAAAGAAGGCTCAAAAATCGGCGTTGCTGGTGCCCTTCTTGCGATTATGAACTCTGCAACAGAATATGGATTTGGCGCAGTCATTTCCAATATGCCAGGGTTTAAGATTGCTAGAGACGGCATCACGGCTGTGTTCTCACATCCATTGATTAACGGAGCGGTAACAACCAATGTTTTATCGGCCATTTCCGGTTCAGCTTCTGCCGGTATCGCGATTACTTTGGGTATGATGAGTGAAACTTATATTAAACTCGCAAATCAATTCGATATCCCGCTTGAAGTTATGCACCGCGTTATTTCGATGGCTTCGGGCGGAATGGATACACTGCCGCATAATGGAGCTGTCATCACTTTGCTGGCAATTACCGGTCTGACCCACAAGCAATCCTATAGGGATATTTTTGCAGTTACCATTATCAAAACAATTGCAGCATTCTTCATTATTGCCGTTTATCTAGTGACTGGTATCGTTTAATAATTTACAGCAAAGGCATTCCATGGGTTGGCCAGGGGGTGCCTTTTTTGTCTATTACAATGCCAGGAAAGATTGATGCTTCATTCCTGGAATATTGCTATTAATCTGCCGGTATAGTCTTCAAGCGCCTGTAACTGTCGGATAGCAGTTGTTGACTGTCGGAAGAGCTCCTGTAACTAACGGATAACAGCCGCCAACTGTCGGGAAAACTCTCAACTGCCGGATAACAGCCGCCAACTGTCGGATAAGCTCCTATTACTATTGCGGCCGCCCCCGTTAGTTAGGGTGCTCTTTTACAGTTTGTCCGATGCTATCGGATACCCCTCCGATTGCCTGCCCCTGTCTATCAAATGAATCAATCCTCTTTTCCACCCTGCCAAAGCCACCTTGCTAAAAGTTTTTCCAATTGATTAGATTCAAAAAATCATACCAGCCCATCCTATCCCTCTCCCTGCAAATCCTAAAAGATGATAAAACTATTTTTTAAAAAAAGAGCATTGCTATGAAGGGAGGAATATCCGGAACCTCGGATTTTTATTTTAAAAATTCAAAAAGTTCGTCAGGAAACCTGACAGAAATTGGGACGAAATCCTATTTGGGACTTAAAATGGCAATAAATACACAACAACATTCAACAAAACAACAAAATCCACATGAAAAACAAAAAACTTTACTGATTGGAAAGGGAGGAAACGACGTGAGTTACTTCATCGAAAAAGAGGCAGTCCTTGATAAATCCATTAAATATTGGAATCCCGGCAAAACCATCCAATGGCAAAAAGACGGCGTCGATTTGGTCATGGGAAAACGAGAAGGATACACATTTTTTGATTTAGACGGCAAACAATTGATGGACGTTCACCTAAATGGAGGCACCTACAACCTTGGCCACCGCAATCCGGAAATCATCTCCACTTTAACGGAAGCCATGAAGGATTTTGATATCGGCAATCACCATTTTCCTTCCCTCGTTCGTGCCCAATTAGCAGAAGCACTGAATAAAGCCACACCTGATAGCTTAAAGTATTCCATCCTTTCAAGCGGTGGCGGGGAAGCCATTGACGTCGCATTAAAATGTGCCCGATATGCCACAAAAAGAACAAAAATCATTTCGATTGAAAATGGCTACCATGGCCATACCGGCTTAGCTGTATCGGTCGGCAATGAGCGCTATTCCAAGTTATTTTTAAGCAATGGCAATGAAAAAGACTTTGTGCAAGTGCCATTTAATGATCTGGAGGCAATGGAGCAAGCCCTTTCCAAGGAAGACGCAGCGTGCGTCATTATTGAAACCATCCCGGCTACCTACGGTTTTCCATTACCTGAAGAAGGCTACCTCGCGGCCGTCAAGAAACTGTGTGAAAAATACGGAAGTCTTTACATCGCGGACGAGGTCCAGACAGGCCTAATGCGGACCGGCGAAATGTGGGGAATCGATGTATATGGCGTGAAGCCGGATATTTTAGTGACCTCGAAAGGATTAAGCGGTGGAATCTATCCGATCGCGGCAACAGTCGTCAGTGAGCAAGCAGGCAAGTGGATGATGGAGGATGGTTTTGCCCATATCTCGACCTTTGGCGGTGCTGAACTGGGATGCATTGTGGCGATGAAAGTGCTCGAAATCACGCAGAGAGACGAAGTCAAACAGAATGTCCGCTTTGTTTCAAGCTATATTCGAGAAGGGCTTGAAAAAATTAAAAGTGAGAATGCAGACTTCTTCGTGGGAATTCGCCAGCTGGGAGTGGTCATGGGACTGGAATTCAACCATCCAGAAGGGGCAAAATTCGTGATGCAGTCGTTATATGAAAATGGCGTATGGGCGATTTATTCCATGCTCAATCCACGAATCCTTCAATTTAAACCAGGTCTGCTTTGTGATAAGGCCTATTGCGATGAACTTCTCAATCGGGTGGAGGCCAGTGTGAAAAGTGCTTCAGCCGCATGTAAAATAACCAATTAATGGATTGGCGCTGAGAATTTTTTAAGGAAGGAGTTTCGATTTATGACCGCAATCAATCAGCCTGTGGGCTATGATCCCTTGCCATTTTATCAGGAACTTGCAACGGCTGCGCTGGAACAATTTTCACTTCCAGCAGACGTCGCCATTAAACTATTAAACTACTCCGAAAATGTCACCTACTTGGTAGAAAGTGAACAGGACGGGACAAAACAAATCCTTCGCTTAAATCGTCCCGGCTACCATACCAAAAAAGAATTGGAGGCAGAGCTGATCTGGATTGAATCGATCCTGGAAAGCTCCTCGCTGGAGGTCGCTGAACCCATTGCCGGAAAAAATGGCGAGTATGTTCAAGTCATCGCTCCCAGCCAATTTAAAGAGCCCTATCATTGCGTCATGTTTAGTTTCTTATCCGGCCAATCGCCGGATGAAACAAATGAAAAGGGCTTGTCAATGGAGTTTGAAAAGCTTGGTGAAGTTACCGCGCAGCTTCACAATCAATCACAGGGCTGGGCAGGTTCCCAGTCGCTGGCTCGGCCCACATGGGATTTTGAAACGATGCTTGGCTCTAACCCAACGTGGGGGAGATGGCAGGATGGCGTGGCGGTCACTCCGGCACGGAGGAAGCTGTTTCAAGCGGCCGCAGACAAAATTGAGCAAAGGCTCCGGCAATTTGGCCAATCGAAAGACCGGTTTGGCCTGATTCATGCCGATTTGCGCCTGGCAAACCTGTTAGTGGAGGACGGCGCCATCAAAATCATTGATTTTGATGACTGCGGCTTCAGTTGGTACCTGTACGATTTAGCCACCGCATTGAGCTTTATTGAGCATAAAGAATACGTACCCGAATTGATTCAAGCCTGGCTGGCAGGCTATAAAAAAATCCGTTCGCTCTCAAAGGAAGAAGAAGAAATGATCCCAACCTTCATTATGCTGAGAAGACTGCTGCTAATTGGCTGGGTGGGGAGCCACATCGACAATGACACAGCACAGAGCCTGGGAGCCGGATTTACCGAAGAGACGGTGGCATTAGCAGAAAAATACTTGCTTCATTTTAAATAGAGGGGGTCAAACCATGTCTATGCAAGAGGAAAGATTAAATCTAACAGATATTTCAAAGTATGGATATCAACAAGAATTGGATCGAACGATGAACGTTTGGCAGTTGACGGCGTTCGGATTGAATTATATGGTGCCGATCGCTCCTGCGATTATTTTTGGCCTATTGCTGCAAACCTCAGGCGGGTCGGTATCGCTGCCCTATTTCCTTGCCGGGGTGGCGATGCTGTTTACCGCGTTTAGCTATTCCGTTATGGTGCGAAATTTCCCTCTTGCCGGCTCTGTTTATAGCTATGTCGGCAGAGGATGGAATCCGCAGCTGGGCTTTATTGCCGGCTGGGTTTTAGCCTTGGATTATATCTTAATCCCAACGGTAACCGCCTCAAGTTCGGCCTATTTTGCCCAACAATATTTTTCGGAGGTCCCTTATTGGGTTCTTTTAGCCATCTTTGCCGTCGGAACCGGATTATTGAATTTGTTCGGGGTTGAATTAATTTCAAAAATGGGATTAGGCCTCTTAATTTTAGGAGAGTTTGTCGTTTGGCTTTCGATCTTAATCTGGGCTCATGCGGTTCATGGCGGAATGGGAACAGGGACATTGATCAGTTCTGAACCGTTTCATTTTAGCCATTTTTCCGCTTTAGCCTCTGCTACTTCTCTTGCGATTTTTAGCTTCCTTGGATTTGATGCCATAACGACATTGGCAGAAGAAACGAAGCGTCCAAAGCGGGATATCCCAAAAGCAATCTATTGGTGCATCGGGATTGGGACGTTAACCATGGTTGCCTGCGGCTATTTCGGAATGCTAGTCATACCAGATTGGCAATCTCATATGAACGATGAAACATGGGTGAATACAATCCTTTTCCAAGTATCTAAAATGACAGGCGGGGAAGGCTTCGGCATCTTCTTTACGGCCGGCTATTTAACGGAATTGGCAGTCTTTAATCTTGTGGCAACAGCAGCCGGCGCCAGACTGTTATATGGAATGGGAAGGGACAACCTGCTGCCTAAATCCATTTTTGCAAAAGTCAATAAAAAATGGAAAACGCCTCATTGGAGCATCCTCATCATTGTGACCATCGAATTCATCTTAGGCCTTAGTTCCAATATGGCCACACTATCAAACTTAGTCAACTACGGAGCCTTGTTTGGCTTCGCTGCACTCAATCTATCTGTCGTTTGGCTGTACTACGTCAAGAAAAAAGGGGAGTCGTCTTTAAATCAGGGTAGCATTCCAAACTGGAAACCAACGGGAGCCAGTCATCTTCGCTATCTTGTTCTGCCTCTGATTGGATTCCTGATTATCTTGTATGTATGGATCAGCATGGACAAATTGGCCCAAATCATTGGCACGGCATGGCTTGTGTTAGGCATCATTTACTTGGCAGTAAAGACGAAAGGGTTCCGCAAACTGCCGCCGCAATTAAAACTATGAGCTGAAAAAGTAAGGGGGAATCATTGATGTTGACACCTTTAAAAGGGAAAACCGTAATTGTAACAGGAGCAAGCAAAGGGATTGGCAAGGGAATTGCGGCCGTTTTTGCCAGCAAGGGAGCGAATGTGGCAGTTGTATCAAGAACAATGGAAACGGCAGAAAAGAGTGCAGCTGAGATTCGGGAACATGGTGGAATCGTCCAGGCGTTTGAAGGTGATGTATCCAGCTTGGGTTCGATGAAAAAAATGGCGGAAGACGTGGCGGCTTCCTTTGGGGGAATCGATATCCTGTGTTCGAACGCAGGGGTTTTTCCAAACTCTTCGATTGAGAACATGGATGTGAATGAATGGGATTTGGTGATGAACACGAACGCAAGAGGAACCTTATTTGCTATCCAAGCCTGCCTTCCTTATTTAAAAACAGCGGACTATGGCCGGATTATCCTTACCTCCTCGATTACAGGTCCCGTAACCGGTTATGTGGGCTGGTCGCACTATGGGGCGAGCAAGGCCGCGCAGCTTGGTTTTATGAGAAGTGCGGCGCTAGAGCTGGCTCCTTACAATATCACGATTAATGCGGTTATGCCAGGAAATATTTTAACGGAAGGCTTAGAGGAAATGGGCGACGATTATATCAAAAGTATGGCCGCCACCATTCCGATGAAACGGATTGGAAGTGTCGAGGATATTGCGTATGCTGCTTTGTTTTTAGCATCGAAAGAAGCCAGCTATGTGACGGCCCAAACCATTGTGGTAGATGGAGGGCAGATTATTCCTGAAAGTTTAGATGCACTAGCCTAGTTTGGATGGGACTGTCCATGTGCAAAGGGGTCAGGCCCCTTAATGGACAGTCCCTTCTATTTAAAGGGGGTCTTAAGGATGTCGCTTGCATTTGAGGATCGAAAAAAAACGATTTTAACGAGGCTGGCATCGGAGGAGAAGATTTATGTTCCGGATTTGGCTGAGATCCTCAATGTTTCAACGGAGACGATTAGGAGGGATTTGGATCGGCTGGAAAAGGAGGGGAAACTGAAAAAGGTTTACGGCGGGGCGATTTTAAGCAATGAAGATCCATTAGAGCCATCCTTTGAGCAAAAAACGACGATCAATCAGATGGAAAAACGCGGGATTGCCAAAATAGCGGCTTCTCTCATCGAGGATGGGGATATTATCATGATTGGAAATGGCACAACACCATTAGAAATCGTCCGGTTTTTAGGGGATAAAAAGAATATTACGTTAATCACTCACTCAGCAGCGGTGTTGTTCCTTTGTAAAGAAGTCTTTAAAGGGAAAATCATTTTTGTCGGCGGAGAGGTGGATACGAATCAACAGTCCACGCATGGCCCTCTGGCGGAATTGATGTTAAAGCAAATGAAGGCAAACAAGGCGTTTATTTCTGCGGGCGGCATTACGGTGGAGGATGGTATCACGGATTATGATCTCGATGAAGCCCATATGTCGCAGCTGCTGATGGAGAGGTCGGATGAATTGATTGTCTTGGCTGATCACACGAAGTTTGGGGAAACTACGTTTGCTCATATTTGTTCTTTAAAACAGGCTTCATTTATTATTTCGGATTGGGATTGTCCGGCAAAATGGAGAGAAATCCTTCACAAATCTCATATTCCCTTGCTTACCGCGGAGAGAGGGGTTCGATAGAGAGGCAAGGGGACGGTTCTCATGTTCCCTTTTCTGGGGCGCTCGGTTGTGTTATCGATTGGAAAAGTTTGTAGAATAGTAGGTTTTTATAGCCTGATTTCCCCGGCAATTTTTTTACAGCTGATTCGAAGGAAAGCCTTATATAGCTTGGAATAAACCGAATTTAATTAAACGTTTGATTAAAAAATGCCTATAGGAAATTGAGTCGAAATAGAAAAAAGACAAGCCGCAGGAGCTGGCTTGTCTACGCTAACAAAAGGTCCTTAGGCTTTATCATCTGGTTGAACTTGATAGTTTGGATTGGATTGAGTCCAACCGCCGCCATCTTCCGTGCTTCGATTGATGGTTGTATCGCCGTCACCGTCAACCCAGATCTCCCGGCCATCAGGTAAGGTTCTCCAATGGGGCTCAACCTGGTGCTGATGGGGATTTTCCACTTGAACATGATCATCCCCCATCGCCGCTTCACTATGGCTGCTGTCATCAAATCCACCCTCGTTACCATTGACGTCCACAACATCCGCCATATCCAAAATGGACACACCGAGAGCAGCAACCAAGGCGCTCTTCCCTAAATTTTTTGCCCCTTCCAACGCACGATCCGAATTTCCATCCATAAGTCCGCCGGCGACATCTCCAATATTATGGACAGTTGCGGAAATGCCTTGTCCCACTGCTTTGGCTGTTTGGCCGACACCTTCACCCAAATCATCAAATCCTTGATTGATTTTTTGATCATCCTGTGTGATGAAGCCGCTTCCTACATTCCACACGCCCTCTGCCATATTCCCCAATTGTTTACCAGCAAATTCAGTTGAGTTTTTGACTCCATCTCCGACGTCCTTAATGAAATCGGAATTTGTGATTTCCCCAACGCCTTTGATGATTCCCCCTGTGACATTCCCTACCAGCCATCCTGCGCCTTCTCCAAGCCCTTTTAAAAATCCCATTATTTATCTCCTTAGCATTAACTTATATAGCCCTATATGACAAAAGTAGGACTACTTATTATTATCGGAATTTTAAATAATTTGTATAGTGTTTTTTGATAATAAATTCATGTTGCGAATCGTGATCAGGGTTTATTTAATGGGGAATTTAAGCAATTTAATTAAACGATTGATTTTATTTTTTTGTGTAGAAGGATAGGTTTTTTTATCGAAATGTGGCTTAACGGGACCTGATTTCTAGTACAATTAACTCATATTGTCGAGGGTTCTTCAGCGATTATTGGAAGACCAGAGTTAGTGGGGGATCAGATGAAAACCATTTGTTACTATATTTCTGATTACGGATTTGGTCATGCTTCTCGCAGCGTGGCGATTATTCGGGAGCTGTTGGCCCAATCGGATGAGATCAAGGTGATTGTTTGCCATAGTTATGCTCTTGCCTTTATGAAGGAATCGTTGGGCCATGAAGGGCGAGTGGAGTTTCGGGAGGTTTCCACGGATATTGGTTACATATTAAAACAAAATTCGTTAGAACCGGATGTTAAAGGGTTGAATCTTGCTTTTCATGCTTATATGGAAAATATGGATGACGTAGTAAGAGTGGAAGTGGAGTTTTGCCGGCGCAGGGGTGTGGCCGCTATTTTATCTGATATTGTGGCATTTCCTTTTAAGGCCGCAAAGGAGTTGGGCATTCCGTCTATCAGGCTTTCAAATTTTACTTGGTATACGGCGTATAAACAATTGATGGACGAGGACCGCTTAGAGACGCTGAGGGGATATTATTCTCTTATGGATTATCATTTTTCTTTGGCGGCAAGTAATGAGCCGAGTTGGGGCATCAGGGAGAATCGAGGGTTTGGGTTTGTGTCCCGGGGGTGTGACCAAGGGGCTGTGGAAGAGCTAAGGAGATGGATGGATCCAAAGGGTTCCAAGACGATTGTTTATTTTGGTTTGGGGATGAAAGTGTTTATGGACGAGCTAGATGGTTTGGCTTTATGGGATAGTCCGAATTGTTGTTTTGTGGTTTCGAGTAATGTGGCGGTTCGAAGGGAGAATGTCCATCGGATTCCGAAGTTCTATACGGAGTCTCAGCATTTTGTGGCGGCGTCGGACTTGGTGATTACGAAGGCGGGGTGGAGTACGGTGGCGGAGGCGGTTAATGCGAATAAGCCGCTTGTTGTGCTGAATCGGAGTCATATGGAAGAGGACGAGAACATGATTGAATTTCTGAAAAAATATAAAAGAGCGGAGGTGATGGATTGGCAGGAGATTCGGAATTTAAGGATTGATCAGGAGCTGGTGGGGCGATTGGAGGAGCAGAAACGTGCTCAGGCATTTGTTAATGAGGCTAGCGGGATTGTTGGAGGGATTATTGAGGTGCTTTTTTGATTGATTTTGCTGCTTATTTCTAGGAACTAGTCAAAGATCCTGAGTGCATTCTTGATCTTTAAATGATTCAAAATATTGGTCAGAGAATGAATTAAAGTAATCAAAATTATTGATAAAATAATTTTATTTCTTCGTGTTGACATTTTAGAAAAGGATGGTATCATTCAAATTAAGGAAACGTTTCCACAACTAGAATTGATGATAGGTGATTTTTTTGGCTACTATTAAAGATGTTGCTAAGGAAGCAGGTGTTGCTGTCTCCACAGTTTCTCGTGTAATTAATAATAGTGGATATGTTAGTGAAAAAACAAAAGACATAGTGCTTAAGGCGATGGAAAAATACAATTTTTCGCCAAGCGGGGTTGCTCGCGGTTTAGTAAGTGGCACGACAAAGACAGTGGGGCTGATGATTCCTGATGTAGCTAACCCATTTTATTCAGATATAGCCAGAGGAATTGAGGATTCAGCTATTCAAAATGGTTTTGCAACAATTCTTTGTAATTACGATTGGAACTTAGAACGTGAGAAAATGTATTTAGATAAACTCCGCCAAATGCGAGTTGACGGCATTATTTTAGCTGGAAGTAGAAGTAAAATTAATAGTATCATTAATCTGATTGGCAATGTACCGCTCGTTGTAATTGACCGACGCGATAACCCAGTTGGTGGTGCCGTTTGGATGAACAATGAAATAGGAGGAAAAGTAGCTACACAACATCTTTTAGATATTGGATGTAAAAATATTGTTCATTTATCTGGGCCCAAATTATCTCCTTCCGCACTAGGTAGAAAAAATGGATTTCTCCAAGCAATTAAGGAAGGTCTAAGAAGCGGAATGAGGATTACTAGTGCAGTTTACCAGGGGGATTATCGATATAGTGGCGGATATGAGTTAGCTTTAAAACTCCTATCTTCTAAAAATAGACCAGATGGTATTTTTGCCTCAAATGACATTATGGCGATCGGCGCAATTCAAGCAGCACAAAACTTAGGCATTACAATTCCTAATGAGCTTGCTGTTATTGGTTATGACAATATTGCAATGGGGCAATATATTAACCCCAAACTATCAACCATAGACCAATCAGGTTATCTTATGGGTAATACAAGCTGGCAGTTACTTTTTGATATTATGGCTTCTGATGAACGGACACATAAAGATATTGAGTTTGTTCCAAAGTTAATTAAACGACAATCCACTTTTAGATCAAATTGAACAAAAGTGACAAAGTCGTTTTTTTTTAAAACTATGTGGTAACGTTACCATACTAAGGTTTTATTTGAGGGTTATTCCCTTATTAACAATATATTTTTATTTATAGGAGGAAAGAGAATGCGTAGATTAATGGGTATGAAAAAGAAATTTGGAAACATGAGGTTTTTTTCAATCTTAATTCTATTAATTGTTTTGGCATTAAGTTTAGTTGCGTGCAACAGCCAAACCTCCGGAAGTACCGAAAAAGAGTCTAGTTCAAGCACAAAAGAAAGCGCATCCAAATTTAAGGAACGTGATAAAGTAATTGGTTATTCGGTTATGGATTTAAAGCAGCCATTCTGGCAGAGTTTTCAAAAGGGTATTGAGGATGCAGCGAAAGAGGCAGGTTATGAAGTAGTTGTTTCTGATCAAAAGGGCAGTCAGGAAACACAAGTATCTGGTTCTATGAATCTAATTAATAAAAATATTAGTGCGTTAATTGTAACCCCAACACAACCATCTGCTCTTCCAGCTACAATTAATGCTGCACATAATGTGAAAATTCCAGTTGTTATAGGTGATATCGGTGTTGAAGGAGATTATGATGCCTATGTACTTTCCGATAATGAAGGCGGTGGCGCATTAGCAGCTGAGTATATAAATGAACTCTTAGGGTCAACAGAGGGAAAGAAACAAGTAGGAATTATTGAACTTCATCCAGGTAATGTTGTAGGTGCAGACCGTGTCAGAGGATTTGTAGAAAAATTGAAAGAATTTAATGGATTTGAAGTCGTTTCAAAACTTAACGGTGATGATTCGGTGGATGGTGGCTTTAAAGCAACTCAAAGTATGCTAGCAGCCAATCCAAATATTAAAGTTATTTTTGCGGCAAATGACCCAGAAGCTGAAGGTGCAGTACAAGCACTTAAGCAGGCAGGACGTTTAGAAGGAGATAAAAGAGTAGAAGTAATTGGTTTTAATGGAGATGCAAATGCACTAGAGCTTGTTAAAAACGGTGAAATGTTAGCAACTATTGCACAGCATCCAATTGATATGGGTAAGAAATCAGTTGAAATTGCATTGAAATTACTCAACGGTGAGAAAATTGATTTTTCAACCCCTGATAAAAAAGAGTTTAACGTCCCAACAACATTAGTAGACTCTAAAAATATAGAAGAATTCCTAAAATAATTTTGATTGGCTTTGATGAAATGAGTAGAGACGGAGGGAGATTATGCAAAGTGGAGATGCCCCTTTACTAGAAGCTGTAGGCATAACTAAGGAATTTCCAGGTGTACGTGCATTAAAAGGTGTCGATATTGCGATCCAACCAGGTCAAGTCCATGGCCTGGTTGGAGAAAATGGAGCGGGAAAGAGTACATTGATTAAGATTTTTTCGGGACTTTATCAACAAACTAGCGGTGAGCTAAAAATAGATGGTAAACCAGTTAAGTTTCGTAATCCTTTGGATTCCCAAAAATCTGGAATCAGTGTTATTTCTCAAGAATTTCAACTTGTACCACAGTTATCAATAGTTGAGAATATTTTCTTAGGACGAGAGCCGAGGGGAAAAATAGGTCAAATTGATTGGGCAACTGCAAGAAAAAGAGCAGCAGCTATTCTAGAGAGGCTGGGAATGAGTGTATCTGTTAACCAAGCTGTTGAATTATTAAGTATTGCTGACCAACAGTTGATTGAAATAGGGAAAGCACTGGCTGAAAATGCTCGGCTAATTATTATGGATGAACCGACAGCCTCTTTAAATATGGCTGAAGCTGACCGATTGATGAAAATAGTAAAAGAACTGCGTAATGATGGAAGATCTATTTTATATGTGTCCCATCGATTACATGAGATTTTTCATTTAACTGATTGTATTACTGTTTTTCGTGATGGACGCCGAGTGGCTGTTAAACCAACCAGTGAATTAACAGAGGAAGAATTAGTAACGTTAATGATTGGGAGAAAGCTCGAAACGCCTTCTGACACTGATAGTTTAAATCAGCATAATAATGATTCTGCTCCTATATTTGAAGTGAAAAATTTAAGCGTTCCAAGATATGTACATAACGTTAGCTTTAATGTTAGAAGTGGAGAGATCGTAGGTATTGCAGGTTTAATAGGCTCAGGTAGAAGAGAACTCACAAGGGCTTTATATGGGCTCGAAACTATATCATCTGGTGAGATAATTATTAATGGAAAAGCGGAAAAAATTAATAATCCTACACAAGCCTTGCAAGCAAAGCTCTATATGCTGACAGAAGATAGAAAAGAAGAAGGGATTATTCCGCACTTTAATGTTAGTGAGAATATCGCACTTTCCAGTCAACCAAAGAATGTGAAAGATAAATTTCTCATTAATCAAGACCATGAGGACACGATGTACAAAAATATGAAAAACTTCTTTAACATCCGTTGTTTTGGACCCACTCAAGGAATTGTTACCTTAAGTGGCGGAAATCAGCAAAAGGTATTATTGGGAAGAGCGCTTGCAGCGGATTGCCAGGTTTTACTACTTAATGAGCCGACAAGAGGGGTCGATATAGGGGCCAAAATGGAAATCTATAAAGCTATTAGGGAGCTCGCTTCAACGGGTGTTGCGGTGGTAGTAAGCTCATCAGAAGCGCAAGAAATAGTTCAATTAGTTGACCGCTGTATTGTACTTAATGCTGGTAATCTCGTTACAGAAATTTCAAAGAAAGATCTAAATGAGGACAATATCGTTGCTGCATCCTTACGTCGGGCAAAAACGGAGGCGATAGTGAATGGCTAATGCTCAAGCGATATCAAAAGGGACGAAGAATGAAAAAGGCAGTAACGGCGGTGTTTTAAAAATAGCACAACAAGCACAAAACCTAAGTGTATTGCTATTTTTAGTCCTCCTCTATGTAGTAGTAGGTATATTAAACCCCAATTATATTAGTGGAGATAATCTCGCAAACATTATTGTTGAAACAGCGATTCTAGCTGTTGTTGCATATGGAATGACATTTGCAATTGCAATGGGAGTATTTGATTTGTCCGTTGGCTCGATTCAGGCTTTGTGTGCTAGTGTAGTAGCCACTATGCTGATGACACATGGCATTATTACTAGTATTGGAATTGCATTGGTTGTTGGTTTTTTAATAGGAATTGTGAATGGGGTTTTAATTAGTAAATTAAGAGTGCCGGCATTTGTTGCTACATTAGGAACAATGTCAGTTGTTCGTGGTGCAGCTTTATTATATACCGATGGTGTTTCTATTCTAATAAAAAATCAAAGTTTTGGTGCCTTCAACACTAGGTCTATTCTTGGAATTCCATTACCGATTATGATTGCTGTTGTTATTCTAATCGTTTTGTGGGCGATATTTAAGCATACTCCGTTTGGAAGACATATTGCTGCGGTAGGTGGTAATCCTAATGCAGCCGTTGCGGCTGGTTTAAATGTGGATAGAATTACAATCATTGTGTTTGGGATTGTTGGATTAACAGCAGCATTCTCAGGGGTCATGCTTAGTTCCCAATTGATGAATGTTACAGGCTCAATGGGTATGGGTCTTGAAATGAATGCCATTGCTGCCGTTGTTTTAGGCGGGACTAGTATGCAGGGCGGCCGAGGCAGTTTAGTGGGAACATTAGTCGGTGCTTTCTTGCTCTCTTCAATTAGTACGGCTCTTGATATTCTAAATATCCCAAGTTTCTTCCAATACTTAGCAACAGGTTTACTGCTGATTGGAGCTTTAAGTCTTGATAGCGCTAGACGGCAATTGATTAAATCGCTATTAAGGAGGAGTGCACGGACATGAAAAAAATCAAACAATTCAATGCAGCTGAGAATGCTTTTTTGGTTGAAGACGGTCTAAGTCCAGAACAAGATGTGAAAGAAACTGCCAGCTTAAAATCAATTCTATTGAAACTCTTGAATGAATATACAATTGTTTGGATTGTCATTTTAACTGGGCTTATTCTCTTTATATCAAATGAACATTTTGGCACTGTTGGCAACCTTACTAGCGTTTTAAGGCAATCTGCCTTTGTTGGTATTGGGGCAGTAGGCATGACATTTGTAATAATGGGTGGTGGGATTGACCTATCAGTTCCAGGGATTGTGTCCTTGACGGCAGTTATTGGGGCATTCCTTATGCCAGTTGCAGGTGTTGTAGTTGGCTTATTGGCCGCACTGCTATGCGGTATCTTTTTAGGGCTGATTAATGGAATGGTAATTATGAGGTTAAAAATTCCTCCGTTTGTTGCAACCCTAGGAACCGGGTATGTCTATCTATCGATAGTATTTATGATTACAAATGAGCAAGTAGTAATGGTTAATTCTCCTATTATTCTTAACGTAGGAATGGGTTCATTATTAGGTATTCCAATTCCTTTTATCATTTTAATAGCATGTACTCTTTTATGTAGCTTTCTATCTAAATGTTCCCGATACGGCCGCTTGGTTAGATCTATCGGAAGCAGTTTGAATGCAACAAGAGCTGCAGGGATATCTGTTAATCGTGTAACTATTTTTTCCTATATGGTTTTAGGATTATTGACAGCACTCACAGGAGTAATACTCTCCGGGTATCTTTCCTCAGCTAATGGGAATATGGGAACCGGTTATGATTTGAATACTATTGCTGCAGCCGTTGTAGGGGGAACCAGTCTACAAGGAGGGAAAGGATCATTTGTTGGTACATTAGCAGGGGCTCTTTTCTTTTCGATGATTAGTAATGCATTAGATTTGTTTGGTGTTGGCTCCTATTGGCAATATGTTGCAACTGGTTCTGTTATTATATTTGCTATCACATTAGACGGACTAAAGGCTAAGTATAAATCTCACGCATGATTGTTATTTATGATGACCAATTAATATAACTTACTTTATATGGAGGGATATAAGATGTCTAATGAATTAGTACATCAAGCTTTTGAAGAAGGAGAAGGGATATTAAACCTTGTTCCTAACTTTGTTCCACGTCGATTTGGGGAACCAGGTTTTCGTTTACGATTACATCCTGATGATTATTATCCATTTGGATTAAAAAGAGGAGCTATAAAGGAACGTTGGTTTTCTTCAGTTGTCCAAACTATAAATGGGGACGATGCACCAGAAGATGAGGGATTGAGCTATGTGGCCTTACGAAGCGATTCGAACAGTAGGTTCCTATTTAAAGATGCTGTAAAAGAATTGGGTGCTGATTTAATTGGCGATCAATTAATTAAAGAGCATGGAACATGGCCAATGTTTGCCAAGTTTTTCGATTATAAAACTCCTCTATTCCACCATATTCACCTTATGCAAAAACATGCTGAGCTTATTGGAAAGATGGCTAAACCAGAAGCCTATTATTTCCCTCGGCAATTAAACAATCATGGAGGGGAATTTCCAGTTACTTATTTTGGATTTGACCCAAGTGTTACGCTGGATGAGGTAAAGGAAAGATTATTACAATATGAAGCTACAGATAATAGAATAACAGAATTGTCCCGTGCATTTAGAATTCAATTAGGGACAGGATGGTATGTTCCCGCGGGGATTATCCATGCACCAGGTTCCTATTTAACATACGAACCACAATTGAATAGTGATGTAAACTCTGTGTTTGAGAATGTGGTAAGTGCCGATCATTATTCATATGACTTTTTAGTAGAAAATGTTCCAGAAGATAAGCAACGTGATGTTGATTTTATTCTCAGCTTATTAGATTGGGAGAAAAATACGGATCCTGAATTTAAAAAGCACTATTTCAGGCCACCGGTAGAGTCTTCAAGTGAAGATGGTATTTATGAAGAGAAATGGGTTGCATATGGAAATGAATATATCGCCGCAAAAGAACTAACCGTACTGCCTGGTCAAATTGCTACAATTAAAGATAGCTCTGCCTATGGATGTATTATTATTCAAGGTCATGGTAAATTCGGGGCTTATGATGCTGAAGCTGCTCAAATGATTCGTTTCGGACAAATGACATCTGACGAGTTTTTTGTTAGCGAAGAAGCTGCCAAGAAAGGTGTGGTAATTGCAAACCATAGTTTAAGAGAACCGTTGGTTATTTTAAAACACTTTGCTTCTAATAATAAAGACGTTCCAAAATCTTGATAGCCTTCAAGAATGGAACTTTAAACAGCTAATCGAAGAATTGGAGGGTCTAGATTAGCTGTTTTTCTTTTTGAAAAATATTTTTACAAATTTTTATATCTATAATCTTGATATGGAGGTAGTCTGATTGAAACTATATGGGAAGGATTGGACAAGAAGAGAAATTGAAAAATATGTTGGAAGGCTTGAACAGATAGGCGGCTTGCGAAAAATGAAGTATCAAGAAGGTCCGGAGGCAGGTGTAGAAATGATACAAGTTCGGACCGGAGGTGGACTTAGTCTGGCAATTTCTCCGTCGCGAGGAATGGATATATCCTTAGCTGAATTTATGGGTGTTCCGATTAGTTGGCAATCAGCTAACGGGGATATTCATCCAGCTTATTATGATGCTCGAGGTGGGGAATGGGCAAGAACTGCCGTGGGTGGCCTATTAATGACGTGTGGACTAACTCAAGTTGGAACTGCAACTTTTGATAATGGAGAAGAATTGGGACTTCATGGGAGAGTTCATCATATTGCAGCCAAAGGAATAACAGCTGAAGGTGTATGGATAAATGATCAGTATAGAATGAAAGTAAAAGGTGTTGTTGAAGAAACAACTGCATTTGGAGAATATTTACGACTTATTCGAGAATATACATTTTTCCTTGGAGAGAATACAATTTATTTGAAAGACACTGTAGAAAATATTGGTTTTACATCAAGGCCTCATATGATTCTTTATCATTTTAACTTTGGCTTTCCTTTTATTAATGAAGAAACGGGGTTTACGTTTCCATCGAATAAAATAACTCCCCGGGATGAAGGAATACCGATTGAAGGATATGATGAATGGGGTTATCCGAGGGTGGGTTATCAAGAAAGGGTTTATTACCATGAAAATCTGAATACATATGAGGAAGATAATGGAAAAGAATATGCAAATGTAATTGTTTCAAATCCACGATTTCCAAATCCTTTTGATCAAACCAGCTTTCCATTAAGTATGAAGCTTTCTTGGGATGTATCAAATTTACCTAGATTCACTCAATGGAAAATGAATGGTGCTGGAACAAATGTGGTTGGAATCGAGCCTGGCAATTGTTATGTAGAAGGTAGAAAAGTAGAAAAGGAACGTGGGTCATTAGTAATGTTGGAGCCTGGGCAATCCTTAACTTATGACCTGAAAATTGAGTTTTTTTGATACTAGTTTGCTAATTGCATCACTAATTCAGTTGTCATTAGTGCCAACAAGGTAATTATCTAAAGAAAGATTGCATAGACCCTTTGGAATGTTTATTGTTGTTTTTTGGAAATTATGCGTCCGAAACAATTTATCATAAAGGGAGGATTTTTCTCAATCTTTTTAGTTAGAAATTCATGCTGGCACGTTTCCTGCCTCTTATATTAAAAGTGCTTCTCTCAGAGCAACTGGTTTCGACGGGATTAAAGAGAAGTTAAAAGATTGTTGAACCATTGATTATCCTCCTTAGCAAAAATTAATGATTCAATTCTTGCCAAGGAGGATTAGTCACCCTATAGCTTCGCCAATTCAGCCCCTAAAAACGCAGCCAACTGTAACATCCCATACTTCCCGGCCGCCTTTTCAGCATCACTATTATAATTCGTGTTCGTATTAATATCATAGGTATAAAGCGTTCCAGTTTCATCCCTGATAAACTCAATCCCAGCGACAGCAATCCCATGCTCTTGCAGGAACGCCTCATATTTTGGAATAATGGCATCATCAAAACCATCGATGATTTGGAACTTCGGTTTTTGCTCCACTTCTTCTCCCACAGGACAGAAAAGATCCCCGATATTGCAAGCATCAGCCGGACATAACTCAAAACCGCCGGACGTATCTACTTGAACCGCATAGAAAAACTTGCCGCCAATAAATTCACAACGAACATTCGATTGATCCGGGGATTTAATATATTCCTGAATCAAGGTGATGCCATCAATCGGCTCATCAAAAGCTGGACTATTAACATAGTATTTTAAAGCTTCAACGGACTGAAATAACTGCACACCTAATCCCTTGCCAGCCCGATTATGTTTGGTAATGAATGATCCAGTCCCGATTTTTTCAGCTGCCCGAATAATTTGTTCCTTGCCAACGGCCGCAATCGTTTTGGGTGTTTGAATTCCTGCTTTTTCGAGGGCATTATATTGCTTCACCTTACTGAGTTCGAAGTTAATCGCACTGGTTCCATTGAACACCTTGCAATCATGCCGTTCCAGCCAAGAAAGGACATTGTCTGCCAATTCAGGCGCAAAACGATGGCCGCGGGTATGGGAGGAGGCGCTCATGCGATTATAAAAAACGCCTTCTGGCGGGCGTTCTGACAAATCGAGCAAGCCTTCGTCGAGATGCCATTCTTCATAGGGCAGGCCTAATTCTTCTAATCTTTTTGTTAAGTGAATGGTCCATTCGCTATTTTCATGTATGATATAGATCTTGCTCATTCATAATTCCTCCTTTACTTATGCGTTACCTTATAACTTCTTCATTTTTCTTCTATTTAAGGGTCCAAATAGGATTTTTCATATACTATATCATAAATAGTTTGATACTGCATGGATTACAGGAACCGCTTTCTGTTATTAAACAAACGTTTATTTAACAGTTTAAAAGAGAATCTCACCATTACCTAACCAAACTGCCCAACGGTCCGCAAGATTGCTCAGGATCAAAGATAGGGTATTTTAACCGGCCTACACCATTTAAAGACCAATACTCACTCAACCCTTTAGCCGACTGACAAATTCTTTTTACCTGCTATTTCCTGCAAAATCCTAATAAACAGGATGAAATTTTCTTGGTATAATAAAATGAAAATTATTGATTAGGAACGACGGAGGTAGTAAGAAGAGTATGCAAGACAATCAAAACCAGAGAGAGATAAAGATTCTAAAAAGCCCTAAAAAAATAATCCTTTTCACTTTAGCTGCGATTGCCCTGTTGTTCTTTGTGGTAAAAGACGTTCAGAAGACGATGGAAACGAAGAAAAAGGAAGAGAAGTACGCTAGAGTGGTTACGTCTGTAGAGTCGCAAATGGATAAAACAATTAAGGACTTGGAAACAGATAAGACCTTATCTACCTATCTATCACATCTAAAATATAATCGCGATACAGAATGGAGCAAGCAGGATTTTCGTTATGATATTGAAGGAGATTTAGATGCCTCCTTTGATACGTTGAGCAAAAAGGAACAGTATGATTTCTTTGCACATGCGGTGGAAGTCATAAGGGAAACCAATAAAAAGAATGGCGGAGAATTGGAGTGTGGGAAATATACTTGCTTTATTTATGCTCTCAATTTAAAGACTGACTCAGAAGAGTATGAGATGACCTATTCCTATGAAGGTGAAAAAGAACATTTATTCGTTGGTGGACATTATGGGAAAGAATATCTTGCAGATGGTTCAGAATATATGTCTCCTAACGCGGCAAGTAATGCTGGAACTACATCGGCGTCCGCCACTGCAGAACCAGTGATCAATTCAGATCCTTCAACCGCTACTGGTGTGGATTGGATGCAGATGAGTTCGCACCAAAAATCAGAGGTTGTTTCCTCTGTTATTTCTAGTTTGGAAAGCAAAGGATACACCATATTAGAGGGTCCTGATTGGTTTATTGATTCCTTGGATGCCTATTACGGAGATCCTGCTACCAATACCACAACGGTTGTTGAAATTATTGCGATGTCAGGAGTCGCAGGCGGAGTCATCCTTGAACCGTAGGTACAGTCTCACATCTTAGCCAAAGAGGTCCCAGTTGGGAAAAGGACTAATATCCTATTAAATAAAAAAATAAAATCCTCATTCTAATACGGAAAATATCCAAAATAGAAGGAGGATTTTTCATATGGAGTAAAGGATGTTTTGAAATAATGTAAGATTGTTTTATCATCAATAGAGTATCTGTTATAACTAAAAGTGGCGGTTCAATGGCAATAAAGCCATGAGAACCGTCACTGCGGATTCCAGACGTTTTATTTTAAAGTGGTAGCCCCAAGGCTTCTGTTTTTACAAATTTCATAGATGCTATTCCATGGTTGTAGACGCTCAAACTCGGCACTTGCTGCCAGCACATCAAGATCCGCATATCTCCTGCCAATGATTTGCATTCCGATTGGCAGATGATCCTTTGAGAGGCCCGCGGGAATAGAAGCAGAAGGATGCCCCGTAAAGTTGGTGAAATAAGTCAGGCACCAGCCGATTAATGGGTCCACTTCCACACCATTGATTTGTGATGGTCCCATGGTGTTGCCATCCTCTGCATTATTTACCGGTAACGACGCCACTGTAGGAGTCACAATTAAATCATAATCTTTTAAAATATTTTGAAGGGCGTCATAGATTTCTGTTCTCATATGCTGATCCCGATTCATATCAAGAACATTCATTTTATAGCCTTTCTCTAACCAATCGATAAATTGAGGAGGCAGATCCTCCCGGTGATCTTTTAAAATATCAATTCCCTGATTTTTGAAGTTTTCGAACGTATCGATATTAGAAGGTAAGATTAACCTGCACCATAAATCACTTAATTCACGTTGGTCCCTCGTTATGCCAAATTTGACCTCTTCCACATGGGCACCTGCTTGCTCAAATACTCTCACGGCCTGTCTGACGGTTTGGGCAATTTCTGGATCGACAGGGAAAACATCAAAGTCAGGGCTATAGGCAATTTTCATTTCTTTGATTGATTTTGTTAAGGCAGACCTATAGTTGACATTCTCCTCTAAGCTAAATGGGTCTCTTGGATCATATCCTGCTAACGCTGACAAACCAATGGCAGCATCCTCGACATTCCGGGTTAAGGTCCCTTCAAATAGGAAAGGGTTGATCCCGCCAAAAGCATTTGGTCTAGATACAAACGGAATTCGCCCGTAAGAAGCCTTATATCCATATAATCCACACCAGGCAGCGGGAATCCGAATGGAGCCTCCGCCATCGGTCCCTTCGGCAATCGGAAGCAGCCCATCTGCAACAGATGCTGCACTGCCGCCAGAAGAACCACCGGTATTTTTTGAGAGATTAAAAGGATTGCGTGAAGGGCCAAATAGATAGTTATCACATGTGCCCCTAAATCCCATAACTGGGCTATTCGTTTTGCCGACAAGGATGGCGCCATTTCGTTCCATCCGTTCAGCATAGGTGCAATAAAATGCAGCAATGTTATCTTTTAATGCCCGAATTCCGCCAAAGGTCGAAGGCCAGCCTGGCTTAAAATCGAATAAGTCCTTAAGGGCTGTAGGAATTCCATGCATGGGACCGGTTGTTTCGCCGGACATTAGCATTTTTTCCGCCTTTTTTGCTTGCGCCATGGCTCCTTCCAGATCTAGATGTACAAAAGCATTTATACTGGAATTTCTTTCTGACATTCTTTTGCTAACCGCCTCTATCACATCGACAGGTGATAATTGCTTACTCGATATATTTGCCGATAATTCCGCGACAGACATATAGGATAGTTCTTTTGAAATGGACATGTTTAATCTTCCTCCCATACGATTACTATCAGTTTATAAGCCTTCTCGAATATCTGAATTTGCCTATTAGCAGCAGTGGGCCCTGGCAAAGGATTCATTTATTTATTTTGTAATACATGCTTCTGGGTTTTCCCACTCCGAATTATGTATACGCTTACAATTAGTCGTTGCTGCCTTATAGGACTGACTAGGTTGTTTATAATGAAAGAGAATATAGTCTATAAAATTAATTTCGCAGACCACAGTTTATTTGTCAATACAATTTTTAATTTTCAGAAATTTAGATTGCGATGAATTTCAGAAAGCAAAGGGCCCTCCCTGCAGAAGAAGAAAATGCCAATCTTCATAGGGCAAGCCTAATTCTTCTAATCTCTTTATTAGATGTACAGTCTATTCACTATAATATATATCTTCCTCGTTTTTCATTTCCCCTTTATTTAGGCTGATTTTATGTTGAAGAAATAAACGGAAAAACTCCGCCTACGAATCCTCGTACCTGCACGAAAATCAACAATGAATGCTAACAGCGCCTCCAATATAAAATCAGTATTCAAAATCGTAGAAAAATAACCTTGTACAATAGCTAATGTACAAGGTTATCCATTTTTTTAAGGATAGGCAAACCATATTTATTTTTAACAATCCATGAGTGTCAGATCCTTATTCATCCAATTCAATTCCTCGTAATACTTGGTTTACTATCCTTAGACCTCAGTTAAAAATTGCCCTTCCCATTACTGCGGTGGTTACCCCGATCTTTTCTAAATCAGGTAAAGTCTCATGTGAAATATTTCCATCCACCCAGATGTTTAGGGGTGGCTGCTTTTCATGTATGGTTTTTACTTTACCCAGCATTTCCTCAATAAAAGCTTGGTCTCTTCCATCTGGTTCTGCCGTCATGATTAAAACAGCATCCAATTCTTTTAGTAGATACAGATAAGGCTCAACGGGTGTCGCTGGATTAAATGCCAGTCCGCATTTGATGTTGCTCCCTTTTACCCGTCCAATAAATTCCCTGACATATGGGAGGGACTCTGCATGGGCAAATAGGATGCTAGGTCTAAGGCGGAAAATTTCATCCAAATATTGATACGGATTGGTAACCATCAAATGAAAGGAAAAAGGCTTATTGGTAACGGATCGCAAAGCATGGATGGTTTTCATTCCAAATGTAATATTTGGAATGAAATTTCCATCCTCAATATCAATGTGAATGTCATCAAAATGATCGAGACGCTTGATTTCCTCTTCTAATCGTAAAGGATTGGCAGAAGCAATGGATGGTGATATTTTCATGCTATTCACTCCTAAAGAGCAGACCGGAATCGCTTCACTTCGTCCATAAATTCCTTTACACGTTTTGGATCTACATGGTTTTCAAACTTCCCATCATACTTAAAGGTGGTTCCAACTACAGCACCGTCAGCCGTTGAGAGTTGGTCGCGAAGATTGTGAAGACGAACCCCGGTGTTGGCAAAAACGACAGTTTCTGGCACGACCGCTTTTACCCTCTTTAAAAGTTGAGCATCTGTTTCAGCTCCTGCAGTTAGTCCAGAAACGCATAAGGCATCGGGGCGGTTATTAAATACCGTTGTTTTAGCAATCGATTCAATATCACGGTCAGCTAAATATTGGGAAGCTTCAGGAACAATATTAAAGAGCAGCTTAACGCTTTCGGCACCAAGATAGTGCTGATGGCGTTTAGTCTCCCCGATATTGGTATTCCATAGGCCGAAGTCACTGGCATATACGCCTGTGAAAATCTCCCTTACAAATACCGCACCGGTTGCAGCGGCAAGGTCGAGTGATTTTTTGCCATCCCAGAGGACGTTTACGCCGAAGGGTATTTGTATTTCCTTCTTCAATTCCCCGATAATCCTAGCCATGGCGGCTACGGTTTCTGTCTTTACATCCGTCAGATAAGGCAGGCTGAATTCATTCGAGAACATGACAGCATCAACTCCGCCATCCTGGAGGGCATGGAGATCTTTTCTTGCCATTTCCACTACATATTCCATCCCTTTTTCTTTATCGTAATAAGGGTCTCCAGGTAAGGGAAGAAAATGGCACATCGCAATAATTGCCTTCTCTGTACCAATTACATCTTTTAACCAAGTCATGTTTATACCTCCATTGATGATCCTGTTGATTTAGTAGATTTTTTGCTGCGGAAAATCGCTAATACTCCAGCGACAATTGCGAGTATTAGAATGGCACCAACAATTTTAATCTTTGCCAGTAAAGAAAGGATTAAAGCGATCAGATTCCCTGCCGAAAGTGCAGTGATTTTCGTTGCATTCTCTGGGAACGCAAAACCTGTGTTAACAGCCGATTCCGTGATGATTGGAGCGAAGTAGCTAGCAATCAGCAGGATAATCGCCATCACAATTGTACCGCTTATTAAGGTACGTAAGATGTCCCCTCTGTGAATAGGTGTAGCCATGGCAATAAAGAAAGCAGTTGCCGCTAAGTCCCCAAAAGGAAGCGTAGTGTTTAATGGCAGAATCATAGCCAGAACGAGTGTAATAGGGATCAGCAAGATGGCCACTGTAATCGTTGTGGCGTGACCTAGTGTGACAGCAGAGTCTAGACCAATATAAAACTCTGAACCTTTGAATCTCTTTTCAAGGAAGCTCTTGGCAGCATCTGAAATAGGCACGAGTCCTTCCATGATGACCTTCACCATTCTTGGCAATAACAGCATTAAGGCGGCCATTGAAATGCCTAGTTCCAACACTTTTTTAACATCGTATCCAACAGCAAGACCGAGGAGGATTCCGAGGATAAAGCCAATCATTAACGGTTCACCTAAAACACCTAATTTTTTCTGGACAGCGTCTGTATCAATTTTTCGTTTGTTCATAAAAGGAATTTTGTCATATAGTTTATCTAAGAGGAGATAGATTGGAATGGTTGTGACAGCAAAGCCTTGTGGAATTGAGATGCCAGGAATCCCGATAACCTGCTGTACTCTTGGTGCGGCAATATCAGCAATCTTCAGTGCGATAATGGCATGGGCCGCTGCTCCGTATAGGCCATACCAGAAATTATCCGTCACGGTCATAATGACGGCACCCGTAAAGGCATAGTGCCAGTAATTCCAGATGTCGATATTGACCGTTTTAGTTTGTCTGAACAATAGCATTAAAAAGTTGATAAGGATAATAAAGGGAATAATAACTGCCCCAACTTTTGTTGCAAATGCAACCCCTGCTGCCGCTGCCCAGCCGGCGTCCACGACAGATAAGTTTAAATCAAATCTTTCTATTAAGATATTTGTTACTGGCCCTACATAATCCCATATGATCGTGAGTACCAGGTTCAACCCTACGAATCCAATTCCCACCATAATACCGGCACGAATCGCTTTCAGGATATTGAGCCGGAACAGGAGCCCCACCACCATAATCATAATTGGAATCATTACCATTGACCCGAGATTGCTAATATAATCAAAAATATCAACAATAAAATCCATCCTGGTTCCCCCTTATTTTTAACTAACTACCCCTTAACCCAGGTAATCTAAAAGTTCTTTTTCTGTTTCTTCTTTCCCGATCCCCGTAATAAAAGACAGGCCCATGATAACAGGTGCGTTATACTTTTTATCCAGTTTCATAGAAGTGACAATGACATCGGCGCTGTCTGCGTGGCCGTCAATGTCGCCAATCATGCATTGGATAATCTTCGCTTGAATATTATTTTCCCGTAAAAGTGTGTTCACCCGGTCGACAATAATCGTGGAGGTCGCTACCCCAGCCCCACATGCAATAATGATGGTTTTCATCTCTTCACCCCCTTTCGTTATAACGTATTGTAAAAACTTTTATTTAAAACAGGCTATAAAATACCTTGATAGAGGGCTTTATAAGCAAAAAAATTGTCAC
>NZ_CALPDF010000044.1 GCF_943193175.1 Neobacillus muris
TGTGGAGCTGACTGATACTAATCGATCGAGGACTTAACCAAAACGAAAAGCAGAGGCGACTGTTCAACTTCGACAGAAGTTAGGAGCCGCAGCTAGCCAAGTCTATGTAAAAGTGAACTCGAGTTTGCAAAAGTTTCTTCTGGAATATCCAGTTTTGAGGGAATGATGCCTTCAAACATTATAAGCATTTTATAAATATGCGGGTGTGGCGGAATCGGCAGACGCGCTAGATTCAGGTTCTAGTGGTAGTAATACCGTATGGGTTCAAGTCCCTTCACCCGCATCAAGCAATATGCGGAAGTAGTTCAGTGGTAGAACACCACCTTGCCAAGGTGGGGGTCGCGGGTTCGAATCCCGTCTTCCGCTTTTATATTTGCCGGGGTGGCGGAACTGGCAGACGCACAGGACTTAAAATCCTGCGGTAGGTGACTACCGTACCGGTTCGATTCCGGTCCTCGGCATCCTATTTCCGGGAAATAGCTCAGCTTGGTAGAGCACTACGTTCGGGACGTAGGGGTCGCAGGTTCAAATCCTGTTTTCCCGATCGCTGGGGTCTTAGATCAGCCGGGAGAGCGCTTGCTTCGCAAGCAAGAGGTCAGCGGTTCAATCCCGCTAGGCTCCATTTGGACTTTTATTTTGGCGGTGTAGCTCAGCTGGCTAGAGCGTACGGTTCATACCCGTAAGGTCGGGGGTTCGATCCCCTCCGCCGCTACCAATTAGCATTAGGCTATTTTTTTTTTTTGGAGGAATACCCAAGTCTGGCTGAAGGGATCGGTCTTGAAAACCGACAGGTGGGTTAAACCACGCGGGGGTTCGAATCCCTCTTCCTCCGCCATTAATTGGGAGGGGTAGCGAAGTGGCTAAACGCGGCGGACTGTAAATCCGCTCCCTCAGGGTTCGGCGGTTCGAATCCGTCCCCCTCCATCATTTATAGGGGCATAGTTTAAAGGTAGAACAAAGGTCTCCAAAACCTTTGGTGTGGGTTCGATTCCTGCTGCCCCTGCCATTTATATTTTAAATATTGAATTTGGGCCTATAGCTCAGCTGGTTAGAGCGCACGCCTGATAAGCGTGAGGTCGATGGTTCAAGTCCATTTAGGCCCACTACTATAAAATTCCGAGCTTTTTCTATAGCTTGGAATTTTTTTCTAAACACTTATTCATGATGACAAAACAATGAAAAAAGTGTAAATTCTGTCGTCATGACAGTATTACACCGGCAGTCTTTTAAGCTAAAATTATCCTTCCTATATTTCAGCAACATCCATTAAAATTTCTCATAATTAGCCCCTATTAGGAAATCCTAAAGAAAAAAATGGAGGATTCCTAATGCCTGAACTTCCAGAAATGGAAAACTATAAAATCCACTTAAACAATAAAATCACCGGACAAACCATTACTGCTGTTGACGTTAACCGTATCAAATCCATTAATGTCAACCCTAATTTATTTAAAAAAACAGTCTCCAATCAAAAAGTATTAAATGTCAGCCGAAGAGGCAAACATTTGCTGTTTCACTTGCAAAACGGCCAAGTCCTTTTATTGCATCTGATGCTGGGAGGGTGGATGTATTTTGGCCAGGAAACAGATAAGCCAAAACGAACAATTCAGGTGCGTCTTTCATTTGGACACGAGCATCTATATTTTATTGGACTAAGGCTAGGGTATCTGCACCTTCACACACCGCAAGATGCAGAAAAAAAACTTTCACACCTAGGGCCAGAACCATTGGATCCCAGCTTTTCCGAAAATGAGTTTATGGATCGATTGAAGACAAAGCATGGGCGATTAAAAACAGCTTTGATTGATCAGGATTTCATTGCCGGCATCGGAAATTGCTATTCGGCAGAAATCTGCTTCCATGCCAAGATACTGCCCATAAAAGATATTGATGAACTCAATAATGCTGCAAAAAGCCAATTATATCAGTCCATGAAAACCGTTCTTTCAGAAGGCATCAGGTTAGGCGGTTACATGGAAAATCCCTTCTTTAAAGAAGATAAAAAGACAGGGGGGTTCCACAAGCATTGTCAAGTTTATGATCGGGAGGGCCAGACTTGCCAAAGATGCGGAGCAGTCATTGTGAAGGAAATGATCTCCTCACGAAAAACGTATTACTGCCTGAACTGTCAAAAATAAAAATTCTCGCCAATTCTGGCGATTTTTTTTTGTCTAGAATGAATAAATCAATTTTTAAAATAGTAGTTTCAGATTTTGTTTAAATAGTATATACTAAATGTAAATTAAGTATATCACAATTACAGTAAAACCAACGAATTAATCATAATTATTGTGTTTAAGGGGGTGGTGATAATTAAACTAAGCAAACGTCAGGATGAAATTTTGCAAATAGTAAAACAAAATGGGCCGATTACAGGAAAAGAAATTGCCGATAAACTTTCCGTGTCCAGAGCTGCATTAAGGCCTGATCTTGCTATTTTAACAATGTCAGGGAATTTAGAAGCGAGGCCAAGAGTTGGCTATTATTTCAATGAGAAGTATGAACTAAAGCAACAGGCCGAGCAGTTTATTCATCAGAAGGTAGCAAACTTTAAGGCGCATCCCATTGTGGTCGAAAACTCCACTTCCGTATACAACGCAATTGTTCAGCTTTTTTTAGAAGATGTAGGCACTTTGTATACAGTTGATTCCAAAGGGTATTTGGCTGGAGTGATTTCACGCAAGGATTTGCTTAGGGCGGCTCTTGGCAATAAGAATCTGCAAGAATTGCCTGTCAGTGTCATTATGACCAGAATGCCGAATATCATTACTATTTTCCCTGAGGAAACGTTATTAGAGGCAGCAAAAAAAATGATGAATTATCATATTGATTCCTTGCCCGTTGTAAAAGAAGTGGACCATCAAAAAAATACATATACGTTGTTAGGGAGAATTACCAAAACAACCATAACAAGAGCATATGTAGAAATCATGGAAGGCAAAACAGTCTAAGGGAGTTGCTGCAGTTGGTTCAGAGAGAAGTGGTGTATGTTGTTTCAGATTCAGTTGGGGAAACAGCTGAGTTTGTGGTAAAGGCAGTGGCAACACAGTTTAATGGCGGTCAGGTGGAAATCCGCCGCAGCTCTTATGTGGAAGATACAGAAGATATCGAGGATATGCTGATATTGGCCAAAAGAGACCAATCCATCATTGCCTATACGATTGTTATCCCTGATCTAAAGGATTATTTGGACAGGAGAGCGGACGAAGAAGGGATTACCGCCGTGGATTTGCTTAGTCCGTTGATGAATGCATTCGAGACAAAGTTTCATAAAGCGCCGCATCATCGGCCTGGACTGATGCGGAAATTGGATGAAGAGTATTTTCGTAAAATTGAGGCGATTGAATTTGCTGTTAAATACGACGACGGGCGCGACCCACGTGGAATTTTAAGGGCGGAAATTGTGTTAATCGGAGTATCCCGAACTTCCAAGACCCCATTGTCCATGTATCTGGCACATAAGCGTTTTAAGGTGGCGAATGTCCCACTGGTGCCGGAAGTGCCGCCGCCAGATGAGTTATATCAGGTGCCAAGGAAAAATTGTATCGGGTTAATCATCTCGCCAGATAAGTTAAATGAAATTCGGAAAGAGAGATTACGAGCTTTAGGATTAGCTTCACAAGCCAACTATGCCAGCTACCAACGAATTCTTGATGAGTTGGACTATGCAGAAAAAGTCATGAAACGTGTAGGCTGTCCTATCATTGACGTTTCCAATAAAGCGATTGAAGAAACGGCCGGTTTGATTTTGGATATCCTAAAAAAGGAGAGGAGTTAGTCAAAATGGAGAAATATGTTTATTTATTTCATGAAGGAAATGGAAATATGAGGGAGATGTTGGGGGGGAAAGGCGCAAATTTAGCGGAAATGACCCGGATTGGATTGCCAGTTCCATACGGTTTTACGATTACGACCCAGGCATGTAATGCTTACTATGAATCTAATAAAACTATCCCTGAATTGGTAGAAAAACAGACTCTGGAGGCTTTAACCCGATTAGAGGAAAAAATGGGCAAAAAATTGGGCCGTCCCGAAAACCCTTTGCTCGTTTCAGTGCGCTCCGGCTCCGTATTCTCGATGCCGGGGATGATGGATACTATTTTAAACCTTGGGATGAATGACGAAACGGTCGAAGGGGTAGCCGCATTAACTAACAATCCTCGGTTTGCCTATGATTCTTATCGCCGGTTTATCCAAATGTTCAGTAATGTGGTGCTCAATATAGATACTTTTTATTTTGAGCAGCTATTGGAGGAATATCGGGAGCAAAGGGGATATGTTTCCGATCCGGAATTGACTGCGGCAGATTGGCAGGATGTGATTGTTGGTTATAAAGAAATTGTTAAAAAGCATACAAGAAAGGAGTTTCCTCAGGATCCAAAAAAACAGCTGTTTCTCGCAATAAATGCGGTATTTGATTCTTGGAACAACCAGCGGGCGATGGTTTACCGCCGCTTGAATAAAATTCCTGATCATTTGGGAACAGCAGTAAACATCCAGAGTATGGTATTTGGCAACATGGGGAATGATTCCGGGACCGGTGTGGCGTTCACACGGAATCCATCGACAGGGGAACCAGCTCTTTATGGAGAGTACCTGATTAATGCCCAAGGGGAGGATGTGGTGGCAGGGATCCGCACGCCACAGCCAATTGCGGCCTTAAAGGACGATATGCCGGAAGTTTATCAGCAATTTGCAGAAACCAGCCATCGTTTGGAACAGCACTACAAGGAAATGCAGGACATCGAATTTACGGTGGAACGGGGAAAGCTATATATCCTGCAAACACGAAACGGCAAACGGACCGCACAGGCTGCCATCCGGATTGCCGTTGATATGGTAAATGAGGGGATCATCGACCGAAAGACGGCACTGCTTCATGTCGACCCGGATCAATTGAATCAATTGCTGCATCGGCGAATAGATGATTCGGCAGCACGAAAAGTATTGGCAAAGGGGCTGCCTGCGTCTCCAGGAGCTGCTACCGGCCAGGTGGTGTTTAACGCCGACGAAGCTGAACAGTTAGGAAATGAGGGCAAAAAGGTTATTCTAGTCCGGCCAGAAACGACTCCTGATGATATTCATGGAATTGTCGCTTCTCAAGCGGTCTTAACAAGCAGAGGCGGGATGACCAGCCATGCTGCGGTTGTAGCGCGCGGTATGGGGAAAGCTTGTATTTGCGGCTGCGAAGCCATCAAAATCGATTTGAAAGCCGGACAATTTACTGTTGGAGATACAGTGGTTAACTACCTCGATACCATTACGGTCGATGGTTCGACAGGTGAAATTATGCTGGGGGAAATCTCCATGATTGACCCGGAGTTATCGCCAGAATTTCAGCTATTGCTGGAATGGGCAGACCAAGAACGAAAAATCGGCGTACGTGCCAATGCAGATAATCCGGAGGATGCCAAGAAGGCTTTCGAATTCGGGGCTGAAGGGGTTGGCTTATGCCGAACAGAACACATGTTTATGGACCAGAAACGGATCCCAATTGTGCAAAAAATGATTTTGGCAGATAATGACTCAGAAAGAATGGAAGCACTTGCCCAGCTTTTACCCATGCAGCAAGGAGATTTTGAGGGGATCTTTGAAGCGATGCAGGGCTACCCCGTTACAATTCGATTATTAGACCCTCCGCTGCACGAATTCCTGCCTGATAAAGAGGAACTATTAGTGGAGGTTACAAAGCTGCAAATCTTGAACCCAGAATCAGAAGAATTGAAGCAAAAGGAGCAGTTATTAAAAAAGATCCGTCAATTAGATGAATTTAATCCAATGCTCGGACATCGAGGCTGCCGACTGGGTATGACTTATCCGGAAATTTATGAGATGCAGGCAAAAGCTATTTTCTATGCAGCAGCCATATTAGCAGAAAAAGGGATGGAAGTTCAGCCTGAAATCATGATTCCGTTAGTCGGGCATGTGAACGAACTAAAACAAATGCGCCAGCTGGTGATCGAATCAGCTTTACAAGTGCAAGAAGAAACAGGGAGAACCTTCCATTATACAATTGGCACCATGATTGAAATCCCCCGTGCGGCTCTTACAGCTGACAGAATTGCAGAGGCAGCTGACTTTTTCTCGTTTGGGACCAATGATTTAACGCAAACTACCTTCGGATATAGCCGGGATGATGCAGAGGGAAAATTTTTGCAATCATATATTGAAAATAAAGTGCTCCCGGAAAATCCGTTTGCTGTGTTAGACCAAGAGGGTGTTGGAAAGCTGGTTGAAACTGGCGTAAGGCTCGGCCGCTTGACCAAGCCTTCCTTAAAAACAGGAATCTGCGGTGAACATGGCGGAGAAAAGAGCTCGATTGATTTTTGTTATAAAACGGGATTAGATTATGTCAGCTGCTCACCTTACCGTGTACCGCTCGCACGCTTGGCTGCGGCACAGGCTACCATCCGCCATCAGCAAAATAAACAAGAAGTATATACAACAGCCTGACTAAGTTTCATATAGGGCGGTGCCGGGATGCACCGTCCTTTTTACGTGTGTGGCTTCGGTTTTTTGCAATCGGATGAGCTTCTGTAATTTTGCCTATACTATAAAAAAATTTAAAAGGAGGAATAATAAAATGGGAGCTATTGAACGAAACGGATACCGATTTGTGCCGGAATATAGTGTTATTCAACAAAAAGGAGCAATTCATGTTTATAATGAAGAGAAGTTTATTGAGGAGATCAAGTTTGAGTTTTCCGGGAATTTCCCTGAATTGGATCAAATTGAGGAACTAGTGGACCAATATTGCGAGCAGAACAAACAGTAAGGAACACTTGTTCGATTCATTAATCAATGCTATAATGTAACATGCAGTAGAATTAGACTTTTCAAGGGTGGGGCACATCTCCTGTCAGAAAGGAGGTGATGCTGTTTGACAGTCTATCAGGGATTAATGTTTGCGATTTCGTTCGCTAGTCTCATTGTCACCGTACTGTCGTTTCACCGAAAAAAATAATCCACCCTTGAGCCGGCAAGCATAAAAGGTGGATTTCTGCTCTATTCGCCGATCCCCAAACATGGGAAGTCAGCTATTGCAAAGCCGAGCGGTTTGCATGATGTCTGCTCGGTCTTTTTTACTATATGCGCTTCTATACGAACATTATACATAAGATGAAGATAAAAAGAAATGAAAATGTCAAAATAACTGGAGGGGCAAGGGATGAGCAAACTAACAGCAATTTACCCCCAGGCGGTAGAACATACGAAATTGAAAGTGTATGACGATATTGACCGCTATCTGGAGAGACAAGATACATTGCCTGATTTTACACAATATTTGTCAGACAGAGGCAGCTATCTTGAACAAATATGGGTCAATGTCTGGCTGAACAAATCGACCAATGACGTCCCAAAGAGCGAAAAAAAACAATTTTTAAACGACAAAGGATTTGAAGTCCAAGGTGTAGACCGGAAGCTGATTAACAAGCTGTTTCGCGATGAGATGAGGAGCTACCAACCGTTTGATGCCAAATCCTGGGTTTCGGATCAATTAGCCGGCAAGGATGAGGAATGGAGAGAACGTTACGAGAAGGCGAAAGAGGCTTATGTTGTCAGGGAAAAACAGAAAGAGTTGGAGGAGAAAAAGTCGGCGCTTCAGGATAAACTGACCAAGTCAGCGATTCGTATAATGGAGGACCACTATCAGTTTTTTTATTTGTATATCCGTTATTTTGCGGCCAAACAGTTAGCTTCTGATTTTAAAAACAATATTAAGTTTCAATCGATTGATCCTTCTGCCTTAGAGGAGAATTTGGCCGGTGAAGGCCGCTTTCATCCAGAAGCATATCGGACGGTGGGGCAATTTTTTAAAGAACTCACCGGGGAAATCCAATCAACCCTTGATTGGGGCAGAAGCTACTATGAATATGAAACGTATTTTTTTGTTTATGAAAGCTTAATCTCCGATTACATTTCGGAGCTCATTCCTGAAAAAATCATAGAGAATCTCCCAAATGAGTTGAAAGAGGAATTTTTCAAAACGAGTCAAGAGCCATTGACCGCTCCCTATATTAGAGGCACAATTTATGATTTAATCTATGACGTGTCAGGATATTACTTTGAGGACCTTCAAGATGAGTATCTTGCGGATCTGTTAAGGCTGGCAGACATTCCATTTGACCTGGAGGCGCATAAGCAAATATTAGAAAACGATATAAAAGAGCAGGAGAGAAGACAAGCGGAAGAATTGGCAGAAATCCAAAGGAGAAAAGAAGAAGAAGAGCGGATGATGCGGGACATCTTTGGAAAAGAGTATGACCCTTCACTCAAAGGCCAGGTCCGTTATGTTCTGCACATAGGGGACACCAATACCGGAAAAACCCATCATGCTCTCGAAAGAATGAAGCAGGCCGACAGCGGGTTGTATCTCGCGCCCTTAAGATTGCTTGCTCTAGAGGTGTATGACAAGCTAAATGCTGAAGGAACGCCATGCTCATTAAAAACAGGAGAAGAGGAAAAAATCATTCCTGATGCAAACCATATATCTTGCACGGTCGAAATGTTTCATGAAAAGGAATGCTATCAGGTGGTTGTCATTGATGAGGCCCAAATGATAACCGATAAGGACCGCGGCTTTTCCTGGTACAAGGCGATTACCAAAGCGAATGCCGAGGAGGTCCATATTATCGGCAGCCGCAACGCAAAACCGATGCTGCTTGATCTTCTGGGAGATTCTGAAATCTTGATAAATGAGTATAATCGGGAAACCCCGCTAGAAGTGGAGAACAAGGAATTTCATATTAAGCATGTGAAAAAGGGAGATGCTCTAATTTGTTTTTCCAGAAGAAGGGTTTTGGAGATGGCCTCTAGACTGCAAAATGATGGCCACTCTGTCAGCATGATTTATGGCAGCATGCCCCCTGAAACACGGAAAAAGCAAATTGAGGCGTTTAATGGAGGCAAGACCAAAGTCATTGTCGCCACGGATGCGATTGGCATGGGTCTTAACCTGCCAATACGGCGGATTGTTTTTTTGGAAAATGAAAAGTTTGACGGTACCAGAAGGCGGCTGTTAACCTCCCAAGAAGTGAAACAGATTGCAGGCCGGGCCGGCAGAAAAGGGATATACGATGTCGGAAAGGTTGCTTTCACAAGTGATATAAAAAAAATGCGAAATTTGCTGCTTCAGGAAGACAGGCCGGTCCACACATTTGCGATCGCACCTACCAATGGAGTATTCGAACGGTTTCAAAGATATTATCATGATTTAGGGACATTCTTTCAGCTATGGGGAAAATTCGAAAGCCCTAAAGGGACAAAAAAAGCCTCTCTTTTTGAGGAAAAACAGCTATATGAAAGAATTGCCGGGACAGAAATCGAAGCAAGGCTCTCCTTAACGGATTTATATGGCTTTTTGCATCTGCCATTCTCCCAAAACGAACCAGCATTGATGAACCAATGGGAGTCATCCATGTATGCCATTGTCCAGGGAAGTGAGCTGCCAGAGCCCGTTGTAAAAGAGGGCAGTCTGGAGGAACTGGAGCTCAGCTATAAGGCGATCGGCCTTCATTTATTATTTTTGTATCGATTGGGAGAACGGACGGAAGCCATGTATTGGGAACGGCTGCGTCTCGAAATGAGTGACAAAGTCCAGGAACGGTTAGGAACCGATATCAGGAAGTTTGTGAAAAAATGCAGAAACTGCGGGAAGAAGCTGCCATGGGATCATCCGTTTCCCACTTGTGACGCCTGCTATAGGGCAAAATATCGAAAATACTGGTATGACGATTTCAATGAACAATAAGCGGCTAATAAAATATGGGGCTGTCTCAGAAGTAAAGAGCCAGCCCTGTTTTTTGTTGAAGGATCATTTTTTAGCTAAATCAGTTGGTTCATTAATAAAAAATGAAAGATTCGAACTATACTGATAATGTCCTTTCCGTGTCACGCCCCGCATGGTAAACTGGAGAAAAACGAAAGGCTGGAAAATGAATCGATGACAACTTCTGGTTATATAGATGAGGAAATGAACAGAGCCTTCCTGGAAAAACAGTTGAATTCTTTCATTCAAAATTGTGCTGGTCTTCAGGGAGCGATTGCTGGGATTAGTATTCGGTCTGTGGCAGACGGAGAGATTATTTACCAGCATCAGGGTGATATCCGGCTTCGTCCAGCATCCAATATGAAACTGTTTACAGGCGCAGCAGCACTTCAGCTACTAGGTGAGAGGTATTCATTTTCCACCGAAATCTACCGCAGCGGAACTATTCAAAATCATATCCTTAATGGCGATCTCTTTTTAAAAGGGAAAGGGGACCCGACTCTGCAAAAGGGAGATTTTGACAAAATGGGGGAAGCACTGCACAGCCAAGGTATTCATAAGATTGAAGGAAACCTGATTGGCGATGACTCCTGGTATGATCGTGTCCGTTATTCCCAAGACCTGACGTGGACAGATGAAACGTTCTATTATGGAGCGCAAGTCTCTGCATTAACAGTCTCCCCAACCCCGGATTATGATGCCGGTGCCGTCGAAATTACGCTTACTCCCGGATTGCATGCAGGAGACCAAGTCCAAGTGGAGGTCACGCCTAAAACCGATTTCGTCCAAATCATGAATGAGGCGGTAACCGTTGATCAGGGAGAAGCAGAAATTAACTTTGAGCGGGTCCATGCCGAGAATATAATTTTGATTAAAGGGACCTTGCCAATAGGTTCAGAGGAACTGAAGGAAGGGATTGCGGTTTGGGATCCAACTCGATTCGCGCTGACTCTTTTTAAACGATCATTAGAAGAACGCGGCATTGAAGTGACAGGGAGCCTGGAATCGGATATTGTGCCTGAGACAGCTGTAAAGGTATACTCCCGCCATTCGATTCCATTATCTCAACTGCTTGTCCCATTTATGAAATTAAGCAACAACACTCACGCAGAAATTTTTATCAAGGAAATGGGAAAAGTGGCTAAAGGGGAGGGCAGCTGGGAAAAAGGATTAGAGGTTTTAACGGAAGAGATTAGGAAATTTGGAGTTAATACGGAGACACTGGTTATCAGGGACGGGTCAGGCGTTTCCCATGTTAACCTGATTTCAGCCAATGAAATTTCCAGACTGCTTTTTAATGTTCAAAAAGCGGAATGGTTTCCTTCCTATCTGCATTCACTACCGGCAGCTGGGGAGCCTGAAAAAATGGAAGGCGGCACCCTTCGAAACCGTATGGAGAATTTGCAGGGAAAGGTTAAAGCCAAAACGGGGACGATCACGACCGTCAGCACATTATCAGGTTATGTCACGGCGAATAGTGGAAAAACACTGATTTTTTCGATCATGTTAAATAATCTGCTGGATGAAGAAAAGGGTAAAGAAGTCGAGGACCAAATTGTCCAGCTTATTGTTGACTCCTATTAAATTCCGGGTGTAAACATGAGATTTTTTCAGCCTAAAGGGAATATAAAATAATATGGCGATAAATATAATCCAAGAAAGGCTGAAGACTTCTTCATGAAAAAAATGGTTTCTTTTTTACTCATATTCTTTATGTTTATAAGTATTTCCGTTCTGCCATCTTCTGGACATGCTATTCAGGAGGGATCATTTGAAAGCAAAATCGATCAATTGGCAGCTGCTTCCCCTGATTTGCAGGGAGCGATTGCCGGGATAAGTATACGAAATGCCGCAGATGGCAGCGTGATTTACCAGCACCTTGGCGATGTCCGTCTGCGCCCAGCCTCCAATATGAAGTTGTTAACAGCTGCCGCAGCCCTTAATGTGCTGGGAGAGGCTTATACCTTTCCTACCGAGGTGTATCGGGATGGGGTGATCAAATCGAATATCCTCCGAGGTGACCTCTATCTTAAAGGAAAAGGTGATCCGACATTAATGAAGTCTGACTTTGATCAAATGGCGGAAGACCTGAAAAAGCGGGGGATCAAAAAGGTAAAGGGAAATTTAGTGGGCGATGATACTTGGTATGATGATGTCCGCTATTCCCTTGATTTGCCATGGAGTGATGAAACGACCTATTATGGTGCGCAAATATCCGCTTTGACAGCTTCGCCAACAACGGATTATGATGCTGGTGCAGTGGAAATAAAAATGCGCCCAGGTTCAAAATCGGGTGAAAAGGTCATGGTAACTATTACCCCAAAAACCAATTATGTCAAAATAATTAATAGAACCGAAACGGTTGATGAAAAAGGAAAAAAGAAAATAAAGATTGAGAGGGAGCATGCTAAAAATACAATCGTGATTGATGGAACCCTGCCGCTTGGTTCAAATTCTATTAAAGAATGGGTCGGGGTTTGGGACCCTACCCGGTATGCCCTTACCCTTTTTAAGCAATCATTGGCTGAAAAAGGCATCCAAGTAAGCGGAAAAATCAAGACGGGCATGGTGCCGGCGGAGGCGCAGCTGATGCTGGCACATCAGTCTATGCCCTTGTCCAAACTGCTGGTCCCTTTTATGAAATTAAGCAATAATACCCATGCGGAAATCTTAATCAAGGAAATGGGAAAAGTGGCCAAAGGGGAGGGGAGCTGGGAAAAAGGGATAGAAGTATTGGAGGAGGAGCTGGTGAAGTTTGGGGTGGATCCCCATTCAATGGTGATTCGGGATGGTTCAGGTGTTTCTCATGTGGACCTCGTACCGGCTAATCAAATTTCTCAGCTGCTGTTTTCCATTCAAAGTGCAAAATGGTTTCCTGCTTACCTCAACTCTCTGCCTGTTGCAGGTGCGAGCGATAAAATGGTCGGGGGTACGCTGCGCAGCCGGATGAAGACGACAGATGTCCAAGGCAAGGTGAAAGCCAAAACCGGGACGATTTCAACGGTACGTTCATTATCAGGTTATGTCACGACGAATAGCGGGCAAACGGTTATTTTTTCCATTTTGTTAAATAATCTGCTGGATGATGAGAAGAAGAACTACATCGAAGACCAAATTGTCAGGATCATCGCGGAATAGGATTGCACTTGACTGAAAAGCAGGAAAGAAAATTTCGAGGGCAGGCTCTACGTGACTGAAAAGGAGAAAAAATCGAAATAGGGTAACATAGACACATTCTACCTGGCCTAAAACCAAAAAGAGATCAGGATTCTCCAGGAAATGGGTGGAGTCCTCTTCTTTATGAAAATTTTCAATATTGATTTTACTATAAAGATAATTTATAACTGATATAAAAGAGAGTGTGCGGAAGGCAAGTGGAGAGGAACATGAAAACAATAAATGAGCAGGGACCATTACTATCGGAACGGTTTGAGGTGGCATTTAATCAGGTGCATGATGCATTAAGGGACATTGTCCAAATAAACGATGATAGATTCATCGTCTTGCTGAAGACGGGGGCAAAGAGGTACCAGATCATTGAAACATTTAAGAAAGACCTTGAACAATATGCCAAACTCCGGAATGCGATTGTCCATGAAAAAATGGAAATTGGCTACTATATCGCCGAACCGAATGCAAAAGTGGTCCATCATATTGAACAAATCGCAAATATTTTCAGCCGCCCTAAATATGCCCTTTCCATTGCTTCAAAGAAAGTGGTTTTTTTCGATTACCGTGATCGTATTTTAAAGGTAACAGCTGCCATTAAGAAGCATGGGCTATCCAAGTTTCCCGTGTATAAAAATAACCGTTGTGCCGGGCTTTTAACAGCCGGATCGGTCGTCAAATGGATGGCCGCCAACATGGAGACAGGGGTAGTGAATTTGACCAATACTCATGTTTCAGATATTATGATGTTTGAAAAAGAACATCGCATTCAGTTTGTTTCAAAAGAGGTTAATATCTTTGAAGTGGAAACTATTTTTGAAGAATCCCATAAGAGCAAGAAGAAGCTTGAAGCCGTCGTCATCACAGAAACCGGAAAATGGGACGAAAAGCCATTAGGGATTATTACTCCATGGGACCTGATCGAAATAGATTATCAGCTTTATTAAGAGAAGGAGCATTCATATGAGTATGCTCCTTCGTTTGCGTTATGGCTGGTTATCAAAATCGAATTCACTTAATTGGTCCATGTGGCTGGCAATCATCGCAATAATCGTGCTTGCTTCTTCCTTGCTGAAAATGAAATGTGATTCATCCTTTATTAATTCATCCTCCGTGGTCCAAACACGATTGACCCGCTTAAGGACACCATCTCCTGTCTCCTCCACAATGCCGAATTGATAAGTAATTTCCACCTCATCCTTATGCTTAAACGCCGTTACTTCAGGAGTAGACCATTCGATATCAATTTCCTCAAATATCTCATCACGGTTATCCTGTTCCGCCTCATAATATTCCTCATCGTCCTCGCCGGCTAGCTCGTTGCCATATTCTAATAATTCCCTATCACCCTCATCATCTGAATCGAGATAGGCCCCGTCAGAGCTAAATTGGTCCTCACCATTTATGTAATCATGAAGACTTTCATGGACTTCCTCAATGATGTCCTCAATGTCTGAAAGGATGATTTTGACTGAATTGCCCCGATCAACGTCAAAGGAATCAATATAAAACTCTTCGTTGTCCGGGTCAAAGAATAGGGTGCAAAAATAGTCCCGTCCCAGTTCTTCTGTCTCTTCATCTGCTGTCTCTACAAAAAACTCGATTCTTGGATGCTTGGCAGCCCGTTCAATGGTCATATGGCCAATTTGGTCATATTCTTCACATATGGACTCCAAGTGATCTTGTAACTCCCCGCACACACGGTCAAACCACTCTAATGACATCCGTACCTCATCCTTTCAATCGTAATCGAGGTTATTATTTCCAACCATTCAATTATTATGTTTTATGGAGGTGCTAATCCTATTATTGCTTGAATATGTTCTGGAAGCAGTTTCCATTGAATGTTAGACAATCATTTACTAGGGCTTTATAATAAAAGGGTACAGCAAAATAGCTGGGTGGCGGCGGCACTCCTTTTTAGAAAGGGGGTGACGCCTGATGCTGACTGTCTACGAAGGAATCAGTCTGATGATTGGTTTTGGAAGTTTAGTCGTAGCGGTTATTGCAGTTGTTATTTCTCATAAAAAGAAATAACCCACCCCGCTCTTGAGCCAAGTTGGGTGGATTATTTCTCCCTCTGTGCCGCTGCACTTTGCAGTTGCTGTACAAGAGCCTCCGGCCCGCCAGCCGGGGTTCTTTTTAGTATATGGTGCTTATAAGTTAATTATATATAGAGAATAAAGGGAAGTAAAGGAATCGTTATGCGGGTTTATCTTGCATAGCATTGAGTACTTTTATAAAATGATACTAAAGTGTATTATAACAGATTTTTCTTCCTAACGGCAGTTTTCTACAGTCTGCCGTTTTATTAGCTGAATTGTATTCAGAAAATTGTAAAAAATATCAAGCAAGGGAGAGGAATAATGGTTACAGATGAACTGATTTCCAGGCTAAGCACTGTTAATCCAGAAATTCAGATTGACAGTGGAATCATGAGTAAACATCCATTAGGAAATAATGGGATGGTTGCCGTTTATCCACAAACCGAAGCCGAAATTGCTGGCGTCCTTAAATTTGCCAATGACAATGTGAAAAAGGTGGCTGTTATTGGCGGCGGCACAAAAAGAGGTTTCGGGGGATCAGAAGAGGAGTCAGCTGATATTTTGCTGTCGATGGCAAACTTTAAAGGGGTTGTCGAACATACAATCGGAGATATGACCTTAACGATCAAAGCCGGGACCCCCTTTAAAGAGGTTCAGGATTTTTTGGAAGGATGCAATCAAAAAATTCCGCTTGATCCATATACCCCGAAATATGCCACCATCGGCGGAGTAGTTGCCGCCAATGACAGCGGTCCTAAACGGCTGGGTTACGGCTCTGCTCGTGATGCAGTGATCGGTATGCGGGTCGTTTACCCTGATGGTACGGTGATCCGTACTGGAGGAAAAACGGTCAAGAATGTAGCAGGATATGATTTTAATAAATTGTTTATCGGGTCAATGGGAACCCTTGGCGTCATCTCAGAAATTACCTTCAAACTAAGACCCTTGCAGAAATATGAGAATCTTGTATTCATCACCTTCCCAGATGGCAGTCTCGAAGAAGTTTATGCCTTTACTGTCCGCCTCCTTGATACAATCATGGAACCCATTTCACTCGAACTGTTTAGCCCTGCTTTAGCAGAGAAATTAACTGGGCGTTCTTGTTATACGCTTGCCGTCAGCTTTGAAGATGTGGAAAGCGCTGTCAAGTATCAGGTTGAATTGGTTGAAAGTCTAAAACCGATTAAATCCATTGTAACCGTTAAAGAATCCAAAGATGCACAAGAATTCTGGAGTGCCGTAGCAAATTTGCCGCCAAGCGGCGTTGAAGACGCGATGGAGCAGGGAATCAGGGCTTCAGTAAAATTGGGCGTAAAAAACTTAGATGTCATTAAGGTTATAAAACAAACCCAATTGCTCCAAGATACCCATCATCTCCTGGCAGAGTCTCATGGCGGTCTAGGGCACGGCATTGTTCGTGTCTATCTGACAGGAGCGGGCGATGACGTGGTATCGGCGATAAAAGCCTTGAGGGCAATCGCGGAAGCATTCGGTGGAAATGCTGTGGTGACCCATTTGCCGTTTGACCTTCGCCAGCAAATCGATGTGTGGGGGAAAAAAACCGCTTATTTTTTCCTGTTTGAGGGCATAAAGTCAAAAATCGACCCGAAACGGATACTGAATCCAAAACGTTTTGTAGGAGGGATATAAGATGGGGCTGCCTGAACCGGACCTAAACCTGCCTTGTGCCAATTCGGGTTTAGGAAATTACTTATGGAGCGACCCGCCTAAAGAATATAAATGGGCGGATTGTGTTCACTGCGGCTTATGCTTGGAAGCTTGTCCAACGTATGAGCAATTAGGGCAGGAGCAGCATTCACCGCGGGGCCGCGTTCACCTGATCAAATCGGTCGCTGAAGGTAAGCTGAAGGTCAATGAAGCGTTTGCCGACCCTGTATTCCAATGCTTGGATTGCCGGGCCTGTACCACTGCTTGCCCGGCAAACGTCGATGTCGGAGGTTTGATTGAGGAAGCTAGAGGACAAGTCAGGCAGGCGCTGCCGCTGACAGGATGGAAAGCGCTGACCAGCAAGTTTTTTCTAGAAACCTTATTTCCCCATCACAAACGCTTAGAGGCAGCGGGAGGTCTATTGAAATTTTATCAAAAAATCGGTCTGCAAAAAGTGGTCAGGAAAACCGGTCTGATTCATATGATGCCAGAGCATTTAGTTGAAATGGAAGCGATTATGCCCAAGATCAAATCTTCGGTTCGAAAGAAATACAAGAATGTCAACATCATTAAGGCAAAAGGGAATACTCAGCATCAAGTGGCCATGCTGACAGGCTGCATTATGGATGTCATGTTCAGCGATGTCAATGAGGCAACGATAAATGTATTAACACGAAATGGAAATGATGTGTTGATTCCTAAAAAACAAACCTGCTGCGGAGCCCTGCATGTTCATGCCGGGGACCGGGAAATGGGACGGAAGCTGGCCAAACAAAATATTGAAGCATTTGAAAGGACAGATAAGGTCATTGTCAATGCTGCCGGCTGCGGCTGTATGCTGAAGGAATATCCGGAATTATTCCATGAAGAACCGGAATGGTATGTGCGGGCACAAGAATTTTCTGCAAAGGTCGAGGATATCTCAAAATATCTTCATGACACTGGTTATGAGATTCCCAAGGCCGAATTAAAAACAAGGATAACCTATCATGATGCTTGCCATCTTGCACATGGGCAGGGCATTCGCGATGAGCCGCGTGACTTGCTTTTGCACATTCCAGGAGTCGAAATGGTGCATATGGCTAATGCTGACCGGTGCTGCGGCAGTGCTGGAATTTATAACTTGACCCATCCCGAGATGGCTTCGGCGGTATTGGAAAGCAAAATGGCGAATGTGCCAGAGGACGTTGAGATGATTTCAATGGGCAACCCGGGCTGTATGCTGCAAATGGCAGCCGGTGTCCAGAAGTACGGAAGGAACCAAAGGGTAGTGCATACAGTACAGCTGCTCGATTGGGCTTATCAAAAGGAAGACCGACAGGGAGGGAAGTCTGATGGGACGAAATAACTGGGAATCTAGGGATCCTCATATTTTTAACCTGGCAAAACTAGTGTCCGGACCGAACTCCATATTATACAAACACGAAGACCTAGTGGCTTATGATTGTGACGGGTTCACGATTGAGAGGCATTTGCCTCGGGCGGTTGTTTTTCCAAAAAACACGGAAGAGGTATCGATGATTGTTCAATATTGCTCAGAAAATGAGCTTCCATTTTTGGCCCGTGGAGCCGGAACAGGACTAAGCGGCGGAGCTGTTCCATTAAATCGCGAAGTCATCATCAGTATGGTGCGGATGAAACGGCTATTGGAAGTGGATTTAGAAAATCGCCGCGCGGTCGTTGAGCCTGGCTTTGTCAATCTGAAGCTGACCAATTCGGTTTCTGAAAGAGGCTATTACTACGCTCCAGATCCCTCGAGTCAGTACGCCTGTACAATTGGGGGAAATGTGGCAGAAAATGCCGGCGGAGCCCATTGTTTAAAATATGGGGTAACGACCAACCATATATTGGGCCTAGAGGTCGTCCTGCCAAATGGCGATGTCATTGAAATTGCACCAAATGGCATTCCTGATTTTCCTGGGTATGATCTGCTCGGTTTGTTGACTGGTTCGGAAGGAACCTTGGGGATTGTTACCAAGATAACGGTGCGAATTTTAAAAAGTCCTCAGGCAAGGCAAACTGTGTTGGCCTACTTTGACCGGGTTCAAGATGGAAGCCAGGCGGTTTCAGACATTATTTCCTCCGGGATTGTCCCCGCTGCCCTTGAAATGATGGATAAGGTGGCTATTGAGGGAGTGGAAGCGGCGGCTTTCCCGGTCGGCCATCCAAAAGATATTGCCGCTGTTTTATTGATCGAGGTGGATGGGATTGCTGCAGGGATTGACGAGCAGATTCAGATGATTTTGGATGTTTGCAAAAAAAGTCATGTTCGTGAGGTAAAAGTGGCAAAGGATGAAGCAGAACGGGCACGCTGGTGGGCTAACCGCAAGACCGGTTTTGGGGCGATGGGGGCGATCTCTCCCGATTACTTAGTACAAGACGGTGTCATCCCCAGGAGCAAGCTGCCTGAAGTATTAGAGCGGATTCATCAAATAAGTGAAGAATCAGGATTGCGGATTGCGAACATTTTTCATGCTGGGGATGGGAATCTTCATCCGTTGGTTCTGTTTGATTCGAGAGTGCCGGGAGAAACGGAAAAAGCGATCCAGGCGGGCAGTGCTTGTTTAAAGGCTTGTGCGGATGCGGGCGGATCGATTACCGGTGAACATGGGGTAGGGATTGAAAAGATGGAAGAAATGCGCTTTGTCTTTACTGATGATGAAATAAAAGCGCAAACCGATATTCGGGATGTTTTCAATCCAGAACGGCTGTTAAATGCCGGCAAGCTGTTCCCAACCCCGAGTCGTTGTTCGGAGATGAAGCAGGAACTGAAGAAAGCGGAGACTGCAAGGTAGATGATTATATTTTGCTGAGTAAATAATGTTTTTTGAGCCCCTTATATGGGCTCTATTTTACCTAATCAGTCTATAAGAAAATTGCTAAAAAGGATGTGCCAAGGTAAATAGGGAGAGCTCCAAATGACCGGGAAAGAGAAAAAGAAGGCAACAGGGAAATAGGTTTTAGGTATAGGACAAAAAGAAGAGGGAAAGGAAATTCCTTTCCCAGTACAGCATTATCTATGCGTCTTTTTCTTCCTGTAAACCCACATATTTCCATCGTTCCAGCAGCTTTGGGTTTTGTAGCCGCCTTCATCATTCGTGTGCCAATCAGTACAAATGAGTTCATTCGGGAATTGCTCTTGATCATGACTAGATGACTCCGAACTGCTTGATTCAGAACTGCTCGACTCATCAATCATTCCGGCAGCAGTCATGCCTGTTCCTAAAACGACCATATCCCAAAAGCTGCCATGCATCTTTTCATCTGATGAACTTTCCATATTCTCAAGGGGCCTATTGTTTTCTGTCATGGATTGCACCTCCTTCATAATAAAAAGGGAGACTGACTATTGATTTCACGTATCTTTACCAACTCCTCTTTTACTAATTTACGTATTTACTCCATTTTTGTATCGGACAATCGCCTATGTTCGGAAAAATTGCCTACTAAGCATCTTATTGGCTAATAAAAGATGTAATTAATTTTAATACCAAAAGCTTTCCTAAAAAAATAAATCAACATATACTATTGGTATTACGAATGATCTGAGAGGAAAACATATGCATTTAACAACTATATTACTTGGCATAATCTTTATCTTAAATTTAATTTTTGCCACTATCGTCCTATTTTTGGAAAGAAGGGATGCAGGAACTACCTGGGCCTGGCTGCTAGTCCTGTTCTTTATTCCGATACTAGGCTTTATTTTATATCTCCTGTTCGGCCAAAACCTTAGTAGGAGGCACCTATTTCAGTGGGAGGACCTCAAGAAAACAGGATTTGAGAAAGTAGTCAGTACACAGCTTGCCGAAATCCATTCAAACCAATTCCAATTTCGAAACCCCGCCTCAAGGAACAACCGCGATTTAATTTATATGCAATTAATGAATAACCAAGCCTACTTATCAGAAGATAACGCAGTTGATTTATTTATAGATGGAAGATTAAAGTTTGAACAATTGTTTAAGGATATCGAAGCGGCCAATGAGTATATTCATTTGCAGTACTACATCATTAAAAATGACCGGCTTGGAAAAAAGTTAATTGAGCTGTTAACAAAAAAAGCAGAAGCAGGCATTCAGGTCCGTGTCCTATATGATGAGCTCGGTTCAAGAAGTCTGCCAAAACGGTTATTTAAAAACTTCCGTGCTGCTGGCGGTCAAGTTGAAGTCTTTTTTCCTTCCAAATTAAGATTTATTAATTTGAGGATGAATTTTCGCAACCATCGGAAGTTAGTCATTATTGATGGAAAAATCGGCTACGTAGGGGGTTTTAATGTGGGCGATGAGTACCTTGGTTTGAATGAGAGATTTGGCTATTGGCGGGATACGCATTTAAGAATCCAAGGGAAAGCGGTTGATGCCCTGCAAACACGATTCATTCTTGACTGGAATCAGGCATCACGGAAATATGATATCAGCTATGTGCCGAATTTGTTTCCCAAAGACGTTCCCCATGGAAATGTGGGAATCCAGATTGTCACAAGCGGGCCCGATTCCGACTTAGAACAGATCAAAAACGGCTATATAAAAATGATTTTGACGGCTAAAAAAAATGTCTATATTCAAACCCCTTATTTTATTCCGGATGCCAGTCTTTTGGACGCTCTTAGAATTGCCTGTTTATCAGGAGTAGAAGTTAACATTATGATTCCTGACAAACCAGACCATCCCTTTGTTTATTGGGCAACGATGTCCCATATTGGCAGGCTGCTGGAGACTGGAGCACATGTGTACATATATAAAAAGGGATTTATCCATGCAAAAACAATTGTGGTGGATAAGGAAATTGCCTCTGTTGGGACAGCAAATATTGACGTGAGAAGCTTTAAACTCAATTTTGAAGTAAATGCCTTTCTCTACGATCAAACATTAGCGGAAAAACTGGCGAACATTTTTATAGAGGACTGTAATGATTGCCAACTTCTGACATTAGAGGAATATCAAAGACGCCCATTATGGATTCGATTTAAGGAATCGATTTCCAGGCTTGTTTCCCCTATTTTATAATTGAACACAAATAAATAAGTAAGCAGCTTTCCTCTTTGTTGGGAAGCTGCTATTTTTTAAAAATCAAGAAGGAAAAAATTACCTTTTGTTGAATTTTATTTATGGTTAGAAATATTTAGAAGGAAGGCGATATAATGGTACTTGATCCGCAGACTAAACTAGTATTGGACCAATTAGCGGCCGCAGGGGCACCACCTTTGGAAACGCTTTCTCCTGCTGTGGCACGCCAAGTATTTTCAATGCCCCAAGGAGAACTAGAAGAAGTAGGAAAGGTTGTCGATCGGACTATTCCGGGTCTAGAAACGGATATTCCGGTTCGGGTATATTATCCTAAGGACAAGCAATCAAGTTATCCGGCACTTGTTTACTACCATGGCGGAGGCTGGGTAGTGGGAAACATAGAAACCCATGATAATGTATGCAGAGCCTTAACAAATCTCGCCAAATGTGTCACGATCTCCGTCGATTATCGCTTAGCGCCTGAGCATAAATTTCCAGCAGCCGTTGAAGACTCTTATGCGGCCGTTCAATATGTGTATAGCCATGCTGAAGAGTTCCAAATTGACCGGGCAAGAATTGCCGTTGGCGGCGATAGTGCCGGTGGAAATCTCGCTGCCGTCGTATCCAATATGGCAAAGGAAAAATCAAATCTACCTATTTGTTTCCAGCTTTTGATTTATCCCAGCACGAATTTAGGCGGGGAACCAACAGCCTCCATGCGCGAAAATGCGGAAGGATACTTTTTGGAAAAAGGCACAATGGAGTGGTTCCGCGACTGTTACCTTAATAGGGAGGAAGATAAACAAAGCCCACTTGTTTCCCCTATGTTATTTGGCGATTTTAAAGGGCTCCCTCCAGCTCTTGTGATTACAGCTGAATACGATCCGTTAAGAGATGAAGGAGAGGACTATGCCAACAAGCTGGCAGCAGCAGGTGTTGAAGTTGAGGCTGTCCGGTATGGAACGATTCATGGTTTCGTCAGCATGGCTGCCGTGCTTGACTCAGGAAAAGCCGCTTTAGAAAAAGCGGGCAATACACTGAGAAAAAATTTTTATTAATAAAAAGATGAGCGAAGGAGTCCGAGCATGAGGATTCCTTCGCTTTTCCTTTAATGCTAATTTTTTCAGAAACTAGAACAATCTAGTGGATTAGAAAAAGAAGTTCATGTAATCTGTAAAAGGAGGTTTTTTCATATCAAAAATCAATAAAGAAAATGGGGGGAATGAATGCATGGCAGTCTCAGACTTCAAGAAGTCTACAATCGTGGCGCTGCTCCTTGCCGGAACATTTATTTCTATTTTAAATCAAACGTTAATGATTACCGCCATACCGCCAGTTATGGAAGAGATGCACGTGACAGCTAACAGTGCCCAGTGGCTTACCACAGTGTTTATGCTGGTGAATGGAATCATGATTCCTGTTAGTGCGTTTTTACTGGAACGGTTTACGACAAGGCAGCTGTTTATATCAGCGATGTGCATCTTCTCCTTGGGAACCTTAGTCGGCGGAATTGCGCCTAATTTTGAAATCCTGTTATTAGGAAGGGTTATCCAATCATTGGGTGCAGGTGTGATGCTGCCACTTATGCAAACAGTCTTTTTAATGATATTTCCGGTTAATAAACGGGGCTCGGCCATGGGATTAGTTGGTCTTGTCATATCCTTTGCGCCGGCAATTGGTCCTGCCCTTTCAGGGTGGGTGACTGCGCATTTCTCATGGAGAGTCTTGTTTTTTATCATCCTGCCGATTGCGGTCATAGATATCCTAGTCGCGTTTATTGCGCTGAAAAATGTAACAGAAGTTTCTAAACCAAAAGTGGATATTATTTCTATCATCCTATCGTCATTTGGCTTTGGCGGTTTGCTTTATGGGTTTACCGCTGCCGGCAATTATGGATGGCTGGATTCCATTACCCTGGCATCTTTAGGAATCGGAGCTTTGGCGCTTGTCATGTTTGTGTTTAGGCAGATGAGGCTTTCACATCCGATGCTGGAATTTCGGGTATTTGCTTTTTCAATTTTTCCATTTGCGATTGTGATTGGAATGATTGGCTTTATGGGATTGATTGGGGCGGAGACTATTATTCCGCTGTTTATGCAGAATATGAGGGAGTTTTCAGCCTTTGAGGCGGGGCTTGCCCTATTGCCTGGCGCGCTGATCAGTGGGTTTATGTCGCCAATCATCGGAAGAATATTTGATAAAATGGGGGCCAGATGGCTGGTGATTGTTGGTTTGGCCATCACGGCAGCTTCCTCATTTGCTTTCACCAATTTAAATACAACCACAACCATGACGTATATTACGGTTTTATATGGGATCAGAATGTTTGGCTTATCTATGGTAATGATGCCGGCGGCAACCGCTGCGTTAAACCAGCTGCCCAAACAGCTCATTCCTCATGGTGCGGCGATGGATAATACGATGAAAATGATTGCTGCCTCCGTCGGTACGGCGATACTTGTTACAGTCATGACTACCACTGCAGAAGCTGCTAAGAACCGACCGGACATTGCCCATCCAGATATTCATGGAGCTAACATTGCGTTTATGGTTGTATCTTTGTTAACCTTACTTGCGCTATTGCTTTCATTTTTTATTAAGGATAGCAGGCCTGCAGAAAGTACAGGTGATCATAGCGGGAAACTAAAAATGAAAATGCAGCAATAGTGTTAAGGAAACTCATGCTTGAATTTTGTCAAAAGGAAAAGCTACAATAGATTAATGAGTGGAAAGACAAAAACAGAGAAGTAGGGAAAAGCATGATTGCAAAAACAGAAGCAGATATTAACGGATTAAAAGAAATTGGCAGGATTTGTGCTGCCATACGGGATGAATTGGTTCAAAGAGCCAAGCCGGGCATTACCACAAAAGAATTAGATGAGATTGCCGGTGAAATGTTTGCGAAAGAAGGGGCAGCATCGGCGCCAAAAGGGGAATATGATTTTCCTGGCTATACGTGCATCAGTATTAATGAAGAAGTGGCGCATGGCATTCCCGGCAGCCGGGTGATTCAAGAAGGAGATATCGTGAATATTGATGTTTCCGGTTCGAAAAATGGCTATTTTGCTGATACTGGAATTTCAATCGTTGTTGGTGAAGGAGAAGAAGTCCTTAAAAAGCTTTGTGAGGTTGCCAAGCTTGCGTTTGAAGAAGGATTAAAAAAAGCCAAGCCAGGTTCAAGGAAAAGCGGGCTCGGAAAAGCGGTATACAGGACGGCGAAACTGCACGGATTTACCGTCATCATGAATCTGACCGGCCACGGCATTGGCCGTACGATCCACGAATCACCAGAATATATTTATAACTATTATGAACCAAGTGATGATGAATTGCTAAAAGACGGCATGGTCATTGCTTTTGAACCATTTATATCAACCCTTGAAGAGGAAGTGTTTGAAAAAGGCGACGAGTGGACCTATATCACCGAAAAAAGCTTTGTCGCCCAATATGAGCACACGATGATCCTGACCAAAAATGGCCCGATTATCACGACGCTTTAACAAAAAACATCTCTGCCCTAAAAAGCGGAGATGTTTTTTATTTGCAACCATGCCAGATAATCATCGTCTAATCATACATAGGAGAAACTCGGTATAGGAGGTATTCTGATGAACTATGTATTGATGGACAAATGGAATGAAGCGTACATAGATGAATTACAAAAATTGTTTGAGCAGGAGTGGTGGACGAAGGATAGAAAACGGGACGATATCAAAAATATGCTGGCTCATTCGGACATCGTAATTGGACTATGCAGTCCTGAGACAAAAGAGCTAATCGGGTTCTCACGTGTTTTAACAGACTATATTTATAAGGCATTGATTTTTGACGTGATTGTCAAGGAGAGCTTCCGCGGCAAGAATTTGGGCCGGGCGTTACTGGAGGTGATCTCAGAACATCCCTCCTTGCAAAAGGTCCGCCATTTTGAATTATACTGCCGTCCAGAACTGCTGCCTTTTTATCAAAAATGGGGATTTACAGAGGATTTAATGAAGCTTTATTTTATGAGAAAAACGAACCATTAAATTCAAGTTATCATACTTTTTTGACTATAAAAATGGTAAACTATAAAATATTGATTATTGCAAAAAAAGTGAGGAATAAGATGATAAAAGCGATTTTTTTTGACTTGGATGATACACTGCTATGGGACCAAAAAAGCATAAAGGAAGCATTTATTGCGACATGCAGGATAGCGGAAGAGCGTTATGGGATTGATGCTGAAGAGTTAGAATCAGCTGTCCGTGAGGCGGCAAAGAAGCTCTATTCTACCTATGATACATACCCATTTACACAGATGATTGGCATTAATCCATTTGAAGGATTATGGGGAACATTTTTGGACGAGATCAAGGAATTTAAAAAGCTAAAAGAAATTGTTCCGGCTTATCGAAAAGATGCATGGACAGCTGGGCTTAAAAAAATGGGGATTGATGATGCAGACTTTGGACATGAACTGGCGGAGCGTTTCCCAGAGCAACGAAGAAAGCTGCCGTTTGTATATGAAGATACCTTTGAAACACTGGAGTCCTTAAAAGGAATGTATCAGCTTTTGCTGTTAACCAACGGTTCACCGCATTTGCAAAACACGAAACTGGAAATATCCCCGGAACTCGTGCCATATTTTGACCAGATTGTCATTTCTGGTGATTATGGAAGAGGAAAGCCTGACCCGGGCATTTTTGAATATGCCCTGTCTAAATTATCCTTAGCTAAAGAGGAAGCAATCATGGTAGGCGATAACCTGATGACTGACATTCTTGGGGCTAATCGTGCCGGGATCAAATCTGTCTGGATTAATCGCCATAACAAGCAGCGAAATGAGGTCATACCTGCATATGAAATTCAACACTTAGCGGACCTTCACACGATTTTGGAAGAATTAAACCAGAATTAAAATCACTGATATTACTAAGAAAAAGCTGTGGCGAGGCCTCAGCTTTTTCAATTTGCAGGATTTTCCCTTTATTATGCTACAATGCAAATTAGAGATAAACCGTGGAGGTGGTTTCACTTGGAATTGAGGCAATTACAGCTATTTTCTGAGGTGGCCAAGCATAAAAGCATCACCAAAGCAGCGGAAACGATGCACATCTCGCAGCCGGCGCTCAGTAAATCCATTATGGCTTTAGAAGAGGAACTCGGGATGACGCTGATTATCAGGACCAATCGGACCAGTGAAGTGACCGACGCCGGGAAAGTAGTTGTGGAATACGCCCAGAAAATGTCGGGCCTGATGGATGAAATGAAGTCTACATTAAATGATATGACCAATCTAACAAGAGGCCAGATTAATATCGGTTTGCCGCCCTTTATCGGCAGCCTGTTTTTTCCTAGAGTGATGGCGAAGTTTCATCATACGTTTCCTAATGTCAAATTGAATATTACCGAATACGGCGGTGCCAGGGTGGTGAAGAGTGTCGAAGAAGGGGAATTTGAATTGGGGGTGGCGGTGCTGCCCATTGATGAGAAAGAGTTTGACGTCTATCCCATCGTAGAGGAAGAAATGAAGCTTTTGGTCTATAAGGACCACCCTTTGGCCAAGAGGAATTTGGTGAATATTGAAGAACTGAAAGATGAAGAATTTATTTTTTATCATGAAGAGTTTGCTTTGCACCAAATAATGAGGAATCATTTCATTTCTGCCGGGTTTGAGCCGAAAATCCTTTTTGAAAGCTCCCAATGGGATTTGATGACGGAGATGGTTGCCGCCAATCTTGGCGTCACGATTTTGCCCCAGTCGATTTGCAACCGGGCTTTTAATACGGATCTTAGAGTTCTTGATATAAATCCGCAGATCCTTTGGCGTCTCGCAGTCCTGATAAAAAAGGAGCGATATATTTCCAATGCTGCGAGAACCTTTATCGATTTTATTCTTAAAGAGCCATTATAATTTTTAGTTATGGCAAACATTCTAAATATGTATTTTACGAATATCAAGATTCGTCGTAAGATTACTCTTAGTTCTTTTAAAGTGTAAAGGAGTGGATGAACTCCTTTTTCAGATAAGGGGTTTTACGATGAAAAAAGTACTGGTCATTATCCTTCAGGTTTTATTCCTGCATGTTTTTTTATTATTGGGGGCGGCACTGAAGTTAATCATTCCTGTTCCTATACCGGCTTCTATGTTTGGCTTAATTCTCCTATTTCTGGCTCTCTGTTTTAAAATTGTAAAACTGGAATGGGTGGAACAAGGGGCCAATTGGCTTTTAGCTGAACTGTTGCTTTTCTTCGTCCCTTCAGCAGTCGGTATTGTCAATTATAAAGAAATTTTTAGTTTTCAAGGAGCGGAAATTGTCTTACTGATTGGCATCAGTACCATCATTGTTATGGGTTTAACTGGAATTATAGCGGAAAAAACAGCGATTAAGAAAAGGAGTGAGCAGCATTGATGAAGATGGTCCTATTTATTGTCGTAACCTACCTATTGTACCGCGCATCCAAAATGGTTTATACAAAAATGGCTTTTCCGCTCTTTCATCCGTTACTGTTAACACCGATGCTTCTTATTCTGTTTATCTCTATCATTCATGTATCGGCTGACGGATATCTGCAATCAACAAAATGGCTGACTCATCTGTTGGGACCGGCTACGGTTGCCTTTGCCGTTCCTATTTACAAAAATTTGCCGGCAGTGAAGAAGCATCTTGGAACCATAGCGGTCAGCATCACATCTGGAACGCTTGTAGCCATCTTTTCAACCTTTGGTTTATCGAAATTAATTCATTTAAATTATGACATGATTACTTCGATTCTGCCGAGGTCGATTACCACCCCGATTGCGATTGAAGTATCGAAGGAAATCGGCGGCCTGCCTACCCTAACAACGGTTTTTGTCATTATTACGGGAGTCTTTGGCGGGATTGTCGGGCCGATGGTCATCAAGTCATTTGCCATTAAATCACCGATTGCCAGAGGCCTTGCTCTTGGCATGGCAGCCCATGGGGTAGGAACCACAAAGGCGATGGAATATGGAAAACAGGAAGCCACATTTTCTTCCTTGGGAATGATTTTCGCAGCTTGGATCACACTGCTTTGGGGTGCGCTGCTGATCCCATCGTTGATGACATTTAAGCATCTATTTTAAAATAAAAGCTGCTGGGAGATCTCAGCAGCTTTATTTGCATCCAAAAGGAGTTTAGGAAAGGATATTTTCCCTTTTTAGCGAATTTCTATAACGGAGTTAACTAATTGAATGGTTCAGTGGTCAGCCTAATGAAGAAACGTACACCAACTAGGAGGGACTTTTTATGGGTATGGAAGTTGGATTTATCGGATTGGGAAATATGGGCCAGCCAATGGTCATGAATTTGCTTAAGGCAGGTTATCAGGTAAAGGTGTATAATCGTACTCCCAGCAAGGCGAAGGCTGCAGCAGACGCTGGTGCCATCCAGGTGGAGCGTCCCTCTGATGCAATATCAGAGGGTGGGATTGTGATTACGATGGTTGCAAACGATCAGGCGCTTGAGGATGTCGTCATGGGTCCAGAGGGTTTTGGCGAGAAACTGGGCCAGGGCGGAATTCATCTTTCAATGAGCACGGTTTCTCCTGAGACTTCCCGAAAATTGGCCTCTTTTCACCAACAGCATGGCAGTGATTATGTCGCTTCCCCTGTTTTTGGACGTCCGGAAGCGGCTGCAGCTCAGAAATTAAATATACTCTCGTCCGGTTCCAAAGAATCAAAAGAGAAAGTGAAACCATTGCAAGAGGCGTTGGGCCAACGTGTATTTGACTTAGGGGAAGAGCCCGGCAATGCCAATATCATTAAACTGGGCGGAAATTTTATGATTATGGCAGCTATGGAGGCGATGGCTGAATCGTTTAATTTAGCGGAGAAAAACGGGATTGACCGGGAACTGGCCGCAGAAGTGTATGCATCGACCTTGTTTAACTGCACCGTGTATCAGGGTTACGGCCAGCTAATTGCCAAAAAGATGTTTGAACCAGCAGGGTTTCAACTGGCGCTGGGTCTTAAAGATTGCAATCTTGTTTTAACGGAGGCGAACGCAGCGAAAAACCCGATGCCTTTGGCTGACTTAGTCCATAGCCGTCTGCTCGCATCCGTGGCAAAAGGCCGGGAAAATCAAGATTGGGCTGCGCTTGCCAGGATATCGATGGAAGAGGCAGGACTTGAATAAGGAGTAATCTATATTGACAAACTGGCAGCCCAAACTGGGTTGTCTTTTTTTGGGGCCACAGATTCTCCAACGCGGGTCACGCGAAAATGACGTAAGGTTTAATTACATAATTGTAGAATATATACTTTCTTCCATCTATAATCAAAGAAATCCTACATTTTGGAGGTCTTAAATTGAAGAAGCTCCATATTGTGCTCGTTGGAATTGATCTGGCCGGGATTCAGTGTGTGAAGGAAATAGTAAAAATTCATCCAAATAAGTTTGATATATCCACTTTCCAAGTTGAGTCCGATACGAGTCAGCTTTATATACGCAGTAATCTGTTGAATTATATCCCTCTATTTGAAAAGGCTGACTCTTTAATAATTAGAAGAGAAGCCGTCATAAAAATGGATACGGATCACCAATGGGTCTTTACAGACAAAAATCAAAAGTATGAATATGATCGGTTGATTTTTGCCACCGGTTCTTTTCCGGCAATGCCCCTCTCGGGAAATGTAAAAACGAACTCAATCATGATGACGCCAAATGTTCAATTGGCTATTAAAAGCGGTGTTCCTGTGAACAGGGGGATCATTGTCAACGGCTTTATGGAAACAGCCATCCCTAATATATTTGCAGTTGGGGAATGTGCCGAGCATCGGAATCAGATAGATCGCTTGCTTGAACAGTCTCAGGAACAAGGGAGAGTGCTGGCAAAAAGAATTTGCGGGATCATTTGTAATCCGTATCAAGGAAGCGGTTCATCATCAAATTTTCTAGAGTTTTCGTATTAACGATAGTCAGGAATATATATCTAACCAATGAGGAGGAAGCAGAATGATTAAAAGAAAATCAGATATAAAGGGGTTTCTGAAATCCTTCGAATCCATTGCAGATCGGGACGGGGAAAAATACTATCTTACATTAAAAACTATTAATCCAAACGGTACCCTTACCATTATGAAGTATAAAGATGGGATTTTTACCTATCATAGAAAGAACGAGCTTTATTGGGATATAAATGAAATTAAAATTATGCCTGAGATATTGCCCGACATTATCTGGGGGTTTCGTAAGGCAGTCAATGAAAGAATAAAAGAAAGGCTTGTCAGGATATAAGTCATTTGTAATTGTAAAGCGGCTTCCTTAGGAAGAGTCGTTTTTTTTTATTGAAAACGGGACACTAAAGGCGATAGCGTCCCGTTTTCATATCTTCCATCATGATTAATTTTCTGCAAATTCATATTCCGGCGGCTTTACTTGAAATCCTTTTGTCAGAACAAGGAGATAAACTAAGCCGATCCCAAACCAAGAGAAGCCAAAAATGATAGCAAGAAGATCTAAACTCACCCATAAATAAATGATAAAAGCGAGCCCAATCACTGGTGAAACCACATAACTTAGTAAACTGGTAGCTTTCATTTGCCGCTTATTTCTAAAATAATAAATCATAACGGATAAGTTCACAAACGAAAAGGCGGTGAATGCTCCAAAATTGATTAAGGATGTGGCTGTAACAAGATCCAAGAACAGAGCACTAAGCGCAAGCACTCCGATAAAAATAATATTAAAAATGGGCGTGTGCCATTTAGGATGCAGGTAACCGAAAGCTTTCTTCGGCAAGACACCATCCCTGCCCATGGCAAACAGCAGTCTGGATGCACTTGTTTGGGCAGCAAGGCCGGAAGCCAAAACTGAAATAAGGGCGCCGCTGGTAAAAACGGATTGGAATAAAATTCCTCCAATTCGATGAGCGATTTCAGGAGATGCCCCCTCTATATCTGCTAAAACCGAGACGTCGGGATAGAGAACCTGCATAAAAAAGGTGACTAAAATAAAAAATGCCCCGCCAATCATCGCAATGAGGAAAATCCCTTTTGGAATATTCCTTTCAGGTTCAATGGTTTCCTCAGCTAAAGTCGTCACTGCATCGAAGCCTAAAAAGGATAGGGCTAAAATAGAGGCTCCTGAAAATAACAGGCTCATACTGATATCTTTTGAAAAAAACGGCTGCGAGGACAATCCCGTTCCCGTATCGCCGGTATAAATAGACCGAATGGTTAGGATGACAAAGATAATGGCTACTAATAATTGAAAAAGAACAAATAATGTATTGGCCGATACAGCGACTTTGATGCCGGCAATATTCATAATGGTAATGATCAAAACCAGCCCAACGATCCATACCCATCCAGGAACATTTGGAAAACTTGCGGATAAATAAATGCCAGCTAAAAGCGCATTAATCATGGGCAGAAAGATATAATCAAGCAAAGCGGACCATCCAACCAAAAAGCCAAGTCCCGAGCCCATTGTTCTCTTTGTATATGTATAGGCTGAACCTGCGTCAGGATAAATCTTGACCATTTTTCCATAGCTCAATGCCGTGAAAAGTATGGCGATGGTAATGAGCACGTAAGATGCAGGTACATGCCCATTTGTCACATCTGAGACCACGCCGAAGGTATCAAAAACAGCAAACGGAGACATATAAGCTAAACCTAGAAATACAATGGAGCTTACTCCCAAAGTTCTTTTAAAACTTCCCTGTGAAACATTCAATTGTAATTCCCCCTTAATCCAGCATAAAAATTATTTTATATGAATTTTTATTCCATGAAAATAGCTTTTTTGGCAAAAGTAGAAATTCTTTATAGGTTAAAAATTTTATAGAAATTGTATATAATTCAATTAAAAGAAATACCCTTTTAAGAAAATGCCTTTGGATTGGAGTTAATAAAATGAATGTTGAAGTAAGAGAGGCAACAGAATACGAAGTGGGAGCTGCTCATCATATCATGTTAGAAGCATTTGAAGAATATCGGTATTTGAATGTTCCATCCAGTGCGATAAACGAATCTCTTACATATGTTTTAAACCAATATCGCATGGGAAAGGAAAAAGTGCTTTTATGTTTGGTTCACGGGACACCTCTTGGTTCATTGAGATTTTCGATTAACGAGAACGGTCTATATTTTCTGCGGGTATCCGTGCCTCCGTATGCAAGGGGAAGAGGACTGGCTAAAACCATGCTGGCATGGCTCGAGAACTATGCCATTTCTACTAATCTTTCAAAATTGGAATGCCGAGTAAGAATGTCATTGCCCCAGAATGTTCACTTGTATCAATCATTAGGGTACAGGGCAGTAAAAGAGGAGACTGTTACCAATCCAAATGGCTTTGATGTGAAAACGGTTGTGATGGAAAAGAGGCTGTCCTACTAATCATGTATTGTTTGCCTGTATTCTTGGGAAGCTTTCCCTTGAAACCAGGCTTTTTTTATTTTTGTTAAAACCGATGGGGAGAGGAAATTTTTTTGAGGAGTCAGTTAATGATTTTTCCAAAATATTTCCTCAAATTTTGTGATGAGAGAGGATATTTCGTCTTGAGAAACGATTTAGGCAAATGACCGGCTGTATTGTGCCAGATGCTCACTAATTGAATGGAATACACATAAATTTCCATTTTTCCCTTGATATTCAATCTGAGCGTGTTACCATAAGGGCATTGGAAAATAGAACAATATACAAACAAGGAGAGATTGCATGATTGATAAAAAGACAATTGCGTTTATTGGGGCAGGATCGATGGCAGAAGCGATGATTTCTGGCATAGTTTCGGCTCAACAAATACCTCCGGGACACATCTTCGTTACGAACCGCGGCAACACCAATCGTTTAAAACAATTAAAAAATCAATACGGAATAAAGGGGTTTCCTCTAGAGGAACTCAAATTAGACCAAGTTGATGCGATTATCCTCGCCATGAAACCAAAAGATGCAGAAACCTCGTTAAAATCAATAGGACCAATTCTCAAACCCAATCAACTTATTCTATCCGTTATAGCTGGCATAACGACTTCATTGATTGAACAATTAGTGCCAGACGGCCAGCAGGTCATAAGGGTGATGCCCAACACATCCAGTAAAATCGGGGAATCGGCTACAGCGCTTTCCGCAGGTAAATATACGACGAAACAAAATCTTTTGTGGGCAAAGCAATTGCTTGAATGCATTGGGAAAGTGTACGTCATTTCTGAAAAGCAAATGGATATCTTTACCGGCATCGCAGGCAGCGGACCTGCCTACTTTTATTGCTTTATGGAATACATGGAGAAGGAAGGAATCAAGGCAGGACTGTCCAAAGTAATCGCCCGCCAAATAATTGCCCAAACCATCCTGGGTGCAGCAAGAATGGTGCAAGAGCAGGAGGATCCTCCGGAAGTATTGAGGCAAAATATTACTTCACCAAATGGCACAACTGCAGCAGGTCTAAAGGCCTTGCACGAGCACGGCGGGGCAGAAGCGCTTTCTAAAGCGATTCTTCAGGCAGCCAATCGTTCCAAGGAAATCAGCTATAAGTTGGAGAAATCTATTCGGCCAGACGGCATAACTACCATTGTTGAGCTTTAACCATCTTGCAAAGAAATATCTGCCTGAAAGTAAGTTTATTCTTTAAAAACATGAATGGAGTGATTGCATGATCCCGTACCCAAGGCATCCTCAGAGAGTTGCCATAAAAATTGGAAGCAGTTCTTTAACAAGCCGCCATGGTGAAATCAGCCGGCGAAAGCTTGAAAAACTAACAGCTGAAATTGCCAATTTGAAAGATGCCGGTTATGAAGTAGTGCTTGTTTCATCTGGTGCAGTCGCAGCAGGTTACCGGAAACTGGGATGCATGGAACGTCCTAGTACATTGCCTGAAAAACAAGCCGCTGCTTCTATAGGGCAGGGATTGCTAATAGAATCGTATTCAAAGCTGTTTTTATCGCATGGGTATGTAGCCTCACAAATTTTAATTACGAAAAGTGATTTCTTAGATGAGAGTCGCTATAAAAATGTCCGGAATACATTGAATGTTTTGCTAGAAAGGGGCATTGTGCCCATCGTTAATGAAAATGACACGGTTACCATTGACAGATTGAGGTTTGGTGATAACGATACTCTATCTGCAAAGGTCGCTGGATTAATCGATGCCCAGATGCTCATCATTTTGTCAGATATCGACGGGCTGTATAATGCTGATCCAATAAAAAACATCCAGGCCAAACCGATTGAAGTTGTTACGGAAATTACACCTGAAATCGAATCAGCCGCAGGCGGGTCTAGAAGTTCAGTCGGAACAGGCGGAATGAAATCCAAAATTGAGGCGGCTAAAATTGCAATGGCTTCTGGCATCACCGTATTCTTAGGAAATGCATCACGTAAAAACATTGTTAGCGACGCGTGTTTGGGCAAGGCGAAAGGAACCTACTTTAAACGCATAGATGCATCAGTCAATTTAGATCAAAAGAAAAAATGGATTGCCTTTAATTCAGGGCCAGAAGGAGAAATCTTGATAGACAAAGAGTCTCAACAAACATTTGTAAAGAGCCGTAAGAGTTTAAGGCTGAATGGTATCCGTCAAATAAACGGACATTTTAAAGAAGGCTCTGTTATTCGCGTATTGGACATGACAGGGAAGGAAATTGGGCTTGGAGTGGTGAAGCTTTCCTCTATCGAATTGACTAGACTCAAAGATTTAGAATCTGATAGGAGCAAATTATCGCGATCCATCATGGAATGGGATGATTTTGTTTGCCGATTAGATGTTCCATGTTTAGTTGGCCTTACACATTAAGGAAGTTAGAAGAATCTTAAGGACATTCATTAAAGAAGTTTAAACTGACAATTGGCAATACAAAGCTGCCCAGTGCTCAGTCCCAAAGCACCTTTAAATAGCTTTAAAGGAGGTGATGACATGGAGGTAAGTTTTACGGATGCAACATGGGCCTGGTTAATGGTGCCGATGCCGCTATTAATCATATTATCCGTCATAACTTATTTTGCAGAAAAAGGAGAGGGTTAATTAATGAGTATAAGTGCACCTACGTTAACATCCATCATCATTTATTTGGCAGCCATGTGGATTATTGGCTATATGGCTGCGAGAATGACGAAAAATTTGAATGACTACGTTCTTGGCGGGAGGCGCCTTAGTGCAGGAGTAGCAGCCTTAAGTGCAGGAAGCTCTGACATGAGCGGATGGCTGATGCTTGGCCTTCCAGGAGCTGTTTATCTCAGTGGGATGGGTTCCATTTGGCTGCCGATTGGATTAGCGATAGGAGCCTATTTAAACTGGCAATTTATTGCGAAGCCGCTACGGGTTTATACCAAAGTGGCAAATGATTCGATTACAGTGCCGGATTTTTTTGAAAATCGGTTTCGCGATTCCTCGAAAATCCTGCGAGTCATCTCCGCGATTGTTATTCTGGTTTTCTTTACATTCTATACCTCGTCAAGTCTTGTTGGAGGAGCGATCCTATTAGAGCAGTCTTTTGGGATGAATTATATTCTTGCACTTTGGATTGGGGCAGCGGTTATTGTTTCCTATACATTCTTTGGAGGTTTCTTAGCTGCCAGTTGGACTGACTTTTTCCAAGGAATCCTCATGTTCTTAGCGCTTATCGTCATTCCAATCGTTGCCATACACGAACTTGGCGGCTGGCATGATACCGTTCAAAAAATAGGAAATATCAATACATCGTTCCTTAATGTATACTCCGAAGCCACCTTGATTGGTGTAATATCTCTATTAGCATGGGGATTAGGCTATTTTGGACAGCCGCATATTATCGTCCGATTTATGGGAATCAAGTCAACTCGAGAAATTCCAAAAGCAAGATTAATCGGTATGGTATGGATGATTATTTCTTTATTTGGTGCCATATTTATTGGTTTTGCAGGAATTGCCTACTTTGCCAAAACGCCTTTGGAAAATTCAGAAACCGTATTTATCATGTTTTCACAGGTTCTGTTTAATCCATGGGCAGCTGGTTTTCTACTCGCAGCCATTCTCTCAGCAATCATGAGTACTGTTGATTCTCAATTACTCGTTTCTTCAAGTGCGTTGGCACAAGATTTTTATAAATCGATCTTTAGGAGAAACGCTACCAAAAAGGAAGAAATGATTGTTGGCAGAATTGCTGTTCTAGGAATTGCGATTATAGCGATCCTATTAGGATACAATCCGGAAAGTAAGGTGCTGGAGTTAGTCAGCTATGCCTGGGCAGGATTTGGAGCAGCTTTTGGACCTGTTGTGATTCTAAGTTTGTTCTGGAAAAGAATGACCCGTAATGGCGCATTGGCAGGAATCATCGTTGGGGCTTTAACAGTCATTATTTGGGCAAAGTTGTCCGGCGGCATTTTCGATTTATATGAACTCGCTCCGGGTTTCTTGTTTGGAGCGCTCGCTGTCATTATCGTCAGTCTCCTTGGAAAAGCCCCTTCCAAACAAGTTCAGGAGGAGTATCGTCTATATCGCTCAAAGTTAAAGGAAGCGCAGGCGTAGTTTTTTTGACAAGGCTTTTTGAATGGTTTGTTTTATGGCTCCTGGAATCTTACCTAGGAGTCTTTTTCTTGAAATTATAGGATTACAAATAGATCGTACGAGAAAATGAAATAATAATCAAAAAATATAGGAGGCATCATATATGAAGGTTTTTGTCGTTGGTGCAAATGGCAAAATAGGGCATCACCTTGTAAGGTTTTTATCAGCCGATAATCAGCATACCGTAAGAGCAATGGTTAGAGAGGAAGAGCAGGGGACTGAATTTCAGCGATTTGGAGCTGAAACGGCTATCGTTAATTTGGAAGGAGGAGTGGAAGAGATTGCGGACGGGGCAAAGGGGTGCCATGCGATTGTTTTTACAGCCGGCTCCGGAGGACATACAGGTGCTGATAAAACCCTCCTAGTGGACCTCGATGGGGCGGTCAAGACAATAGAAGCAGCAGAAAAAGTAGGGATTAAAAGATTTATTATGGTCAGCGCTCTCCAAGCGCACCGGAGAGAAAACTGGAATAATGCCATTAAACCCTATTATGTTGCTAAACATTATGCTGATAAAATGTTAGAACAAAGCAATTTGACCTATACAATAATTCGCCCCGGCAGACTGTTAGATAAAACGGGTACAGGAAAAATTTCAATAGCAGAGGATATAAAAAATGGGTCTATATCACGAGAGGATGTGGCCAAAACGATTATTGCTTCTTTAAATGAGGGGAATACCTATTACCGCGCATTTGATCTCGTTTCAGGCGATATTCCGATCGGAGAAGCATTAAAGATGTTTTAAGGTTATGGAATATGGAAAAAATTGCAGATTGTTCGAAGGGGTAATCGATGGTATTATATAAAAGTCGCTTTTAGAGCGAGTGATTATTTCAACTTGAATAATAAAAAAATAAAGTTGACTTTGAATTTTAATTATGTTAATATATTAAATGTCGCTTCAGTAAGAAGCTGAAATTGTTCTTTGAAAACTAAACAAACAAAAACGTCAACAATAAAACATTCGTTTCTTTTGAAATGAAGCCAACGTTATTTTTTATGAGCTATATCAACTTTCTTGGAGAGTTTGATCCTGGCTCAGGACGAA
>NZ_CALPDF010000045.1 GCF_943193175.1 Neobacillus muris
GACGTCTCTTTCAGATAATGAAAAGAAGAGTGTCGACTGAGTCAACACTCTACGCGACTGCCCGTCGCACAAAAAGCCAGGCAACAGCCTGGCTAGATCCTTATTCCACACCTAAAACAAATTCATCAATTCATTCACAGCCAGAACGATAAACAGCAAAATACTGACAGCCAGACCAACATTGGACCACTTCTGGCCACGATCAATAGCCCCCACGTACTTTTTCTTATTTAATAAATAGAGCAGCGTAATCGCCAGAAACGGCATAAAAATGGCACCCAATGCCCCGTAAGCAATAATCAACGCAACTGGCTTCCCGATAATATGCAAAAGCATCGGCGGGAACGTCAGCCATAAAACATAGAAGCGGTAAGCCTTCGACTTGCTCAACTCCTCATTCGGAATACGTTGATGGCGGACCGTCCGGATAAAATCAGCAAACAAATAAGGAACCCCATTCCAAACACCCAGAACCGAAGTAAACGAAGCCGCCCAAAATCCAACCAAAAACAAATACCGGACCGCTGGATGCAGCTCATTCCCCAAAATACCCGCAAAATCAACGAGCCCTTTTTCTCCGCTAATCGTGACATCCGTCCCAAACAATAGGCCCGCCCCTAAAACCAGCAAAGAAATTGTAAACAATGCCGTCACAAAATAGGCAACAGCCGAATCATAACGGACCGCCGAAAGAAACGACGAACCCTTCCATTTATTCTCCTCCAGCCAATACCCATAAGAAGCCATCGTCAACGAACCCCCGACACCGCCAATCAAACCGAGCGCATAAATCAACGAGCCCTTCGGAAGAGCCGGCACCGCGGTTCCCATCACATCCCCTAGCTGCGGGAGAACCAAAATAGCCGCTCCCACCACCGTAATAAACATAATTCCAATCAGGATATTCATCACATGCTCAAACCGCTTATACTGGCCAGACCAGACCAATACCAAGCCGAGAATCCCATGGATGATCGCCCACGCCGTTAAAGAAAGCTGAGGAAACAAGGCTGAGGCCGCCAGCGCGCAAGAAGCCGTGCCTGCTGCGCCATACACAAATCCCCAAATCACCGAATACACCCCAAAATAGCCAGTGGCCCATTTCCCCATCAGATGCCAGCCCTCTAAAATCGTTTTCCCGCTGATTAAATGCCAGCGGCCTACCCCTTCATTTAAAACGAACTTCAAAATGGCCCCAATCATAATCGCCCAAAGGAACACTAAACCATAATTGGTCCCTGCCACAAGGGCGGCAACCAAGTCACCAGCACCTACCCCTGTTGCGGCAACGATCAAGCCTGGTCCAATGATTGAAGTCTTTTTTACCCCAGCCGGCTGATCTAATGTTGTGTGAAGCTGTCTCTCCTCTTTCATCTTTTACCCCTCTCTCTGTTCAACAGGAAGCGTTTGCAATTATTTTAATATTATAATTATTATACTAACTGGCTATTATTTCAAGCAGCCAGCTTAAATAAACAAAATTTTCCCAATATGAAAAGAGCCAGACATCCGCCTGGCTCCAGCTATCCCATCTATTTTTGCGCCGTAATCGTCGCCAGCATGCTGTCTGCCTGCGAAACCTCGACGCCCTTGTAATAGTACTTCACGATTTCCTGATAGTTCTTGCCTTCCTCAGCCATCCCATTGGCGCCATATTGGCTCATGCCAACCCCGTGGCCGTTTCCCTTCGTGGCAATGACAATATTGCTGCCTTTCAGCTGCCACGAAAAGTCGGAGGACATTAAATCGAGCTTATCTCGGATTTCTTTGCCGGTTAACACTTTTCCATTGAAATCAACCTTGGCCACCCGTTTGCCGGCGGTGCGCTCGGTGATTTCGCCAATCTCGCCGTTCGAGCCAATTTTTACACCTAATCGTGTCTCAAACTCTTTCACCGTTATCACTTTTTGATTACTGAACTTGGGTGAATTTTTGTCCCATGGGCTGGAGACACTTCGTAAATAAGGGAAGCTCCCGGACCAGTAATCCTCGGAGTTTTCCGTATAGCCATTGCTCGTCGAAAAAAACAGGGCGTTGATAGGCTTGCCTTCATAGGTGATAATTTGTCCGCTGGTTGCCTGTACTGCCTCTACGATCTTCTTCTTTTTCCAATCATAATCCTTCCCCCATGCTTTCCGCTGTTCCGCATCATTCATGTAAACCTGATGGATTTGCGTATCGGTCACCTGCGAGCCTTCCGGTGCGCCCATGGTGTCTTTGTTCACCAATCGATTGACGATATAGGTTCTCGCGGTCAGCGCCTGGGCCTTCAGTGCCTCCGGATTGAAGTCCGCCGGCATCTCGGCTGCGACCACGCCAACCAAATAATCCTCCAGCTTCACTTTTTCAATTTGTTTCTGGGCGGAACGGAACACAGCTACCTCAAGTGCCGGGTCCGCGGATGCAGTGGGTGAAACCGCTGCTGGGGCCTTGTTCAGGTCCTCTCCAAGCTTTCCGCTCGCTTTGTGATCGGAGAACGGGATGACCAGAATGGCGGGAATCATCAACGTTAAGGCAATAACAAATGCAGCTGCTGCGATGAATGGGTTGAATTTTTTCATGAGTGTGCCTCCAGTATGTCATTTTACAGCCGGCTTTTGCTGCCGGTTGTCTGTCTCTTTAAAACATATGGAGGCGGACAAGCATTTATTACAGAAATTTTTTAAGGCCATTTTAAGCAAACAGCGGCATAATAAAATAAAAACAGGACCCGTTGCCAGGCCCCGCTGCTTTGGTTGTTGTATTCATTCTTTTGCTAAAAATTATGCATTCATGTCTGATACGAATTTAGGCATGCCGATGAAAAGTTCTTCATCTTGCTCCTTCACGCGCTCGATGTCGGCACCTAATCCCGCCAGCTTCTGGTGGAAGTTCACGTAGCCGCGGTCTAAGTGCTTGAGCTCCGTCACGCGTGTTACACCTTCAGCAACTAGCCCGGTTAAAATCAAGGCAGCCGCAGCGCGAAGATCCGTTGCTGAAACTTCAGCCCCCTGCAGGTTAGAAGGACCGTTTAGGATAACGGAACGCCCTTCGATTTTAATATCGGCATTCATGCGGCGGAATTCTTCCACATGCATGAAGCGATTTTCAAATACCGTTTCGGTAATCATCGATGTGCCTTGTGCTCGAAGCAATAAGGCCATCATCTGCGATTGCATATCAGTGGGGAAGCCTGGATGCGGCATCGTCTTGATATCAACTGCCTTCAAACGGTCCGGTCCAATGACACGGACGCCATCCTCTTCCTCAATAATTGTGACACCCATCTCCTCCATTTTGGCAATCAATGAAGAAAGATGCTCTGGAACGGCCCCGCGAACAAGGACATTTCCGCCTGTAATTGCAGCAGCCACCATGAAAGTACCTGCTTCAATCCGGTCCGGAATGATCGTATGCTCGACACCGAATAAGACATCCACACCTTCAATGCGAATCGTGCCGGTACCGGCTCCTTTTACTTTGCCGCCCATTTTATTCAAGAAATTGGCCAGGTCAACAATCTCTGGCTCTTTTGCAGCATTTTCTATGATCGTTGTTCCCTTTGCAAGAGAAGCCGCCATCATAATGTTTTCCGTTGCTCCAACACTTGGGAAATCCAAGTAGATTTTAGCTCCACGCAAGCGGCCGTCAACCTCCGCTTCGATAAAGCCATTTCCGACCTTGACCGTTGCACCCATGGCTTCAAAGCCCTTTAAATGCTGGTCGATCGGACGGGATCCAATCGCACAGCCGCCTGGGAGCGCTACTCGGGCACGGCCGTTTCTAGCTAATAATGATCCCATAACAAGTACTGACGCGCGCATTTTTCGAACATATTCGAACGGCGCTTCTTCACGTAACACTCTAGATGCATCAACAACAACGGTGTTATGATTAAAAGCTACGTCTGCGTTTAGGTAACGTAAGACTTCATTTATTGTGTATACATCGGAGAGTGTAGGTACATCATAAATTACACTTTTTCCATCACTTGCTAATAATGTTGCAGCGATAACAGGCAGGACGGCATTTTTTGCGCCTTCTACTTTAACCGTTCCTTGGAGCCTTTGTCCGCCGCGGACGATGATCTTTTCCAAGAGTATTCCCCTCCGCGTCCATTTTCTCTATATTAATATTCAATCGTTATGATAGGTGTGCCAACTACAACGGTAGTCTCTCCGCCCAATCCTTCGGAGCGTAAGCCAATTTGCAGGTTCATGTTACTTTTTTTCGTACCAATCGAGTCGGAAAACATCGGGGACGCGGCTGAAACAGACATGAACGTCTCCTCTTTTAACGCTTCGATTTCTGTTGCCTTAAATCCAGTGAGTAAATCCCCTGCTTTCTCTGCTAAAGCCCTATCCACAATCGTATCACTGTAAAACCCTTTCATACAAGAAAAAACTGTAGGATTTTCTCGAAATATGTCATTGTGCCTATTCTCAAATTCACTTGATTTGAAAAAGGCTTCGGAAGCCTTGTTCCACTGTTCTCCACTGACTCGATAAACAGTATACGCAGTAAGTGGTTGTTTTGTGTGGGTTGCCATGATTTGAAGCATTTCATTGTGGTGGTTCGAAGTTGGAGATACTGCTGTCAGTTCCCATGATTCGGCTGTGTTTTTCTCGGTCCATTGCCAATCAGGAAACTTTTTCTTAAGCGTTTCTGCGTATTCCTTCACATCGTCTTCACTTTTGAAGTCTGTCGCTTGTTCTCTTGCATAATATGTCCATTCCTGGAGCAAAATATTTTCGGCATCAAATACCTCACTTATTTTTGCTAAGTCCTGGGCATTTTTTTGAAAAAAAGACCTGCTGACGCTATCCGTTTTTTCTGCAAGAGGCTGTTCCAGACTGCTGCCTGCCTCAGTGGTTTTATTCCCAATAACAACCAAACAAAAACAAAACAAGATTATGGCATATAAATATGTCTCTCGGTTCTTTTTCATTGTCTCTTCTCCCCCTTACTACCATTGTTTCCAATGGAGCAGGGAGCATACTTGGGAATTGTCGTCACTTTTTGACAACCCCGGGACATTTTATGCCAACCTTGTTTATGTTTGAGCAAAGCTTCGGTTTTTAAATGATCTATGTTCGTTCGTGTTTCATTTTTGTGTTCATCACAGTTGTTAAATTTAGCACAAACTTGATTGTACTCAATTTTTCCCAAATTGGGAACATGTACGAGGAACTAAATTTTTTCCAATTGTATTTACTGCAATAGGAGTGGCAGCTGCTGCGACCATTGCAGGTAGTCTAGGAAAAAGTTACTAACACTTGATCCAATTACTATGGATAGCAATATATAGAGCATCCTTGCTTGAAATATATGGTTCGGGCGCAGCAGTTTGTCCAAACGGATCGCTTGCAGCGCCCACCAGGAAATCCCTATAAACAATAGATGCGAAAGAATGCTAATTAAGGCAATTTGTCCAAAGTCCTCCATACGCCCGTCTCCTTTTTGACTTGTGTCCATAACATTCTACCATACAGACGGATTACTCTTCGAAAAGTTTCGTGAATATTTATTTTCAGAAAATTAAAAGTGAAGTGTTCCGCGCTAATCAAGCAGATTCATTTCCTTCACTTTGATAACAGCCTCAACCCGGGTTTGAACGCCCAGCTTTTGAAACAGGCTGGTTAGGCTGTACTCCAAAGAACGCTGTCCCATGTATAGTACCTGGGCAATTTCCTTATTCGTCTTCCCCTTTACCAATTCCTTTACGATGGCTTGTTCCTTTTCAGTTAAGACGATCCTTTCCTGTGCCGGTTCTTTATGCTCCACATATCGGCCATTAAGATAGATTTCCTTTAACATAGCGAAGGGCAGTACCACTTCTTGATGAAGCGCACAGCGGATCGCTCTTATGAGTTTATCTCTGGTAGCTGTCTTTGAAATAAACCCGACAGCGCCCGATTCCATCAGCAAATCAAAATGGGTGATGATATCATACCCTGTATAAATAAGAATGTTTGCCTCAGGCACAATTTTAAGAACATGTTTTGCTAATTCAAACCCATCGATTTCCGGCATTTGCAGGTCAAAAATCATCACATCAAATTTCTGAGTCTTGACCCGCTCTATTGCCAGCTTACTGGATGTCTCAATTTGAACTTTCATGTCCGGTTCCTTCTCAATAATGAGTTTGGTTCCTTCGACCACTAGAGGATGGTCATCTACAAGCAGTATTTCAATCATTGAAATGCCTCCAATAATGGGATTGGCCGAGGCTGCTGACGATCTGCCGGTACGGTCACCAGCACATTCACACCTTTTCCTGGTAAGGAGTAAAGCTCCATATCGCCCCCGACACTATCTACCCGCTTTTTCATGCCAGACAATCCAATCTGTTCAAAAGAATAGTCTTGAGTATCCGGGTTAAAACCTACACCATTATCCTGATACATAAAATAAATCGTATCCTCCATGCTCGAAAGGGTAAATTCTACTTTAGTCGCATTGGAATGTTTTTGGGCGTTTGCCAGCAGCTCCTGTGCTACCCGGTACAGCGCAATAGTTCCTTCTTCGTTTGGAAGGAATTTCAAGCCCTCAAAATCAAATTCAATCATAAACGTTACTTGTTTCTCGGTATAACCGATCAAGCTTTCCATAGCTTTAATGATCCCCTGCTCATTTAAATAAGGCGGGCGCAGATGGTTACAGGTTACCCTGATTTGGTGTATGCCTTCTAATAGCCCAGCTTCTACCTGCCGAAGCTCCTGTGTTAATTCTTCCGGCAAAATCGAATCCATACAAAGTGATTGGATTTTACGATAATGGAAAATCAAATTTTGCAGGACAGAATCATGCAAATCTGCTGATAAGCGGATCCTTTCCTTCTCTGCCACATGAAACAGCAAGCGGAGCACCCATTTGGAAGCAGCGTTTCCATTGCTATAGTTTTCCAGTTCCTTCGCTAAATCCTCGATGGTAAAGAGATTTTCATATAAAACACTGATGTATCGGGAAATCGTTTGAAGCCAAATTCGATGCGGAGCCTGCAGCTGCGACTGAATTTGTCTATTTTCACTGCATAGCAGGATCATACGGTTATTCGGCTCGCCAATTTTCACGTAGGCGCCCCGTTCCGTCCATACTAATTCACCAATATCCGCAGAACGGAAATTTTTCAACATAATTTCATGGAATTCTTCCGAACCGCCTGTACTGCGATAAAAATTCAGCTGCTGATCCATTTCCATAATAAACGTATCTTCTATTTTAAAAACCTGAGCAATTTCCTCCATCAGCCGTTTTTCTAAATCGCTCGGTTCCATCACTTTAAATAGGTCCTTAGAAAAGTGATTAAAGCTCTCCTGCAGCATCCGATACCGCTCTTCGCTTTCTTCCAGCTGCTGCTGCTGCTTTCTCCGTTCCGATACATCCCGGCTTACCGTCAGAATCGCTGGTTTTCCGGAATAATTTATCCATTTGGCGGATAACTCCATCTGCATAGGATGGCCGTTACAGCTGGTGATGGTTATCTCCAGGTATTCATTCGTATTACGGTTAGCGAGGCCGGTGATTCGCGTTAAAAATTGGGCCCTATCCGGTTCCTGCATCGACTCAAGAAAGCATTTCCCGGTAAGGTCCTCCATATTCTTAACCCCCATCAGTTCAAATCCCCTGGCATTCAGATAGACCACTTCATTATCCTGAATAACGGAAATCACACTGGACGAAATCTCCACCAAGCTGCGGTACCGCTGTTCGCTATCCTTAATTTCATCCGCATATCGTTTCAGCTGTTCGTTCTTTCTCGTCAGCCGCCTGTCGATGGTTGAACAGGCTAAAAACAAACCATTAATCATAAAACAAATAAACAGAACCGTTGTCAGTTCCACTACATCGCCCTTTTGATAAAGGGAATCTGGTCTCACTTCATACCAATTAAACAAATGTCCCCCGACAAAATGGATTACCCAGATAGCGGCCGCAAGCAGGAATCCGCTGGCCATTTTTCGGATGGAGCCACCTCGTTCGGGCCGCTCCATTTTAACTGCGTCCAATAATGTTAAGGTGGCGGCGGATATGCTAATAAAAATCCCAGAGAACAGAAACACGTAAAGGGATCCGATATCTATAGAGGCCGCAATAGCCGAAAACGCCATGAGATGCATGAAAATCAGGCCGATTCCGATCATGCCGCCACCCAGGAACAAATTCTTTTTAGATTGGGCATCTAAATGAATCACTCCGATGCCAATGTAACTAAATACGGTCATAAAAATAATCGAACAGAGGATAATCCAATTATTAACTTGCAGGCTGAGACGGATATGGTAAGCAAACATCGCAATAAAATGGATGTTCCAAATTCCTAATCCCATCACAAATGAACTGCCCAGCGTCCACAGCTTTTTCGATTTGCCGTTCGTTTCTGCTGCCCTTTGAAGCAAATCATAGGTGACAAGCGACGAAAAGGCAGCCGTTAATATAGAGAGAATCACCAATAAAGGGTTTACTTCGATAAACGAATGATTCATTTTCTGTCTTCCTCCAAAAATTTGAAGTAGGTGATCGGCTTCATGAAAAAAAACCTCCTAGAGGAATTCTTTTTAAAAATTCATCCAGCAGGTTTATCCATGCATTACTTTCTTTTCATTATAATAGGATAACATAGAGCGAACCACTGTCAATATATGTCATTCCTTTTGCCGCTAATTATAAGAAGGAATCCAGCGAATATCCTTTAGCCTCAAACTTTCTTCTTAATCTAAGAATCGCCTGGGAGTGAATCTGCGAGATCCGCCCCTTTGTCAGATTCAAGACCTCTGCAATTTCCACTTGAGTAAGCCCCTCGTCATACATGAGAGATAACACCAGTTTTTCTTTTTCCGGCATCTTGTCAATCGATTCGGCCATTAAATGACGGAATTCCGTCATCTGTGACTCTCGATCTTGGGAGATGGATGACTCATCCTCAATCAAATCCAGCCGGCTTTGTTGATTCCCTTCCTCTTCATTGGCATTTATAGGCTCATTTAAGGAAAGCAGGGTGGAGAACGATAAAGCAGACAACGCCTGATCGACTTCGGTCATCGGCATATCCAAATACTTGCAGAGCTCCTCCTCCGATGGAGACCTCATCAGTATTTGCTCCAGCTCGCGAAAGGCTTGATTCAGTTTCTTCGCCTTGTCTCTTAATCCGCGCGGCACCCAATCCATCTGGCGGATTCCATCCAGCATCGCGCCCTTAATCCGCCACAAGCCGTAAGTCTCGAATTGATAACCCTTGGTATAATCAAACTTTTTAATAGCCTCCATTAGCCCTATGTAACCTAGCCCCATCAAGTCTTCCTTGGCAATGAGCCGCTGTGGAATGGTTACACTCATTCGGTTGGCCATTCTTTCAACTAAATACATATATTGTTTCACCAAATTTTCCAGGGAGACTGCATCACATTTTTCCTGATACATTCTCCATAGATATTCATGCGGAATGGATTCATCTTTGAATGCTGGTCTCAAGTGTTATCTCTCCTTGTGATCTGTTGTTTCAGACTAGATGGATTAGACTTTCCCCTGGTTAGATCGTTCCTGCAGGATCTTGCTGCTCCCTTTCGTTACCGGCCGGAACGCTGCCCTCCATCTGTTCAGGGATGGTCTTTGCCATTGATGGCGGCTCTTCCAGTGCAGGATTCATTTTTGGCAAAATTTGATTCAGAATAAATCGGACCACTAAGCCCAAGATAAAAAACAAGACGAACCCGATCACTGACCTAAATAGGGCCATCGCCCAAGTATTATGGAGCAGTGAGACAAAAAAACTGATGACAAACGCCGTAAATCCAAGCAGGATAGGAGTCTTCATTTTGTCCTCCCCCTTTTAAGACGATTTTCCGAACGATCGGATTTTTTCAAAGAAACCGCGGATTCCTGCCGGCGGTGCCGCTGTGACGGACACCTCATCCAGATCAGGAAGATAGGAATACACGATCTGCTTAATACTTTTGGATGCTGTGCTGTTGGGATAGGCGGCATAAAAGGGAGTCTGGGCCCGCACCGCTTGGCGGACATGACTGTCCTCCATGAGACTGCCTAACAGCTTTAATTCCAGCTTTAAAAAATTTCGGCATGTACTTTGCAAGACCTTGGCTGTCTCCGCTGCCTCGCGATAGTTTTGCGCCCTGTTAACGAGCAAACGAACGGCCGGTTTTTGGTCCGTGAATTGCAGGACCGTTTTGAGTACCGCATAGGAATCAGCCATCGATGTCGGTTCAGGTGTGGTCACCATGATGGTTTCATCCGATGCTAAAATAATATCCACCAATTCCTTTGAGACTCCTGCCCCTGTATCGATTAGGATAAAGTCGGTGCTCGATTGCAGCTCTTGGATTTGATTAGCAAAAAAAGCGGTCGTCTGATCATCCAGCTGCATCAGGTCATCGATTTCCAATCCGCCCGCGATATACTCAATTCCGGACGTACCGGTCTCTAATACATCCCAAATACCTTGCCTTTGGTGCAGTACATCTACCAAATTGTACCTTGGCGTAATTCCCATCAAAATATTGATATTAGCGGTTGACAGGTCTAAATCGAGGATAATAACCCGTTTCCCAGCCGCCTTTAACCCGAGCGCAAAATTTAGGGTGAAATTCGATTTCCCGACTCCGCCCTTGCCGCTGGTGATCGTAATCACACGAGAGGCCGCTGGCGGCTTGGCTGGAGATTTCGTTCCATTTAATTGATTCATATATTCACGCAGGCGTTGTGCTTGGTCCATGTCAGTTATCCTCTCCTGCAATTTTGCTGGCAAGCATGGCCGCATCTACGGTCATAATGTCTTCCGGAACACTTTGTCCATTGGTGATATAGGCAATTTCATACGGATACTTATAGGCAATATTGACAATGGAGCCGTAGCTGGATGTCTCGTCCCATTTGGTTAAAATTAACTTTTTGATCGGACTATCCAGAAAATCATCCAGCAAAACTTCCATATCCTCCCATTTGGTGGTCATACTGAGAACCAAATAATTATCACTCTGGAAGGAATGGTCAAGATACCCGTTAATCGACTCGCGATATTCCAATTCCTTGTAATTGCGCCCCGTTGTATCCATATAAATGAGATCGTAATGCTTCAGGTTTTCCAGCACCCTAATCAGTTCCTCAGGTGACCGGACCACCTCAAATGGCACATTTAATATTCCCGCATAGGTTTTTAACTGTTCCACTGCGGCAATTCGGTAAACGTCCGTCGTCACCATGGCAACCCGGCGTTTTTGCTTCAGCACCTGCTCTGTTGCCAGCTTGGCAATGGTGGTGGTCTTGCCGACACCCGTCGGTCCGATAATATTAATCATCCGTGTCCCTTCGCTGACTGTGTTTGTTTCCGGGATGCGCTGCTTTAGAATGTCCGTGATAATCGCCTTGATCTCGGTTTGAAGCAGCGCCTCATTTGGTTCCGCATCGAGGTCAACCTTCTTCATCAGGCGGTCGATAATATGCTCTCTGACCTCCTCATCCACCCCTTGTTTTTTCAAACGGTTTACCCATTTGGAGATTCCTTCAGGCAGAGGAGTGCCCCCGCGTTCATTCATCATGAGCGTCATCATCATCTTGCGCATCTGCTGCAATTCATCTAAGACCGCATCGTCCTTCGTGGGCAGACCTGCCGGTTGACTAGCTGATGCGGGCGGCGGTTCAGGCATATTACTTGCTTCCAAGGCTGGCGCACTCTCTAATGCTGCCTTCCCCATATCTAATGGTAAAAACTCACTGTCACTGCCTGCTGCAGCCAGTTCAGCAGCAGCAGCTGAAGAGATAGCTTCTTCTGGAGCTTCTTTGGCCGCCGGGGCTTCCGCGGGCTGCGCGTTTTGGGCGTAATAAGAATATAAATTTTGCGGTTTATGATGAAACCCAGAGCCTGTCCCCGTCTGATTGCCCCCCGGGGGATTCATTGGAGCTTTGGCTGAATCCTGTTGGACATTTGGGTGGCTGACAGGCGGCCTTACGGCTGGCTGATTTGCAGCTGGCTGCGTAACAGGTTTTGGCGGCTGAGGCGGCTGGATTTTTTTCCGCTCAATAATGTATTTCGGATGGGCCGGTTCTTCTTCTACCTCGACCGAATACGCCGTTACTTCATATTTTTGTGTGCCGAACAGGCCGAATAAGCCGCCTTTTTTGATGGTTTTTGTATTGACGATAATCGCATTGTCCCCTAATTGCTGGCGCACCTTTTTCAATGCTTGGGGCATGGAATCTGCTACGATTTTTTTCGTTTTCATATATTGACCACTCCTATGTTTTGGATCTCAATTTCAGGCTCGAGCTCCGTGTAGGCTAATACGGGCACCGTTGGCATCACTTTATCGACAAATTGTTTCAAGTACATCCGGATCGATGGCGAGGTCAAGAAGATCGGCTGACTGCCCGCCTGGATCACCCGTTCAATCTGGTCACGCAATTCGTCCGTAATCCTTCTCGATGTCTGCGGGTCCATCGATAAATAATGAACTCCTGTTTCCGTCTGCTGAATCGCATCTGATATCCCTTTTTCTAAGGTGGCACCAGCTGTTAACACATGAATGACCCCGCCCTCTGCATACTGTTCCGTAATCTGACGGGTTAGAGACTGGCGCACATATTCTGTCAGCACCCTTGGTTCCTTTGTATAAACGGCAAAATCAGCCAAGGTTTCAAAAATCGAGGCTAAATCACGGATAGAAATTTGTTCACGCAGCAAGTTCTGCAGCACCTTTTGAATATCTCCAATCGACAGCAGGCTCGGAACCAGCTCTTCGACCAGATTCGGATGGGTTTCCTTCAGGTTGTCGACTAATTCCTTTGTTTCTTCACGGCGCAGCAGCTCATGCGCATATCGCTTTAACACTTCTGTTAAATGAGTGGCAATAACCGAAGGAGGATCGACAATCATATATCCCAGCAGTTCAGCCCGTTGTTTCACCTCGGTGTTCACCCAAATTGCCGGCAAGCCGAAGGCCGGTTCGATGACTTGGATGCCCTCAATTCCATCGTCCTCGGCTCCTTGATTCATCGCAAGGAAATGGTCGAGATAGATTTCCCCAGCAGCTATTTTGGTGCCGCGGAATTTTAGCACATATTCATTGGGCTGAAGCTGGAGATTATCGCGAATCCGGATCGTGGGAATAACGAGCCCCAGTTCTAGTGCGAACTGGCGGCGAATCATCACAATCCGGTCCAAAATATCGCCGCCCTGGCTTTTATCAGCCAAAGGAATCAATCCATAGCCGATTTCCAATTCCAGCGTATCCAGCTGGAGCAAACCGACTACCTTTTCCGGACTGCTGATGCCTTCTTCTACCTTTTCCAGCTCCTCCTGCTCCTGATGCAGCTCTTCTTTTTTCCGTGACTGCTGCATCGAGTAAGCGCCGAACGCCAATGCCCCCGCTACTGGCACCGTCAGCACCAATCCAATCGGTGTCAATAATCCAAAAATTAAGATCGTCCCTGCGACAATATATAACAGTTTTGGATAGTTAAAAATTTGGTTCATGATATCGGAACCCAGGTTGCCGTCTGAGGCTGCGCGGGTTACGGTAATGCCCGTTGCTGTGGAAATCAGCAGTGCCGGCACCTGACTCACTAATCCATCACCGACAGACAATAATGTAAACGTACTGGCAGCTTCAGCAAAGCCCATGCCATGGATGACCATGCCGATGATAAATCCGCCGATGACATTAATGATTAGAATCACAATCCCGGCAATCGCATCCCCTTTGACGAATTTACTGGCACCGTCCATCGCTCCATAAAAGTCCGATTCCTGTTCAATCTTGCGGCGGCGGATCCGGGCTTCCTGCTCACTGATTAGTCCGGCATTCATATCCGCATCAATACTCATTTGCTTACCAGGCATCGCATCCAAGGTAAACCGCGCGGCGACTTCCGCCACCCGCTCTGAACCCTTTGTAATGACAATGAACTGGATCACCACGAGGATTAAGAACACGACAAAGCCGATGACAGGGTTGCCGCCAATCACGAAGGAACCAAATGTCTCAATGACATGTCCGCCGTCTGCTTTTGATAAAATCGACCGTGTTGTCGATACATTCAACGCCAGCCGGAATAGTGTCGTTAACAGCAATGCGGTTGGAAAAATTGAGAATTCCAATGGTTCTTTTGCATTCATCGCAACCAGCAAGATTAATAAAGACAAACTGATATTAAAAATTAATAGAAAGTCTAATAATAATGTCGGCATGGGTATGATCATCATGGCAACAATTAATATCACTAAGAGCAAAACGGAAATATCTTTTATCTTCATGCTTTCATCCCCTTATACCGGCCTTCCTGATAATAAACATAAGCCAATATCTCCCCGACAGCGTTAAACAGCTCCTCCGGGATCGTCTCGCCAATCTCCACAGCGGCAAACAACGCACGGGCCAGCGGACGATTTTCTACTGTAGCAATTTTGTTTTCTTTGGCAATTTCTTTTATTTTCAAGGCAACATGGTCTTTCCCTTTAGCAATTACCTCTGGGGCATCCATCGTTTCGTAGTCGTAACGGATCGCAACCGCAAAGTGCGTCGGGTTTGTGATGATGACATCGGCCTTTGGCACTTCCTGCATCATCCGGTTCATCGACATTTCCCGCTGTTTTGCCCGCCGCTTCCCTTTAATATGCGGGTCTCCTTCTGACTTCTTATATTCTTCTTTGATCTCGTCTTTTGACATGCGAAGTTTTTTCTCATGGTCAAACCGCTGATAAGCAAAATCCGCCGCCGCTACGACTATCAGACACGCAGCAATTGAGATTCCCACTTGAACCATCAGCGAACCAATCAAACTGGATGCTTCCCATAAGCTTTTTTGACCGATGGAAAATAACTCTGTTTTCCTTTTCCAGATGATGGAATAAGCAATTAGCGAGGTAATGGCAATTTTTAAGATTGATTTAATTAATTCCACAATCGCCCGCATCGAAAAAATTTGCTTCGCTCCCTGCAGCGGGTTCAGCTTTCCAAAGTTCATCTTTATCGACTCGAGATTGAACATGAAGCCAACTTGGATATAGTTAGCCGCAACACCTGCGGCCAACGTGACCCCCAGAATAGGAGCGACTAATTTGGCACTATCAACTACAAGCTGAGTAAACAGCACTTTTATATTGGCGGGAGTCATTTCCCATAATAAGTATTCTTGAAAACTATGACGATAAATGTTTAAACAGCCCTCTACTAAACTCTTGCCTCCAACCATAAAGAAGCCAAAAGCGAGCAGGAGGGTCAGGGAGGATGCGACTTCGGGACTTTTGGGAACCTGCCCCTTTTTTCTTGCTTCCCGGCGCTTTTGCGGCGTTGCTTTTTCCGTTTTTTCACCGGCAAACAGCTGAAGATCTAGTCGAAGCAGCATCCTTATCCCCCCATTATTTTTAAAATAGAAGCCATTGATTCGAACATGGTTTCAAATAGGATGTTCAATAGGTAAAAAAAGCTTGGCAATATCAAGATATAAATACAAAAATAGATTAAGATTTTCACTGGCGGCATGATGGCAAAGATATTCATTTGCGGTACGGTTCTCGCCACAATTCCTAAAGCAAAGTCGACAATAAACAAGGTTCCGACGATCGGTGCGGCCATCATAAACCCAATCATAAACATTTGTGCCAGACACTCTAAAAAGAAGGAGGCTATCCGGCCGTCGCTCCATGCCGGTATGAGCGCCTGCAATTCGACCCAATCAAAGCTCGCTAACACACCTTGGATTAACAGATGGTGGCCATTGGTTGTAAGCAGCATGAGAATCGCCAGGATATTTTTAAAGCTTCCTGTCAGCTGGGTGCTCGTTCCAAACGTTGGATCGAACAGATTGGCCATGGAAAAGCCTGTATGCAGGTCAATGATGGTTCCAGCCAGCTGGACAGCTTGAAACAGGATTTGTGCGGCGAGCCCGAGGACAATCCCCGCCAATAATTCTTTTAAAATGAGAATCACCGTTGTTCCCAAAGATAGCGAATCAACAGGCTGGTCAATAACACCGGCACAGAGAATCGTTAAGACAACCCCTAAGCCGATTTTGAATTGCCCCGGAATTTGCCGTCCTGAAAACAGCGGGGCGGTCATAATAAATGCCGTGATTCGAACAAAGACCAATAAAAACGTCCACCAGGAGCCTGCAATATCGAGCATAGGCTACCCCATAAACTGGGAAAGATTCCCCAGAAGGTCTTGAGTAAATTCCAGCACATGCCGCATCATCCATGAGCCGAAGAACAGGATCGCCACGAAAACCGCAATAATCTTAGGAACAAATGCCAATGTCTGCTCCTGAATCTGCGTAGTAGCTTGAAATATACTGACCAATAAGCCGACCACTAACGCCACCCCTGCCACAGGAGCTGTGACAATAAGAATCGTGTAAATAGCATTTTGCGCCAGCTGTAAAACCATTTCCTGTGTCATATCTTACACGTCCTTTCTAGAAGCTTGTCAGCAGTGACTTCACAATCAGATGCCAGCCATCTACGAGAATGAATAAGAGAATTTTAAAAGGCAATGAAATCATCACCGGCGGCAGCATCATCATCCCCATCGACATCAGTACACTTGACACAATCATGTCGATGACTAAGAAAGGAATAAAGATGATAAAGCCCATTTGAAACGCCGTTTTTAGCTCGCTGATCGCATAAGCCGGCACTAATGCCTTTAATGGAATATCCTCAACCGATTTAGGTTTTTCCATTTTCGCATAGTCTAAGAACAACGCCAAATCCTTTTCTCTTGTCTGCTTGGCCATAAATTCCTTAAGCGGCTTACCGGCCGCATCAAACGCTTCTTCCTGTGACAGTTTCCCGTCCATGAATGGCTGAAATGCCTGCTGATTGATTTCAGAAAACGTTGGTGCCATGACAAAGAAGGTCATGAACAACGCAAGTGCAATAAGTACTTGGTTAGGCGGCATTTGCTGCGTTCCCAAGGCATTGCGGACAAATCCTAAAACGACAATGATACGGGTAAAGCATGTCATTAAAATCAGAATGGCTGGTGCAATCGACAGCACCGTAATCATAATCAGGATTCGGACGGTGTTTGAGACATTTTCTGTAGAGCCATCTCCTAAGTCAATTCCTGGAAGAATCGAAGCTGGTTCAGCAGCATGGGCGGCTCCTGGCAGAAATCCCAGCAAAAGCAGCGGAATTAAAATGAGGAGTTTTTGTTTCATTCGTCCTGCCCCTCTCCGTTTGCCTTATCAATTTTTTGCAAATGCTTTCCTAAGATTCTGTTCCATTTTGACTTCGTGTTCAGAGTCAGCGATTTCAGGCTGCCCCCGTCGGCTTGTGTTTCAAAGCCTTCTAACAGACGCTGATACTCCTCACCTTGGGAAATCGTGCGAATTAACGTGACATCGTCGCCGACCCCGATCACATAAATGGTTTGTCCAATAAGTAACACCTGAACTGATTTGTTATTTCCGAGCATATGTCCGCCTAATGGCAGAACTGGGCTTCCCGCTGGCAGGAGGCGGTTCTTTTTCGATAAAAACCGCAATAGCCAAACTAATAAGAGAATGACAACGGCAAATGATAGGATAAATTTTAGGAATAAGGGAAATAATGAGGGCGTTTCGCTATCTGCCGTCTTCACCTCCGGAGGTGACGCTTCTTTGTCTCCCTGCTTAATCGTATCGTAGACGGATGAATCGCCTTTCGAATTGGATTCAGCCGCTAACGTCACAGGCTGCAAGGCAAATAGCATATAGAATAATAGTATGATAGACATGAAGCGTTTCATGGTGATCTCCTTCCTTGGAGTGGTTCGATTAATTTAAGCCAGCGGTAATTTGGGCAGCTAAACCGGCATCTGCTTTGGCGATTTCCGTTAAAATTTGCGAACGGTTAGCCGTGCTGATGTTTTTCATCAATTCCATGGCGACTTGGGCATTCGACTCCATCATCGATTGAATCATGCTGGCGGATTGTTCTGCCGGCATTGCTGCTATGGTCTCTGCCAGTGTTTGCGTCGGACTGGCTTGGAGCTGGGCCATTTCTTGAACTTTTTCTTTTAATGCTTCTTGATCCGTTTCTGTTTCTATTGGAAGTCCTTTAAGAATCATCGTCATGTCTGCTGCTTTCTTGGCATCCTTCATGCTGGCAATGATCTTGCTCTGCTCGTCCTCCTCTAGCATGGCCATGGTCAGCACCGCATCTTCAATGGTCATCGATTCCAGCATGGCGGCTGCTTTAGCAGAAGGAATGTTTTGATAAAGGGCAGCTGTTTTTTCCATTTGCTCCTTCAATGCTTCTGATTGCTTCGTTTCCAGCTGTTTTTCCAGCTGCAGATTCGTTTGTTTGAGTTGTGACAGCTGCTTTTGACTGCTCTCCAACTGCTGTTTTAAATCCGAGATTTCTTGTTCCTTGTCTTTCAGCCCAGCAGTGCTCGTTTCGGCTTTCTGGCCTCCACTGCCTGCTCCGGGTGATGCTGCAGTTTCCTTGACAGCCGAACCCGGTACAATATGATTTAACACAGGAACATTGTTCCCCCAGGATATAAGCGTCTTTCCTACCGGATATCCCATAAAAATAAAAATGATTAATAATAAGATGGTTGTAAAGGTTACCGGAAGGATGACTAAGTAAAGGAGGTTTTCTAATTTTCCGTTTTTTTCAACCATGATACCCCTCCTTATCGTCTTGAATAGCGTAAGACCGCCATCTCATCTAACATAGCCTGCTCCTGCAGTTCGATTTGTTTTTGCCATGCTTGTTTTGATTTGTCCTTCCATGTATTCCACATCTTGGCTTCCTGAGATTTTTCGATTAAAACCTGTTGTTTTCTATCTGCTTCTTGATGAATTTTTAGCGATAGATCGGTCAATTGCTTGAGCTTCTGATTAACGTGTTCCATTTCTTCCTGCATTTCTAAAATCTCAGACACGCTTTTTTGATGAACATGATTGTATTGCTCAAACATTTCTTCCTTTTCCACCATCAATTGTTCCATCTGCTGATCGACTTCCATCAACCGAAGCTTAACAGCGCCATAATCCTGATGGGCCATTTCCTGCTCCTTTTCCTTGACATCCAATACCTTTTGAAAAGAAAATGTATATTTCATTTCATAATCGCTCCAAATTGTGAGATTAAGAAAGATTTCGTGTCCTCGAGCTCGGAGGCTTCATAGATTCCCTGCCGTAAAAATTGATCCATTTGCTTCTTCAGGCGTACCGCCATATCAATATCCCGGTTTGATCCTTTCTTATAGGCGCCGATATTAATCAGGTCCTCTGCATCCTTATAGGCTGCCATCAATTTTTTAAAATTGCCTGCCGCCTGAAGATGCTCACTTGATGTGATTTCAGTCATGACCCGGCTGGCACTGCTTAATACGTCAATGGCCGGAAAAATCCCTTTACCGCCAATGGCACGATTCAGAACAATATGGCCATCTAGTATTCCCCTCACCGCATCGGCAATCGGTTCATTCATGTCATCCCCATCAACGAGGACCGTATAAATGGCGGAAATTGATCCCTTCGGACCTGTCCCTGCTCTCTCAAGCAGCTGCGGCAGCATGGCAAATACAGAGGGTGTATAACCTTTTGTCGTAGGCGGTTCGCCAATTGCCAGTCCAATTTCCCGCTGGGCCATCGCAAATCGCGTAACCGAGTCCATGACGAGCATGACATTTTTTCCTTGATCCCGGAAATACTCCGCTATGGATGTCGCTGTCATAGCACCCTTTATCCGGATCAACGCAGGCTGATCAGAGGTGGCGACAATAACGACTGATTTTTTCAACCCTTCTTCACCTAGGTTTTGCTCGATAAAGTCCAAAACCTCGCGGCCCCGCTCACCAATTAGGGCGATTACATTGACATCCGCTGTCGTATTGCGGGAAATCATTCCCAGCAAAGTACTTTTTCCGACACCACTTCCGGCGAATATCCCGATTCTTTGTCCCATTCCCATCGTTAACAGCCCGTCTATGGTTCTGACCCCGACACCTAATGGAGAGTGAATCCTCGGCCGGCTTAAGGGATTAGGCGGCTTGGCATGTGTTGGCACTTCCTCTAAGCCAATAGGCATGGGTTTTCCGTCCATCGGCTGGCCTAAGCCATCCAAAATCCTGCCTAGCAGCTGGTTCCCAGCTTTGACCGTCAGTGGTTTGCCGCTGGCCACTACATCACAGCCGGGACCGATCGCCCGAACTTCCCCTAATGGCATCAAAAGCACTTTATTTTCTTTTATCCCTACTACTTCGGCTTGAATCGGTGTTTGGGATTGATGAGGGTAAATCCAGCACATTTCACCGATTTTGACATCAGGCCCTTGAGATTCTATGGTCAGTCCAATGATTTGCGTGATCTTCCCGTTCACACGGACCGGGTCGATATTGCACACCTGTCTAACATAGTGATCAACTGATAACATCGCGTTCAGGCTCCCCTCTTGCCTCTAACAGAACCTTTTTGATTTCCTCAAGCTGTGTATCAATCCTGGCATCCACACTTCCATAATCCGTACGGATGATACAGCCCTTTGGAGAAACGGTATGATCCGGGATGACTTTAATCTCGGTGTCACCGTTGACCACCGCCATGATGTGGGCACGCTGCGATTGAATAAACTCAAAATCATCCGGATGGACACAGACTGTGATCGATTCTTTTTCTTTAAAGCGAAGAATGTACTGTTTAATGAGTTCAATCAATTTATCTGGATGTGTTTCTAATTCCTGCCTGACGATTTGGCTGGCAATCGCCGTACTTAATTCGAGCAAAAACGGCTCTGCTTCCGAGATGATCGCCTGTTTTTGATCGTAGGCACTGTTTAAAAGCTGCTGGATTTGTGCTAATTTCTCACGATACTGTTCGTGGATTTCCTGCTTAGCCTGCTCCATGCCGATAAGGTAGCCCTCATGATATCCCTGCTGCTTGGCCTCTTCCGACACGGTTTCAAGCCTTTGTTCCTGTTCCTTCCACCAGGCCTCAATTCTTACTTCGGCCTCTTGCTTGAGCTCACGGGCTGTCTCTTCTGCCCGGTTGATGATTTCCATGGCTTTTGTTTCTGCCTCAAGATTCAGGAGGTCCTTCTGTTTTGTTCCAAGCTCAGCGGCTGCTAATAGCTGCTCCGCTTGCTGCTTGTCTTGAGGCAGGTCTAAAATCACCGGCTGCTGCTTAATGACTTTTACTTCATCGAGAATGGACAGATGGGAAGCTTTGAACACTTTAGAGTAGGAAGTCATCTGATCCACCTCGGGCAATGACCACTTCGCCGGAATCCTCTAAGCGTCGGATGACAGAAACAATCCTTCCTTGGGCTTCCTCGACATCCTTCACTCTGACAGGTCCAAGATATTGCATTTCCTCCTCGAAGGTTTCGGCCATCCTTTTGGACATGTTTTCCAAAATCACCTTTTTCACTTCTTGACTAGCGGCTTTTAAGGAAAGCAGCAGATCTTGATTTTCGACTTCTTGAATGACCCGCTGAATCGCACGGCGATCCAGATTAATGATGTCTTCAAAGATAAACATCCGTTTCTTAATTTCATCGACAAGCTCTTTGTTTCTCTCTTCTAAATGTTCCAAAATGCTCTTTTCGGTTCCGCGGTCCACACCATTTAAAATATTGACAATCGAATCAATCCCGCCCACAACACTGTAGTCTTGGCTAATGGTTGCTGCCAGCTTCTGCTCAAGGATCCGTTCAACCTCCTTGATAACTTCCGGCGACGTTTGCTCTAATGTGGCAATCCTGCGGGCCACGTCAGCCTGTAATTCATCTGACAGTGACGACAGAATCATGGATGCTTGATTCGGCTCTAAATGGGACAATACAAGAGCAATGGTTTGGGGGTGCTCATTTTGTAAAAAATGATAGATTTGCATCGCATCCACTCGGCGGGCAAAGTCAAATGGTTTGACCTGCAGCTGGGAGGTTAACCGTAATATAATTTCTTTCGCACGATCTTTACCTAACGCCGACTCCAAAACATCTTGTGCATAGTCAATCCCGCCCATCGCCAGATAATCCTGAGCAATGCACATTTCATGGAATTCCTGCAAGACAGCGTCTTTTTCCTTGCTGTCGACTTTATGAATATTGGCAATAGCCAGGGTCAGCTGGTCAATTTCTTCCTCCGGCAAATGGTTAAATACTTTTGTGGATGCTTCCTTCCCCATCGCGATGAGCAGGATTGCTGCTTTTTGCTTGCCAGTTAATTTTGCTGCCATGGGAAATTAACCCTCCTCTTCATTTATCCATGTTCTGATGACATTGGAGAAATCTTCAGGACGTGTATCCAATAATTTTTTCAGCTGACTTTCTACACCCATATCTTGGTCAGCAAAGTACTCCTGATCCTTGATTGGCTGTGGAACGAACGGTATTTCTTCCTCCTCCGCCAGCAGCTGATTTTGCTTTCTGCGGCGGGCAAACCACCAAATCAGCCCACCCAATAGCAATAGAAGGGCCGCTGCTGCTGCACCAATATAAAGCCAGTTCTTGGACGTTTGACTCTGCTCCCCTGCCGCGGCAGTATTCTTCGCAAACGCATGCGGGAATACGGTAATCCGCTGATTAATTTCCTGCTGCGTCATATCCGGGTGCCCCAATGCCGTTAAGACCGTATTGGACACAATATTTCGGACGCTGTCTTCTGTTGCTTGAGGCAGCTTTCCTGAATTTGAATTGGACTCTACGCCGACATTGATCGTAATATCATCAATTTGATAAGGACTCTTCAATATTTCGTTATTGATTCGGTTGACTTCATAATTGACCTTTTTATTTGATTCTTCATAATTGCTGTCACCGGCGTCGCTCCCGGCATATCCGGGTACATCCGTTTCACCTGTCCCCACTACACCGCCGGCAGTGGAACCTGAACCGGTAGACGTTACAGAACTTTCTTCCTCACTGATCGGAATTCCGCCGTTCTTGCCGTCAGTCGGCTGGACAAGATTTTCTTGGGTTTTGACTTTATCAAAATTCATTTTGACAAACGTCTGGACATAGACTTTTTCAGTGCCAAGGATCGTTCCAAGCAAGCTTTGCAGACTTTGCTGGATATCCTGTTCAATATTTTTTTGAATTTTGCGCTGCTCATCATATTTGCTCAAATCCTGGCCATCCTCTTCGGATGACTCCATAGCCAATGTCTCGCTGTATTGGTTCATGATGGTAATGTTTTCAACTGGAAGATTCGGGACACTTCGGGATACTAAAGTGTAGAGCGCCTTGATTTGCTGCGCTTTGAGGTCGACTCCCGGCTCCACTTCTACCATTACGGAGGCACTCGCCTTTTCTTCTTCATCCTCTCGGACAAACACGGTATCCTCCGGCAATGTCAAGATTACCTGTGCACTTTTTATGCCTTCCACATGGCTGATTACATCAGCGACCTGATTTTGCATCGCCTCGCGTTCAAGGACATTATATTGCCGATCAGTTGCTCCAAAGGAAAGATTTTGACTGAAAATATCATAGTTAATCTTGTTGTCCTTTGGGTATCCTGCAGAAGCCAGACTGACCAAAAGGTCGGGTGCCTCTTTTTTCGGGACAAGGATCATCGTACCAGTTTCCGAGAGCTTATAGTCAGTGAAGCCTTGTTTGTCCAGCTCCGCCTTGATGTCGCCCACTTCCCGGGTCGTTAATTGGCCAGTATATAAAGGTACATATTCCGGGCGTGATGCAATAATAATAAAGGCAGCTAAAGCTGCGAAAACAAATAAGAATGTCCCAATCATTAGCCCTTTTTGTTTTAAGCTTCTCGCCTTCCAGTAGTTACTGAAGAGCTCTCCTGTAGTTTTGAGTTGATCTATCCATGATCGCTTCATCTTTCACCCTGCCCAGCTTTCTATCATTCTTTAAATTTGCATCCGCATCATTTCTTGGTAAGCTTCCACTGCCTTATCCCTAATCGTGGTTGTTAATTCCAGTGCCAGCGTTGCTTTTTGTGAAGCAATGGTGACATCATGCACATTGTCAACCTCACCTGCAGCCGCCTTTACCGCGAGCTTCTCCGATTGCTTAACAGTGGCATCCACATTTTCCAAATAGCCTTTTAGAACATTTGAAAACGATGTTTTAGAGGTATCTGTCTCTACTTTTTGAAACGGATTTTGACCTATTTTGATGGAATTGCTATTTATGCCTGAGATGTTCATCTATCTTCCCCCTATTGGCCTATTTCAAGAGCTTTTAGCATCATGGATTTTCCCGTATTGAATGCTGTCACATTGGCTTCATAAGATCTTGAAGCCGCCAGCAGGTCTACCATTTCCTTTGATAGATCCACATTCGGCATATAGACATACCCATCTGCATTCGCATCCGGATGACTTGGGTCATATACCGCCTTAAAGGGAGTTTGGTCCTCAACAATTCCTGTCACCCTTACCCCTTGCAGCTGTTGTTGGGAACCAGATTGTTTTTGCATCTCATTTTGAAGTATCTCATTAAAATTCTTTTCTCTTGGTTCCATTACCGTCATTTTGCGGCGATATGGCTCCCAAACCCCATTCACCAATTTACCCCTGGTCGTTTGCGCATTGGCAATATTGGAGGAGGTAACATCCATCCTAAGCCTCTGTGCGGTCAAGGCCGATGCACTGATATTTAATGAATCAAACATCTTTGTTAACCCCTTCCTTTAATGGCAATCGATAATTGCTGAAACTCACTATTCAGCTGTTCCGTCAACGTATAGTACCAGAGCGCATTCTTTCCCATCTGGGTCATTTCCGCATCAGGATCAACATTGTTGCCGTTATTTTGCATCACCGTTGTAGTATCTTCCACCGTTCTTGCTGTGATGGCATCCATCGGCTGCCCAATCACTACATGCCGCGAGTCAGTACGGGTGCCAACAAAATTAGATTGATTGGCTAAATGCTGTTTTAAGATATCTTCAAAAACTACTTGCTTGGCCTTATAGCCTGGCGTTTCCGCATTTGCCAGATTATTAGAGATCACCTGCTGACGCAGGCTGGAAGCAGTTAATGCATTTTGAAGAAGATTAATCGTTGTCAAAGGAACCGGCTCCTTTCTATGTGTTTTTTTGATATATTTTGATAATTTTCGAGTTAATATGTCATATTTATCAATATACTATATAAAAACATATAATATCTACTACTTTTTTTGATTAACAAAAAATAGTAAAAGGAATTTGTCAAAACAACAGCATTTCTATCAAAAACTTTCAAATGAAAATGTGCAAAACGAATAGACCATCATCTTTTTGATGGCCGATGCTAAAGAATGAATAAAACAATTAAGATCAAACTTTCAATTGCTCAAAAAATTTCGTTACCCCTGCAACCCAATGATTGTTTAGCCCTGTTGGATCATTTGCGGCTCCGACCGGAGCATATTTGGCACCTATTTGCGCAATACTCGTTAAACCCTGAGCCAGGTAGTTTTTACTTAAATTACGGGCCATATCCATAATGCTAGCTTCCACCGACTCATACGTTTTGAGCCCATTTTTCCCCATCATTCCGGCTATATTATTTTTTACCGATGCAGCCATGGATTTGCCATTCGCTGATTCATGTTTGGCAATCGCAGCCAGCAAAGCTGGGTCCAGATTATACTGTTTTCCGGCGCGGATAAATACATCACCCATTCCTGATAATTTTCCGGCCAGTCCTTGATTTAGTTGATCTGTGCTTCGATCTTGATAACTTAACGGCTCATTTGTCGAAAAAGGCATGGTTTGATCCGTTACAAAAGGATTGATGCTGTCTGTATATTCAGGGACAAATGAAGTAGTATCCGATGGATCACTAGACTGTGATTCCACTTCCAGCAATAATTGAGATAATAACTTCGTAAAGGTATTTTCAGTACCAGCATTGACTGCAGCCAGCTGTGAACCCATTCCGCTCCGTGATAAAGTACTGACCAGCATGGTTTTCGTAAACCAATCATCCCCAATATTCAATTTCCTTCTCCCTCCATCTCTATGTTGTTTGAATGCTTTTTATTTACAATAAAAAAATGCGTAACCACGCAAATTCATTTTTTGTGTTACACGCATGTCCGCTTAAAATATAGGTCCAATTTCCCATAGCTTGCGTGATTGGACCCTATCCATCATTAAATTGTCCTATCCATAACCCTACGCCAATAAATGGGCTACCCCTTCAATCTGCTCATCTTCGAGCATACAAACTTGAATTAATTGACCGTCTTCAATGACAGCTTCTACTAATACAACGGTTTCTGGTTCATCCTCTTTTATTAAGGCGAGGATTTGTTTATCGTTATAAACTACATTTGTAATCATCTCAAACGTTTCATTTATCGGATGTCCCAGGGTTATTTTTAGAGGTTTTGGAAAAAATGGCTTCCGTTTCTTATATTCCATAAAATCAAATATCCCACCATTAAGACAATGTCTTGTCATCTCATGTTGTTGGATCATCTGAATCTTCCCTTCTTGCACAATCAACTTCATCAATAGTATTTTTCTCCTTTGCCGATAGACTAAACTAGAAACAAAGGATACGTAAAAGTATTATTAGACCTTTGGCTGTTACCATTTTGTTTTATTTGTAATCTTATTGTATCTAATTATATAGTTTTACATAACCGAAAAAATACTACGGAATCGCGCAAAAAAGAAGATTCACCCCCATAAAAATTGTGTGGTCACGCAATAATATTTAATTGTGATGTTTATCATTTATTTTTTTGAATCTATAAACGCTCCATTTGTTTGTCTTACATATGGGAGGTATTTCTTAGAAACCTGTTTATTTTTTTTATGCTGCTGCAATAAGGTCTTGGCACGATCTAACTGTTCCTCTAAATACGGGGCCATTTCTTGGTCCAGCAATAGGGTTTTCTTCAATAATTGCTTTGCCGCCTGAGTATACTCATATCCAGGCAGTCCCGCTTTCATGGAGTCCGCTTGGTTCATCAGTTGATTTCTTTCATCTAATAAACGAATAAATAACTCCACTTTTTCCTGATTTATTGCCTGGCTCATTTCGATTGTTTTTTGATGAATGGCTGCTATTAACTCGTCCATTTTGCCCCTCTTTTATTTCGTTCTCAAATGTTTGATGGCTTCTGACCAAATTTCAGTCAACTCTACCGAAAACCCCTCGACTTCTTCCAATATGTCTGCCTGTTTACGAAAATTTGCCTCAACTAGTCTATTTTTCATATAATCATATAATTGAAGCAAGGAATCTGAGATATCGTATCCAGGCTTTAATGTTACCATTAACTCACTCAAGATATCTTGAGCACGGAGGTTATTACTGTGACACTCTTCTAGTTTTTTTTCACGAAGGGCTTTTTTACTTAAGCGAATATATTTTACCATACCTTGATATAACATCAGCGTTAAATCCTCAGGCTTTGAAGTAGTGACAGCCTGACGTTGATATGTTTGGTAAGGATTGTTTATTGTCATGGTCCAATCTTCCTCTCTCTAGTCTGCCTCTTCCTTGATTATCGGATGATTTTTAAAAAAGTTAAATAGTTTTGGTTAGAATTTTTTAACGATAAAAAAAGAGCTATTCCGAAAAAGGAATAACTCTATCCGATTAGCTTCCCAATTAAAGCACAACACCGAAGTTATCAACAATATATTTAAGTCGTTGGTTATAAGATTTTAAATTTTGGATTTTGGCGGCGTCGCCTAATTCATTAAACGCATGAATTTCCTTCGACAGCTTGGAAACCTCTCTTTGCAATTCATCATTGCGTTTCCTTTCCAGCAATAATTGCTGTTTGAGAGAGTCGTTTTCAAAAGAAATTTCCGATTTCATGTTCTCCATTTGCTGGACAGCATCTTGATTTTGCAATGCCATATTGGTCAGCTGGTATAGACTCAGAAGCAATTCATTTAAATTAATTCCTGGAAGCTGCTGGACGTTTGTAATCAAACCGGACAAAATATCAATTAAGTCAGTTGAATTAGCCGGCATGACAGGCTCCTTAACGGGAAGCGCTGTTGAGGAAACAACTGGCGGAGTGTCCTTTTTGATTTCGGTTGCCACTACCGGCACTTCATTAAATTCAATTGTTGTAAAGTTGTATGATTTAGAGCTTTCTGGCTGTTTTTTATCTTTTTCTTTTAGTAGATTATAATATTTATAATTCACAGATTGATAACCACGATTTAACAAGTGTGCTATTTCCTCTAGTATTTCTGTAATATTAAGGGCACCTTCATCTTGACGTTCTTTAATATATTGAAACATGAACGCCATTTCAGCCTTCGTCCATTTTCGATTGACTTTCTTTGTATCTTCACCAGACTGATTAACCATGCTATTTGTTTTCACCATCATCATATTGTTGAGGTAAAATACTAACGATCCGGCCTTTAAGCTGTTTTTCATCTCTAATTCTTGAATCCACTTCTCGTCTAGTTCCACTTGTGGATCATTCAATAATTGCTTCATTTCAAAGAGTGCCGATTTTAAACTCATAGAAATACCTCCTTTATTAGGAAATAAAACAAACGAATCTTAATTTTCACTTTATTTCATTTGTTTTGATATAAGATGTGACCTTCTATCAAATAATTCGCATGTCACGCCAGTTTTTTGGGTGTCAATTCAAAATTAATAAAAATCCAACCAAAAGAGCTTTATATTTTTTTCAAACTGCCATTTTTTCAGACTTTTATACTAGATATTATACAATTTTTGCATATTGTTGTAAACGTTTTATATAGACATCAACAAACTTATTTTGATATAATATTCTTATTTTTAAATAAAAACCCTCATACAATTGAGGGTTTTCGCAGCTTTATCTATTTTGCCTCTGCCTTTCGAAGCAATATTGGACTATTTTCATTTGATCTCTTTGATGAATATCGGTAAATTCGATGGCCGCCTGTTTCCATTCCTCTTGCAAATCAATGCGCTTAATCTGACCCTGAAAAGATATCGTTTCGGATTCCTTTCTTTGATTGGGAACCTCTAATGTACCTGAGACGATCTCTCCTTCCTTGACTGCCATTTCGCCCCCAAATGCACATAAGACTCCCCCGGCACTCAAATTAATCGTATTCGCTTTGTTGCCATTTAATTGGATTGCTAAACTCGCTTCAACACGAAAATTATCCCGGCGCTGAACCCTTTTGATTTCATTTTCTGCAGGTTTAGCTACTCTATATAACCGGATTTTTTCATTTTTTCTTCCGACTATTTTTGTATGAAATCTGTACACACTGCCGGACAGTATATAGGTAATAGCTAAAGCGGTTCCATCAGGCAATGCGCCAAACCAATCCCCATCCATCGGATAGGCAATAAGAATTTCCTCATGTTCAAACTCTGCGACCATCGAACGATAGGTCTGATCATAGCCTGCTATTTCAAGCATAATATTCTGGTTAATTTTCGGATACATTCTGTCACCTACTACCTATATTGTTTCCAATGTTAGAACCTGTATAGCTCAGGAAGTACACATTCTGTTTAAACAGCGAGATTCTTAAACAGAAATTCTTCAATTTCGCGTTTTTTCAAGGGCCTTCCAATTAGAAAACCTTGAGCCTGATGGCAGCCGCTAATCTCTAGGAACTTCATCTGCGAATCTTTTTCAACACCCTCGGCAATTACTGTCAGATTTAAACTTTTAGCCATGGCAATAATCGCCTTGGTAATTGCACGATCCTCGTCATTCAAGTTGATATCCCGTATAAACGACTTATCAATCTTTAGGGTCGTTACAGGGAGCCGTTTCAAATAGCTTAAAGAAGAGTAGCCCGTCCCGAAGTCGTCGATGGATAGAATAATCCCCATGGATTTGAATTCATCTAAAATCGATATAACGTTATCCGCATTCTCCATGATAGTGGATTCTGTAATTTCTAATTCTAACCATTCTGGATCGAGCCCCGTTTCCTCCAGAATTTGCTGGATGTCATCAAGCAGCCCGTCATATTGAAATTGTTTTGTAGATAGATTAACGGCCATATGAACAAAAATATTATGGTCTTCCTGCCATTTCTTGCTTTGCCGGCATGCTTCCCGAATCACCCATCTGCCAATCGGGATAATCAACCCGATCTCTTCGGCAACTGAAATAAATTTATCAGGAGGAACCATTCCCAGCTGGGGGTTATTCCACCGCAGCAAGGCTTCGACGCCCGTTATTTTTCTTAATTTAATATCAAATTTTGGCTGATAAACGACGTACAATTCATCATTCTCTAACGCTTTCAGCAGCAAACTCTCAATTTCGATGCGTTCCTGCAGCTTTTGGCTCATCTCTGGTGTAAACACCTTAAATGTATTTTTCCCATTGTCCTTCGCCCGGTACATAGCGTTATCTGCGTGCCTAAACAGCGTTTCCACATCCTCCCCGTCTTCCGGGTAGATGCTGATGCCAATGCTTGCTGTAATAAACAATTCATGTGATCCGACTAGCATTGGTTTTGCCAGCGTATCGAGAATTTTTTTTGCAATATCCACTGTCTGATTACCGGTCGTATAGGGCATCCAAATTCCGAACTCGTCCCCGCCCATTCGGGAAAGAACCGCCGTTTCCGGGATACAGCCGAGGATCAATTTCGCCACCTGTTTAATCAACTCATCTCCAGCTGCATGCCCTAAACTATCATTAATCGTTTTAAATCCATCTAAGTCCAAGAACATGAGGGTTGCCTTTTTCAAGCCAAAATTTTGAATATCCTCGGTGATTCTTTGCTGAAAATACATGCGATTTGGCAGCATGGTCAACGCATCATGATTGGCATGGAACTCGATCACATAGTCCTTTTGAATTTTCTCGGTAATTTCTGTCGCAATACTCAGGACTGCATCACTATGATTTTTGGATAGGAGGATGGGGAGCTTGGTCATTTTGAACCAGCGCTGTTTTTGCTCCTTGTCAACAATTAATAATTCCGGGATATACTGCTCTTTCCGCTGCTCTACTGTCATTCTATCATTTGCAAGGTGGTTTTTGGCTGTTTTCTCATCGTATAAATCAAATACAGTTAAGGTCTTAATCTCCTCAACTGTTTTTTGATGAATATCCGCATAGGCCTGGTTTGCAATCAAAAACTTTCCTTTCAAATCCCTAACAAATATAGGATTGGGATTCCGATTAATCATTTGATACAAAAATGAGCCTTGTTCTTTTAATAGACCGCGTCTTAGATATATCCTATTTTTTTCTTTTGCAAGATTGACAATCATGTGGGTCAAATTCTCTGCCAAATTACTGACCTCTTGACTCTGAGTATTGGAATGATACTTACAATATTCTGATGAGTCTTGACATACTGCTTCAAATATTTGTTGGATAGGATGCAAGATTCGGTATGTATAAAACCAAAGAAATAGGAACAATCCGGGTAGGATAATGAACAATGAGCGCCAAATCAACTTATAAAAGATTTTTAACAGGCTGACAACCTCTGAATTATTCGCTTCTTGGGCTAACTTCGTGATACTGAGGTGCGCCGTATAGGAGGCGAGCAGTAAAACCAGCAGGATTAGTATTAAAATTTGAAAATAGGTTTTCCAAAAAATACTGCCTCGTCTAAAAACAAACCGGGACAGGATGGGGTGTTCATTTTTTTCCATGTTTATCCACTCAATATTTTGACTTTTTAAATGTTAAGCCAGCCGATCTCGAGGCCGGCCAGTCGAATTATTGGTTTTTATACAAAACAAATCTTACTTCTTCTTAACTCAGAAAATCTACTAAGCTAGGTTGAATGATGCGGGCCCCAGCTGATAAAGCAGCCCGCTGAACATTCTCCTGCGCTTGTAAGTTGGTGATGACGATGGTCATGTCCGCATCTTCTTCCTGCGCCAACATTTGTGTTGTCGAGATCTCAAGCCCTTCGATCCTTGATGCACTTAATTCCATGCGATTCATTCGCGCGCCTAATTCTGCGCGGTGCTTTAGAATATTATCAATTTGGCTGTCTAATTCCTCTAGACCAGTAGGCGCACTGCTATCATTGGCCGTAAATTTTGTAACCAGATTTTCCAGTACTTTAAAGATCCCTTCCGTTCCGTCTTCGGTATAATGAAAGACATCTGTTCCAAGCACATTAATTTGGACATTATTATTTTGGCCCACCTGCAGCTGCAGGTTTTGCGTATTCGTGTTGGTAAACTGCTTGGCTGCTGCATCATATGGCGGTGTTTTCACATCAGTTCCGGCAAATAGATACCTGCCGGCCATTTGTGTATTGGCTACTTCGCCAAGATGGTCCTTCAATTGGTTGATTTCTTCTGCAATCGCAAATCGGGCGCTATCATCATTGGCACCATTTTCGCCTTGGACAGTCAGTTCCCTAACCCTCTGCAAAACAGAAGTCACCTCATTCAATGCCTCATCCGTTGCCGTCATCCAGGACGTCCCATCATCGGTATTTCGTTTATATTGATCGATTTCATTCAAGGAGGACCGGTAAAACATCCCACGGACAGCAGTAACCGGATCATCAGAAGGTTTGGTGATGTTCTTGCCTGTGGCCAGCTGATTTTGATATTTTTCCATCGCCTGGTTGCTGCGCTGCAGGTTAAACAACATATTTTGATTTAACATACTTTGAGTCACACGCATCATTTTTTTATTTCCTCCTATAATCCAACCCGGCCCATGCCGCTGATGATTTTATCAAGGCATTCATCCATCGTGGTGACCACACGTGCCGCAGCGTTATAAGCCTGCTGGAACTTAATCATATTGGCCATTTCTTCATCCAATGAAACACCTGAAACGGATTGGCGGCGATTTTCCACCTGATTGATAATCACTTGCGAATTGTCCTGCATCCGGGCTGCTTCCTGTGAATCAATTCCGAGCGTTCCGATAATATTCCGATAAAAATCGTCTGCTGTTGAAGTAGCCCCAGCGAAGTCCATTTGGCTGAATTTCAAATCCGCGATGGCTTTCGCATTGTCACCATTTCCGCTTGATGATGTACCATCAGCTTCCGTTCTGGCAGCGGCTATCAAATTCAGCGATTCCATAATTCGAGGATTCACTTCAATTTCTCCTGCTGTTGTTCCGATGAAGAAGTCCACCTTTTCGGCTGAAACCCCAGCGATGTTATCCAAGTTCCATGCTGCCGGCTCATCAGAGGAAGGGTTGTGCACGGCATTAATCGCACCCGCCAATTTTCCCACTAATAGATTGATTTGGTTTTCCATATCAGGAATCGTGCCAGTTCCATCCAACCCAAATGATTCTAACCTTCCCAGCAGTTCACCGGAATCCAAATTTGCCTGTTTTCCGCCAATTTTAACATCGCTGCTATTGATCGTTCCATCAGCTGAACGATCAAATTCGATGGTTAAGCTGCTGGACGTCTGTCCTGAAACTAGGAGTTGTCCGCCAACCGCGACATCAATCATCCCAGTGGATGAAGGCGATACCGTGACATCAACCAGCTTTGACAATTGATCAAGCAAAACATCACGCTGGTCATATAAATCATTAGGCTGATAATTATTTGGCACTAGTCGTGAAATTTGGTCATTTAAGCCGCTAATCTGCTTAGCAAGTGAATTGACTTCATCCGTTTTCGTTTTAATGACAGTTTTAAGGTCCGTCTTCATTTGGCTAAGGGAATCCGCTATCTGATGGAAGGTTTCTGCCACAGCTACCCCGCGCTGGCGTAATACTGCCCGGTTTGCCGCACTGTCCGGATCTTTTGACAGCTCCTGCCAGCCTTGCCAGAACTGGTCCATAACATAGGATAAGCCTGTATCCGACGGCTCATTCAGTACCTCTTCCAATTTAGATAACGTATCACTCTTGGCTTCCCAATAGCCGAGATTTTTGTTCTCCCCGCGGTATTGAACGTCTGCATAGTCATCACGCAGCCGCACCAGTTTGGTGACCTCTACCCCTGTTCCCATTTGGGCAGGAGATTGGTCGTTGTGCATGCCTGGAACCGGCATGGCATTGGTTGCCTGCATTTCTGCCCGCTGCCGGGTGTAGCCGGTTGTATTCGCATTTGCAATGTTGTGGCTCGTTGTCGACAACGCTGCCTGCTGGGCATAAAGCGCCCGCTTCCCTAGCTCTAAACCATGGAATGTTGAAGTCACTTTGGTCCCTCCTTGTCCCTAAATTTTTGCATCTAGTAAACTGGCATATTGCTTTTTCCTCTTCTGTCCATAACCAATTTCTTGTTCTTTCGGCACGTATAGGCTCATGGCATACTGGATGTAGGATAGTGATGTTTGAATCAATTGTTGGTTCGATTCATTCACTTGAGAAATTTCTTGAACAAGATAGCGCAGCTGTTTGGCGATTAAGTCGAGCCTCGCCTTTATGGACGGTTCCGCCGGCAGCTTTACTACCTCTTCCAAGGTAAAGGAATGACCAGTCATTCCTCTTTGCTCCATATACTCCTGAACAAGCTGCTTGCGCCTTTGCTCCAGTTTTTGAATTTCATCCGTACATGAACTCTCTCTAAAGAGGAGGCTTTGAATATCCTGAATGTCCCCAGCCACTAGCACCCCTCGCTTTTCTTTAGCCAAGTCAAGCAGCCGAGTGTGGACCTCGATCATACGCTCCAATAGTTGTGTCAGTTGATTCAGGTCTTCCATTGTCTAAAAGCCTCCCCTATTGATTACTTTTCCAAAAATCCAACATTTTGTCCGCCACTTTTTTTCCGTCAACCTGATAGCTTCCATCCGCTATCTGTTGTTTTAGCTCTTGCACTCTTTTTTGGCGCTGTGCTTGTTCTGACAAGGCAGCTTGTGAAATTTCCCGGCCGCGGGAAGATATTTTGACATCTACGGAAGCAGATGATTTTTTAGGAAGTTCCGTTACCTTTGATTGATTCTGTTGGTTTTGGTATGAAATATAACGGTATTGCGGATTATCGATTCGCATGGATAGTTCCTCCTGTTTCCCCTTGTTAAATCTATATATCGGACCTTTTTCAAATAAGTTTAGTCGTGCCGTTGTAAAAATAAAACAGTATTTTAGCCGAATGGGCAAATACTGTTTGTTCGAAAAGGTTCATGGTTAAGAACTATACTTACTTATCTCATTATACCATGTTTGATCCTTCTTGTTTTGATCGATTCATTCGGTCTCAAATTATGCTTCTTGATTTAGGTTTCCACCGACAAAGCTTATCTCCAGCTGCGGCCGCTGCTGTAAATAAACCTCCGTTTTTCCTGGTGTGTATTCATGGACTGCTTTCGTTGGCTGATACTCGCTGCTTGCTCCTCCCAGCTGCCAATCGATATGAATCTCGGAAGGTTTATACTGGATATGAACAGACCCGTAGCTTGGGATGAACGCAATCGTGAAATCTGCCGGTCCAGGCATCGCCTTTGCTTTAGCAATGTCGACAATGGCATCGCGCTTCAGTTCGATGTGGGCCATCTGCTCGCCTTCTGCTGCGATTTTAGCAATGGCCTCAAACCCTTTTTGCCTCGAGTAAGCAGCCATGTCTTTCATTAGCACACTGAGCTTTTTAAGCCCCAGCTGATTCCATGCTTCATCCTGATCAATTCTAAGCTCAGAAGGCTGCCGTTCGATCGTCATTTCAGCAGGCACCTGCTGAATGGATATTTCCGCTTGCGGCTGATGGATTTCCTGAACCGGCTGGGTAATCCGTAAGCCGATCTGGGCATTGGTTTGTGATATCCGAATCTGTGGGAACTGCATACTACCACCCTTGTCAATTTTGGAAAAAGAGGAGCGATCTATGAAAGGCTCCTCTTCCCTTGCTAGTTATTTAAGTTTAAATTTATTGATTTCACTTTCCAGTAGTTCAGATAATTCTTTTAAGCCATTAGCATGCTGGATAAACGATTCCATCGTTGCCGAGATTTGCTCGGCCGAAGCGGACACTTCTTCTGTTGCGGCAGCCGTCTGCTCTGAGACGCTAGAAATGCTGTCCATTTCTTGGCTTACCCTATCCTTATTTTGCTGGCTTTCCTTAACAGCCGATTGGACACCTTTAGCTTTTTCCGCAAGTTCTTGAACAGCCGATAAAATTTCCGTAAAGATGGCTTTCGTTTCGGTCACTGCCTGATCCTGTTCTAAAACTGCCTGATTGGTTTGGTCCATAGCGGCTACTGCTTTCTTAACAACTGACTTAATGCCGTCGACAATTCTTTTAATTTCAATTGCAGAGGATCTAGATTGCTCGGCCAAATTGCGCACCTCATTGGCGACTACGGCAAATCCTCTTCCATGCTCGCCAGCTCTGGCGGATTCAATAGAGGCATTTAGCGCCAATAGGTTGGTTTGATCAGTGATTTTGGTAATGACATCGATGATCCCATTGATCTCTTCCATTCTGTCATCCACTTCGTTTACAATCGAAGCCACTTCTGTAGTTGAGGCTTGTGTTTCCGCTGATTTATCGGTCAACAGTGTGACTTGTGTTAAGCCCTGGTTGCTCAAATCCATGGAACGCTGGGATACATGGTTCATATCCGTAGTCGCAGCAGAAATACCATCAAGCTGATGGGATAATCCCTTCATTTGTTCTGAGCTGACTTGGATATTTCTGGCCTGCAGATTGGCACCTTGGGCAATTTCTCCAATTGCTAAAGCTACTTCAGAAATGGCTGCATTGGTCTCTTTCGTCATCATGGATAGGTTAGCCGATGTTTCTAAGACGGTTTTGGACGTCTCTTCTACATTTCCCAGCGATGCCGTTAACTCATCCATGGTGTGGTTAAAGCTTTGTTCCAGTTCTTTGAATTCATCCTTCGTGTTCACGGATACTCTTTCGGTGAAATCGCCACGGGCTGCCGTTTCTAGAGCCTCTTTTACTCGGTGGATATTGGCAGAGATTGCTTTTCCAATGAAGTAAGCAAAAAGGGCCGCTAGAACGCCGAAAATAATCGTCAGGGTCCAGCCGACTTTACTTATATGATCAGAACTGGAAGTAATTTCTGATCGATCAACAACAGAGGCGAATTTCCAGCCTGTTTTCTCATTGGTCATAAAAGAAGAAAATTTGTCTGTTCCTTTATAGGAATAGTTACCCTGAATTATTCATACCATCTCTGAGTTCATGCATTTAACCAAAAATCAATTATAGTTTTTAAACTTTCTAAGGAAT
>NZ_CALPDF010000046.1 GCF_943193175.1 Neobacillus muris
GGTAAGCCGTATGCCTTAGTAGGGCACGTACGGTTTGATAAGGGGGAAGCCTTGAGAAAGGTTTCCCTACTTTATTACATATAATTATTCTTCTATTTGAATAATATTTCCTTTGTCACGGGGAATTCGGATTTTTAATAATCCGTCGCGATAGGAGGCTTTAATTTTTTTTTCATTAATCATTGTGGGCAGGACAATGGTGCGGGATGACTGCTTGTGCACATATTTGCGCCGATAAATGCTGTTGTGTTCGTCTTCCGTTGTTTCCAGCTCTTTATTTTCTATCGAGATGGTCAAGGTGCTGCCTGATGTATGCAAATGGATTTGTTCCTTTTTAACACCAGGGAGTTCGGCCGACACAATATACTCATTATCTGTTTCCGCTGTATCTACATGGAATCCTGGCTGAAATGGAAATGGAGTAGAAAAAAAATCATCGATGGATTGCAGAAAACCTCTCACCGGCTTTTCATGAAAAAACTGATTGATCGATTGAAATAAATCACCAAAGGGCTCAGGTAATGGATTCTTTCCATTATTTTTGTCGCTTGGAAGATTAGACATACTAGTACCCCCGTTTTTTGAAAAATTCACACAATAATATATGCCGGGACCTCTAATCAGGTTAATAAAAACCAACCTAAATCCATGACAATTATATGAACAATGGTAGTTGTGTGATGTACATCACATAAACTGTATGAGAAGTAACGGTATTCTTTAAAGGAAAATAAAAAAAGCGAGGGAATGCCATGTTCTGTTATCAATGTGAACAGACACCAACAGGTGGTTGTAAAGTGATTGGTGTTTGCGGAAAAGATGAAACCATAGCCAGCCTGCAAGACACTATTATTTTTGGATTAAAGGGGATAGCTGCCTACCGTACCCATGCCAATCAATTGGGATATACCGATCCATTTGTCGATACAGTGACGCATGAAGCGCTGTATATGACATTAACAAATTCAAATTTTAATCTTCAAGAGCATATCGACATGGCCATGAAGGTTGGACAGTCAGCTGTACGCGTGATGGAGCTTTTGGATAAGGCCCATACCGAACGATTAGGAATTCCGCAGCCAATACGTGTCAGCCAAAACAAAATCGAAGGCAAATCGATCGTGGTAACAGGACATAATCTATTTGCCTTAGAGGAATTATTAAAGCAAACGGAAGGAAAAGGCATCAATATCTATACACATTCCGAGATGCTGCCTGCCCATGGTTATCCGGCATTAAAGAAATATCCTCATTTAAAGGGAAATATCGGAAAGGCCTGGTATGACCAGCGCCGGCTGTTTGAAAAATTCCCTGGAGCCATTTTGGCTACGACCAATTGTGTAATGCCAATTAAAGGCACTTATGCTGACCGGATGTTCTCCTATGAAGTAGCAGGCCTTGAAAATGTCCAGAAGATAGTAAACGATGATTTTACTCCATTAATTGAACGGGCTTTGGAGCTTCCAGAAGCCGATATTGAATCAGATGAAACATTGCTTACTGGCTTCCACCATGAGACGGTTCTAGGTTTGGCTCCAGAAGTCATTGATGCAGTTAAAGCAGGAAAAATCAAACGGTTCTTTGTGATCGCAGGATGTGACGCTCCAGGAAAAGGCGGCGAGTACTATCGTGAATTGGCCACTTCATTACCTCCGGAAGCTGTCATCTTGACTACCTCCTGTGGTAAATTCAGATTTAATGACGTGGACTACGGCGTGGTTCCAGGCACCAACATTCCTCGTTATATCGATTTGGGACAGTGCAACAATTCCGTTTCAACCGTGAAAATTGCCATGGCATTGGCTGACGCATTTGGCTGTGAAGTAAATGAATTGCCTGTCAGCATCGTGTTATCATGGTTTGAACAAAAAGCGGTCGCTATTCTATTAGGATTGTTCAGCCTAGGAATCCAAGATATCCGGATAGGGCCAAAACCTCCTGAGTTTATTTCAGAGGGTGTATTAACAGTCCTTCAAGAAACCTTTAACCTAAAATTAATCGGCACCGCCCAAGAAGATATGCAGGCAATGCTTTCACTATAATCTCCTGCTCCCCTCTATGAAATAAGACACCGCAGCATTTTATTTGCTGCGGTGTCTTTATTTAAATTCCGCCATTTTTCATTTGGAAAATACTACCGTTCATTTTTTTATATAAAACTATTTATTTTACTTTTTTCGCGAACGTTTATTCGCTAGAATAAGGGTATTGAGGTGAGATACATGAAGTTAAGAAAAAACCTTCAAGAACTGGTGCAAGAATTAAAAACTAGCGATAAGTTTAAAGATAATATTGTGGCATGGCATACCATTCCAGAAACAAAGCCGCAAACTGTTCCATTGCCGGAAAACTTGCATCCGTTATTAAAGGAAGCGCTCCTGAATAAAGGCATTGAACAGCTATATACCCATCAAAGGACTGCATACGATAAAATAATCTCAGGAAAAAGTGCAGTGGCAGTAACCCCTACAGCTTCGGGGAAAACCTTATGCTATAATCTGCCTGTTTTGCAAACAATCCTGAATAATCCCAATGCACGCTCACTCTACATGTTCCCGACAAAAGCACTTGCCCAGGACCAAAAAAGTGAGATGAATGAACTGATCCAATCTGCAGGCCTTGATATCAACAGCTATACATATGATGGTGATACCCCTGCCAATATCCGTCAGCGGGTCAGACAGGCGGGGCATGTCGTGATCACCAATCCTGATATGCTGCATTCTGCAATCCTGCCGCATCATACAAAATGGGTGTCCTTGTTTGAAAACCTGCAGTTTGTTGTGATTGACGAGCTGCACACGTATAGGGGCGTATTTGGCAGTCATGTAGCTAATGTAATCAGAAGGTTAAAACGGATTTGCGAGTATTATGGAAGCCATCCGGTGTTTATATGCACTTCGGCCACGATTGCCAATCCGCTTGAATTAGCTGAACGGTTAACGGAAGAATCAATGGAGCTGATTGATAACAATGGGGCACCTAGCGGAACCAAACATTTTGTCTTTTATAACCCGCCTATTGTGAATAAACCATTAAATATTCGCAGAAGCGCCACTCTTGAAGTCAGGAATATTGCCGGCGAACTGTTGAAAAATAAAATCCAAACCATTGTTTTTGCCAGAAGCAGGGTCAGGGTTGAAATTATTCTCACGTATCTGCAGGAATTAGTAAACAACCAATTAGGGCCTAAATCGATCATGGGCTATCGGGGAGGCTATCTGCCAACGGAGCGGCGTAAAATTGAAAAAGGGCTGCGCTCCGGCGACATCTATGGTGTCGTCTCAACGAATGCGCTCGAACTAGGAGTCGATATCGGGCAGCTTCAGGTTTGCGTGATGACAGGGTATCCAGGCACTATTTCAAGCGCCTGGCAGCAAGCCGGAAGAGCAGGGCGGAGGCATGGTGAGGCACTTGTGATCATGGTGGCTAGCTCAAGCCCGCTTGACCAATATATCATTCAGCATCCGGATTACTTTTTTAATAAAAGCCCGGAAACAGCCAGGATACATCCTGATAATCTAATTATCTTAATCGATCATCTGAAATGTGCCGCTTATGAGCTGCCATTCAAGAAGGGTGAATCGTTTGGCAGGGTGGAGACCGAGGAGCTATTGGAATATTTAACGGAGGAAAGAGTGTTGTATCAAAATGGAGAGAAATGGTACTGGATGAACGATTCTTTTCCGGCGCATAATATCAGTTTGCGGTCGGCCTCCCAAGAAAATGTCGTTATTGTCGACATTACCGATGTTGCCAAGGCAAGAGTAATCGGAGAAATGGACCGTTTTTCATCCATGACATTGCTCCATGAAGAAGCCATTTACTTGCATCAGGGCACCCAGTATCAAGTGGAAAAACTTGATTGGGAAGAGAAAAAAGCGTTTGTTCGGGAAGTGGCAGTCGATTACTATACAGATGCCAATTTAGCTGTGCAATTAAAGGTGCTGGAAGTAGATAAATTTCAAACCAATCGTGCTTCGGAAGCGGGATTTGGCGATGTTAGTGTCAGGGCCATGGCCACCATCTTTAAAAAAATTAAATTTGAAACCCATGAAAACATCGGCTCTGGCCCGATTCATCTGCCGGAGGAGGAACTCCATACGAATGCAGCATGGATTTCTTTGAATAAGCCATTAACTGAATTGGGACAGGAGAGAACGGAGCAGGGACTGGTTGGGGCGGCACATGCCCTTAACCATATAGCCCCTTTATTCGTGATGGCTGACCCGCAGGATATTCATGTCATTCCTCAAGTAAAAGCGGATCATAATGAAAAGCCAACAATATTCTTTTACGACCGGTATCCGGGAGGAATTGGTTTAAGTGAAAAAATTTATGGCGATATGGCTCATGTGTTTAAGGAAGCTGAGGAAATGATTGCTCACTGCCAATGTGAATCAGGCTGCCCGTCATGCATTGGGACCGATACAGTAAGCAAAACCGCAAAACAAGATGCATTGGCCATCATCAATGCCTTTGACCATGCTTTCGTTTCGAAAGAGGAAGTGCAGCGATGTCCTTAAAGAATAAACTGAACCGGCTAAAACCTCACCTGTCTGTTGGAAATCAGCCGGAGCCTCCATCCTTTAAACCAGCGCCTCCATCCATTGACGTCCCCTTTTTGGAAAAGTGGCAGGCCGAGCAGGTGGCCCCGTACTATTTTGACCAGGGTTATTGTCTCATCCGAGAAGTGTCCTATCCGCTTGATCAAAAGCATGGGCATTATTGTTTTCGCGATTTTCTATCAGCCGTGGATGTTTGGAACCGTGAAGGGATAAACCATCCTTTGTCAGCTAAAGGTTTTGCGGCAGAAGAATTGTTTTTCTTTGATACGGAAACGACAGGGCTCGGGGGAGGTACTGGAAATGTGATTTTTTTGCTGGGCTATGCCAGCGTTTCTGGCGAAAAGCTAATTTTACGCCAGCATATTCTGCCGCATCCGGGTGCTGAAGTTCCTCTTTATCAAAGCTTTTTGGAAAGTGTCAATTATAAGACGCTTGTTACCTATAATGGAAAGTCATTCGATTGGCCGCAAGTTAAGACCCGGCATACTCTTGTAAGAGAGCATGTGCCAAAGCTGCCCGAGTTTGGCCATTTTGATATTTATCATGCGGCTAGAAGGTTATGGAAGCACAAGCTGGACCGGATAAAGTTAACCAATGTCGAACAAGATGTTCTTGGAGTTGAGAGAACGGATGACATACCTGGATATTTGGCACCGATGATTTACTTCGATTTTATTGAAAGCAAACAGCCTGAAGGGATGCTGGGGATTTTAAAGCATAATGAGCTGGATATACTGTCGCTTGTCACCTTGTACACGCATTTAACCTTTCAATTATGCGGGAAGGACCAGAATCAGACTAGAAAAGAAACGTATGAAGTAGGCCGGTGGTTTGCTGCCTTAGGGGAAAAACATCAAGCTGAAAAGGTATTAACAAAATTGACATCGGTACATGACCAAACCTCGTGCCAAGCCATGCTGACTTTAGCTTACCAGCATAAAAAAGATCATAATTATGTGATGGCCCGCCAATTGTTTTTAGAGGCAGCACGCTGTGGCGGGGAAATGGAGCAGCTCAAAGCCTTTACCGAATTGGCCATTATCTATGAGCATCGGCTAAAGGATTTGCAGCTTGCGGCTCAATTCTGTGAGAAAGCCATTCATCTTGCAATGAAAAGTCATCTGGTAAATTCGCTAAATAAATCCACCTTGGAGCAGCTTGAAAAGAGACATAACCGATTGCTTCAAAAGCTCACAAAATATTTATGAATTTATTTTTAACGAATAAGATTAAAAAATGTTGAAATTTGCACTCAAAATCCAGTAATTCCATATTGTCTAACACCGATTTACGATGTACAATTTTAAATTGTGTGAAGTAAATAAACGTGATAAATTTATGGAGCTGGGAAATATGTATAAAGCTATTTTGTTTCTATTCTTTGTTGTTGTATGTTTAACGGCAGTTGTTTTAACGGGGTTGAAAGACAGCTTTTATTCCTTTTTATAGGCGAAAAATAGGTGTTTTCATTAGTACAAGAGTAATCCTCCTTTCATAGGCTGTTAATGTAAGCAGAAATAAACGAAAGGAAGGAGAGCAAGTTATGTATCTTGGAACTAATTTTGCCCCGCCAGTCATTCATCCGACCACGAATCTTGTGAATCATACTTTTTCTACTACGGTGGTGCCGCACATCCATCCAGTTCATACGACAACTGTAAATCATCATATGTTTCAGCATAAACACTATTGTCCACAGACTGCTTCTTGTGCGGAAAATGTCTGCCATCAGCAAATTAATTGCTGCAACACATGTGCTCCTGGAATGGCGATGCCAGCCGCTGCACCTGCAGCAATGCCGGCATCAAATGCTTTGCCAAATGCAATGCCAAACATGGCACCGGGCTTTGGAATGGGCGGTCCAGGCTTTGGGCCCGGACCATTTATGGGCCGCAGGCCTTGATAGGAATGATCTATGCAGGGGCTTTTTAGCCCTTGTTTTTTATTGTTTTTACATTAATATGATATGCTGTAAACATCAAAATGATTGTCCATTTTTCAAAAAATGAATATAAAGGAGAACCCGCTTTGAAAAATGTTTTGGTCATTTCTGGCTATAAGCCATTTGAACTTGGAATTTTTAAGAGGGATCATCCTTCTGTCACTTATATAAAGGGCGCGATTAAGAAAAGCTTGCTTCCGAAAGTCGAAGAGGGGTTGGAATGGGTGTTAATCAGCGGGCAGCTGGGAGTAGAGCTTTGGGCTGCAGAAGTTGTTTTTGAACTTCAGTTGGAATATCCCGAATTAAAGCTAGCGGTCATTACTCCGTTCCTGGAGCAGGAAGCCTCTTGGAAGGAAGATAACAAAGAATGGTATGAATCTGTCCTGATGCAGGCAGATTTTGTAGAATCTGTTACAAAAAAAGGGTATGAAAAACCATGGCAATTTCGGTTGAAAAATCAATTTTTTATTGAGAAAAGCCAGGGCATGCTCCTGTTATATGACCAAGAAAAGGAAGGCAGCCCTAAATATTTATATGAGTTAGCCGTACAATACAAAAAAAATCATGAGTATCAAATCGAACTGATCACTTTTTATGACCTGCAAGTGATTGTTGAAGAAGAACAATTAAAACAGGCAGATTTTTAAACCAACCACATATACATATTTAGAAGCAAATTTAATGATTAAAACGGTTTTGCCAAATGAAAATTGACAAAACTGCATATTTTTGAAAAAATAGAAAGTAATGATTGGCGAATATCGAGGTGATTAGAATGCTGTCAGATAAAATAAAATTAACAGCAAAAGATATTTTGGAGAAAGAGTTTAAGTCAGGGGTACGTGGCTATAAACAAGAAGAAGTTGATAAATTTTTAGATTTAATCATTAAAGATTATGGAACGTTTCAGCAAGAAATAGAGGAACTTCAACAGGAAAATTTAAGGCTGCGCAAGCAGCTTGAAGAAACAGCCAAAAGGCAGCCTGTTGCACAGCCGGCAGGCACAACTAATTTTGACATATTAAAACGGTTGTCCAATCTCGAAAAGCATGTTTTTGGCAGTAAGTTATATGATTAACAAATTGTGCTGTAATTTCCTATTAATAGCCATTGAATAAATTGTAGGAAATACATATAATAAGACATGTGCGTTAATGACGTTCGGGTAATCGCTGCAGGTAGCATATGCAAGCTGCAGAGGAAAGTCCATGCTCGCACGGACTGAGACGTCCGTAGTGTTCGTGCCTAGTGAAAAAATAAGCTAGGGCAGCCAAGATTCTTGGCTGACGGCTGGGAAAATACCTAAGTCCGTTTAGGATATGGTATGAATACCTTTAAAAGTGCCACAGTGACGTAGCCTTTCCAGAAATGGAAAGGGTGGAACGGGTAAACCCCGCGAGCGAGAAACCCAAATTATGGTAGGGGCGCTTTCTCTGAGGAAATGAACAAGGAGAAGGACAGATTCCTTGTGAATCTGTAGATAGATGGTTACCGCCATAGTACGAGACTTTAATGGTCGCTTGAAGTACTTTGGTACAGAACATGGCTTATAGAACGTTATTAATGGATAAGTTATTTGGTAAATAGTAATGGCTCTCCTGCTGGAGGGCTTTTTATATGTTTTATATCCTGTTTGAATTTGCGAAAAGAAATATGAACATAATGGAACTAAACGCCTTTGCTCCCGGTTTGGAGCTATAAGGACTTACCATACATACAAAAGTGAAAGCTTAAGGGTGAAATAATGGGAACATATCAAATTATTGCTACGGCAGCAATGGGACTTGAGGCTTTAGTGGCTAAAGAAGTCCGGGCGCTGGGGTATGACTGTAAAGTGGAAAATGGGAAAGTGATTTACACCGGAGATGAATATGCCATTGCAAGGAGCAATTTATGGCTGCGCACCGCTGACCGGATTAAGGTGATTGTAGGCGAGTTTAAAGCTTTTACCTTTGATGAATTGTTTGAAAAGACAAAAGCACTGCCATGGGAGCAGTTTTTGCCTGAAAACGCTGAGTTCCCAGTAACGGGAAAGTCGGTCAAGTCGAAACTATTTAGTGTATCCGATTGCCAGGCAATTGTGAAGAAGGCCGTTGTGGAACGAATGAAACAACATTATAAGAAAACGGGCTGGCTTGAGGAAAATGGGGCGTTATATCGTATTGAAGTTGCATTATTAAAAGACGTGGCAACAATCACGATTGACGCGAGCGGACAGGGCCTCCATAAGCGGGGATTCCGTGCCTCCCAAGGCGCTGCTCCATTAAAGGAGACGCTTGCTGCTGCCCTTGTCATGCTGACCAATTGGCATCCTGACCGTCCGTTTATTGATCCATTTTGCGGTTCAGGAACGATTCCTATTGAAGCAGCAATGATTGGACAAAATATCGCTCCAGGTTTTAATCGTGAGTTTGTTTCGGAAAGCTGGCATTGGATGCCGGAAAAAGTTTGGCGGGATGTCCGTAATGAGGCGGAAGATTTGGCCAAATATGACCAGCCGCTGGATATTACAGGTTCAGATATAGATCATCGCATGGTAACCATTGCTTCGGAAAATTCATTTGAGGCCGGGTTGGCAGACGTTATCCAGTTTAAACAAATGCGGGTGCAGGATCTAACCGTCAAAAAAGAAAATGGAGTGATAATCGGCAATCCGCCGTATGGCGAGAGGCTCGGAGAGAAAAGTGAGGTTGAACAGATGTACCGGGAAATGGGCCAGACTTTTAGTAAGCTTGATACATGGTCGATTTACATTCTAACCTCAAATGAAAACTTTGAAGAGCTTTATGGAAGACCTGCAACCAAAAAAAGAAAGCTATTTAATGGTTTTATTAAAACCGATTTTTATCAATATTGGGGGAAAAAGCCTCCGCGTCAGGATAGGCAATAATAATAAATAGAGGGATGGAATTGGCGTCGTTACGGCGCTATTCTTTTTGGAGGGATTAGATGCAGATGCAGGAGCGCATTCCGTTTACCGTTTCTAAAACAGAGTCATTTTATGATCAACTAAGCCAATGGATAGGGGATGTATTTTACGATATCTTGCCGGAATCCGGGTTTGAAGTCCGGGACGAACAAATTTTTATGGCCTACCAGCTGGAAAAGGCCTTTAAGGATAAACAGGTAATGTTTGCGGAAGCCGGTGTCGGCACGGGGAAAACCATTGTTTATCTGCTCTATTCCATTATGTACGCACGCTATACAAATCGTCCTGCCGTGATTGCCTGTGCAGATGAAACGTTAATCGAGCAGCTGGTGAAAAAAGAGGGAGACATCGCCAAGCTAGAGCAAATACTGGGATTGAGCATTGATGTCCGACTGGCAAAATCTGAAGAACAATATTTGTGTCTCAATAAACTTGAAAAGGGAAGAATCCAGTTTTCTGAGGAAACGGACCTTATTTATCAGCAATTGCCAGTCTTTGTGCATACTGGCGGTTCTATGCAGACATTCACAAGGTATGGAGACAGGCGGGAGTTTCCAGAACTGTCTGATGAGGTGTGGGAAAGCGTAAACTGGGATCCGTTGCAGGATTGTTTTGCCTGTGATAAACGCCATCGCTGCGGTCTTACATTGAACCGGGAATATTACCGTCATGCTAAAGATTTGATCATATGCTCGCATGACTTTTATATGAAGCATGTTTGGACAAAGAATTCCAGGAGACGGGAAGGGCAGCTGCCGTTGCTCCCCGAATATTCCTCTGTAGTCTTTGATGAGGGGCATTTATTGGAATATGCTGCCCAAAAAGCGCTGAGTTACCGCTTCACTGAATATACACTGGAAACTTTGCTTACAAGGTTAATGGAAAATGATGTTCGTGAACGGACATTAAATACGATTGAGGAAGCAATTTTGGATAATGAATCATTTTTTAATGCGATCTCCCAATTTTCCTCTAAATCTGATAGCTCGGAGAAACAGCTGATCCATAAGCATCCATTAGTAATGAGAGCGTGCCGGAAATTACACTCCACTCTGCAGCAATTAGAAGAAGAACTTGTCTTTGAAAGTGAATTATTTGTTATAAATGAATATGATTTGAAAATTGTGGAAGAGTATTTGGAACAAATCACCTATTCTTTATCCCTTTTTCTTCAGGAACTCAATGGAATTACATGGTTTGAAGAAACCGGCAGCGAACGGACTCTAGTCATTATGCCGAAACTCGTCGCTGATGTGCTGCAGGAAGAGGTCTTTTCACAGAAAAAGCCTTATATTTTTTCTTCAGCCACACTGTCAAATGAAAGCTCGTTTGATTACATTGCATCAAGCCTTGGGATTTTGGATTATTTGTCCTTCTCGGTTAACTCTCCTTTTGAGTATGAAGAAAAGATGAAGGTGTATCTTCCTAAGTTTCATAAAGTGGAAACAGATAAAAAGCTCGATTATTTGACAGAGCAAATCATTCAATCAGAAGGAAGGGCGCTCATTCTGTTAAACACAAAAGCGGAAATGGCCCAAATAAAATCCAAATTATTGCATGCGGAGCTTCCTTTCCCTGTATATTTTGAAGGGGATGAGGAAATCAGCACGCTTGTTTCTAAGTTTCAAAACGAGGAGCATGCCATCCTTTGTTCAATGCATCTGTGGGAAGGGCTAGATATCCCGGGAAGGTCTCTTGAAAATGTTTTGATATTTTCCCTTCCATACCCGCCGCATGATCCAGTCTTTATTGCAAAACGTGAGGGAGCAGAGGATCCATTTAGTGAAGTGGATTTGCCGTATATGCTCCTCAGGTTGAGACAAGGGATTGGACGTTTAATTAGGGGTGAAGCTGATCAAGGAACTGTCCATATCATGGTCGAAAAAAATATCACAGAGGATGTCCTGCAGAAAATTTACCGCATATTGCCGGTAAAACCTTTGGAAATCAACTAAAATTAAGAAAGAGGAAGCAGAAATGCTTCCTCTTTCTTAATTAAACAGCTCTTGCTGCAGCGTTTCAGGATCAATCAAGTAATTTCCTTCATCATCCTGAACAATTAAATTTTTCTTTTTTAAAAGATTGACGGTTCGGCTGACCGTTTCACGAGAGGTTCCAATCATATTGGCCAATTCACGGTTGGTAAATTGTGTTGTTAACTTATAGTGGCCGCCCGATTTTTTTCCATTTGTTTTACATAACCTGATAAGCAGCAAAACAATTTGTTCGAATGTATTATGAAGAATTTGTGCTTCTAATCTTGCCTGCAGATCGATTATTTTCTCTCCCATCACTCTAAACAGCTTTACACTAAGTTCCGGATAAGAAAGGAGGATTTTTTCAAATTGGTCGATCGGAATGACGATTAAAACAGCGTCTTCCATTATTTCCGCCATTGCAGGGTATCGGCCTTTGCTAAAAAATCCAGTGTGCGGAAACATTTCACCTGCTTCCAAAATGGAAACGATCTGCTCCTTGCCGGAGAAATCGGTTTTATAGATTTTCACTTTGCCGCTTTGAATAAAAAATACCCGATCAAGCGGATCGTCCTGCATAAAAACATACATTTTATTTCTATAAAGCCGTGTCTGGGCAATTCTAACAATTTGCTCCAATTCATCATCAGAAAGCTCCTTGAAAAGGGGCACTCGGGAAAGCCTCGCTTTAATATCTTCTTGCTTCATTTTCATCACCTTCATATTACTAATTCATTCCTTCATTATATTGTAACACTAAACGAATCGTCTAATATGTGAACATCATCATAGATAATGAAAATAATTCTCAATAGAGTGCTAAATATCACAGGAAAATGATGAGAAGCTTCACTTTGTGACTGACTTATGAACGCTACAATAACTATGTGATAAATATTGAAAGGGTGGCTTTGGATGGAAATAAAGCATAATACTCCAGTTAAAACGGCGGTAAAAGAAAAGAAAAACGCCTTATTAAAATCTATTTTAATTGTTGTCATCTTGCTTAGCTTCACCGTCTTGCTTGGCGGTGGATACTGGATTTTTAAGGAGCAGGCACCGAGACCGCTCGAGGTAACGAACGAACAAGGGAAGGTGTTGTTCACAAAAGAATCCATTATGGGCGGTCAAGCGGTTTGGCAAAAATATGGATTGATGGACTATGGTACAGTTCTGGGTCACGGATCGTATATGGGTCCAGACTATACGGCTGAATCGTTAAAAATCTATACAGAAGGTATGCAGGACTATAAAGCTGACCAACAGTTTGGCAAAAAGTTTTCTGCCTTAAATGAAGACGAAAAAGCAGTCATAAAAAATCAGGTAATCACTGAAATGCGAAAAAACCGCTATAATGCCAGCAAAGATACATTAAAGCTTACTGCTGCGCAAGAGTACGGACTTAAACAGGTAAGAGCACATTATCAAGAGATTTTTACAAAAGGTGATGGCTGGGGACTAAAGCCAAATCTCATTAAGGATTCAGATATGCCTAAAAATGATCGTGCATATGTGGCGTCTGGGGACCAAATCAAGCAAATCTCTGATTTCTTCTTTTGGACTGCCTGGCTTTCCAGTACAGTCAGGGAAGGAGATAAAATAACCTATACCAATAACTGGCCGTATTATGAAGACGCCGGCAACCAGCTGTCATTTTCGGCTGTTTGGTGGAGCGGCGCGAGCATTACGATCTTCCTCGTGATGCTAGGGCTGATCTTATTTTTCTTTTACCGCTATAAATTTGGGATGCAGGAAGCCTATAAGGAAGGCGAGTTTCCTAATATTGACTTGCGAAAAATACCTGTAACGAGTTCGCAAGTGAAAACAGGCAAATATTTTACAATCGTGACGGTATTATTCTTTGTTCAATGTATGTTTGGTGCCTTGTTGGCACACTATTATATCGAACCTGACAGCTTCTTTGGCATTAAGTGGATCCATGATATTCTTCCGTTTAATATTACAAAAGGCTATCATCTGCAATTGGCGATTTTCTGGATTGCCACAGCTTGGCTTGGTATGGGCATATATGTGGCACCGCTCGTAGGAGGCTATGAACCTAAGAAACAAGGATTATTGGTCGATATATTATTCTGGGCACTTGTTGTGCTAGTCGGCGGAAGCATGATTGGTGAGTGGCTCGGGGCCAATGGCAAACTAGGAAACCAATGGTTCTTGTTTGGACATACGGGCTGGGAATATATCGAGCTGGGCCGTGTCTGGCAGCTGATTCTGATTGTTGGTATGTTAATTTGGCTGTTTATCGTATTCCGCGGGGTAAAGGCAGGATTGAAACGGGAAACGGATAAGGGCGGACTGATTCACCTGCTATTCTATTCGGCGATAGCTGTACCAGCATTCTATGTTTTTGCCTTGTTTATTAATCCTGGAACCAGCTTTACCTTTGCCGATTATTGGCGCTGGTGGATCATTCACCTTTGGGTAGAAGGGATTTTTGAAGTGTTTGCTGTTGTGGTGATCGGCTTCTTATTAGTTCAATTAGGATTGGTAACGAAAAAGTCTACTGTGAGACAATTATATTTCCAATTGATTTTACTGCTGGGAAGCGGCGTCATCGGAATTGGGCACCATTATTACTATAATGGCTCTGCAGAGGTTTGGATTGGACTAGGAGCTGTTTTCTCAGCGATGGAAGTCATCCCATTAACTTTATTAATCCTTGAAGCGTACGATCAATATAAAATGATGCGTGACGGCGGGGTGGATTTCCCTTTCAAGGGATCATTCTGGTTCTTGATCTCTGTGGCCATTTGGAACTTGGTTGGAGCAGGCGTATTAGGATTTTTGATTAACTTGCCGGCTGTGGCCTATTTTGAGCACGGACAATTCTTGACTCCTGCACATGGACATGGCTCCATGATGGGTGTTTATGGCATGTTTGCCGTGGCTGTGTTGTTATACTCGTTAAGAAATATTGTGAAACCTGAATTCTGGAAGGATAAGTGGTTAAAAATCAGCTGTATCTTATTAAACATCGGTTTAGCTGGAATGGTGTTCTTCTCCTTGCTGCCGGTAGGTATTATGCAAATCAAGGAAGCGTTCGATAACGGATATGCTGCGTCACGTTCTGCGTCATTCCTTCAAAAGGATGCCGTACAAACCATTTTAACATGGCGGGCAATCCCGGACACTATTTTCTTGGTTGGCGTGGTGATCTTAGTGCTGTTCTGTATTAAAGCTCTATTCCATTTACGTAAGCCTACCCACAAAGAAGAAGAAAGGCTTCCTGTCAAAGACTTATCTGTTGAAGAATAATAGGGAAGATCCGCATTGGCTACCTTTGCGGATCTTCTTTCTGTTTTTCCTGTTTTTCAAAGCAGTCAAAGCATAAAAGGTCTTTTGTTTCTGTATGTACCCCATTGAAAAACCCGTCTAGACAATAAATTTCTTTTTTGCAGTATAAACAGCAGCCGATATATTCTTTCATACTATTTATCTCCTATTGGGAAAGTGGCTAATGTAAAAATCGCCAGAGACTCAGTCTCTATTTTTTTAGCCCTATACTTATTATAATATCAGAAAACTATGATAAAATTTATAGTTAAAAGGGGGATAATTTCAATGAACCATGTAGATCCGGAAAAGGAATTTCTCGATTATGCCAGAAAGATGACGGCTTACCATGAAGCAATAGGTTTGCTTTACTGGGACATAAGAACAGGAGCGCCAAAACAGGGCGTTGACCAACGATCTGAAGTAATTGGGATGTTGTCTGGAGAGGTATTTAAAATGTCAACCTCTGAAGAAATGGCAGCCTATCTTGCTACCCTTTCAAAGGCTGCCTTACCAGTCAAGACACGAAAGATCTTGGAAGAGTGTAAAAAAAATTACGAGCAGAATAAAAAAATACCTGCAGAAGAGTACAGAGAGTTTGTTGTCCTGCAATCAAAAGCAGAAAGTGTATGGGAAGAGGCCAAAGCAAAATCGGATTTCTCCATGTTTCAACCATATTTAGAAAAATTGGTTGAAACGACAAAACGGTTTATTGGTTATTGGGGATACCAGGGAAATAAATATAATGTTCTTCTCGATCAATATGAGCCAGGAATGACCGTTGAAGTATTGGACGAGGTATTTAGCGAATTAAAGGAAAAAATTGTGCCGCTCGTTCGGAAAATTTCAGATTCCCCAAATAAGCCAAGAACGGATTTCTTGTTTCAACCATTTAGCAAGGAAAATCAGCGCAAGTTAAGTATAGAGCTTCTTGCCCATATTGGATTCAATTTTGAGGCTGGGAGGCTGGATGAAACGGTTCATCCTTTTGCTACCGGATTAAATCCTGGAGATGTCCGCGTTACAACCAAATACGATGAAAATGATTTTCGAACAGCCGTATTTGGAACTATTCATGAAGGGGGACATGCCATTTACGAACAAAATATTTCTAAGGATCTGATAGGGACACCTCTATGTTCAGGGACTTCCATGGGGATTCATGAATCCCAATCCTTATTCTATGAAAATATGGTTGGGCGGAGCTTATCTTTCTGGAAACACAACTATGGCTTATTGAAAAAATATGCCAGCGGACAGTTTGACGGCATTGACATTGAGAATTTCTACCGGGCGATTAATGAGTCCAAGCCTTCGCTTATCCGCATTGAAGCGGACGAATTAACATATCCGCTGCACATAATGATCCGTTACGAAATTGAAAAAGGGCTGTTTAATGATGAGATTGCCGTAGCGGATCTTCCAGAGGTTTGGAACAACATGTATCATCAATATTTAGGAATACGTCCAAAAAATGATGCGGAGGGTGTCCTTCAAGATGTCCATTGGGCTGGAGGAAGCTTTGGCTACTTTCCCTCATACGCTTTAGGCTATATGTATGCAGCGCAATTTAAGCATAAGATGCTGGACGATCTGCCTAATTATGATTCGCTGGTTGAAGACGGACAATTGAAGCCCATTCAAGAGTGGCTGACCAATCATATTCATCAGTACGGAAAACTGAAAAAACCACTGGAGATCTTGCGTGATGTCACGGGAGAGGGATTAAATGCCAAGTACTTAATTGATTATCTTTACGAAAAATATGGAGAGGTCTATCAGTTAAATTGACCGGTTTATTTGTCAATCCATAAAAAAAGGCTCCAATCGATTTCGATTGGGGCCTTTTGAATCTTTTACCAAGTTTTGAATCCTTTAGAACCTGGAGGGGCATTTTGAATAATATCAATGAACGGAATGGTGTAAGCAAATAAAATGAGAACAGCTGTTATGCCCAGCCATAGTTTCCAGTTCTCAAATACCATTGGTGCGGCAGCTTCAGATTGTTCCGCTTCACCTACAGGGAATTCCTCCTCGCCTTTTGGAGCAAAGAAAGCAAGATTAATAAAGATTATGAGAACTAAAATAATCCCTAGGAATAGAATGGAACCGCCAACTGCCTGTGCAATTTGATAGGGAATCCATTCAGCCGCCTGAGAAGAGCCGCCATATGTGGAGAAAGCCGAACGTCTTGGACCGCCTAAAAGGCCTTCAATATGCATGGCACCTGACATAAACACCATTCCGATAAACCAAACCCAGCCTTGGATAATGGCCAGTTTATTCATCGATTTTGTTAATTTTCGGCCTGTTAGATGAGGAACAAGCCAGTAGGAAATGCCAAAGAATGTTAATACGACAGACGTAGCAGCCGTTAAGTGAAAGTGTCCTGTTACCCAGATGGTGTTATGAACCACCTGGTCCATTTGGTTAGAAGCATTCACAATTCCTCCAGCCCCAGCTGGGATAAATGAAGCCATACCAATAAATGGAACTGTAAACCGGGCGTCATTCCAAGGAAGTACCTTAAACCAGCCGAACAGTCCTTTTGCACCTTTGGAACGTCCGTATCTCTCAAAAGTAGCAAATAAGGAGAAGGCAGTCATTAGAGATGGGATGACAACCATAAACGTTAAAATGACCTGTATAAATTTCCAAGCAGGATCAATTCCAGGTTCCGTTAATTGGTGATGGAAACCAACGGGAATAGAAAACAACAGAAACATGATGAATGACATACGGGCCAATGAATCAGAGAAAATTTTCCCGCCGATAATTTTGGGAATGATGGCATACCAGCACATATAAGCTGGCAGCAGCCAGAAATACACTAATGGATGGCCAAAATACCAGAATAAAGTCCGGCTCACAAGAACATCCACTGTATCAACCCAGCCAAGTGACCATGGAAGCAACTGGAATAATACAGTCGATGCAACACCAAGTGTTGCCACAATCCATAATACGGTGTTAATAACCGCCATAAAACTCAATAATGGGCTCGGTTTTCCAGGGTTGTTTTTGCGCCATTTTGCGTAGGTCATAATTTGGGCAGCACCATCTACCCAGCTTCCAACTACCACAAAGGTCAATCCCAAATAGAAAATCCAATGTGCTTTTAAAGGGGCATAGAAGGTATAAAGAACGGAAGCTTCATTTAGCAGTACCATGGTTGCTGCCATGGCTGTACCAATCGTCATTAACCAAAAACCGATCCATCCTGTCCTTCTTGCTGCATTCGAATGGGTTCCTGCCGTTCTGCTGACTGCAGCATATTGAAAACCCATAATAAAGAAGGTCGTTAAGATAAGTCCCATCATAATGCCGTGCACGGTTAATAGCTGATAATAGCCAATTCCAAGCGGCAATTCAAATTTTCCTGAACGCACCAGTGTTTGCAGTAGTCCCATCAATCCGCCGATCGCAAGGGCGGCAAAGGCAACGAAAAAATGTGCCATAGAAAGTTTAGCATCACGCGGGTCGACTTTTATTTTTTCAGCTGCTGTGTTTATCATTTTTCTACCACCTCAATCTTTGAGAACATTAAATGGTGGCCGGAACCGCAGTACTCGTTACACACAATTAAATATTCTCCTGCTTTATCAAATGTTGTTGTATATTCGCTGATATAGCCAGGTTCAAGCATCATGTTGATATTTGTTCCTGCCACTTCGAATCCATGAATGACGTCCTTTGTGGTGGCTATTACTTTTACTTTTGCTCCAAGCGGAACCTCTACTTGGGCTGGATTATAGGAAAATGCCTGCGCTACATATACCAGCTCGTAATCCCATTCCTTTCCTTCTACCTTATGAAGGCCAGGTTTATTGAAAGGCTTCGTCTCATCCACTTTTTCAGGATTTATAGTTGCTAAACAGCTTGGCGGTTTATTGCCTAGATAGAAGGCACTTACGCCTACAACAGATAAAAAAATGACGAGGCAGCTTATACCGAAAATAAGCCAAATTTTTTCAAACTTATGAATATGCATTTTTTTCCCCCCCTTAATTCTTAGAAACGGTCAACGAATAAATAGTAGACACTTACCCAAGTCACTACAATAAATAATCCTACAAAGAAAACGGAGGCAAGTGTCCCTTTTAATGAAGAGCTGTCTTCTACTTCCGTTTTCTGATTCGCTTTTAGTTCCGCTTTCGCCATCCCCCTACACTCCCTTCAGCATTTTAGCAAAAAAAGATAAGTTCTCTTTCATAATACAAAACAATTCTGAAAGTAAAATATGAAATTGGAAAGTTCACAAAGTGTTCATTCCTTATATATCTAACATGTTAAAGGTAAAAAACTGATGCAACAGTGATTTATATCACATCAAAGGATGGTAATTGTGGCGGGAATGTGAACTATCATTTTGCTCCAGTGATCAAGGGGTGTAATGTGGATAATGCGCTAGAGTCACATTCTGCCAGTGATGGAAATATGATATAGGAAGAATAAAAAAACTGATGCTATGGTGATGAAGATGATTAAGTATTATTGCGAGCATTGTCGGCTTTTGTATAATAAACGGCAATATTGTGAGGTCTGCGGAATTCTTGCAAGCAAAGAAATTAAAATAGAAGTCCAAAAGCAATCAGAAAGAAGGTAACCCTTAACCGATAATTACGGCCATAAGAAAGAAAACGAGCCAGGCAGCGGCCTGGCATATAGCTCGATTTGAGAATGGAAATGTTTAGATAATGAAAGAATAGATCAATCACGTTATAATAGACATGCACAACAACAACCTTCAAAACGTTTGCTTCCTCTGGCTGAGGGAGCTTTTTTTGTTTTAAGGGGATTTCTATACATACAATGGGAGGGGAATTGGAAAAATACTCCTATATTAGTCTAAGGAGAATGAAGATGCCGACAATTCTTTCTGCAGCTGAGGTTATTCCTCCTTATGAAATCAGGCAGGAGCAAGCAACACTGCTTGCCCGAGAATTATTTTCTGATTCCTTTACAGATATCGATCGCTTATTAAGGGCATTTCCAAATGGACAAATCGAAACCAGATATTTTGTAAAGGACCTGTCCTGGTATCGTGAACGGCATACTTTTGAGGAAAAAAATAAGGCGTATGTAGAGGAAGCGGTCAAGCTGGGAAAAGCAGCTATAGAAAAATGCCTTCATAATAGCCAATTCCTTAAAAGACCAATTGCCTACGAGGAAATCGATGCGATTTTTTTTATTTCTTCAACAGGTATCGCCACGCCAAGCATTGAGGCAAGAATTATGAATCAATTGCCGTTTGGTCCGCACACAAAACGGATTCCTATCTGGGGTCTCGGCTGTGCGGGCGGGGCGAGTGGTTTATCACGTGCATTTGAATATTGTTTAGCTTTTCCGGAGGCAAAGGTGATTGTGGTATCGGTCGAACTTTGCAGTTTAACGTTTCAACCAAATGATGCCACAAAAAGCAATTTAATTGGAACTTCGCTCTTTTCCGATGGAATCGCCTGCGTCTTGGTTTGTGGAGATGCATGCAAATTTAACAAAATCGGTCAGAAAACAGCCTATCCATCCATCCTTGCGGTGGAATCTTCCCTGATGCCTGAGTCGCTTGATGTCATGGGATGGGATGTAAAGAATGAAGGGTTATTTGTTATTTTTTCACGGGATATCCCACATATTATTGAAAAATGGTTAAAGCCCACGGTGAAAAATTTTTTAAAAAAGAATCATCTTTCTTTAAAGATGATTGATTATTTAATAGCTCATCCTGGCGGAAAAAAAGTATTGGATGCGTATATTAAATCACTGGAAATTGCATCATCGATGACTGATCTCTCTTTTCAGGTTTTGAAACATTATGGAAACATGTCTTCTGCTACCATTCTGTATGTTCTAAGAAGGTACCTGGAAATGGACATCCAAAGCGGCTCCTATGGCCTTTGTACAGCACTAGGTCCGGGATTCAGCTCTGAATTGCTATTATTGAGGTGGCAAGAATGAATAATATTCTTCCTTTTGCATCAGTCATTATATTCCTCATCGTTCAGCGATTGTCAGAATTATTTCTTGCAAGAGGGAATGAACGGTGGATGAAACAGCAGGGAGCTGTGGAATTTGGCAGGAACCATTACCGCTATCTCGTTTTGCTGCATGTTTTGTTTTTTGTGGTTCTTACATTAGAGAAGTGGCTGCTCCATCGGGGGGTATCACCGGTTTGGCAGGGGCTGGTTTTATTGTTGATCACGATTGAAGGCCTTAGAATTTGGGTTATTGCCACATTGGGGAGATTCTGGAACACGAAAATTATTATCATTCCTGAGGTAAAAGTGATAAAAAAAGGACCTTACCGGTTTATCAAGCACCCCAATTATTTAGTGGTTTCAATGGAATTCATCGTGGTGCCCTTCCTATTTAATTGTTACTTAACAGCCTGCCTTTTTACAATATTAAATGCAATGGTGCTTAGGGTCAGGATAACAGAAGAAGAAAAGGCGTTGAGTATGCTGACAATGTATAAAAATGATTTCAAAGGCTATTATCGCTTCATTCCGAAAATTGTTAAATAATTTCGACAAACGCTTATAGGCTGTTGAAAATGATTATCAATTATGCTAAACTTTAATCAATGATGAAAATCATTCTCATTAAGATGAGGCTGATAAGGTGGTGTTACATATGACTTATGCTTTTGCCGGAGCAACCATTATCATTTATGCATTTGTCATGAGGCACGTTTTAAAAAATACGACTCACTAATAAAAATCTTCAAAGGTCAAGGAGAATCCTTGACCTTATTTATTTCTAAAAAACTTAATTGTGAAAGAAGTGTCAAAATAGGAAAAGTCAGAATTATTGTGTAAAATAGAAATATTATTATGACTGCTAAGGGGTATACAAATGGTGAAAACAGTAAAATCAGATGAGACCGTTGAAACACTAAAGCAAAAACTGGTCTCTGTATATGACTACCTAATCATGCAAAAAGATATCGGGCATGCTGAAAAAGTGAAGCAGCTCGCTAACAAGTTTACGAATCAGGAATTTACGGTTGCCTTTTGCGGGCACTTTTCAGCCGGAAAATCAACCATGATTAACCGGGTTGTCGGGGAGAATCTTCTCCCCTCAAGCCCCATCCCAACAAGTGCCAACCTTGTTAAAGTAAAATCAGGTGATGAATATGCAAAGGTGTTTTTTAAAAATGAAAAACCGAGATTATATTTGGCGCCTTATGATTATGAACTCGTAAAAAATTATTGTAAGGATGGGGACAAAATCCAGGAAATTGAGATAAGCCATAGCGGTTCTGTATTGCCGCCAGGCACTATAATAATGGATACACCTGGCATTGATTCTGCTGATGATGCCCACAGGGTTGCAACAGAATCCGCTCTTCATCTTGCAGACTTAATCTTTTATGTAATGGATTATAATCACGTCCAGGCGGAGTTGAATTTTTTCTTTACAAAAGAATTAATGGAAGCTGGAAAAGATGTTTATTTAGTTATCAATCAAATTGACAAGCACAGCGAGGAAGAATTGAGTTTCTCGGAGTTTCAAATAAGTGTGAGGGACTCGTTTGCTTCGTGGGGAGTAAAACCTGCTAAAATATTTTATACATCCTTGCGGGAGAAAGACCACCCCCATAATCAATTTGCCGAGCTGCAGTCATTTATATTAGAGCAGCTAGACCGCTCACAGTATTTGCTTTTGCCCTCTTTGTTTCATTCATTGGAAAAAATAGCTAGGGATCATCTCGAACAAATTAGAAAACAGGAGGAAGAGGACCTGCTTCCTTATTTTGAATTAGTGAGTGAACGATCCATTGAGGAAAAAATAGCGATTGAACAAACATATAAGGAGCTGTCAGCTCAATTAAAGTCAGAGCAGGAAGGGACGCTGGCAAAAGAGGAAGCATTTGACCGCGAACTGGAAAAATTGCTTAGCAATGCGTACTTGATGCCATTTCAAACCAGAAAATTAGCGGAAAGTTACTTGGAGTCCTGCCAGCCTGAATTTAAGGTTGGTTTCCTGTTCTCCAAACAGAAGACCCATGAAGAGAAAGAGAACAGGCTGTCTCTGTTTTATCAGGATATTCTTGAGAAAACCAAATCACAGCTTGAGTGGCATATTAGGGAATTACTGATTCGCACTCTTAAGGAAACGGGAATTCAAAATGGAGAAGCACAACAGTTAGCCCAGACTTATTCCATTCCTGTTTCTGTCGATTTACTGCAAAACGCCGTAAAGCAGGGGGCAAGGCTATCCGGACAATATCTGCTTCAATATACAGACGATGTAGCAAACGAGATTAAAAAAGCTGCTAGAAATCAATCAGCACCGTTTAGGACCTGTTTTGCAGCGTCATTAAAACAACGAAACGAGCAGCTGATTCAGCGATATCAAAGAGAAATCCAGGATATCGAAAAATATATAACTGCCTTTTCAAGGATCCGTGAGTTTAAAAACAGGATGGCAGAAAAGGAAAGGAAAATTGAAGAGTTTCTTTCAGAAGAAAAATTTTTAAAAACTAGTTCCCATTGGCTTTTTAATCAGGAAAGGGAAGAATTCGAGATTGTTAGAACCCAAGGGCTGCCGGAGGAATGGGGAAAATCAAATGGCCAAAATCAAGTAATCGCGGCCAGACAAAAACAGCAAGCCCTGAAAGCAATTCCTGAAGCAAGGGATGTAAAAAAGACAAGTGCCCGGCTCCGCAAAGCTTCACAGCTTATCGAAGAATTGCCAGGTTTTCAAAAGCTGGCTGGTGAATTAACGGAGAAGGCAGCCAGGCTGGAGAATAAAGGGTTTACTGTCGCTTTATTTGGGGCTTTTAGTGCGGGGAAATCCTCATTTGCCAATGCTTTAATGGGGGATAAGGTCCTTCCGGTTTCACCAAATCCAACCACGGCCGCAATCAATAAAATTAGGCCAGTAACTACCCGTTACGGCCATGGAACAGTACGGATAAAATTTAAGGATCGGGCGGCCATGTTCGAGGATATTAATCGTTCCTTGAAGGTATTCGATTTAAGGGCAGACGATTTCACCCAAGCACTTTCCAAAATAAATCAAGTTTTTAAAGAGACAGAACAGGAAAATGCGCTTGAGAAAACCCATTACGCTTTCTTGCGGGCATTTAAATTGGGGTATGATGCCCTGATTAACCAGCTCGGAACGATTTTAGAAACGGATATCAGCGAATTTAATGAGTATGTTGTGAAAGAGGAAAAATCCTGTTATGTAGAGTGGATTGAGCTATATTATGATTGTGAGCTGACAAGGAAAGGCATCACACTTGTCGACACCCCCGGAGCTGATTCAATCAATGCCCGTCATACAGGAGTATCCTTTGACTATATCAAAAACTCGGATGCGATTTTATTTGTTACCTATTATAATCATGCTTTTTCACGGGCAGACCGCGAATTTTTAATTCAGCTTGGAAGGGTGAAAGAATCATTTCAACTGGATAAAATGTTTTTTATCATTAATGCTATTGATTTAGCGGAAAGTGAAGAGGAAAAGGAAGCGGTTGTTCAGTATGTAATGGGGCAGTTAACGCAATATGGAATTCGAAATCCCCACCTTTATACGGTTTCGAGCCTGCAGGCGTTGAATGAAAAAAGGAATCCTGGCCCAGAAACGATATCTGGAATCAGCCTTTTTGAACAGGGATTCTATCAGTTTATTTCGAATGAGTTAACCGAAATGGCTATCTCAGCTGCAGAAAATGAATTGCAAAGGGTCCGTGAAATGGTGAACCGGTTAATTCAAAGCTCACAGCAAGATAAAACAGAAAGAGAGGAGAAACAGCAAGAATATCATCATCAATTGTCTACAATCCAAGACATATTTGAAAAACAAAAAATCAGCCCGCTTCAAATACGAATGGCACAAGAGGCAGAAGAACTGGTTTTTTATATCAAACAGAGAGTGTTCTTCCGATTTAATGATTTCTTTAAAGAAGCATTTAACCCAGCTGTTCTTAAAAATGACGGGCGCTCGATAAAAAAAGCATTGCACGCAGCGCTGGAGGAATTTCTTGAAAGTATAGGTTTTGATTTTGCCCAGGAAATGCGGGCAACAACTGTCAGGCTGGAACGTTTTCTTGAGAAGCTTCTGCAGGAGTATCAGATTTCACTTCAGCAGATGATTAATCAAATCAATCCGGATATTTCATTTTCAGCTTATGAAAAACGTGCTGGAAAAGAAATTGATTTTCCAATGGCGTTTAAGGATACAACCCAGCAGGATTTTACCAAGGCTTTAGCGTATTTCAAGAATCCGAAGGCGTTTTTTGAAAAGGATGAGAAGAAGTTGATGAGCACGGAGCTATACAGTCAAATAGACCCGATGGCAGATGTGTATTTATCACAAGAGTCTTCCCGTTTAATGGAACATTATAAGGAGTACTTAACAAATGAGTACACTCTTTTATTACAAGAAATGAGTGAACAGGTGAAAGATTACTTTGATAGCCTTTTGGCAGCATTGGAAGGCGGCTTATCCATTGACAGGCTGGCTGCTATTAAACAGAAACTGGAAGAAGTTGACGAATTAGATTGTGAAAAAGAATAAGGAATTGCGCAGGCTTCCGGGTTCAACTTATGTTATAATGGAAATCGTGCTGCTTTTATAAACAGGCGGCAATGCGGGAAGTTCTCTCTAAGAGCCCGCTGCTAAAAAGAGGAGGTCCAAAATGAATAAGCAACAGCCATCTTTTCTGCTTGTTGACGGCATGGCATTGTTATTTCGAGCCTTTTATGCAACGGCTGTTACAGGGCAATTTATGATTAATTCAAAAGGCATTCCAACTAATGGAATTTATGGTTTTATAAAGCATCTATTTACTGCTGTATCGACCTTTAAGCCATCCCATGCCGCTGTTTGTTGGGATATGGGCAGCAAGACGTTCCGGACCGAGTTATTCCCTGATTATAAAGGGAACCGTGGGGAAGCACCTGTAGAATTAATTCCTCAATTTGATCTAGTCAAAGAGGTGGTTGCATCCTTTGATATTCCCAATATTGGCTTGGAAGGATTTGAAGCGGATGATTGTATCGGAACTATCGCCAACCAAGTGAAGAACCATGCTAATGTTTCTATTTTGACCGGAGACCAAGACATACTCCAACTGTTGGATGAAAAGATCTCCGTCATCCTGCTGAAAAAGGGCTACGGAAATTATCTCGTCCATACACCACAAACATTTTTTGAGGAAAAAGGGATTACACCCCGGCAAATGATTGATTTGAAAGCATTAATGGGGGACCCTAGTGATAACTACCCTGGTGTAAAAGGAATTGGTGAAAAAACGGCTTTAAAGCTTTTAAAAGAGTATAATCATGTAGAAGATATCGTTGCCAATTTAGATTCGCTGTCCAAATCCCATAAAACCAAAATTGAACAGGATTTAGAGATGCTTCGTTTATCTAGATTGCTGGCAGAAATAAAATGCGATGTACCAGTCAGCTGCAGCTTAGGTGAAGCAGGACTAAAAATAGAAAGAGACAAGGCATTAAACAAATTAATGGAATTAGAACTTCGTGGAGCAAGAAACCTGCTGCCGCTTGAAGAAGCTGTCATATCGTAAAAACGACAGGCTGTCTCGTATCGGGACAGCCTGTTTTTCCTTATAGCTGCTGTCCGTTCATGGCCATTTTGTTTACTTTTTATTGCTCTTTTTAGCAGCATTCTCCAATTTGCTCTTTGGTTCCTCTGAAAATTCTGCATCCTGTCCATACCCTTGCGGATTTACCCCAGGAGCTTTGATTCCGCGGTTTGCTCCACCTTTTTTACCCACTTCTCTTCACCTCCCATCAATTAGTATGGCCAGTCCCGAATAATAAAACTCAGGTTCTCGAACAATAGACTTGAGGTGAGAATATGAATAGAGGCATTTATCTGGCCTTGTTAAGCATTGGACTTGCTCAAGGATTGAAAATACCCATTCACTATATCAAAAAGCGGGAATGGCGGCCAAAAGTGTTTTTTGGAACTGGAGGCATGCCCAGCTCGCATTCTGCCGGCGTTTGTACTCTAACAACGTATATTGCATTGAAAAGGGGATTGCGGGCGGTCGACTTTGCCCTCTCTCTCATATATGGACTGATTGTCATGTATGATGCTCAAGGTGTTAGAAGGCAGGCGGGGGAACTGACTTTGAAAGTAAATTCAATGAATGAATTGATTGAAAAAATCCATCAGGATGAAACGGTGAAATTTGAACAAAAACCCCCTAAGAAGTTGAAGGAAGTTCTTGGACATGAGCCGGAAGAGGTCATTGGAGGAGCCGTGGTAGGTGTGTTAGTCGGAATCATTGGACATCTATGCACAAAAAAGGAAAGAAAATGGCCAAAGTTTAAAGTGAGTTTTAAATAGGATTAATGGGCAAGCAAATAAAAAAACTCCCCAAAAGGGAGTTTTTAGCTTTTAAGACTGCCTGGTTTACGCAGCAGCGGAAGCTTATTGGACGGAAGTTCCGCTAAGATCATGCCCAAGAAAATCAGCAAACACCCGAAAAAAGCACTGGCCGATAAGCGTTCATGTGCCCAAAAGTAGCCAGTGATCGCTGCAAATACGGGCTCCATCGCGAAGATTAACGCCACTCTTGTGGCGGAGGTATATTTTTGAAAATTAGTTTGAATGTAAAAGGCGATGGCCGTTGCAAAAACACTTGTGATAATTAAAGCAATCACTACATCTGCGTTCATTAAAGTATTCAGGTTAAAGGATTTCCTCCAGTTCTCGAATAAAAAAGAGGAAGCCAATGAGAATATGGCAACAGTTGATATTTGAATCACCGTTAAAAGCAGCGTTGGATATTGGTTTGAAAATTTCCCAGTGATAATGATATGCATAGCAAAACTAATGGCACAGATAAATACAAATCCATCCCCGGCAGTCAAGCCGGAAATATCTGTCATCGTCAGCAAGAACAATCCAACCGTTGCAGTCAACACACCAATTAAGGCATTTTTCCCCGGAATCTGTTTAAGCAAAAGCATCGAAAACATCGGCACTAAAACAACACTTAATCCAGTAATAAAACCGGCTTTTGATGTGGTTGTATATAAAAGCCCAATTGTCTGGGTAACGTAGCCTAGGAATAACCAAAAGCCAATAAACACGCCTATACCCATTATTTTTTTATTTAACCGTTTTAACTGCCTTCTATCAAAAATCAGCAGGCTGGCGAGCAATAGTAATGCGGCAATAAAGAAGCGGATCCCATTAAAAGCAAAAGGTTCAAGAAAATCAATGGCATTTTGGACCAATACAAAGGTAATGCCCCAGATTAATGTAACAAACAGCAAACTTAAATCTGCCATTAAAGGTTTATTCATATGTAACTTCCTCCGGTCCCTGTTTTCAATATATCCCTTATGTTCGACTGATTAAATACTTTTCATATAAAAGTCAGTTTACCATATTTTGCACTTTAGAGCATTAAAATATATTTCTATTGATCAACTGGGTATGATAAGGAATATATCCCATCATACAATAAGATATATCTCTTATCATTCCAAGATGAAAGGCTGAAATGAATGAAATATCGGTTAGAGTGGATGCATAAATTAAAAAGTGGTGAAAAGGTTCAGTTCTCCTCTGAATGGGTCTCGGGTGAGACGGCCATTCAAATAGGCAATGAACTGGAGACAAGCGGGAAAATTACTGACTTGTATTTTTACGATGAGAATGGAACTTCGTGGATCATGAAGGAAATGAAAAAGTTGATGGCCGAGATTGAAGAAGATCCTCATGATATCACGATTTTCTTTGATGGAGGATTCCAAAAGGAAACCAATCAGGCTGGATTGGGTGTAGTCGCTTTTTTCAAACAAGGAAAAAAGAAATACCGCATTCGGGCCAATCAACTATTTGATGAAATGGAAACCAATAATGAAGCAGAATATGCAGCATTTTACCATGCCTTGAATTTGCTTGAGGACTTGGGGGTCCATCATTTAACCTGTGAATTTAAGGGAGACTCACAGGTTGTATTAAAACAGCTCGAGGGAGAATGGCCATGCTATGAAGAAGCATTAAATCGCTGGCTCGATCGGATTGAAGAAAAAATGAAAACTCTTGACATAAAGCCAAAATACACTGTGATCCCACGCAGTGAGAACAAAGAAGCCGATAAGTTAGCTACCCAAGCTCTCCAAGGAAAGGAGATTTTTTCGAAAACGCTCATTTTGTAAACCTGTAGAATCTCGACAGCATTTTGAAAAGGGGGGTAGGTAGTAGGTGAATTATCCGGAAAGAAAGGAATTGCTTCATCAGGTTGAAAGCTTAATGCTGCAATACTGTGATGGCTGCTTTTTGCATCGCCACCTAAAAAAGGAGAGCGGACGGAGAGCAGCCCATCGTTTTTGCATTACCCAATGTACAATTGGAGAAAAAATTAAACAGTGCGGGGAAAAATTATCCTAAATAAAAAGGCTGACAAAATGGTCAGCCTTTAATCATTATTAGTAATTTATGAATTATAGTTTTACAACGTTTGCAGCTTGAGGTCCGCGATTTCCTTCAACGATTTCGAAAGAAACTTCTTGGCCTTCTTCTAGTGATTTGTATCCATCACCTTGGATTGCGCTGAAATGTACGAATACATCGTCTCCGCCTTCAACTTCGATAAAACCAAAGCCTTTTTCATTGTTAAACCATTTTACTTTACCAGTTTGCATGTGCTATTTTCCTCCTAAGCCTTTCAAGACACCATAGTGTCAAAGTTAAATATTACCATGTAACAAATGACCAAAGCGAAAGCTAATGTATTCGATTACATGATGATTTAAATATACAATATCAGAAATGGACAGTCAAGGAGAGACCGTTTGTTTTCTTGTAAAAGTACCATTATGGACACAATGACAAATTTAGTTGATGACCCCTAACATAAAACAACTTCTGCTTCATATGTTTTATTAATACTATTTTTGTATTGGGGTGGGACAAATGTTCCGTTTTTCCATTGAGAATGAAGAATGGATTTTACGATTCTCACCGCAGATTTTGATGGAAGAAGCAGAAAAACAGGCAATACTCATGTCTTTGCTGCACATTGGCAGCAAATTGGGTTCCTTCTCGCATGGCAGTGCTTTCATTATGTTTACCAAAAAAATAGGCGCAATCATCTTTGATGTGGAACGAATTCCTTCCCTCATTTTAACCGTTTCCAATATCATCCCGAAAGAAAATTGGTATATGGAGGGCTCCATATCCAGTCAAATTTAAGTATTAGTTTTGTAAAGGGAACTGTCTTTTGGATAGTTCCCTTTACAAATTCATACATTGGTCACAAATTTGGCACAGATAAATCCAATAAAATTGGTTAAATTTGATAATATATAAGTGACTTAAATCACAACTTCAAAAATAGCAATCAGTAAATGGACCTATACATCATTTTTATTGAAACTATTTGTGAAATTGTGAGCAAATAAACATAAACACTATGTTTATATTAAAAAAAGGAGGGATTAAAGTGGATCCGGTTATTTTAGCCAGATTCCAATTTGCTGCAACGACTATATTCCATTTCTTCTTTGTTCCACTATCTATTGGTCTCGTGCTTATGGTTGCAGTAATGGAGACATTCTATGTTGTTAAAAAAGATGAGCTCTACAAAAAAATGGCTAAGTTTTGGGGACATTTGTTTTTAATCAATTTTGCGGTGGGAGTAGTAACAGGGATAATTCAGGAATTCCAGTTTGGGATGAACTGGTCGGACTATTCCAGATTTGTCGGAGATGTATTTGGTGCGCCGCTGGCCATTGAAGCGCTGCTTGCCTTTTTTATGGAATCTACCTTTATTGGCATCTGGATTTTTGGCTGGGAGCGTTTATCGAAAAAGCTCCATTTGGCATGCATTTGGCTTGTGTCTCTAGGCACGGCATTGTCGGCTGTTTGGATTTTAACGGCCAACTCTTTTATGCAGGTTCCAGTTGGCTTTTCCATTAAAAACGGCCGCGCAGAAATGAATGACTTTCTTGCCCTGATTACCAATGGCCAATTGCTGGTTGAATTCCCTCACGTTATCACCGGGGCGATTTGTACAGGAGCATTCTTTGTCGCTGGCATTAGTGCCTACCATTTGTTAAGAAAGAAACATTTGGCTTTTTACAGAAAATCGATGAAAATGGCCATGATTTTTGGCCTTATTGGAAGTATCGGCGTTGCGCTTAGCGGACATTCCCAGGCTCAATACCTTGTTAAAACACAGCCCATGAAAATGGCTGCGGCAGAGGGGATTTGGGAGGATACAGCGGATCCGGCTCCTTGGTCGGGAGTTGCTCTGATTGACTCAGAAAACCATAAAAATACATTCGAACTTAATATTCCTTATGCGTTAAGTTTTTTATCCTATTCCAAATTTGAAGGCAGCTTAAAAGGGATGGAAACCCTTCAGAAAGAATATCAGGCTAAATATGATTCCATTGTTGGCGAAGGCACAAATTATATACCGCCTGTTAAAACCACATACTGGAGCTTCCGATTAATGATTGGTTTTGGTGTACTGATGATTCTTCTTCCGATTATTGGCCTGCTCCAATTAAGAAAAGGACGACTTGATAAAAGTACCTTATTATTAAAGTTCTTTCTTGCTGGAATCGCATTTCCGTTTTTGGCAAACACATTTGGCTGGATGATGACAGAAGTGGGGCGGCAGCCTTGGACCGTTTTTGGCCTAATGACAACAGCTGATGCTGTTTCTCCAAATGTTCCTGCCGGCATGATTCTATTTTCAACGATCATGTATCTAGCTGTTTTTACGATTCTATTTGGCGTAATGGTTTACCTGATCGTCCGTGAAGTGAAAAAAGGTCCGGAACAACTGTCAGGTCACGGTACACATCTAACAACGGACCCATTTAAGGTAGGTGCTTAAGATGGAATTAAGTGAATTATGGTTTGTGCTAATTGCCGTTGTGTTTATTGGCTTCTTCTTCCTCGAGGGATTTGACTTTGGCGTGGGCATGTCCTCCAGGTTTCTAGCCCGTAATCAGACGGAACGGACCATCTTGGTGAATACCATCGGGCCGTTCTGGGATGCCAATGAAGTGTGGCTGCTCACAGGCGGCGGCGCTATTTTCGCCGCTTTCCCAAATTGGTATGCCACTATGTTCAGCGGTTATTACTTACCATTGTTTGTAGTATTGATTTGCTTAATCGGCCGGGGCGTTTCGTTTGAATTCCGCCGCAAGGTTGATAGCACCCGCTGGACAAATGTTTGGGATTGGGTTATTTTTGGCAGCAGTTTATTGCCGCCATTCTTATTGGGGGTTTTGTTTACAAGCATGCTTAGAGGCATGCCGATTCAAGAGGACATGAACATGTCAGCCGGATTCTCAGATTTTATTAATCTTTATTCACTATGGGGCGGCCTAACTGTAACGCTTCTCTGCTTCCTGCATGGATTGCATTTTCTGGCCTTAAAGACGGATGGTGATTTGAGAACACGTGCTGCAGCATTAGCGAAAAAAATCCATTTGGCGATTTTGGGTTCACTGGTCGTCTTTGTGGGATTATCTTGGACAATGACGGATATTTTTCAAGTCAGGCTGGTGCCGGAATTAATCATTGTCCTATTCATCGTCCTTGCTTACGGTGCAGGCTTCTATGCGATCTCAACCAAGCGGGAAGGATGGGCGTTTACCATGTCTGGTTTGGGTTTGGCCTTGACGGTTTCGGCAATTTTTGCAGGGCTATTCCCGCGGGTTATGATCAGTTCCATTAATAAAGCCTATGACTTGACTGTGTACAATGCATCAAGCGGCGGATATTCCCTTAAGGTTATGACGATTGTGGCATTTACGATTTTGCCCTTTGTTCTCGGCTATACGATTTGGAGCTACTATATATTCCGAAGAAGGGTAACAAATAAGGAGCATTTAACTTACTGATGGATAGAGCATTATTTACCTTAAATGGAATCAAACCAGTTTTATGGAAGTTAGGATCGTTAACTGTCCTGCAAAGCGTTATGATCATCCTCCAGGCATATGCTTTGGCGGAAGCAATCTCCTCTTTATTTAGAGGAGATTTGCTTCCAACAGTCATGGATGAATTAGCCATTTATTTATGCGCTCTATTATTCCGTCAACTCCTTGCTGTTTTGAAAAAGAATATAGCCTTTCATTTTGCAGCCCAAACAAGTGAAAGCCTCCGAAAGTCCCTCGTTCAAAAACTATTTCATCTTGGACCCCAATATGTAAGAGAAGCAGGTACCGGGCAGACTGTAACATTGGTCATGGATGGTTTGTTAAAATTCCGCAGATATATTGAACTGATTATTGTTAAAACAATGAATATGTCAATTATTCCTACGGCTATCATCGTTTATAGTTTTTGGTTTCATACCCGTTCTGCCATAATCTTACTGGCAGTGATGCCGATTCTAATTGTGTTTATGATATTGCTTGGGCTTGCTGCAAGGAGTAAAGCGGACAGGCAATTTCACACATATCAATTGCTTGCAAATCATTTTGTCGATTCATTAAGGGGACTGGAAACACTCAAATATCTAGGACTGAGCAAACAACATGTTAAGAATATCAAGAAGGTGAGTGAGAATTACCGCAGTGCTACGATCTCCACATTAAAAATAGCCTTCTTGTCAACTTTTGCTTTAGATTTTTTTACGATGCTCTCGATTGCCACTGTAGCAGTTTTTTTAGGGCTTGGGCTAATTGACGGTGCGATTCCATTACCTACGGCGTTAACGATTTTGATTTTAGCTCCCGAGTATTTTCTTCCGGTCAGGGAATTCGGGGCGGATTACCATGCAACCCTGGATGGAAAAAATGCAGGTGAAAAAATCAGTGCCATTTTAACTGAAACAGCCTTACTTCCTTCCAAGGAAGAACTGCCCATTTGGACTCCATCCTGTGAATTATCCCTTCATGGGCTGAATGTTCAATATTCAGAAAATCATCATGCAGGCTTAAAAGATATAGAGTTTTTTATAAAGGGATCTAAACGGATCGGAATCATTGGGGCAAGCGGTGCAGGCAAATCAACATTGATAAATTTGTTAAGCGGTTTTATATCCCCATTATCTGGAGAGTTTCAGCTAAATGAGAAAAAGTTGTCATCTTTGTCTTTCCATGATTGGCAGAAGCAAATCACATACATCCCGCAAAATCCCTATATATTTAACGATACCATGATTAATAATATTCGCTTTTATGAACCCACTGCGACTGAATGGGAAGTAAAAGAAGCCATTAAGCATGCAGGGTTGCTGGAGGTTGTTCAATCATTGCCGGAGGGTATGGAAACGTTGATTGGGGAAGGAGGGCGTACATTGAGCGGGGGGCAGGAACAGCGGATTGCCATTGCGCGTGCCTTTTTAGGCAGGAGACCGATTATTTTGCTTGATGAGCCGACTGCCCACCTGGATATTGAAACAGAAGCAGAATTAAAGGAAACCATGCTGAAATTATTTTCTGGCAAATTAGTCTTCTTTGCGACACACCGAATCCATTGGATGCGGGAAATGGATGAAATCATTGTTTTGGACAATGGGCAAATCGTTGAAACAGGTACCCACCAACAATTAATGGAGCAAAAATCAGCCTATTATCGTCTGGTCCAGGCCCAGAAAGGAGAATTTTAAATGGAAAAGGAAAAATGGATTTTACCTTATCTGTTTCAATACCGCCGTTTGTTTTTCCTTTCCTGTCTTTTGGGAACCTTAACGCTTCTTCTTGGAGGGGCGTTAATGTTTACTTCCGGCTATTTAATCTCCAAGTCGGCAACCAGACCTGAATCGATTCTGATGGTCTATGTGCCGATTGTGGGAGTTCGTGCCTTTGGTCTGGGCCGGGCAGTTTTCAGCTATGTTGAAAGATTATTCTCTCACTCATTCATATTGAAAATTTTATCGAGCCTGCGTGTGAAATTGTATAAACTGGTGGAGCCAAAGGCCATTTCGATTCAAACTGCCTTTCGGACGGGGGATATGTTAGGGCTGCTGGCTAATGATATTGAGCTATTGCAGAATTTTTATTTAAGGACCTTGTTCCCTTCCATCGTTTCACTTACCGTTTATACTGTGGTCATTATTTGCTCAGGCCTATTCTCCCTTCCTTTTGCCATTCTGCTCTTTGTCCTGATTGGCCAATTGGTATTTGTGGGTCCCGCAGTTTCTCTCATTATTGTCAAAAAGAAGAATTTGACGATTAAAAAGGCAAGAAATGTGCTTTATCAGCAATTTACCGATGGAATAATGGGAATCAGTGATTGGATCATTAGCGGGAATTACCCGAAATATATTGATGACTATGTCATTCAAGAACAAGCATTGTACGGAATGGAAAAGAAAAAACAAACATTTGTGAATTGGCGGGATTTAGGCTCTCAGTTGGTTTTGGGTATCAGTGTAATCGCTTCGATTGCCTGGGCAGGAGGAATGGCAGAGAATGGGGAGTTATCGCCCGTTTTTATTGCTGCCATCGGCCTTTCCATGATATCGTTATTGGAATCATTTTTGCCGCTTTCTGATGTGATCAGTGAAACGGCCATTTATCAAGATTCATTTCAGCGCCTAGAAATGGCAGGATCCAACAAACATTATGAATCAAATGAAAATACTGCGGCTAATAAATCTTTGCCTGCTGACTCCGCACTGTTGATAGAAATGGTTCAGCTTACATTTGGATATACTCAGGAAACCCATTTGTTGAACCATATAAACACTTCGATTAAACCAGGAGAAAAGATAGCGGTGATTGGCCGGAGCGGTTCTGGCAAGTCAACACTGTTAAAACTAATTCAAGGGTATTTACCGCCCTTATCTGGTGAAGTGCGGATCAACGGCCAAAATGTGGTTGACCTCCGTCCAGAAATGGCGAAATGGATAAGCGTATTAAATCAAAAGGCCTATTTATTTAATACCTCCATAATGAACAATATCCGCTTAGGAAATCCAAATGCTTCAGATGAAGAAGTCCGAAAGGTTTGTAAACTTGTTCAACTCGATGAGATGATTATCCAATTGCCCAATGGATATGAAACGAATATGCAGGAAACAGGCCAGCGGTTTTCAGGCGGTGAACGGCAGAGGGTTGCATTGGCGAGGATTCTTCTGCAGAATACACCGATTGTTCTATTGGATGAACCAACTGTTGGTCTTGATCCGATTACAGAAGTAAAATTGCTTAAAACGATTTTCGAAACATTAAAGGATAAAACGATTATTTGGGTGACTCATCATCTTGCTGGTGTAGAATGTATGGACCGAATTTTATTTCTAGATCGAGGCGTGATTTCTATGGAAGGAAGCCATAGGTTTCTGATGGAAACTGAGGAAAAATATCGGAGGCTTTACCATTTGGATCATCCTTTTGAAGCTTAAAATCTATGATTTTTAATCTTTACTTACCATCAAACTAACAGGTAAAATGAAGAGCAAAGTTTTTCTCTTTGGGGCTTCTAGTCCGATTAAGAAGCATGATCCACCTTAAAAAGGGGTTATCATATGAAATTGATTATTGCTGAAAAACCAGATCAAGGTTCTGCTCTGGCATCTGTTTTTAAACATAAAAGACAAAATGGATTTATAGAGGTGTTTCCGAACGAGCTGTTTCCTAATGGAGCCTTTGTTACATGGGCGATAGGACATATTTGCCACCTAATACCGCCTGAAAAATACCGGCAGGATTGGAAAAAGTGGTCATTAGATAATTTGCCCATCATACCTGAGCAATTTGAATACGAAGTGACGAAAGATAAATTCAAACAATTTGCGATCATAAAAAAACTAGTCTCTGATTCCCGGGTGTCAGAAATCATTCATGCCGGCGATTGTGACGTATCTCTATAATTACATATGTACATAAAAAATTATTTTATCCTTTCCATTGCTATGCATGTATCCAT
>NZ_CALPDF010000047.1 GCF_943193175.1 Neobacillus muris
GTGACAATTTTTTTGCTTATAAAGCCCTCTATCAAGGTATTTTATAGCCTATTTTAAATAAAAGTTTTTACAATACGCAATTAGTGAAAGAGGTTAAAATATGAAAATTGCCATAATCGGCGCTATGGAAGAAGAAGTCACTTTATTAAAAGAAAATATGGAAAATAAAACCGAAGAAACCATTGCAGGCTGTGAATTTACGTTTGGCAGCATGCATGGGGCGGATGTCATCTTGCTTCGGTCAGGGATTGGAAAAGTCAATGCGGCTATGTCTACGACCATTTTGTTGGAGAAATATAAGCCGGATTGCATCATCAATACCGGCTCAGCAGGCGGTTTAAATCCTGACCTAAATGTCGGGGATGTTGTTTTCTCTACCGAGGTGCGGCATCATGACGTGGATGTGACAGCATTTGGATATGAATATGGCCAGGTTCCTCAGCTGCCAGCTGCGTTTCAGGCAGATGAAAAATTAGTAAAAACTGCTGAAGCTGCAGCAAAGGATCTTGATACATTTAAGATTGTAAAAGGGTTAATTGTGTCTGGTGATTCTTTCATAGAGGATCCAAAGCGGGCGGAATTTATCCGGGGCAAATTTGGGGATTTGCAGGCCGTGGAAATGGAAGCAGCCGCCATTGCCCAAGTTGCACATCAGTTTGGGGTCCCATTTGTCATCATCCGTTCCCTGTCAGACATTGCAGGCAAGCAATCGGAAATTTCCTTTGATCAATTTATTGATCAGGCGGCAGCGAACTCAGCAACACTAGTCATGAAAATGGCAGCCGCTCTGAAATAGTTTAGACAAGATTTATCCTAATAAGTGCCCGCAACTGGGTGCTTATTTTTTTTCGAAATGGCACCCAATTTTCATTATTTTATAAAACATTCAAAAAAAGGTTTACAAAGATGGAAATGATGGATATAATTACCGTAGAAACTAATAAATTCCAAAGGAGGTCGAAGAAAATGACTGCTATTACACCCAAAGTTAAAACGGCATATTTGAATAATACTCATTCGACCAGATTGGAATGGATTAATTAACTCTTCATCACCATACATATCCATGCCGCAGGGAGAATGATGCCCTGCGGTTTTTTATGCAAAAAAAAGCGATCACCGCCGCAGGGACTATCTTCCTGCGGCCTTTTTTTGCCCATTTTTCTCGCACATTGGATATGTTTGGAATAAAGTGATGATGTTGCTGCCAATAAGCATAAGGAGGTGAAAGGACATGACGCTGCACATCTTATTTTTTACGATTACAATCAAAAAACACAAAATGACTCGTGAAGAAGCTGATCACAGGGAAACCGTGGGCAGCTTGTATGAAAAACACAAGGACCGCCAGATCTCCATGTATCATTTGATATAAATCTGGGGCTTAACAAAGGAAGTGAAATGGCATGACCCTGCATATTTTATTTTTAACCATTACGATTTCTAAACGTAAAGTATCCGCTGCAGAAGCTCAGCATCAACAAATGGTTGAGAGCTTGTATGAACAAAACAAAGACCGGCAAATTGCCATGTATCGCATGATGTAAATAAAAAATCAATAAAAGAAGGGTGGTTTTAATTATGATATTTTTAATGCAAGGACGGGGAGCAAGCTTATGGGGTATGAAAGATACCACCTAGTCAAGGAACAAATAGGAGGGATCAGGATGCCATTGCATATCTTGTTATGGACCGTTTTTCTAAAACGGAAGAAAAAAGATTAATAGCCTGCCATCATTATCCGCAGTGGCGGTTTGTTAACAAAACGTTCACATTTCCCGAAGATAGATACTGTGAAAATATGATAAATTCAAATTAGAAAATGAGCAGAATTTTTCTAAGGGGTGGAGAGAATGTTTATGATGGTGATGGCCTTCGTTATTACAGGAGCAATTGGCTGTGTCATTTCCGCAGAACTTAGTGCAGAATTATAAAAAGAAAGCATCGGCTTTATGGGCCGATGCTTTTGCTTATTTCGTCAATGCTAAAAACTCATCAATGTCATCGAGGCAGATACGGACAGCTTTTTCCCAGAAATCTTTGTGGGTGAGGTCCACCTGGAGATGCTTCATCGCAAGATCCTCAACCGTCATCGAAGCGGTATCGCGAAGCAAGGCCATATATTTTTCTTCATAGCCCTTGCCTTCCACCAATGCTTGTGCATAGATCCCGAGTGAGAATAGATATCCGAATGTATAAGGGAAGTTATAGAACGGCACATCGGTTATGAAAAAGTGCAGTTTAGATGCCCAGAATAATGGATGATAGTCTTCCAAACTGTCAGCATAGGCTTCTTTTTGAGCCTGCAGCATTAACTCATTTAATCGTTCTGCTTCCACCGGGCCGTGCTTTCTTTCTTCATAGAAGCGGGTTTCAAAAAGAAAACGGGCATGGATATTCATTAACAGAGCGACCGTTCTCTGAATTTTATCATCGAGAAGCACCAGCTTTTCTTCCGCATCCTTGGCATTCTTAACCGAGGCATCAGAGACAATCATTTCGGCAAAGGTCGAAGCGGTCTCAGCTACATTCATTGCATAATTGCGGTTTAAGAAATGGACCTCTTTCATCGCATAAGAGTGAAAGCCGTGACCCAATTCGTGCGCCAATGTGGAGACATTGGATGGAGTGCCGGAGTAGGTCATAAAGATCCTTGATTGGCCACTTTCAGGAAAATAGGTACAGAATCCCCCAGGAGCTTTTCCAGGCCGATCCTCTCCTTCAATCCACCGGTTTTCAAACGCATTTTTGGCGAAGGCAGCCAGATTTTCGCCGAACAAGGCGAAATTTTGTTCAATAAATTCGGCACCTTGTTGATAGGATACTTTGGTTTCCGTTTTGCCGATTGGCGCATCCAGGTCGTACCAGCTTAATTTTTCTAGACCAAGAAGCTTGGCTTTCCGTTCTAAATAGCTGGCAAGCTTCTGCTTGTTTTCAGTAATTACGGTCCACATGGTTTCCAGTGTTTTCTTTTCCATTCGGCTGATGTTAAGCGGTTCTTTTAATACATCCTCCCAGCCTCTCTTTTTATAGACACTTAAACGAAAACCAGCCAGGTGGTTGAGGGTTTTCGCCAGCAGGTCAGCTTGTTCGCCCCAGGCGTTTTCCCAGCTCTCAAATACTACTTTTCTCGTATTGCGGTCAGGATGGGAGAATTTATTGTGGGCCTGACCCACGGAAAGCTGCTTTTCTTCCCCGTTTTCCGTAACGGCAACTTTAATATTGCTGACGATTAAATCATACAATTGTCCCCAGCTGTGATAGCCATCAACTCCGAGTGAGCTGATTAAAGCTTCCTCTTCCTTTGAAAGTTTTTCCTTTGCCCGCATGCGGCGCTCCTGTAAAACAAAAGCGAGTTCATTTAGCGGCTCAACTGCCAGCAGCTTCTGCCATACTGCATCATCTAACGAGACCAGCAGGCTGTCGAAGCCTCCTAATGCCGTCTGGAAGGAGGCGCTTAAGCTTGTCACCTTTGAATCAAGGGTATAGGCTTGTTTATCGGCGGTATTTTGGGCAATTAAGCAGCTTGTAAATGCCCCAGCCTGACGGAGTTTTTTCGCAATGGTTACAAAGTCATCGAGCAGCTGTTGGAGATATGGACCATCCTCCATGGTGCTGCTTGGCTCCCAGACTGTAACCTTTGAGTGAAATTGAGAAATTAATTCTTCGGTATGCTGCAGGTGATGATGAAATTCAGGTGATTGGCCCCCGCCATTAAAAAATACATCGAGATTCCATGTGTCTGAATATGTACTAGCTGTCATCTTCGGTACCCCCTTTTTAACGTTACTGCTCCATTATAGGGGTTATTTTTGAATAATTCTATGATTTGAAAGTTTTCTATTAAAAAGGCTTGTGCGATTTGCACAAGCTGTAAATCCAATTAATAAAAGAAACTATACCAATACCAGGCTCCGAAAATGAACAGAAGAATAAATAAGATAATTAATACTGCAAACCAGATCCCGCCGCCGGCGGAGGGGGCAGGTGCTGGATATGGATAATAGGGAGCCGGGTAACCATAAGGAGCGTATCCAAAAGGCATTTCATTTCCCCCTTTTCCATTTGCTATATGGTATGTTATTTTTCTTCTTAATGAATGGGCATGTGTCTTCTTCCTGGGATGAAACATTTGACATTCTCATCTGCACTGGGGTATAAGTGGATGGATGAATGCTTCATTTCAGGTAGTTTAGGAATATAATATTTGGGAGGACATAACGTGAAAAAACAAAGTAAAGCTGTCTTCTTTGCTTTTTTAATCGGACTCGTTTTGATTTCCTCAGGCTGTTCAGGCGACCGCATCAAATCAAAAACTGAGGCTGGGAAGGAAACCATAGATAAAAAGTTTGAAATCGTTAAAGCGAAATCCATCCATATCAGCAGGATTTATGGAATTGGATATCCTGGCAATGATCAAGCCTTATATGTTGCGGCGGATAAAGGGATCAAAATGTACCAGCAGGGAAGCTGGACAGAGACAACAGCCAATCAACATCAATATATGGGATTTCAATCCATTGATAACGGATTTATCGCAAGCGGGCACCCGCAAAAAGGAACCGGCTTGAAGGATCCGCTCGGGATTGTTTTTAGCGATGACAAAGGCAAAACCTTAGAAAAGCTATCATTCTATGGCAATGGCAATTTTAACTTCATGGGAGCAGGTTATCAAAATGACAGTATTTATCTGATTAGTGACCAGGAAAAACAGGGGCTTGCTTTAGGGGTGAATTATTCGACCAATAACGGAGTGTCCTGGAAACAAAGTCAATTGGCCGGCTTTGAGGCTGATTCATTTGGCATGCTGGCTGTTCATCCGCAGAATGGAAACATTGTGGCAATGTCCACTAGGACGGGCATTTACTACTCCTTGGATAATGGAAATGCGATGAGGTTGATAACAGATCCCGTGATGGTGACAGCATTGACGTTCAGCGGGGATTCCATATTGTATTCGAGTGTTGAAAATGAAAAGATCTTGTTAAAGACGGTAAACCCAGAAACAGGGGAGCAAACGGAACTAACCATTCCATACTTGGATTACGATAATCCGATTACTTATGTGACCGTTAATCCTCAAAATGCCGATCAGCTCGCCTTCTCAACGTATAAAAATGATTTATATGAAACTACTGATGGCGGCAAAACATGGGTCATCTTACTAAAGGATGGGAAAAATCAGGAGTAGGCAAAAAAAGCCATGGTCAGGGACGGAGACCGAATCACTGGCCATGGCGCTAAAATTTTCCTGCTTTTAAGAGGTTAGTTTCTTTTCTTTTTTTCTTTTTCGGCACGATAAAACTCATGAAACATTTTCATTAATGCCCGTTTTTCAATCCTTGAAACATAGCTCCGGGAAATTCCTAATTCTTTGGCAATCTCACGCTGTGTTTTTTCTTTTTGCAAATCGAGGCCAAAGCGGCCGATGATGACTTCTTTCTCGCGATTATCAAGGACTTCAATATACTTTTTAATCTTTTCAAGCTCCATATTCAACTGGATTGTATCAATGACATCTTCCGATTCCGATTTCAAAACATCAATCAGGGATATTTCGTTTCCTTCCTTATCTTGGCCAATAGGATCATGCAGCGAAACGTCTTTTTTGGTCTTCTTCAGTGCTCGAAGATGCATAAGAATTTCATTTTCAATACAACGGGCGGCATAAGTAGCAAGTTTTGTTCCTTTTCCCTCGGAATAACTCTCAATCGCTTTTATTAACCCTATCGTTCCAATGGAGATTAGATCCTCTGAGTCTTCACCCGTGTTTTCAAACTTTTTGACAATATGCGCAACAAGCCGTAAATTGTGCTCAATTAACATGTTTCTCGCATGAGAATCCCCTTCTGCCATCAATCGCAAATACTTTCTCTCATCTGCGGCGGATAGGGGTTGGGGAAAGGCATTGTTTTTTACATAAGAAACAAGAAATAAAAATTCCTTCACTAAATATCCAAGAGCCGTCAAGATTCCAGACATCCACATCCACCCCGCATCAGTTTTGGACTTTAGCCTATTATTAATTCCTATGAAGAAAACGGGTAATTGTGTCTGTCCAGATAATTTTATTTAAAATTGGTTCAAATATCTTAAAAAGACCTGCCTGGCGTACGCCATTGGCAGGTCTTTTAGTCATTTCATAAGGAATAAATGCTATACTTTTTTTAGTTTAAAGGTACTGACCATTAAAAAGGAGAGAATGATCATAATAAATAAGAACATATAGGCTGGAAGATAAGGAATGGCCAGAAAACTAAGTGTAGCGATACAGCCAGCGGCTGTGATGGGCAGTCCGGTAAAGTATCCATTGCTTTCTGTAATGTTAAATCGTGCTAAACGGAAAGCACCGCACCCTATATAGAAAACGGCAAAAAAGGAACCAGGTCCGCCAAATTCATGCAAGATTCCTTGATATAACAATAGTGCTGGTGCCACCCCAAATGATATAATATCACTCATGGAATCTAATTGTTTGCCTAGGTCAGACTCAATATTGAATTTTCGGGCAGCCATCCCATCAAATCTGTCTGCCAAGGCTGCAATAAAAATGAGCAGCAAGCTGAGCCGGAGATTTCCATGAACGCCGAACATAATGGCAAATCCTCCTAAAGACAAATTCAACAAAGTGATGACATTAGCTGTTTGGGATTTTAGCTTTTTAATGGTTTGGTCAAGGACGTTTAGAAAAAACATTTCTCGGCACCACTCCTTTTTTACTATAAAAGGGAAAATTAATCAGCGAAGTTACTTTATAATATTTTATTCTAAGTCTTTTATGTCTGTACGTAAAGAGTATTTTTACACTTTTTGGGGGTTTTGCGGTATGCTTCAGATGTTATACAGGGTATTAATTGAACTGACTAATGGCAGGTGGTCATCAGCCATTTTAAAGAGATTTTCCAGGTCGGGGATAAGCCGGTACATTGTGCCATCCTTTGCAAAGGCTTATCATTTAAATCAATCGGAAATGGAACGGGAACTAAAGGCGTATCGGTCGCTTCATGAATTATTTGTGCGAACACTAAAAAAAGGCACAAGGCCAATTGACAAAAGTACAGATTCGGTTGTCAGCCCGGTAGATGCAGTGGTGGAAGAGGTTGGGACCATTGGTGAAACGAGCGAGATTAAGGTTAAAGGGAAAATTTATTCGATTGAAGAAATGCTGGGGGATCAGGAGAGTCTACATAAATATTTAAATGGCGCCTATATCATTCTTTATTTAAGTCCCAGCCATTATCATCGGATCCATAGCCCTGTGGATGGAACGGTAACGAAGCAGTGGATGATGGGCTCAAAGTCTTACCCCGTGAATAAATGGGGGTTAAAATATGGGGTTCGGACTTTGGCGAAAAACTACCGTGTTATTACGGAAGTAAAGACACTTTTCGGACATGTTGCCATCGTAAAGGTCGGGGCAATGTTTGTCAATTCGATAGAAACTACACATCAGGGATCCACATTGACAAAGGGCGGAGAGATTGCCTACTTTAGTTTTGGATCGACGGTTGTCTTATTGTTTGAAAAAGGTGTTTTTCAAATGGACCCAAGTATCCATACGCCAAAGGATATTAAAATGGGTGAAAAGCTCGGAACTTTCACCGATAAAAAGAAAAGCCCTTAAAGGGCTCAGGATCAAACATTATGATGACTTTCTTATTTTATGGATAAGGGAGCGGCGCCGAATTTCTGATTCAATAAGGCTAATGAATTCCGGGCTCAGGTTTAACTCTCTGGCTTTGAAATAGGATTCAATGAGCAATTCATCTGACAGTTTCCGCATGTCAGGATCCACCTCCAGTTTTTAAAATAAAACGTTCTAAAGTTTTTAAAGCTGTCATAAACTAGTAGGTTCAGTTGGTGTAACCTAAATCTACCAAATTTATTCCTGTAGAACAATCGTTCTATTTATCCACAGAATCCCGTGGATAAGTTGTGGTTAACTTGTTTATAAATGATATAAATCTGAATGATTCAATGGGTATAATGTTAATAACTTTATCCACAACATTTGAAAAAGTAGAAGTTTGTCGAAAAGTTTTTTGTTGTTTTACGAAAATCGCCATATTTTTAGAAAAAATACCTTCCTTCTTCATTTGTTTTTTTATCATTTGACATGATTAGAAGAACAATGAAAAAATCTTTAATGGCGGAGCCCGCTTATTCTTTGAAACGGCCAAAAAAAACGGGTATGATGATACAATGAATGGAAGTGGCCAGTTTATAAGAAAATATGGATAATTTCCTGATACTATTTAGATTCGATGAGGTGTACGCTTAGTGTTAAAACAATTTTTACCGAATGAACATGTAAAGAGTGTTCTGGATATAAAGCCTGAATATTTAAAACAAAAAGGCGTAAAAGGGATTATAACGGATTTGGATAATACCTTGGTTGAATGGGACCGTCCCAGCGCTACTCCCGCATTGATTAATTGGTTTGATGAAATGAAACAGAATAACATTCTTGTCACAATCGTTTCTAACAATAATGAGGAGCGGGTAAAATTGTTTGCCGATCCACTGCAAATTCCCTTTATTTTTCGCGCAAGAAAACCATTGGGGCCTGCATTTAAGCGGGCATTGAACCAAATGGGGATTCAAAAAGAGGAAGCGGTGGTCATCGGGGACCAATTATTAACAGATGTTCTCGGCGGCAACCGCAGCGGTTTTCACACTATTCTTGTCGTTCCGGTTGCACAGACGGATGGGCTGGCAACGAAATTTAACCGTTTTGTTGAACGGAGAATATTGAATTGGTTTCGAAAAAAAGGGATGCTTCAATGGGAGGATTAATCAGTGAATGAATTAGAACATTTTTGCACCGGATGCGGGATTAAGGTACAAACCGAGGATCCTGAAAAAATCGGCTATGCCCCTGCTTCCGCCTTAGAAAAGGAAACGGTCATCTGCCAAAGATGCTTTCGGTTAAAGCACTATAATGAAGTTCAGGACGTCAGTTTGACGGATGATGATTTTTTAAAAATATTAAATGGCATCAGCAAAACCGATGCATTGATTGTCATGGTCGTTGATATTTTTGACTTTAACGGAAGCTGGCTTCCTGGATTGCACCGATTCGCGGGCAAGAACAAGGTGCTTCTTGTTGGCAATAAGGTCGATCTGCTGCCTAGGTCCGTAAAACATAACAAATTGATTCAATGGATGAAAGCTCAAGCAAAGGAACTGGGCTTGCGTCCAGAGGAGGTTTTTCTTGTCAGTGCAGCTAAGGGCTGGTTTATCAAGGAAGCTGCTGCTGCCATTGATGAATATCGCAATGGCAAGGATGTCTATGTGGTAGGCTGTACCAATGTGGGAAAATCAACGTTTATTAACCGAATTATTAAGGAAGTAACCGGGGAGGATGATTTGATAACCACTTCACATTTCCCAGGAACCACATTGGATATCATTAAAATTCCGCTTGATGACGGAAAAGCGTTAATGGATACACCGGGCATCATTAATCATCATCAAATGGCTCACTTTGTTGACAAACGGGATTTGAAAATAATCACACCTAAAAAGGAAATTAAGCCAAAAATATTCCAATTAAATGAAGGCCAGACCTTATTTTTTGGAGGCTTGGCACGGTTTGACTATGTCAGCGGCGGCGGCAAACAGCCGTTCGTTTGTTATCTATCAAACGAATTGAACATCCATCGTACCAAAACAGAAAATGCGGATGACCTTTATGAAAAGCATGCCGGTGAAATGCTGACACCGCCCCGAGGAAACCAATTGGAAAGTTTTCCAGAGCTAGTTAAGCAGGAGTTTATGATCAAAGAAGCAAAGACCGATATTGTTTTTTCCGGACTAGGCTGGGTAACCGTTAATGATCCGGGTACCAAAGTCAGTGCTTATGTTCCGAAAGGTGTCCAAACATTAATTCGAAAATCTTTAATCTAAAGGCCAGTTTAGGGTGAGGAGATCAGGTATGAAAAGATTATTTGCGGTAATCGGGGATCCCATTGGCCACTCCATGTCTCCTGTGATGCACAATGACTTATTTGCATTTTACCAAATAGATGCTTATTACCTTCCATTTCAAGTAAAACCGGACGACTTGGAGGCAGCAGTCAAGGGCTTGAGGGCTTTAGGGGCAGGAGGCTTTAATGTGACAGTCCCTCATAAACAAAGGATTATTCCCTATTTAGATGAAGTGGATGAGCTAGCGCAGGCAATTGGGGCGGTCAATACGGTTGTTAGTGACGGCGGTAAATTAATAGGTTACAATACGGATGGCCCCGGCTTTTTAACCGGGCTGGCTTCGTGCCTTCCAACGGTGAAAGGAAAGAAGATTTTAATCATTGGAGCTGGAGGGGCGGCAAGGGCCATTTATTTTACTTTAGCAAAGGAACAGCCGCTTGCTATTGATATAGCCAACCGAAGCGTGGATAAGGCTGGGAGCTTGATTGAAGACTGCCCATATATTGCGGACTCAAATGCTTATTCTTTGGGCGAAGCAGACACACTAATACATGAATATGATTTAATTGTTCAAACAACTTCCATCGGTATGGCCCCTAAAATTGCCGAGCAGCCATTAAACGTAACGGCCTTGAAGGCTGGGGCCGCTGTATGTGATATTATCTACAATCCGCTTGAAACGAAATTCTTGCATCAGGCCAAAACAAATGGAGCGGCCATTCAAAATGGAATCGACATGTTCGTTTTTCAGGGGGCACTTGCCTTTGAAAAATGGGTGAACATTATGCCCGATGTGGACAGAATGCGGGAAAATGTATTGAAACAGCTAGGAGGAGCGTCATGTTAACAGGAAAGCAAAAACGTTTTTTACGTTCAAAAGCCCATCACTTAGATCCAATTTTCCAAGTTGGAAAAGGCGGGGTAAATGAAAATATGGTTAGACAAATCGGAGATGCGCTTGAAGCAAGAGAATTATTGAAGGTGAGTGTTTTACAGAATTGCGAGGATGATAAGACCGATGTTGCTCATCAGCTTGCTGAAGGTGCTGATGCTGAGCTTGTCCAAATAATCGGCAATACCATTGTCCTATACAAAGAATCTAAAGAAAATAAACAAATTGTTCTTCCTTAAAGGTGCTGGAGGGTGGCATGATGAAAGTTGGCATATTGGGCGGCACCTTTGACCCGCCCCATAACGGACATCTTTTAATCGCAAATGAGGTTCTTCATGCCTTAGAGCTGGATGAAGTTTGGTTCATGCCTAACAGGGAGCCTCCTCATAAAGTTAAGTCAGGAACCGTTACCAATGAAGACCGTCTGCAGATGTTGGAGCTGGCCATCCAAGATAATCACGCTTTTCAAATTCAACCAATTGAGCTTGAAAGGCCGGGCCGTTCTTATACGGTGGATACGATGAAATTAATTAATTCGCGTTATACGGATCATCAATTTTATTTTATTATTGGGGCGGACATGATTGAGTATTTGCCAAAATGGCATAAAATTGATGAACTGGTCCAACTGGTGCAATTTGTCGGGGTTGAACGCCCTTCTTATAGTCACCAAACCATGTATCCTGTTTTATATGTGGATGTTCCGGCTATGGAGGTTTCATCCAGCATGATTAGAGACAGATTGGAAAATGGGCGGACGGTCCGGTATTTACTGCCGGATTCGGTTATTCAGTACATAGAGGAGAATCACTTATATGGAACGTGAAACAGCTTTAAATTTTGTAAAGCCGCAGTTAACGGAACACCGTTATGAGCATACTCTCGGTGTAATGGAAACCGCCATTTCTTTGGCTAAAAAGTATGGAGGCCATGAAAAAAAAGCAGAAATAGCCGCTATTTTTCATGACTATGCCAAGTTCCGTCCTAAAGAGGAAATGAAGCAGATAATTATCGAGCAAAATTTTCCCCAGGATTTATTGGACTTTAATGCGGAATTATGGCACGCTCCAGTCGGCGCTTATTTGACCAAAAAAGAAGCGGGAATCACAGATGAGGAAATTTTAAACGCTATTCGATATCATACCTCAGGACGCCCGGGAATGACGCTGCTTGAAAAAATTGTTTATTTGGCGGATTATATTGAACCAGGACGGCAGTTTCCTGGTGTCGAAGAAGTTAGGCAAATGGCGGCGGAAAATTTAGATCAAGCACTGATAAAAGCCGTTCAAAATACGATTATGTTTTTAATGAAAAAGAATCAGCAAGTTTATCCAGAAACGTTTCATACGTATAATGATTTAATAAGACAGTGGAAGGATGGATTGAATGGATAATCAGGAATTACTGAAAATTGCCGTCAAAGCGGCTGACGATAAACGGGCAGAAGATATTTTGGCATTAAATATGAAAGGAATTTCCTTAGTGGCAGATTATTTTATTATTTGCCATGGTAATTCTGATAAGCAGGTCCAGGCCATTGCTAGAGAAATTAAAGAGAAGGCCTTGGAAAATGGATATGATGTGAAGAGAATGGAAGGGTTTGATGAGGCAGGCTGGGTGCTGATTGATTTAGGTGATGTCGTGGCTCACGTCTTCCATCGGGATCAAAGAACGTACTATAATCTGGAGCGCTTATGGGGTGATGCGCCAAAAGTGGATGTGCTCAGTGAGTTAAATTCATGAGCTACGAACAGTTTGCTTTCCTTTATGATGAATTGATGAAAGAGGCCCCTTACGATGAATGGGTTCGGTTTACAAAAGAAAAACTGGATCAATACCACGTAAACGGCGTCCGGATGCTGGATCTGGCGTGCGGAACAGGGGAGCTTTCCATTCGGTTTGCCAAACAAGGATTTCAGGTCACGGGTGTGGATTTATCCAATGAAATGCTAGCAGTGGCCCAAACGAAAGCAGAACAGGAAAATGTGAAAATTCCCTTGTTTCAGCAAAACATGGCTGAATTAGAAGGGCCAGGAACTTTTGATGTGGCTGGCATATTTTGCGATTCGTTAAATTATCTTGAATCGGAGCAAGAGGTGCAGGATACGTTTAAGCATGTATATGGTCACTTGGAGCCTGGGGGTTTGTTTATTTTTGATGTTCATTCCCTCTATAAAATGACGGATATCTTTATGGACCAAACCTTTGCCTGGGCCGATGAAGCCATTTCATATATATGGAATAGCTTCCCTGGTGATGGTCCTTATAGTGTAGAGCATGAGCTTAGCTTTTTTGTATTGGATGAAGCAACTGGCAAATATGACCGGTATGATGAACTGCACAAGCAGCGGACGTTTTCGCCGGAACAATATCGCACGTGGTTAGAGCAGGCTGGTTTTGCATTATTGGAAATCAATGCTGATTTTGAGCACACAGCCCCGCAGCCTGAATCCGAGAGGATATTCTTTATTGCACAAAAATAAGTAAAGCCATCGAAAAATGATGGCTTTTTTTTTAATCCCTGCAGGATTTATAAAAAAATCGTCGAATTATTGTTTTGTAACCTGTAATTCTACTTGTTCGAGATCCTCTTTAAATTTGCTATGGGTGGCTTGAAACAAATGCTCAAACATCTCTCCCAGCTCATTTTCAAGCACCTTAATTCCTTCTCCCGTAATGCCGCCTTTTACACTAACTTTAGCCTGTAGTGACGGCAAAGTATAGTGCTTCTGTTTTAATAATTCTCCTAATCCGACAATCATTTCACTCGTAAGAACCGTCGCTGTCTTTTCGTCAATTTCTGTTTCTTTTACGGCCGCTTTTATAAAGGCTTGAAGCAAATAGCTGAAGAAGGCAGGGCCGCAGCTAACAATATCGGAGGATACTCGGGTAATGTTCTCGTCAATTAATACAGGAACAGAAATCTTTTTCATTAATTGGTCTATGGCCATCTTCCAATTCTCTTGGCAATGGTCTCCGTAACTAATTAACGAAACTCCTGCTAATGCCCGATTGGTAATGCTTGGGATAATCCGGGCGACTGAACAAGATACCTTGTTCTCGATTTGATTGGTGCTGATTGGGCTTGTGATGGACACGAGACATTTGTTTTCTGACAGAAAGGGGTGCACTACATCAATAATTTTGAAAACGTCCAATGGCTTTACGCAAATAATCAGCAAATCGGATTGTGCTGCTACTTCTGCCGAATTAGCCCCAACCCTCAGCTTCGGATATATATTTTTAAGCTCCATGGCTTTGGCAATCGTTCTGTTGGTGATTATCATCGAGGAAGGGGATACTGCTTTTCCATCGAGTAAAGCCTCCACCAAAATTCTCCCCATATTACCGGTCCCAATTATTCCTATTTTCATTGTTTCCGACCCTCCTTCTCTCCGAGTTCTTTAATAACCATATGAAGACTGATAGGAAAATATACCTTTTGAAAGGATGAATTCCATTGAAAGACTGGCTGATGGAACATAAGGTTTATGTGATTATTTTTCTTTTTATTGCCGCTATCGGCGGATATTATTTTGTACAGCAAGAAAATCAGGAGACGATAGCGAGTCCCCCAAGTTCTATTGAAAATATGAAAGAAAAGGAGGAAGTATCTGAGGAAGCGGTTAAAAAACAGGAGGAGACGGTGCAGCAGCCTGAATGGTTGATGGTTGATGTTAAGGGGCAGATCAATCAGCCTGGTGTCTATACAGCTAAAGCTGGCGACCGTGTCATGGATGTGATTAACCTTGCTGGGGGATTTACCGAGCTTGCCGATCAAAGCCAGGTCAACTTGGCACAGCATGTCCAGGATGAGATGGTTATTTATATTCCCGCAATGGGCGAGGCGGGGACTGGTGCAGCCGTTGCTGCGGCATCAGGAGGGGGCACTGCAGCTGGAGGAGAATCACAAAACAAAGGCAAGATTAATATAAACAAAGCTGACGCAAGTGAATTAGAAAATCTCCCGGGGATTGGCCCCTCAAAAGCAGCGGCCATCATCGAATATCGTGAAACAAGCGGTCCCTTTAACACTCCTGAGGATTTAAAAAATATCAGCGGGATAGGAGACAAAACCTTTGAAAAGTTAAAAGATCTGGTAGCGGTTCAATAATTCTTTTCATTGACCTCATAGACAAGCAGGATTACACTTAAAAAAAAGTATAGGAGAGTGGAGACGACTGTGACTCGAATTTCATGGGATCAATATTTTATGGCACAAAGCCATTTGCTGGCTTTAAGAAGCACTTGTACCCGCTTAACTGTGGGAGCGACCATTGTTAGAGATAAGCGAATTATTGCCGGAGGCTATAATGGGTCCATTGCTGGTGGAGACCATTGTATCGATAAGGGCTGTTATGTGATCGACCATCATTGTGTACGGACGATTCATGCTGAAATGAATGCCTTGCTCCAGTGTGCCAAGTTTGGTGTTCCAACAGAAAACGCCGAAATTTATGTAACCCATTTTCCATGTCTGCAATGCTGTAAGGCCATTATTCAGGCAGGAATTAAGACGGTTTATTATGCTAAGGATTATAAAAATCATCCTTATGCCATCGAACTGTTTAACCAAGCGGATGTCAAGGTTGAAAAAGTAGAATTAATGGAGAAAGTCATTGACTTTAGAGAAATTCAAGCTTAAATGGTTCTGGGGGCGCCGGTCCTTGCCGGCGCTGCTTTACTTAAATCTCAAATGGAGATAAACCAATGAATGGAAAATATATTTATTTTGCGGCCGCTGGACTTTTAGGTGTATTATGTACTCTAATTCAGTTTATTCCTTTTCTCTTGTTATTAGTATGTTATTTATTTTGCTTATTTAAATACAAACGGTGGAAGATACAGCAGTTAATTCTCCTCTCTGCCCTGATTCTCATCTTCATGGGAAGCGGACATATGGCCGACAGAAAAAATCATTCGGTTATTCCTGATTCCACATCCACATTTGTCCTCGAATATATCCAAGCCCCGCAAATTGACGGCGACCTTTTGCAAGTTCAGGCGAGAGAACTCCGCTATAATGAAAAAGTGCTTGTCCGGTATAAAATCCAATCTAAACAAGAACAAGACAGCCTAAGAGGCCAGTCATTTTATATGGTGAAATGCCAGGTATCAGGAATGATGGAAAAACCAAGTATAGCCAAAAATCCCAATAGTTTCAACTACCAGAAATATTTGGCTTCCAAAGAAATCTTTTGGATCATCGAATTGAATGACACTCCTTTCCATTCTTGTACCCATGTAAGGCTAACCCCGCTCACAATGCTAAAACAATTCCGCTACAATGGCATCCGTTATCTTGAAACTCATTTTCCAAACGAAATCGCCTCGCTCTCGTCGGCTCTCATATACGGCGACCGCAGTTTATTCGACCCTGAAGTCATTGATAATTATCAAGTGACAGGTCTTGTCCATTTGCTGGCCATTTCTGGACTTCATGTTTCCCTGCTTACAGGCGCTATGTTTTTTATAGGGATTCGGTTCGGATTGACAAGACAGTTCATGATGAATTTCCTTCTAATGGTTCTTCCGATCTATTCAGTTATCACTGGTGCATCCCCTTCGGTCAACCGCTCTGTACTTATGATTTGCTTGGTCATTTTGGCGGGAAAATCGAAACAAAAACTAACCACACTGGATGCCATCAGCCTGGCATTTATGATGTATTTGTTTATTCAGCCTTTAATCATTTTCGATATTGGTTTTCAATTGTCCTTCTTGGTCAGTTTTGCCATCATTTTATCTGCACAGCAAATCCTGAGGGCTGGCCAAGACAATGGATTGCAAATGATAAAAGTTTCGTTTGTTTCCCAATTGTCCGCATTGCCATGCCTGCTTTATCATTTTTTTGAAATGCCGCTCATTGGGATTTTAACTAATTTGATTTATATTCCTCTGTTTTCCTTCATTTATCTGCCAATTAGTTATCTGCTTTTGATCATTCAAATCGTTTTTGGAAAAACTCCTGAATGGTTTACTCGAATGTTTATCCAGTTGATTCATGCAGCAGACGATTTGCTGCAATTTTTAGGGAATGTCTCCATAGCAGCATTTACTCCGGGAAGGCCGCCTCTAATTCTCCTGATTGTTTATATTGCTTTAATCACGGCGATTTTTTATCATTGGGAAAAGAATAGGAATAAAAAACGCCTCATTCTCATGTTGTGCATCCTGTTTACCTTCCAATTTAGCTGCAATTGGTTAAATGTCTATGGTGAGATAACGTTGATTGATGTAGGGCAGGGAGACAGCATATTGATCCATTTGCCGCATGGAAGAGGAGACTATCTGATTGATACAGGAGGCACGATTACGTATGGAGGAGAGGAATGGAAACAGAAACGAAAACCGTTTGAAGTGGGCAGGGATCTGGTGGTGCCATTATTAAAAAGCAAAGGAATCACGACGATAGATAAACTGATTTTAACGCATGGAGATATGGACCATATCGGTGGGGCACTTTCTGTCATAAAAGAACTTCATGTAAAAGAAATATTAATGCCTGCTGTAGCGCAATCTTCTGAAACAGAACTCGCCATTATAAGGGAGGCGGAGAAACGAAAGATCCCTGTAATCAGGGTCTCAGAGGGAAACCATTGGACAAGCGGTTCGGCCGCATTCACAATTTTGTGGCCAGAAGAAAATTTTAACGGGGATGAAAATAGCGGTTCGATTGCGATTTTTGCTCAAGTTGGCGGGCTCGATTGGTTTACTGCTGGCGATCTCGACCAAGAAGGGGAGAAAAGGATCCTTCAAAAATATCCCCGCATCGATGTGGACGTTTTAAAAGCAGGACATCACGGCAGCAAAACATCGAGCTCTGATGAGTTTATTAAAAGAATTACACCGGCAATCGCTCTTATTTCAGCCGGAGAAGACAATCGATACGGCCATCCGCATCAGGAGGTTATTGACAGATTAACGGAAGCGGGAACGACGATCTACCGCACCGACCAGCAGGGTGCTGTTACCTATCGTTTTTATCGGAGCTCAGGAACCTTTTTGCCATATTTGCCATAGGATAAAGCAGAAATATAAAAAAGACTGCTCTCACAATCGGCAGTCTCTTTTGTATCACTATGTAACTTGTATTTAAGAACCAATTAACTTGATGACAGTTGCAATAATAAACATGGTTGCAAAAAATCCAAATGACACGATAAATCCAACCCCAGAATCAATTGCGTCGTTACGTTTGCTTTGCACATTTTTTTCAAATTCGTTCACAGTCTGTCCCCCCTATATCATTTATAGTATAAAATATTCAGCAAAAAAAATCCAGTTTGTGTTCACATAGGCTTTCCTATCCTGTCAAGTGTTGTCAAAATAGTTTGTATTGCTTGGGGCTATAATAACTGTACCCAAGGAATCCCGCCAGCGATGGCAGTTTATTGCTGCTGTTACTGGCGTTCACATAGATCGGGAATTGGCGCTAAAGCAGACAAAAGCTGTCAATTCCCTTTTACTACTTGTCAAATTGTCCAAGCTTCATTACGATAAGATAGAGTGAAATGAAGGGGAGCGCTGGACAAAATGGCAATTGAATTATGGAAAAAAATTAAACGGGAAGAATTGGCTCCTATTTATTTATTATACGGAACAGAAGCATATTTAATCCATGAAACCAAACAGTTACTGCTTAATCAACTTTTATCGGAAGATGAGCGGGATTTTAACTTTTCTGCCTATGATTTGGAAGAAACGCCTGTTGAGCTTGCCATTGAGGATGCTGAAACGTTTCCCTTTTTTGGGGACAGGAAGGTTATCTTTTTACATAACCCAGTTTTCTTGACTGCTGAGAAAACAAAGGGAAAAGCGGAACATAATTTATCAAGATTGGAAGCTTATCTGAGTAAACCAGCACCGTTTACCGTCATGGTGATATCCGCTCCATATGAGAAGCTGGATGAACGGAAAAAGCTTACAAAAGAATTGAAACGGCATGGAGAGGTTTTCGAGGCGAAAAAATTATCAGAGCCTGAGTTAAAGAATTGGATACAGGATGCTGCGAAAGCAAGGGGAAAGGTTTTTGAACCAGATGCGATTGAACAGCTGCTCGCACTTGTGGGGACCAATATGTTTTTAATAGCAAGTGAAGTGGAAAAGCTTTCGTTATATGCTGCTGAAGAAACAAAGATTGATCGGAGTCTAGTGGAAAAATTGGCGGCCAGGTCGCTGGAACAAAATATTTTCACTTTGATTGAAAAAGTGGTTCAGCGCAAGCTCGATGAAGCCTTGCGGATTTATTATGATTTATTAAAGCAAAATGAAGAGTCAATCAAAATATTGGCACTGCTTGCGGGACAGTTCAGGCTGATTTATCAAGTAAAGGAACTATCAAGACGAGGCTATGGACAGCAGCAAATAGCAGGGCTTATAAAAACGCATCCTTTTCGTGTCAAGCTTGCGCTTGGACAGGCAGGCAGGTTTACGGATGAAGAACTGGCTAATTTAATGGATTTATTGGCAGAAGCGGATTATCAAATGAAGACCGGAGGAGCCAATAAGTCTTTGTTGATTGAAATGTTGTTATTCAAGCTGCAGTAAAGAAAACTCGTCGATTGGAGAACCTTTAGGCTGTGACAGAGGGCTGGCTGCACTTATTCCGGATCGGAAAGTTTAATGCTTTCCGATCGGCAAATAAAAAAACGATTCCTGTTAAGGAATCGTTTTTTTATGATTTCAAGCTCTATTATTATAGGCTGTTTACTTTTTTAGTTAGGCGGGCTTTTTGGCGTGCAGCCGCATTTTTGTGGATAAGACCTTTTGCAGCAGCTTTGTCCAATTTGCTTGCAGCAGCAACTAAAGCTTCTTTAGCAGCAGCAGCATCGTTAACTGTAACAGCAGCTTCTACTTTTTTCACTGCAGTACGCATTGCAGATTTCGCCATTGTATTTTGAGCATTACGAGCTTCGCTTGTTTTTACACGCTTAATAGCAGATTTAATGTTAGGCATTACTTTCACCTCCTACAAAGAATCGAGACTATATGAACTCGACTGTACATTCATTACATCATACGCAACAAATGATATTTTATCAAACAGGGAACTAGATTGCAATGGAATTCATCATTTTCACCTGCATGTTTTTTTAGATTCAGGGCAAAAATAGGAAATAGTTTCTCATGTTAGGAAAATTTTAGGGGGGTTCATCATGAAGGAATCCATTGACTTGAGCCAATACTCAGTCAGAACCGATTTAGCTATTGAAGCAAGTGAGATGGTGTTGGCAAAGCAATCGGTTGAACAAGGGCAAAATCTTTCGCAAATTGAAGGAGTCATTATTAAAGAAAAGGATGTTGACGATATAAAAATATCGTTAGTGGAAGTGACCAAACAGGGAGAGGAGCAATTAGGAAAAAAAGCGGGGCGGTATTTGACCCTCGAGGTTCAAGGAATCCGCGAACAGAATACCGAGACCCAGCAAAAGGTGGAAGAAATTTTCGCGCACGAATTCGCGCATTTTTTAGAAAGCGCAGGAGTGAAGAAAACCGACTCTTGTCTAGTTGTAGGTTTGGGAAACTGGAATGTGACGCCGGATGCTTTGGGCCCGATGGTTTGTGAAAACCTGCTCATTACACGGCACCTGTTTCAGCTGCAGCCAGAAAACGTAGAAGACGGCTATCGTCCAGTAAGTGCACTGGCACCTGGTGTCATGGGACTGACAGGTATTGAGACGAGTGATATTATTTTTGGAATTGTTGAGAAAACTAAGCCGGATTTTGTCATTGCCATTGATGCCTTAGCATCACGTTCAATCCAGCGGGTAAATTCAACGATTCAAATTTCTGATACGGGCATCCATCCGGGATCAGGTGTTGGGAATAAACGGAAGGAATTAAGCAAAGAGACTTTAGGTGTGCCAGTCATTGCCATTGGTGTCCCTACTGTTGTAGATGCCGTTTCCATTACCAGCGATACGATTGATTTTATCCTCAAACATTTTGGCAGAGAAATGCGGGAAGGCAGCCGCCCTTCTAGAGCGTTGGCGCCAGCAGGCTTGAGTTTTGGCGAGCGCAAGGTGCTGACGGATGAGGACTTGCCGGAGGAACAGCATCGAAAAACGTTTTTAGGAATGATCGGGACATTGCCTGAAGATGAAAAACGCAAATTGATCTATGAAGTTTTGTCCCCGCTTGGCCATAATTTGATGGTAACGCCAAAGGAAGTGGATGTTTTTATTGAGGATATGGCCAACTTAATTGCCAATGGATTGAACGCCTCTCTTCACAGCTCTGTTAACCAGGATAATACAGGATATTATACAAGATAGTGTTGGATAGGAATGATTTTGGAATTCTACTATTTCATCATCATTCCTATTTTTCGAGTATTGGTTCTATCAATTCTAGTAATGGCATAAGAATTACTAGAATCTTTTATTAGGGGTGGAACCATGAAATCTAAGGCGTCCGGTACGTTTATTATGGTGCAGGGGACGAGTGTATTAAAAATGGCTGCAGCATTCTTTCTATTTATCCTTTTGATCTTTTCGATAAGCGGGGCCTTAACTTCATTAAAACCGCAGTTTAAATTGACATCGTCTTCGGTTAATCAGGCGGCAGCCCATGTGAATGGGGAACTGCTCTATCAATTAATGGGGTGGGAAAATCATCATTTTTTAAAGGTTAAGAGGGATGTTGCCGTACCAAAGTGGACCAATGTCATTTTTAGCCTTACCAGCAATATTGATTTAGACGACCCTCGCAGTTTATTAGGCAGAGAACTGCCGGGCTTTTATCAATTCGATGGACAGATTCTCGTAGCGGGAGAGGGTACGGATTATACGAATATGCCAATGGAATCCTCGCCGCCGGTTGAAATCATGAAGGCGGAGCGGGAAGCGGCATTGCAGAACTTAGAAGGAATCGAAAATTCGGAGAACGCAGACCCGCAGCAATCACCCGGCCAGACAACAGGCAGCCGAAAAGTGGTGTATCTTTATTTTACTCATAACCGTGAATCGTATTTGCCCTATTTGCAAGGTGTCACGAACCCTGATTTAGCCTACCATTCGCAAATTAATGTCACCAAAATCGGGGACCACCTCAAAGCGGGCTTGGAACAAAAAGGAATTGGAACAGAAATTGATAAAACGGATATTATGGGAAATTTAACGAAAAAGGGCTTAACGATGCCTAGTGCGTATAAGGAATCCGGCACTGTCGTCCAAGCAGCCATGACATCCAATCGGGATTTATCCTATCTTATTGATATTCATCGTGATTCGCAGCGAAAAGATAAAACTACTGTTACCATAAATGGGCAGCCCTATGCGAAACTGGCCTTTATCATTGGGGGCAAAAATCCTAACTATGAAAAAAATGCAAAATTGGCTTATGACTTGAACCAGCTTCTTCAGGAAAAATATAAAGGTTTAAGCAGAGGCGTTTTTGTGAAAAATGAACCTGGAAGCAACAGCGTTTATAATCAAAACTTATCCGGAAATGCCATATTAATTGAATTTGGCGGAGTCGATAATACGTTTGAAGAGTTAAACCGCTCGGCGGATGCACTGGCTGATGTCTTCAGTGAATATTATTGGCAGGCAGAAAGTGTTAACGGCAATGTCAATCAATCATCCAATCCATAAAAGGGGGCATGAAGCGTGAAGATGTTTATGGCAAAAAGCCTGGCTATTATCGCCCTGATGTTTATTTCCGTATTAACCGGAATGGAATTAGCCAACAACGGAATCCATAAAATAAAGGGATATGATGACCCGAACTTTCAAAGTGCTGTTGCCATCAAGGAATCGGAACAGAATCTTAATGCAACCTTCTTAGGAAATGAGATTTCGAGCCATGATCTTGAGGCCAAAAAGAAAAAGCTCGAGGAAATGAGTGCCTATAACTTTTTTTCCTCAATGGGAAAGAAATTGTCAGACGGGTTAACAGGGGCGTCAGAAAAGTTAATTAAGAAAGTAACAGAGTGAAAAGCGGCTTCAGCCGCTTTTCGTGTTTTCATTGAATCTTGTATTTCCTGCTGATATAATCAAGAATAGTTTACGTGTGTGAAGATAGTAGGAGTGAACGACATGAATAGAGATGAAAGATTGAAGCGGCAGTCGAAAATAAGGAACTTTTCGATTATTGCCCATATAGACCATGGTAAATCCACTTTGGCAGACCGGATTTTAGAAAAAACAAATGCATTATCTTCGCGTGAAATGAAGGACCAGCTGCTCGATTCAATGGACCTTGAAAGAGAACGCGGAATTACGATCAAATTAAATGCTGTCGAATTGCAATATAAAGCGAAAGACGGTGAAGTATATACTTTTCATTTGATTGATACGCCAGGACACGTCGATTTTACTTACGAGGTATCCCGCAGCCTTGCTGCCTGTGAGGGTGCGATATTAGTGGTTGACGCTGCCCAAGGGATTGAGGCGCAGACTTTGGCCAACGTTTATTTGGCACTTGATAATGATTTGGAAATCCTGCCAGTCATTAACAAGATTGACCTGCCTAGTGCTGATCCGGAACGGGTTCGGAATGAAATCGAAGAGGTCATTGGCTTAGATGCATCAGAAGCGGTGCTGGCTTCTGCTAAAGCAGGAATCGGAATAGAAGAAATTCTCGAGCAGATAGTCGAGAAAGTCCCGGCGCCTGCGGGCAATCCGGAAGGCCCCTTAAAGGCATTGATTTTTGACTCGCTTTATGACGCCTATCGCGGTGTCGTGGCTTATATTCGTGTCGTAGAAGGAACGGTTAAGGTCGGCGACAAAATTAAGATGATGGCAACAGGGGCAGAATTCGAAGTCAATGAAGTGGGAGTTTTTACTCCAAAAGCTGTGCTTCGTGATGAGCTATCTGTCGGCGATGTTGGATTTTTAACCGCATCCATTAAAAATGTCGGGGATACCCGTGTTGGGGATACGATCACCAATGCCAAGAATGGGGCGACTGAGCCGCTTCCGGGCTACCGTAAATTAAACCCAATGGTTTATTGTGGTTTGTATCCTATTGATACAGCTAAATTCAATGATCTTCGTGAAGCATTGGAAAAATTGCAATTAAACGATTCCGCCCTGCAATTTGAACCTGAGACTTCACAGGCTCTTGGCTTTGGTTTCCGGTGCGGATTTTTGGGATTGCTGCACATGGAAATCATTCAGGAACGGATTGAACGGGAATTTAAGATTGATTTAATTACAACCGCACCTAGTGTTATTTATCAAGTTCATATGACAGACGGAACGCTGCTGAGTGTCGATAACCCATCCGACATGCCGGAGCCTGTTAAAATTGACCGTGTAGAAGAGCCCTACGTAAAGGCAACCATGATGGCGCCGAATGACTATGTCGGTGCCATTATGGAGCTTTGCCAGCTAAAGCGCGGCATTTTTATCGATATGCAGTACCAGGGGGAAAATCGTGTCAGCATTGTCTATGAAATCCCTTTGGCTGAAATTGTCTATGACTTCTTTGACCAGCTTAAGTCAAGCACGAGAGGATACGCATCATTTGATTATGAGCTGATTGGTTATAAGCCATCAAGCTTAGTGAAAATGGATATTCTATTAAATGCAGAAAAAGTCGATGCGCTTAGCTTTATCGTTCACAAAGATTTTGCTTATGAGCGCGGGAAAGTTATCGTAGAAAAATTAAAAGAATTAATTCCGCGCCAGCAATTTGAGGTGCCTGTCCAGGCTGCTATTGGTCAAAAAATCGTGGCCCGCTCGACCATTAAAGCGATGCGCAAAAACGTATTGGCTAAATGTTACGGGGGGGATATTTCCCGTAAACGCAAATTGTTAGAAAAACAAAAAGAGGGTAAAAAGCGGATGAAACAGGTCGGCTCTGTCGAGGTGCCGCAGGAAGCGTTTATGGCTGTATTAAGAATGGATGACAACAATACGAAGAAGTAAATGCAGCGGGAGGTAAGGAACAGCCTAAACAAGGCCAGTCCTGCCTCCTTTTGTTACTGAGAAAAGAAGGTGTAATACATGGTGAAAGCAGCATACCTGCATATCCCATTTTGTGAACATATTTGCCACTATTGTGATTTTAATAAGGTATTTCTTAAGGGCCAGCCTGTAGATGATTATTTGGCAGCGATGAAGCAGGAGATTGAGCTGGCATTAAAGATGGATCCTGTGGAAAAATTGGATACGATTTTTGTTGGCGGCGGGACACCGACTTCCTTAAATGAGCGGCAATTAGCTCGATTTTGTGGAATCATCCGTCAACATTTTCCGGCAGGCCCGAATCTTGAATTCACATTTGAAGCAAATCCGGGAGATTTATCACAGGAAAAATTGCAAATATTAAAAGATGCCGGCGTAAATCGGATCAGTTTAGGGGTACAGACTTTTAATGATGAACTTCTCAAGAAAATCGGCCGGGTCCACCGTGCCAAGGATGTTTTTCGAACCATTGAAATCGCCAAAAAAACGGGATTTGACAATATTAGCGTTGATCTCATCTTTAGTCTTCCAACACAAACCATTGCTGATTTTAAAGACTCTTTAGAAAAGGCTTTTTCATTAGAGATTCCCCATTTTTCAGCGTATTCTTTGATTATCGAACCAAAAACAGTATTTTACAATCTAATGCGAAAAGGCCAGCTTCAGACCCCTGGTGAGGATATCGAAGCCCAAATGTATGAATTAGTAATGGAAGAAATGGAAAAGCACGGTTTCCATCAATATGAAATTAGTAATTTTTCAAGGCCGGGTTTCGAGAGCCGCCATAATGTAACGTATTGGAATAATGAATATTATTATGGATTTGGGGCTGGTGCCCATGGTTATGTGAATGGTTATAGGCGCTCCAATATCGGACCGGTAAACAAGTATATTGAGACGGTCAAACAAGGCAGCCTCCCGATTTTGGAAGAACACCAAGTTACCCGTGCAGAGCAAATGGAGGAAGAAATGTTTCTTGGGCTGCGCAAAACCAAAGGTATCTCTATTAGCCGCTTTCAGGAGAAATTTTCGGAGAATCCGCTGCAGTTATTTCATAACGAGATAGATGAATTAATCAGAAAACAATGGATAGAAGTAAATGAGGATAATATATATTTAACTAAAACGGGGCGGCTGTTGGGAAATGAAGTATTTCAGGCTTTTATCGGAACAATTTAAACAATGGGTTCCGGGGGAGTTCAATGTTGTGGCGATACTGGTTTTCTCAGGCTTTTATGATTGACAGCATCCCCCCTTTTTGATAATTTATTAATATAATTAGCACTCGATGACAATGAGTGCTAACAGAGGTGATGAATGTTGTTAACAGATCGGCAATTATTAATCCTTCAAGTAATAGTGGATGACTTTATTCGATCTGCACAACCTGTCGGCTCTAGAAGTTTGTCGAAAAAGGAGGAAATATCCTTAAGTTCGGCAACGATTCGCAACGAAATGGCTGACTTGGAAGAACTGGGCTTTATTGAGAAAACCCACACTTCTTCAGGGCGTGTGCCATCCGAGAAAGGTTACCGTTATTACGTTGACCATTTGCTTTCGCCTCAGGCTTTGGACCAGCATGATATAAAAATTGTTCGTTCGATATTTGCAGAGAAAATTTTTGAATTTGAAAAGATCATTCAAAGATCGGCCAAAATTTTATCAGAATTAACCAACTACACGTCTATTGTTCTGGGACCGGCAGTCAGTGTGAATAAATTAAAAAGAATTCAAATTGTTCCGTTAAACAAAGAGACAGCTGTGGCCATCTTGATTACGGATTCAGGCCATGTTGAAAACAGAACCTTTACACTTCCGGCATCGATTGATTCCAGTGATTTGGAAAGAATGGTTAACATTTTGAATGAACGATTAAATGGAGTTCCGCTGGATGAACTGCATGACAAAATATATAAAGAAGTGGCTTCACTTCTTAAGCAGCATATTAATAATTATGATGGGATTCTTCATTCCATTGCGGATACCGTTAAAATTCCGAACACAGAGAAGCTGTTTTTTGCCGGGAAGACGAATATGTTAAGCCAGCCAGAATTCCATGATATTGCTAAAGTCAGAAACCTGTTAACAATCATTGATCATGAAGAATGGATTACAGATATGATTCGGAGCAATTCAGCTGGCATAAATGTAAAAATTGGCAGTGAAATTCAAAACAGTATCATGGAAAACTGCAGTTTAATTACAGCGACATATTCTGCAGGCTCGGAAACATTAGGGACAATTGCCATTTTGGGACCGACAAGAATGGAATATTCCCGGGTGATTGGATTGCTTCAGCTGTTAAGCAGAGATTTGAGCTCAGTTTTAACAAAACTGTATCAATATAAGTAGCACTGGCAATATTGAGTATGGGTGAAATCCCTGGTTTCACCCCTCTTGCTATTTTAATATGTTATAAATGGAAATCTAATCTTTGAGGGAGGTGAGTAAATTGACGGAAGAAAATAAGACTGTCAGCACTGAAGAGGAACTGCAAAATAACACCAGTGAGTCTATAGAAGACCAAGTGGTTGAAACAAACGCAGATGAAAGAAATTCAGCAGAACCCGCTGAAGAAACGAACGAAACCGTTGAACTAAACCCAATCCAGGAATTGCAGGAGCAAATCCAAGCACTGAACAAAAAGTTAGAAGAAGCAGATAATCGTTATTTGCGCCTTCAAGCAGATTTTGATAATTTCCGCCGCCGCACACGGTTAGACCAGGAAGCGAGCGAAAAATATAGAGCACAAAAACTAGTGGCTGATTTACTGCCAGTAATGGATAACTTCGAAAGAGCCTTGCAAGTCGAAACTGACAACGAGCAGGCAAAATCGTTGCTGCAAGGAATGGAAATGGTTTACCGAAGCCTCGCAGATGCACTGAAAAAAGAAGGTGTGGAACCGATTGAAACGGTAGGGAAAGAATTTAATCCCCATCAGCATCAGGCGGTTATGCAAGGCGAGGATCCTAACTATGGTTCTAATATCGTTATTGAAGAATTTCAAAAGGGCTATCTATTAAAGGATCGTGTCATTCGTCCTGCGATGGTGAAAGTAAATCAATAGTTTACATAATGTTTTAAGGAGGAAAAGTCAATGAGTAAGATAATTGGTATTGACCTAGGAACCACAAACTCATGTGTAGCTGTACTTGAAGGCGGCGAACCTAAGGTTATCCCTAATCCAGAAGGAAACCGGACAACTCCCTCTGTAGTTGCCTTTAAAAATGGCGAACGTCAAGTTGGGGAAGTGGCTAAACGCCAAGCGATCACGAACCCAAATACAATCATTTCAATCAAGCGTCATATGGGTACAAATCATAAAGAGGAAATTGAAGGAAAACAATATACCCCTCAGGAAATTTCTGCTATTATCCTTCAGTATTTAAAATCCTATGCTGAGGATTATCTGGGCGAGCCCGTAACTAAAGCAGTTATTACTGTACCGGCTTACTTTAATGATGCAGAACGTCAAGCAACGAAAGACGCAGGCAAAATTGCCGGCCTTGAAGTGGAACGTATTATCAATGAGCCAACTGCTGCAGCATTGGCCTACGGTTTAGACAAAACAGACCAAGACCAAACGATCCTAGTTTATGACCTTGGCGGCGGTACATTTGACGTATCCATCCTTGAACTGGGTGACGGCGTGTTTGAAGTTAAAGCAACAGCCGGAGATAATCGTCTCGGTGGAGATGATTTTGACCAAGTCATCATCGATTATTTAGTAGAACAATTTAAAAAAGAAAATGGCATTGACCTTGCCCAAGACAAAATGGCATTGCAGCGCTTAAAAGATGCAGCTGAAAAAGCGAAGAAAGATCTTTCTGGGGTAACATCCACTCAAATATCTTTACCGTTTATCACTGCAGGTCCTGCTGGCCCGCTTCATTTAGATGTTACGATGACAAGAGCAAAATTTGATGAATTAACTGCCCACCTTGTTGAACGGACAATGGGTCCTGTTCGCCAAGCATTAAGTGATGCTGGTTTAACGGCATCCGAAATTGATAAAGTGATTCTTGTTGGCGGATCAACTCGTATTCCAGCCGTTCAAGATGCCATTAAAAAGGCAACTGGTCAAGAGCCGCACCGTGGTGTGAACCCAGATGAAGTAGTGGCAATGGGTGCAGCGATTCAAGGCGGCGTGATCACAGGAGATGTTAAGGATGTTGTCCTTCTTGACGTTACCCCTCTATCGCTTGGAATTGAAACAATGGGCGGTGTATTTACGAAGTTAATTGAACGTAATACAACGATTCCTACATCTAAATCTCAGATTTTCTCAACGGCTGCGGATAACCAAACAGCTGTTGATATTCATGTTCTTCAAGGGGAGCGCCCAATGGCAGCCGACAATAAAACACTGGGCCGTTTCCAATTGTCCGATATTCCGCCGGCACCGCGGGGAATCCCTCAAATCGAAGTAACCTTCGATATTGATAAAAACGGGATCGTCAATGTTCGGGCAAAAGATTTAGGAACAAATAAAGAGCAGCAAATTACGATTAAGTCTTCAACCGGCTTATCTGATGAAGAAATTCAAAAAATGGTAAGAGAAGCAGAAGAAAATGCGGATGCTGATAAAAAGCGCAAAGAAGAAGCCGAGCTTCGCAATGAGGCAGATCAGCTAGTATTTACGACTGAAAAAACTTTAAAAGACCTCGAAGGCAAAGTGGATGCGGCTGAAGTAGCGAAAGCAAACGATGCGAAAGACGTATTGAAAAAAGCAATCGAGAGCAATGATCTTGACGAAATGCGCACTAAAAAGGATGCATTGCAAGAAATTGTTCAGGCTTTAACAGTTAAGCTTTATGAGCAAGCCGCTCAAGCACAGCAGGCTCAATCAGGTGAGCAAGGTGCAGAAGGTTCTGCTAAAAAAGATGACGACGTCATTGATGCAGAATTCGAAGAAGTCAAGGATGATAAATAAACATTCCATCTAACATATCTACTGGAAAAGGTCAAAGTCAAACACACAAGGCTTTGGCTTTTTCTGTGAATGGAATAGTTTTTATTGCGTTCAGCTTCTTTGGGGTGTTAAAATAATTTTTATGTGACAGATTCGGGAGTGGTAATCATGAGTAAACGGGATTACTATGAGGTGCTGGAAGTCAGCAAGGGCGCCTCTAAGGATGAAATAAAAAAGGCATATCGCAAGCTGTCAAAAAAATATCACCCAGATATCAATAAAGAACCAGATGCGGCCGAAAAATTCAAGGAAATTACTGAAGCATATGAAGTGTTAAGTGATGACCAAAAAAGGGCGCATTATGACCAGTTTGGGCATACCGATCCAAATCAAGGATTCGGCGGTTTTGGCGGCGGCGGTGACTTTGGCGGCTTTGGCGGTTTTGAGGATATTTTCAACACATTCTTTGGCGGCGGTGGCGGCGGCTCACGGAGAAGAGATCCAAATGCGCCGAGACAAGGTGCAGACTTACAATATAATATGACGATCTCCTTTGAGGAAGCAGCCTTTGGAAAAGAAGCAGAAATCGAAATACCGCGTGAGGAAACATGCGGCACCTGCCATGGTTCTGGGGCAAAACCTGGAACGAAGCCTGAGACATGCAAACATTGTCAAGGGACTGGACAAGTAAGCGTTGAGCAGAATACTCCATTCGGAAGAATTGTGAATCGGAGAACTTGTCACCATTGTAACGGTACCGGAAAAGAAATTAAACAAAAATGTTCGACTTGCGGCGGTGCCGGCAGAGTGAAAAAACGCAATAAAATTCAAGTGAAAATCCCAGCAGGTATTGATGATGGCCAGCAGCTGAGAATGTCTGGAAAAGGCGAGGCTGGAATTAATGGCGGTCCTGCAGGAGATCTTTACATTGTGTTCCATGTCCGTCCGCATGAATTCTTTCAAAGAGTGGATGATGACATTTATTGTGAAACACCAATCACCTTTGTCCAAGCAGCATTGGGGGATGAGATTGAAGTTCCAACGCTCCATGGAAAGGTGAAACTGAAAATCCCTGCTGGTACCCAAACGGGCAAAAAATTCCGTTTGAAAGAAAAAGGGGTGCCGAATGTCCGAGGATTTGGCGTTGGCGACCAATACGTGACGGTTCAAATTGTCACACCGACCAAGCTTTCAGAAAAGCAAAAGCAGCTGTTAAAAGAATTTGCTGAGCTAAGCGGTTCTGCTCCGATGGGCGAACATGAGGAAACTCTTTTTTCTAAATTTAAACGTGCCTTTAAAGGCGAGTAAGGATTGGAGTTGGCAGAAATGAAGTGGTCGGAAATTAGTATCCACACAACAAACGAAGCGATCGAACCTATTTCTAATATCTTGCACGAGGCTGGAGCGAGCGGGGTTGTGATTGAAGATCCATTTGAATTGACCAAGGAAAGGGAAGATCAATTCGGAGAAATCTACCAACTCAATCCAGATGACTATCCGGAAGAGGGCGTTATCGTTAAAGCCTATTTGCCTGTTAACAGTTTTTTAGGTGAAACAGTTGAAGCCATTAAGGAATCGATTAATAACTTAATTCTTTATAACATTGATATTGGATTGAATAAAGTAACGATAAGTGAAGTCCATGAAGAAGAGTGGGCTACCGCTTGGAAAAAATATTATCATCCTGTAAAAATCTCGGAGCGATTCACGATTGTGCCTACTTGGGAGATTTATGAACCTGTCAGCAGTGATGAACTTATTATTGAATTGGACCCAGGCATGGCATTCGGAACGGGTACCCATCCTACCACTGTGCTGTGTATCCAGGCACTGGAACGGACGGTCCAGCCTGGTGACAGGGTCATTGATGTGGGAACTGGTTCAGGCGTATTGAGCATTGCTGCAGCCATGCTGGGAGCGGCCGATGTCCGGGCATTCGACCTTGATGAAGTAGCTGTCACACAGGCAAGATTAAATATAAAGCTCAATAAAGTCCATGACAAAATCACCATTGGACAAAACAATCTTCTGGATGGGGTCGAGGAAAATTCGGCTGATTTGATCGTGGCCAATATTTTAGCAGAGGTCATAACCAGATTTACCGATGATGCTGCGCGCGTGCTCAAATCGGGAGGTAGCTTTATTGCATCTGGGATTATCCAGCAAAAAAAGGATCAGGTGAAACAGGCGTTAATGGATTCAGGGTTTGAAATCATTGAAACGAATTCCATGGAAGACTGGGTTGCATTAATGGCTAAAAAGGTATAATCTGATGAGAAAGGGGAAATCCCCCTTTTTTTACGTTGATAATCTTTAAAAGCTTCAGTTTCTTAAGCAAATATAGAGTAAAATGTTTTTAGAGAGGGTGCATCGTGTGCAACGCTACTTTGTTAATCACAGGGCAAGCGACCAGCATTTCTATATCGAGGGAGAAGACCGGCATCATATCGTTAAAGTGATGCGGATGGAAATTGGTGATCAAGTCATCTGTGTAGATCCTGAGGGGAATCAGGCTGTTTGCCGGCTTGCAGAAATTACCGATGAAAGAGTCGTTGCAGACGTTGTACAATGGAACGAAGAGAATGCCGAGCTTCCAATCAGAGTGGCTATTGCCAGCGGGCTTCCAAAAGGGGACAAGCTGGAATGGATTATCCAAAAAGGCACCGAGATGGGCGCGCATGTATTTATGCCATTCGCGGCGGCACGGTCCGTTGTTAAATGGGATGAAAAAAAAGCAGGCAAAAAACTGGAGCGTTGGCAAAAGATTGCAAAAGAAGCGGCTGAACAATCTCACCGCAGCATAGTGCCTGATGTTGTCCATCCTATGGATTTTCGTGATTTGCTTGCGAGAAGTACCGAATTTCAATATAAATTAGCCGCCTTTGAGGATGAAAGCAGAAATGGTGAGGTCTCTGTTTTTTCATCAACCTTAAAACAATTGAAGCAAGGTGATTCGCTTCTGATCGTTTTTGGTCCTGAAGGCGGTTTGGCGGAACAAGAAGTCCGCGCTTTAAAGGAAAACGGATTTAAGCTTTGCGGCTTGGGTCCGCGCATTTTAAGAACGGAAACTGCTCCGCTATATTCTCTTGCTGCAGTTTCCTATCATTTTGAATTATTGAGGTGAACATTTATGCCAACAGTTGCGTTTCATACACTAGGCTGCAAAGTAAACCACTATGAAACTGAGGCCATCTGGCAATTATTTAAACAGGAGGGCTATGAAAGGACAGATTTTGAAGCCACTTCTGATGTATATGTAATTAATACTTGTACGGTCACGAATACTGGTGATAAAAAAAGCCGCCAGGTCATTCGCCGTGCGGTTCGGAAAAATCCTGATGCTGTGATTTGTGTGACGGGATGCTATGCCCAAACCTCTCCTGCAGAAATTATGGCGATTCCTGGCGTGGACATTGTCGTCGGCACACAGGACCGCGTCAAAATGCTCACCTATATCGAGCAATATAAGCAGGAACGCCAGCCGATTAATGGTGTGGGCAATATTATGAAGAACCGTGTCTATGAAGAATTAGACGTTCCTTCCTTTACAGATAGAACCCGTGCTTCCTTAAAAATCCAGGAAGGCTGCAATAACTTCTGCACATTTTGCATTATTCCATGGGCACGCGGATTAATGAGATCACGTGATCCACAGGAAGTTATCCGCCAGGCACAACAGCTGGTTGATGCAGGCTACAAGGAAATCGTTTTAACAGGTATCCATACTGGCGGCTACGGAGAGGACATGAAAGATTACAATCTAGCGATGCTGCTTCGCGATTTAGAAGCACAGGTAAAAGGGATTGAGCGTCTAAGAATCTCTTCGATTGAGGCCAGCCAAATTAGCGATGAAGTGATTGAGGTCATTAAAAACTCGAATATTGTGGTCCGCCATCTTCATATACCAATCCAATCAGGTTCTAACACAGTTTTAAAACGGATGCGCCGTAAATATAATATGGAGTTCTTTGCAGAGCGCTTGGAGCGTTTGAAAGAAGCACTTCCTGGTCTTGCTGTTACATCTGATGTGATTGTTGGGTTCCCTGGAGAAACAGAAGAAGAATTTATGGAAACCTATAATTTTATTAAAGAACATAAGTTCTCTGAGCTTCATGTTTTCCCATATTCGAAGCGTACCGGCACACCAGCAGCCAGGATGGAAGACCAAGTTGATGAAGAAGTGAAGAATGAACGGGTACACCGTTTAATCACGCTGTCGGATCAGCTTGCAAAAGAATATGCTTCCCAATTTGAAGGTGAAGTGCTAGAAGTGATTCCTGAGGAAAAATTCCGTGAGAATCCTAACTCTGGCTTAATTGAAGGGTATACTGACAACTACCTGAGAGTGGTGTTTGAAGGATCGGAAGACTTGATTGGCAAGCTGGTTAAGGTGAAAATTACAAAAGCTGGCTATCCATTTAATGAGGGACAATTTGTTCGTGTGATCGAGCATTCCTCTATAGATAAAGAACAAGCTGCTGTTTAAAAAGGACCTTGAGGGGTCCTCAGATTGTCGAGAAAGGGTATTTTTCTCGGCAATTTTTTATTATCACAGAATCTAAATACCAAATTTATTGAT
>NZ_CALPDF010000048.1 GCF_943193175.1 Neobacillus muris
GACAAAAACCAGTTTTCCTTCACCGATTTTGGCGCCTTAACCCTTTCATGACGACAAAAACCAGTTTTCCTTCACCGATTTTGGCGCCTTAACCCTTTCATGACGACAAAAACCAGTTTACCTTCACCGATTTTGGCGCCTTGACCCTTTCATGACGACAAAAACCAGTTTACCTTCACCGATTTTGGCGCCTTAACCCTTTCATGACGACAAAAACCAGTTTACCTTCACCGATTTTGGCGCCTTAACCCTTTCATGACCCTTCTACGTGACCCTAACTTCTCTTTTCCCATTATAAGGTCACGTAGATGACCTTATAATGAAACATAGTCCGCGACCATTGGAGAAAACACCCCCTCATTTGGAACCAGATCACTTCATGTCCATATCCCCAGCAAACAAAAAAGAAGGGCAATCCCCTTCTTTTTTAATTATATATACTGTTAAAGTTTAAATCACACGAACCTTTACAATACCTTCAATTTGATTGATTTTGGCAAGCAGCCCTGGGATCGTTTCGCCATTCACTTTCTCATCAATGTCGATCATCGTATAAGCATAACTGCCGCGGCTTCTGTTTACCATGTCCGCAATATTTAAATGATAGCTTGAAATCGCAGAAGTAATTTGACCGACCATGTTTGGAACGTTATGGTGGAAAGCCGTAACCCGGCGCTTTCCTGTATAAGGAAGCGACGCATTAGGAAAGTTGACTGAATTCTTGATGTTCCCGGTTTCCAAATATTCCTTGACCTGACGTGCTGCCATGATCGCGCAGTTTTCCTCTGATTCCTCCGTTGACGCACCAAGATGCGGAGTGCAGATGGTATTCTTCATTTTTAACACATTCTCGTTCGGGAAGTCCGTAACATATTTTCCGACTTTTCCGCTTTCCAGCGCAGCCGCCATATCTTCCTCATTGACGAGCTCACCGCGTGAGAAATTCAAAATGTAAACCCCATCCTTCATAATACTGAAGGTGTCTTTATTGAACATGCCACCCGTGTCTTTCGTAAAAGGCACATGGACGGTAATATAATCAGACTCAGCAAACAATTGCTCCATCGTCATCGCCCGCTGAACATTGCGGGACAGCTTCCAAGCCGTATCGACCGAAATAAATGGGTCAAATCCGATCACTTCCATATCTAAATCAAGCGCATCATTCGCAACCAGTGCGCCAATTGCTCCCAAACCGATGATGCCAAGCGTTTTCCCTTTGATTTCTTTACCGACAAATTGTTTCTTTCCGGCTTCCACCAGCTTTGGCACCTGGTCTCCTTCAGCAGCCAGTGTTTTCGTCCATGCCACTCCCTCATAAAGGTTACGGGAAGAAGCCATCAGCGAGGTTAACACCAATTCTTTTACCGCATTAGCATTGGCGCCTGGCGTATTGAACACAACAATTCCTTGATCCGTGCATTTATCGATCGGAATATTGTTGACCCCAGCGCCTGCCCGTGCGATGGCTTTTAAATTAGCGCCGAAATCCATAGAATGCATATTGAAGCTGCGAACGACAATGGCATCCGGATCCTCACAATGGTTGTCAACGACATAGCCCTCCTGATTGAATACCTTTAGGCCGCTCTCCGCGATTTGGTTTAATGGTTTAACGGTTTTCACTTTATCCGCAACTAATGTACTCATCTTTTTATCCCTCTTTTAATTAAAGATAGTTATAAAGTTCACAATCATAAGCCCGATTTTTTTCATCATCCAAAGATTTTGAAAGCTTACACCCAATACACTCTTTAAAGTCGTATTGACGATCCCCTCCCATTAAACATAAAGAGGCAAGGGGATGGACTCCCTTACCTCTTGCCCAGGCGAACGGCATCGACACTATGTGCTCCCTCACGGTTTATCCGCGTTCGCCAGTTACACATAGCCTTTTTCATTTTTCTTAGTTTAACAAATTTTCTATTAACTTTCAATCTTTTAAAATTTTTCACTATGTAGTAATTTAAATTGTAGAAAATTGAAACTACGGAACTAGGATACTCGTATAGGATTGTTGAGGTGAAAGAACATGTACCTGTCTATAGAAGAACCCACGGAAAAAATTTCATCCAATGCGGTAAGTGTTTGGAGAATATCAAATACCCTCGGCCATTTGTCGGCCCTGATAATCGCTGCCATTTTGCTTGTGTGCAGCAGGCAGTTTGGCTGGTATGTATGGATTGGAACAGTCCTGTACGGCCTTAGCGGAATCATCCTTTTATCGGCTATCTATTCGATTGCGATAGAGCCTGTCTACCTGCAGCGCACCTGGCGATATCAAATTGACGAGGAATTCGTTCAATTAAAGCATGGAAGATGGCGTGAGAAACATACGCTCATCCCAATGGAAAAAGTGGAATACGTCCGCTCAGAACAAGGACCCTTCATGCGTCGGTATAACTTGTACAGCATTGAAGTAGGCACTACTACTACCAGCCATGTCATCCCTGCGATACCTTCAGAGGAAGCCAAAAAGGTAAAGGCTCAAATTGCTGTGTATGCAAAAATAAAAGACAAAGATTTCGTGGAAGGAGAAAAAGGCGCGTGACCCCAACTGTTAAACGATATCACCCTGCCATGATCGCCCTGGACTTCGTCTCTTTTATCAAAGGCTGGTCTAGCGTTTTTCTTATTTTGTTCATTTTCAAAGCCTCCTCCTCCTCCAGCTTGGTGATTGGTGGACGTTACCTCTTTTTCATGGGCATGTTTTTTTCCATTGTTTGGAGTTTTTTTAAATGGTACTTTCATCAATACGAAATCACAGCGGACACCCTTATCCTCCGTGAAGGGGTTTTTGTAAAAGAGCAGCGCAGTGTGCCGTTTGAACGGATCCATAATCAAAAATCAAATACCACCTTCGTTCACCGCTGGTTTGGCCTGACTTCCCTGACACTTGAAACCGGCACAAGCGGCGAAAATGCCTCCTTTCGTTTCCCTGTCATAACCGAGGAAGAGAAACGACGGATCCTGTCTCACCTAGAAGGAAACTATACGGAGGAAAACAATCAGCTTGAGGAGCCTTCAGGCCGGACGATTCATTTTCGCTCTACAAAAAAGGACTTAATAAAGGCATCGTTTACGTCTTTAAGCTTTTTTGCCATTTTTCCGATTGTAAGTGCCATTTATTTTAATCTAGCTGACTATTTTGAAATTGAAAAAACGGCGAAAACTGCCCTTGATTACTTATTCATCCATTGGTGGATGCTCCTTGTTCTTCTCATTCCAACACTTGCTTTATCCTGTGTCATAGGTTTTATCAAAACCTACATCAAGTATGGGAACTATGTGATTAGTGATGATAAGGAGCGTATTTATATAGAAAAAGGAGCAGGAAATTTTATTAGTTTTTCCATTCCGAAGCATAGAGTGCAAGCAGTTGTCGTGAAACAGTCACTATTGAAGCGGATGCTCGGCCTGGTATCGATTAAGCTCATCAGCGCCGGCAGCTTTGAAGAGGAAAAAAATCAAGAAACAAGTTCTCTTTATCCGTTTATGCCCAAGCAAGAGGCCTACCGGATATTACAAACGATGCTTCCCCATTATCAGATTGTCGAACAGATGGAACGGTTTCCCATCAGAGTATTATGGCTTAAACTCCTCCATCCCTATTATTTGACGATCGCAGCGATAATCGTCTTGCTGATTTTTAAAAAGGAGTGGCTGTGGTTGGCAGCTCTTGTCTTCGCCCTATCCATTGCTGAACGTATTTGTGACTACTGGTTTACCGGTTATATCCGCTATGGACATACGATCCAAATCCGCAATGGCGGCTTTACTAATAAAACATTTGTCACTCACCTGGAACGAATCCAGCAGATAACCGTCCAGCATTCCTGGCTCGAGCGGAAGTTCGGTGTTGCCACGATTCTTTTTTCCAATAAAGCAAAACCGCTGCATGTGAGCAAATTATACGGGGTTTCCAAAGAGGAAGCGGTCAGCTTTTATAACTGGTATCACCAAAAATCTGCCTCGTAACCCGAGTTCTTGGCGGATTTTTTAGAAAAAAAAAGCGAAATTATCTTTCACCATGCACATAACCAAACTGTCTTTAATATATTCTTAATGACATTTAACAGCTAAACTCACGAACAAGTCGAAATTTGTAAAAAAATAATTTTTCTATTGATATTTTCATTATATGCTGATAATATAAAGGAGCATTTAATTGGAAAGCTAATATTCAATATATCGTGAGTCTTTCCAAGCAGATAATTTTGACCACTTCCGAATCGGGAGTTAAGGCAACGGTGTGCCGGGTCAAATGCCGATTGGCAACTTTTTGTTGCCTTATTGATTGAGTTAAAAGCTCAAATTTTATAAGTTGGTTACTTTACAACCGGTGCATATGCACATCAACTTGTGAAACGGTCAATAAGAGTGGTAAAAGTGATTATTTGCTATATAGACTCTGATCCCTAAAATGATATATTTTGAATATTAAAGAGCTTCCTTCATGACGTCCTTTTGGACAGTTAAGGCTGATGAACCTATATGACTTTGTCATGGGGATCTTATGCTTTTTTAATATGACGACTATATCCAAAGCAAGTGTGGTGCGCAATTATGCGATAATCTTCACTTGCTTTTTTGTTGTTTTCAAAATTAGAGGGTATCACACTAGTTCCTCTGTGCACTGCAAAAATCTATTAGGTTAGGAGATAGGAAAATGGGGAAAGCACTTATTATTGGTTGCGGCGGCGTGGCTCAAGTAGCCATCCATAAATGTGTTCAAAACAGTGAGGTATTTGAAGAGATTTGTATCGCCAGCCGTACAAAATCAAAATGCGACGATTTAAAAGCCAAGCTAGATGGCGGAAAAACAAAAATTACCACTGCTCAGGTGGATGCAAATAATGTAGAAGAGCTCATTGCTTTAATTAATGAAGTAAAACCAGATATCGTGATGAATTTGGCATTGCCATATCAAGATTTAACGATTATGGATGCCTGCTTGGCAACAAAAACAAATTACTTAGATACAGCTAACTATGAACCTGAAGATACAGCAAAATTTGAATATAAATGGCAATGGGACTACCATGAGCGCTTCCGCGAAGCTGGCATTACCGCTCTTTTAGGCAGCGGTTTTGACCCAGGTGTAACCGGCGTATTCTCTGCCTATGCCCTTAAACATCATTTTGATGAAATTGAATACATTGACATCCTTGACTGTAACGGCGGGGATCACGGCTATCCATTTGCGACCAACTTCAACCCAGAAATCAACATCCGTGAAGTTTCGGCAAACGGACGTTATTGGGAAAATGGCGAATGGATCGAAACAAAGCCAATGGAAATCAAGCGCGTTTATAACTTCGATGAAGTCGGCGAAAAAGATATGTACTTGCTGTACCACGAAGAGCTTGAATCTCTTGCGAAAAACGTTCCAGGACTTAAGCGGATCCGTTTCTTCATGACATTCGGCCAAAGCTACCTGACTCACCTGAAATGTCTTGAAAATGTCGGCATGACTTCGATCGAGCCAATTGAATTTGAAGGAAAACAAATTATCCCGCTCCAATTCTTGAAAGCTGTTCTGCCAGACCCAGCAACACTTGGTCCGCGTACGAAAGGAAAAACCAACATTGGTTGTATCTTCCGCGGCAAAAAAGATGGAAAAGATAAAGTTTACTATGTTTACAATATTTGTGACCATGAAGCATGCTACAAAGAAGTGGGCTCTCAAGCCGTTTCTTATACAACTGGCGTTCCTGCGATGATTGGCGCCATGATGTTAATGACTGGAAAATGGGATTACAAAGGCGTTTACAATATTGAAGAGTTCGATCCAGACCCATTCATGGATGCATTGAACAAATGGGGACTACCATGGAAGGAAAGCTTTGACCCAGAGCTAGTGGACTAAGGATGAGATTTGAAGAATTACCAACACCATGTTATGTAGTAGATGAAGAGCTTTTAGAAAAAAATCTTAAAGTCCTGAACGGTGTGATGCAGCGGACAGGAGCAAAGATTGTTTTAGCCCAAAAAGCATTTTCCATGTTTTCATTGTATCCTCTCATTGGGGAATATTTAAGCGGCACGACCGCGAGCGGCCTTTACGAGGCACGCTTAGGCTATGAAGAGATGGGCAAAGAAAACCATGTGTTTTCCGCTGCCTATAGAGAAGAGGAAATGGATGAAATTATTTCCATTTGCGATCACATTATCTTTAACTCCAACACCCAGCTGGAAAAGTTTAAGGATAAGGTGCTTGCGGCTGGCAGAAAAGTGGGTCTTCGCATCAATCCTAGATGTTCCACCCAAGTGGGGCATGCGATCTATGATCCATGTTCCCCTGGTTCCAGATTTGGTGTAAATATTGACAATTTCCGTCCGGAATTGCTGGACGGTGTGACGGGGCTTCACTTCCACACCCTTTGCCAGCAAAACTCTGACGATTTGGAAACAACCCTAAATGCCGTGGAAGAACAGTTTGGCCCATGGCTTTCACAAATGGAATGGATCAACTTTGGCGGCGGCCATCATATTACGAGAGAAGATTATGATATTCCCCGCCTAGAGGCCTGCATCAAGAGAATGCAGGAGAAATATGGCTTGGAAGTATACCTGGAGCCAGGCGAAGCCGTTGCATTGAATGCCGGTTATTTAGTCACAACGGTGCTTGATACGGTTGAAAACGGGATGGATATCGCGATTCTTGACACATCTGCTTCCTGCCATATGCCAGATGTGCTGGAAATGCCTTACCGCCCTCCTTTGTTTGGATCGGGTGAGGCTGGCGAGAAGCCATATACGTACCGCCTTGGCGGCCAGACCTGCTTGACTGGGGATGTCATCGGCGATTACTCCTTTGACCAGCCATTAAAGCTTGGCGACCGGTTAGTGTTTGGCGATATGGCAATTTACACCATGGTTAAAAACACCACATTCAACGGTATGCCGTTACCAGCCATTGCCGTTAAGCATAAAGATGGGGACTGTGAAGTGGTCCATCAATTTAGCTATCAAGATTTTAAGATGAGATTAGCATAAAGATAAAATAATAGATGAACACCAGATTCCAAAACAGGTAAAGAGTTCATTTGAGGCGCATAACCTTGTTTTGGTAAAGTGTTTGGCAGCAAAAAATCATAGAAAAGAGTGCCTTTTTAAATAGAAATGGCACTCTTTTTTATCTAGGCTGTTTTTTCTCAAAATTTGCTTCGTTTGAGATAAGTGATTGCGGAAGATTTTTGCCGATTTCCAAGGCGAGTTTTGTCCTCAACATGAAGCGGTCATGACGACAAAGATCAGGGACCGGGGCCAAGTTTTGTCGTCATGACAAAATCAACAGCAGCGATTATTAATAGTTTTGACGATTTCCAAGCGTTGTCACTCGTTATTTTACTTATTTATTATCGTATCAGCTTTTCTTTAAACACCCTCAAAACCATGTTACATAACAAAAATGGCATGCATCCATTCGCATGCCATTTCATGTATCAATCTGCCTCCGCACACCCCTTAACGAACTCCTTTCCAAAACCGAAAACTGTTATTTTATCAAGATAGATAAAGGTAAATCAAAACAAATATCGAATTCTCCTACATAGAGCAAAACCTATTTATCGCTTCTTACATAAAGTTTGGAGGAATCAGCATGATCTCATTCAGTATTATTGGCGGTGCGGGCTTTCGGGCTCAATATTTTTTAAGAATCGCCCAGGCTCTTCCTGAGCAATTTCACGTTTGTGGAATGGTCGTTAGGAACGAGCAGACTGGAAAGAAACTTGAACAAAAATGGAATGTGGCAACGTATCGGAATGTAGAGCAGCTTTTGGAAAAGGAATCCCCCCAATTTATCGTGGTTTCAGTTAGCGGGCAAGCATCCCCTGGTTACCTGCTTCAATTGGGAGAGCTTGGCATCCCTGCACTGGCAGAAACACCCCCGGCTCCTACCATCGAGGAATTAGTGACGCTTCATGAGAAGCTTACGTGTAAGGGGGCGAAAATACAGGTCGCTGAGCAGTATCACCTTCAGCCCATGCATCAAGCAAGACTTTCGATCGTTCAGTCTGGAAAATTAGGGAGTGTGACCCAAGCCACCGTCTCGATTTCTCATTTTTATCATGGGGTTAGCTTAATCAGGAAAATGCTCGGAGTTAGCTTTGAGGATGCCATCATTCGAGGCATGAGATTTCAGGCACCGATAGTGGCGGGTCCCGATCGCAGCGGTCCTCCCAAGGAAGAAAAGCTGATCACCGCTGAGCGGGATATAGCTTGGCTTGATTTTGGCAGCAAGCTGGGCATCTATGATTTTACAAAGGATCAGCATCGCTCCTGGATCCGGTCCAATCATTTGTCCGTCCGCGGCGACCGCGGGGAACTCTTTGATACGCGGTTGTCAGTATTGGACGATTATGCAACGCCTGTTTACTTAGATTTGAAGCGGATCAATCGGGGCGAAGAGGAAAATCCGGAGGGGCATTATTTACAGGGAATCTTGGCTGGCAATCGATGGATATACCGGAATCCGTTTATTCCTGCCAGGCTATTTGATGATGAGATCGCGATCGCTTCCTGTTTGCAAAAAATGGGCGAATATAGTGCGGGCGGCCCTGATTTTTATAGTCTGCCTGAGGCCTCGCAGGATCATTACTTAGGCTTGATGATGCAAAAGGCCATCCTTACTTCCGAGACCGTGCGGACGATCCGGCAGCCATGGGCTGAATAATCCATCCTAGGGAGATATTTCCTGCTCTCCTTCCTCCTGCAGCTGGTATAATTTTTAAAAGAACATCTTTTTATAGGAGGAACCTCCCGTGTACGTGGACCGTGATTATCCGGAGTTTTCTTGGTCGAACTCCCGGCATAAAACCTTTTTAGAGTGTGTGCGGAAATATTATCACCAATACTATGAAGCTCATAATGGCTGGTTATATGATGCTCCCGAAGAGAACAAGTCGGCCTATCGGCTGAAGAATATTAAAAATATCCCCATTTTGCTCGGGGATTTGATTCATAAAGCGATTGACCTGCAGCTTAAGAATATTTTGAACGGCAAGCCCTTATTTACAGAGGACGAAATGATCGCCCTTGTCACCCGCGGCCTGAATAACGCTTATTTGGATTCCACTAAGTTTCGGCCAATGTGGCTTCAAAAGCCAAAACGGCACCAAATGCTTTATGAAATCTATTATGGAGATGGACTAAGCAAGGATGCCATTGCTGCTGCCAAAACAAAGCTGGAAGCCTGCATCAAGCATTTCTTTTTGAGCAAGACCTATCAGGAGATTCTGAATAAGCTCGAGATGCGGGTGTTGTATTCCGAGGATTTCCAGACCTTTGAAGTCAATGGCGTAGACGTATTTGTCGTGCTGGATTTTATTTATCAAGATGTGAGCCGGGAAAAATGGATCGTCGTCGACTGGAAAACCGGCAAGGAGTCAGAGGATGACCGCAAACAGCTGGCTTTATACTCCCTTTATTTATCCCGGGAGCACAAGATTCCGATTGAGGACATCATCATTCGTAACGAATATTTGCTGTCAGGGAATTTCCAGGAGTATCATCTAACCCAGTTTGAGATCGACTCTGCCCAGCAGCTGATGAATGACAGCATTTATCACATGCTGAAGTATCAGGAGGATCCTGTTAAAAATAAGCCGCTGGGCAAAGAGTATTTTGAGATGAACCCTTCCAAAAAATGCAGCTACTGCAATTTTAAAGAAAAATGCCAGAAAAATTAGCGGCTTCCAGATAGAAAACTTTTGAAAAAAAGTCTGTCTTGATAAGAGGCATCGCCACTCCCAGTTTCATTAGTTCATCTCCAGTGAAGGCCTGTTTGCTGTTATTCATCCGATAGACCCGTTTCGGGTCCAAGCCGCGTAAATGGAGACGGAAAAATGGCGGGTTTGGCGCTGCCAGTATTTTATAGTAAAAAACAGCCGCTTGGCCTTTGTCTTCCGACACATACATCCAGGCTGTGTCCATGCCGTCAAATGGACTGAGCAGCCTATACATATCGCCAAAGCAGACGAGCTGCTTTATTTGGTGATAGAACGCGATTTTCTGCTGGACCGTCTTCCTCTCTTCACTCCCCAGCATATCGATCTTCAGCTCAAGCCCGAAATTGGCCGCCATTGCCACATCACATCTCATCTCCAATGGTGTCACCCTGTCTACTTGATGGTTGGGAACATCTGAGACATGGGCGCCCATCGTGACAGCAGGGTACACCAGGCTGGTTCCATATTGGATTTTTAACCGTTCGGCCGCATCGGTGTTATCACTGGTCCATGTTTGCGGCATATAATAGAGCATGCCCGGGTCAAACCGTCCTCCCCCGCCAGAGCAGCTTTCAAATAAAATCTCGGGGAATCGGGTCGTTAATGTTTCTAAAATCTGATACAAGCCAAGCATATAACGGTGAGCGGTTTCCTTTTGCCTGATTGGCGGAAGAGAAGTCGAGCCCGCCTCCGTGATATTGCGGTTCATATCCCATTTGACATAGGAGATCGGGGCATTTTCGAATAATTTGGTAAATGTTGCGACCAGCCAGTCACGGACCTCCTCCCGGCACAAATCGAGGACGAGCTGGTTTCGTGACAGGGTCCGGTTCCTTCCTGGCACATGCAGGCACCAATCCGGATGGCGCCGGTACAACTCACTGTCAGGAGACACCATTTCCGGTTCGACCCACAGACCAAACTTCAACCCCTTGCTTTGAACTTGCTCGGCCAGCCCTTTTAACCCTGAAGGCAGCTTTGTCTTATTGACGCTCCAATCCCCCAGTGAGCTTTTATCATTATTTCGCTTCCCAAACCAGCCGTCATCGAGGACAAACAGTTCGATCCCCACTTCTGCGGCAGCATCTGCCAGTTCTATTAATTTTTTCTCCGTAAAATTGAATTTGGTCGCTTCCCAATTATTGAGGAGGATGGGCCGGATTTTATCGCGATAGATCCCCCTGCACATTCTCGTGCGGAGCAATTGATGAAAGGTCCGCGACATTCCCCCTAAGCCTTCTGAGGAATACACCATCAATGTCTCCGGTGTTTGAAAGGTTTCACCAGGCTTTAACAGCCAGATAAAATCAAATGGGTTGATGCCCATCGATAGTCTGGTAATCTCAAAAGGGTCGACCTCAACGGAAGCTTGGAAATTCCCGCTATAAACGAGGCTGATGCCATACACATCACCCGTATCCTCGGCGGCATTTTTTCCAAGCAGGGCCACAAAGGGGTTGTGCTGGTGACTGGAGGCTCCTCTGGCAGAAGAAATCGACTGGGTTCCAGAGATTAATGGCTGGCGCTCGATCTGCCGTTCCCTCGCCCATGTTCCATGAAGATGCAGCAAATCCCAATTAGAATGATGAAAGTCGACTGACATACTCATGCATGAATGGATTTCCGCCTCCTGGCTGCCACGGTGTTCAAAGGATGCCGACCGAGTGATGACATCGAGGTCACGGTAAATCGTGTACTGGAGATTCAGCCCAATTCCCAGCTTGGCATCCAACATGGTGATCACCAGACTCTCGGCCTCCTCCTCTTCTTCTATGTAAGCAGAAGGCAGTCCTTCAAGCGGACGCTTTCCTTTCAGAATCTCATGCGAATCATAAACGAATTCCGTCATCGTTGTCCCATCCTTGGCGCGGAGCTGATAGGCGGGCGTTCGAAAGTCTCCGTTCCCAAAGGCAGGATACTCCTGTGGCAGCGTATCAAGTGACAGGCCAGGTTCTGTTGCCGGTGAAAAGGTTCTGGCCCTAATGGGTAAGATGGATGCGGGGTTAAGTGTTTTGACCCGCCTGCCCCAGTACAAATGTGCCGGATATTTCCCATGGACGATTTGGATCAAATAACTGATCCGCTGATTAAATAAATGAAAGACTTTGTCGTCTTCACTCCATTTTATTGGCACAGCATCCCCTCCTGACTTTCCTTATTACTTCATATTTATTCAAAAGCGGAAGGAAAACTGTTATCTTGTTTGATCTTTATCAAATAAATAGGGGTGATATTGGCAAAATAAGGGTAACAACTTGGATTATCGTAATCCATTAGGGGATGATGATGATGAATTTTTCAATGAAAAGGTTTATGGGTGCCTTTGCTGCAGCAATTCTTGCCGCAGCATCCATGGTTCCTGCAGCCTCTGCAATGTTTGAGCCGAGGATGGCAGCAAACGATACCTTCGAAGTAACGATTATCCATACGAATGATACACATGCCCACTTAGACAATATCGCCAGACGGATTACCGCGATTAAACAGGTTCGTGCCCAAAAGCCGAATAGTTTATTAGTGGATGCCGGGGATGTCTTCTCCGGAACCTTGTATTTCAACGAGTTTCATGGCTTGGCCGACCTGGAGTTTATGAATACAGCGGGCTATGATGTGATGACCTTCGGCAATCATGACTTTGATAAGGGAACAGGAACCTTGTCCCATTTTGTAAAAAAAGCAAGGTTTCCATTCGTTAGTGCCAATGTCAATTTTTCAAAAGACACCCATCTATCGAATCGGTTCCACGAAAAGGCGATAACGGGAAAACCGGAGAACGGGAATATCTATCAGGGGATCATCAAGGAAGTAAATGGAGAGAAACTAGGCATATTCGGACTTACAACCGCAGAAACAATGGTCATCTCGAATCCGGGACCCGATGTTATTTTTGAAAATTATCGGGAGCAGGCGAAAAAGGCGGTAGCCGATTTAAAGAAAAAGGGGGCCAATAAAATTATTGCTCTCTCCCATCTAGGGTATGACGATGGCGGCGGCGATAATGATTTGACCTTAGCAAAAGAAGTCGAAGGCATTGATGTGATTGTCGGCGGACATTCCCATACAAAACTGGATGTTCCGATGATCGATAAAACCGGAACGGAACCCACCATTATTGTCCAGGCCAATGAATATGGCCAATTTCTTGGAACGCTGGATGTCACCTTTGATCAAAACGGAAAAGTGATCGAATATGCTGGAAAGCTCACCGACCTTGACCAAAAAATCAATAATGCTTACGTGTTTGCGGATGACCCTGAAGCATCCCAGATTCTTGCAAAGAAGTATAAACCAGCCGTGGCAGAAAAGCAGCGCAAGGTTATTGGAACAGCCGCAGTGGATTTAATTGGCGACAGGCCTGATGCACGCGTTGGTGAAACCAATTTGGGAAACTTAATGACCGATGCCATCCTCGCCAAAGCGAAAACTGTTCGTCCTGACACTGTCATTGCCTTCCAGCATGGCGGCGGCATCCGCATCTCTATACCAGCCGGAAAAATCACACTGGACAAGGTGATCGAATTGATGCCGTTTGGCACCTCGCTCGCGATTATGAAGCTTACCGGCGCTGAAATCAAGCAAGCCCTGGAGTTTAGTGTGAAAGATACGCCCAAGCCGTTTGGCGGATTCCTGCAGGTTTCCGGGTTGAAATTTACCTACGACAGCAGGCAGCCTGCCGGCCAAAGAGTTCAGTCTATTGAGGTAAAAGAGGACGGCCGCCATTATGTTCCTATTGTTCCCTCCAAAACCTATGTTGTGGCCACCAACACCTACACCGCAAAAGGCGGTGACGGAATCAAAATTCTCGCTAAAGCTTACCAGGAAGGCCGCGTCAGTGAACCGGGATATGTTGACTGGGAAACCTTCGTTGAATATGTAGGTTCACAGCCGAATCATACCGTCAGCCCGCTTGTCGAAGGACGGATCATTGATCTAGCCAAATAGATTGTTCACCCCAGACGGCCCCCTTTTATATTGTCTAAAGGGGGCGTTGTTCCTTATCGGGATTGATCGTCCGTATATTTTTTAAAAATTAACGAAGCGTTATGTCCGCCAAATCCTAATGAGTTCGATAAAACTACTTGCACGTCCTGTTTCTTTGCCGCATTTGGAACATAGTCCAAATCCAGTTGTTCATCCGGGGTTTCATAGTTGATGGTTGGCGGGATGATCCCGTCCCGAATCGCCAGGACGGAGAAAATGGCCTCAATGGCACCGGTAGCGCCAAGCAAATGGCCTGTCATAGATTTCGTGGAACTGACTGACAAATGGTAGGCATGATCTTTGAAAACTTCCTTGATGGCCAGCGTTTCATATAAATCATTGTAATAGGTGGAAGTCCCGTGTGCGTTAATATAATCAACCTCCGTTGGCGTGATTCCGGCATCCGCCAATGCTAATCTCATGGCACGCTGGGCTCCTTCACCGTCTGGGGCAGGTGTCGTAATATGGTACGCGTCGCCTGTGGCCCCATAGCCAATCAGTTCTCCATAAATTTTAGCGCCGCGGGCTATAGCGTGATTTAACTCTTCTAATATCACGATCCCGGCACCTTCCCCGATGACGAAGCCATCACGGTTTTTATCAAACGGGCGGCTGGCTGTTTTCGGGTCTGGATTTTTCGAGAGAGCCGTCATATTGGAAAAACCGGCGATGGTCATTTCGGTGATAGTCGCTTCTGTGCCGCCGGCAGCCACCACGTCGACATCCCCTTTTTGGATGGCACGGAAAGCATCACCGATGGAGTTGGCTCCGGAAGCACAGGCCGTGACGGAACAGTTATTGATCCCTTTGGCGCCGAGCTCAATGGAAACTCTTCCGGCTGCCATATCCGGGATCAGCATGGGAATTGTAAATGGATTGACTCGTCTCTGCCCTTTTTCAATAAATTTCTTATGCTGTTCCTCGAACTCGCCAAGACCGCCGATTCCAGATCCAATCCAAACCCCGGCACGCTCAGGATCAATATCAACACCGATTTGAATGCCAGCATCCTCAACAGCCATTTTGCTTGCCGCTACGGCAAATTGTGCGTACCGCCCCATTCTCCTCGATTCTTTCTTATCCATAAAGTCTTCAGGGGCAAACCCCTTTACCTCCGCCGCAAAATGAACATCTACCTTCTCAGTATCAAATAAAGTGGCCGGCCCAATCCCCGTCACCCCATTCTTAATCTTATCCCAAGTTGCAAAAGCATCATTCCCCAAAGGAGTCACTGCCCCGACACCCGTAATCACTACTCTTCTATTCATATAATCCTTACTCCTCATTATTGTGGTGCCTGTCCCCCAGCACGGTAATACGTTAATGTACCGGGGAACAGACCCCAAGATTACCATGATTACGCTCTCAGGACCAGAAAAAAAGTCTGGGGTGATAAAAAAAGTAATGAGGTGGTTAACAATGAAGAATACTACTGTTAAACCAAAGCATGAATAAGGGGATAAAACTGACATGAATTTTCAAAAATACGAGCTTCGAAAGATTTCACCGGAACAAGATGAGTATGAGTTGATCTTGCATCTTCATGATTCTTTAACCGAGTTTGGAGCAGAATTGGGCAGTAAGCCGGATCCCAAAAATGACCTAATGTCCATGGCTAGACAGGTTATGAGAGAGCGTTATCCTGCAGTTAAAATTACGATTGTCAAAGTATTGATAGGCGGCATGACAATTGCATCCTTTCCTCTTATGGGAGGGATGGCAGCCGCTGCAGCTTCACCAGATGCATCAGGCTCAACAGGAACCGGTGCTGTTTCAGACGGGACTTCAGCAAATTCGATTTATTACCAGGTCGCCTCCGGGGACACTCTTTATGTACTTTCCAAAAAGTTTAATACAACGATTGATAACATTAAACGGGCAAATGGGTTAACGACCGATGTATTACAAATCAATCAGCGTCTGATTATCCCGAAAGCCTTTCACACAATAAGTCAGGGTGATTATTTAAGTGTTCTTGCCAAAAATTATGGAACAACCGCAGCTGCCATTAAGGAAGCAAATGGGTTAGCAAGTGACGCTGTCTTTTTAGGGCAGACGCTCATTATTCCTGCCGTCATCGGTTCACAGAGTCCTGCAGCCGTTACTCCCTCTCCTGCAGCTCCTGCTCCAGCCTCTTCCTACACAGTTGCTGCAGGCGACAGTCTTTCCGTTATCGCCAAACGGTTTGGTGTTACGGTGGAAGCCTTAAAAAGTGCCAATCAATTAACTTCGGACCTCTTACGAGTAGGACAAGTACTGGCGATTCCGGCAAGCGGTTCAACAGGGGCCGGTACCGTCCAGCAGCCTGCTCAAACCACCTCTTACACAGTGGCTTCTGGAGACAGCCTTTCTGTAATCGCCAAACGCTTCGGCACCAGTGTAGAAGCGTTAAAGAGTGCCAATCAACTATCCTCGGACTTCTTACGGGTTGGGCAAGTACTGGCGATTCCGGCAGGCGGCACAACAGGGACAGGGACTGTTCAGCAGCCCGCTCAGACCGTCTCTGCTTCTTACACCGTTGCTTCCGGGGACAGCTTATCCGCCATCGCCAAACGGTTTGGCATCACTGTCGATGCCTTGAAAACTGCCAATCAGCTCACATCGGATACGATTCGAGTGGGCCAAGTTCTTACGATTCCAAACGGACAAACAAATACAGCGGCGCCTCAGCCTGCAGCTGATGCAAATGTGGAAAAAGTCCAAAGGAACCTGCAAACACTTGGGTATTATGCAGTACCTGCGATTACCGGAAGCTACGATGACCCAACCAAACAGGCAATCAGGAACTTTCAATCAGATTATCAATTACCTGTCACCGGATCCATAAATGAAGCAACTGCTACTGCCATTGAGCACGCCATCACTAAAAAGGCATTAGTGCAGGATACCACCAAATTTCTGGGAGTTCCCTACGTATGGGGAGGAACGACCCCATCCGGGTTTGATTGCTCAGGCTTCGTATACTACATGTTTAACAAGCATGGTGTGAACATGGCACGGAATACATCACAGGGCCTGTATACAACAGGAACCACTATTTCACAGTCACAATTGCAGCCTGGTGATTTGGTCTTTTTTGCAGTCAATTCTACAGGGACGATATCCCATGTTGGCTTTTATCTCGGAAATAACCAGTTTGTTTCTGCGACCAATTCGAAAGGAATTGCGGTATACCCATTGAATTCTGGCTATTGGGCCTCCTATTACGTTGGAGCCAAGCGGGTTTATTGATTGAAAAAAAGTGCCTTTTCCTTCTTTGCGAAAGGAAAAGGCACTTTTTTGTTAGCCTCCGCAGTATATCTAGAAAGTTTATCCGGCAGGAATGGTTAATACCTGGCCCACATAGATCGTATCCGATGTTAATTTATTGGCCGTTTTAATGGCGGTAACCGTGGTATTATAGCGCTGGGCAATAACGGATAAAGAATCACCTGACACGACTGTATAGGTCCGTATCGTTTGGGTCCCTGCTGTCCCAGTCTGCGGAATCGTTAATTTCTGTCCCACATATATGGCATCTGTTGTTAGTCCGTTTGCCGTCTTGATCGCTGTAACCGTGGTATTGTAGCGCTGGGCAATAACAGATAAAGAATCTCCCGATACCACCGTGTAAGTGACCGTTTCGGCCGGTTGAACCGGAGCAGTCTCAACTGGTGCTGGAGTTGGGGTCACAACTGGCTCTATCACAGCCGGAGCAGGAATTTTTAACAGCTGACCGATGTAAAGAGCATCTGAAGTTAATTGATTAAGCTCTTTTATTGCGCTGACCGTCGTGTTATTCCGAGTGGCAATCGCCCATAAGCTATCCCCTGAGACTACCTTATAAGTGGTATAGGATGGGGCAGGCTGACTGCTGACCGGAGCAGTCACTGGCGCGGTGATTGGGACTGTTGTTGGCAGCAGTTCCGCATAACTATTCCACACATTGCTTTCCTGGCCAATACTCCAGTTGCCGACTCCCCGGATATGATACTTACTAACAAGAGCAAGCTTTTGCCTGATCGATTCCTCATTTTCATACCAAATCGTGTAGGTGCCTGGGGCAAGGACTGTTCCGCCAACAACCGTTTTCGGGTCCCCTGCCTTGATGGTAATCACTGCTTTTGGCGTTTTGCTTACCTCATCAAAAACGACCTGACCGTTATATTTAGCAATTAAATCCTCCACTTGCCAGTTGGAGATCCCATAGCCTCCGTAGGAAGCCCCTTCGATCCAATACCGGCCGTATTGAGCAATCCCCAGTACGATTTTTTCTGTAGGCACTTGCTGGTTGATGGCATATTGAATGGATTTCTCTACCCATGGCAGACTGGCCACCGCACCTGCTTCTCCACCAGGATAGCTTTCATCGTAAGCCATGATCATTAAGTAATCTGCATATTTTGCCAAGGCGGTATAATCATATGATCCATGCCACCCGGTCGTCCAGCCATTAGGGTTGGCGGCAACAGCAACGGATACTTCCTTGGTGGAAGGAATCTTTTCCCGCAGTAATCGGACGAATTCCGTGTAATTGGCCCGGTCTGCTTCTGTTACATTTTCAATATCTACATTCACGCCATCTAAATTATATTTTTGAATGGCGTCGGCGATCTGCTGGGCCGCTAGTTCTTTATTGGCCAGCATCGCCCGGCCTAGTGCACGGTCCCAATGGTTGCTTAAGAAAGGAACCACTCGGACGCCGCGCAAATGCATCGCACTGATAAAACTAGGATCGAGGCTATAGGTTAGTTTTAAGGTTCCATCTGAATTAATGTCAAAGTAGCTTGGGGATACCGTATTCACCGAATTAGCCGTTGCGTTCACCATATTCACGTATTCACTGGTATTGCCAAAATACATATAACCCAGATTGACGACTTCACTGGCGGTCACTGGCAGCCGCAGGATTTGATTCGGCTGAATAATATCGGATGTTAATTGATTCAGTGCCTTTATAGCCTCCACCGTTGTATTGTAGCGTTTGGCAATCGCATAGAGTGTTTCGCCGCTGCTGACGGTATGGCTGTAAAGTTGGATTTGGGCTGTTTCACTGGTATTTCCGGCAGCATCTGTTTGTACGACCGAGACAGTACTGACTCCCGTTAGATCCTTCCCGGTCAAATTAAGCTTTAGTGAATAAAAACCTTTCTCGTCCGCTTTTACCGAAGCAGATTGAATTGTGCTGCCATCAGGCTTGGTCAATGTTGCCTTCACGACAGCAAAAGGCTCCGCCGTACCCATAAGCATAAAGAGGGACTGTTGGTTTTCAATCGTGAATCCATTTTTTGAAACGACCGGACTTTCTGCAGCTGTATCTTTCTGGATTGTGGATCCATAAACGATTCCGGAGTTCCCTGCTGTGTCCGTCTGCGAGATTTCCACCTTAATTTGCCCGTCCTTTAAACCAGAAGCATTGAGATTGGTTTGAAAGGAACCATTGACAACGGCTGCTGTTTTGGTGATCGAAGTGGTGCCATCGCTAAGGATGATCTTAACCTGAGAGCCATTTTCTTCACTTTGTCCGGATATTAAATAATTGGATTGGTTTTGGCTATTAACATATGGTCCGAGCGTTACAATCGCATTAAGCGGCGCAGCGGTATCTTTTACGATGGTGATAGGATCAAGCTGATTCACATTTCCTGCCTCATCTTCAGCCACGATGGAAGCTGTCACCGTTCCGTCTTTGAAACTGGTCGTATCAACTGGGAGACTAAAGCTTCCATTGGAATCTGTCTCAATCGACTTTGTAAAGCTGGTGACACCGTCTGAAAACGTTACATTTAGTAAAATTTGCGGTTCGGACTTGCCGCTGAACAGATATTGTGCCGCGTTTCCGCTAAATATAGCTGGCAAAGGACCGGTTTCGATTTTTGAAGGACCAACGGTATCCTTTACAAGCGTTTTTACCGTGGAGGCACTAACATTTTCTGCCTCGTCCGTTTGCGACACTTCAAAACGGATATCGCCATCGTTTAGTCCGGAAATATCCACCGGTATAGCAAACTCACCATTTTCTGCTGCCTGTCCGGTCATCTCGATGATATGGCCGTTGCCATCAGATATTTTGATATTGACCTTTGTACGAGGTTCTCCCTTCCCAGATAACAAAAATGTACTTTGGTTTGCTTGATTAATGACATTGCTATTATTAAAAATCGGCGCAAGTGGTGCCGTCGTATCCTTGATCACTTCAGCTGAACCGGCTTGGCTTTGAATCCCGGATAAGCTCGTTTGTACAGCGGTAATCGTTAAAAGTGCGTCATTCAGACTAGTTATATCGGCATTCACATAAAATTCCCCGTTAGCATTGGCTATCGCTGCTGCCTGAACTGCCGGATGAACACCATCTGAAATCATTACATTCACCGCTGCATAAGGGTTGGCCGTTCCAGTTATCGGATAATGAGCTGCCGTACTGCTGTTAGGAACCTGAAGGGAATGGATGATCGGCGCTGCCAGGCTTGTCTCTTTTGCAATAGTGGTTTGAACTGCCCCACTGCTGTTTCCATAGCGGTCAATTGATCGGGATGTAATGGTTAATGTCCCATCATGTAATGAGCTCAAATCAGCCTCGGTGTGAAATTCACCTGTTTCACTTGCTTCAGCAACGGTCGTTACCACCGGGTGCACCCCATCTGAAATCGTGATTTCCACTTTTGCCCCTGGCTCTGTCAATCCAAACAGCGTATAATTTTTTACATTTTCAATCGTCACTGGCTTTGTATTATCAATGACTGGCTGGGGGGCATCGGTATCTTTTACTATTTGTTTTTGGGCGGTGCTTTTGTTTCCAAACGAATCAGTAGCTGTGATTGTCAACGTAATGGTCCCATCATTCAGGGAGGAGACGTCCAAATCGGAGGAAAACCCTCCACTTTGGTTACTTTGAACTGCTGCCTCGACCGCTTGATTGCTTCCATCTACCGCTCGGATGACGATCGATGCAGAAGTTTCGCTTGTGCCTTTGACAGTATATTTTTGTTGATTTGCCGAAAAAATCACTGGTAAATCGGATATGGCGGTCTGGGCAATCGTTGTATCCTTAGCGGCAGTCATTCGGGTAGTCGGACTTTCATTGCCAGCGGGATCAACGGCTTTGGCGGAAATCGTGATACTGCTGCCATCATTCAGTGCTGTTACATTGAAAATAACAGAGAATTCCCCCCGCTCATTTGCGATGGTTTGTTTCGTAATGGCTGCGTGCACTCCATCAGATAAGGAAATGGTGACCAAAGCACCTGGCTCCGCCTTGCCTGTAATAGAGTAGGACGCTGCGTTTTGCTGGCTGATTTCTTTTGCCGCCGCAAGCGTAGGAACAGCGGCCGTTATATCTTTTTTAATCACTTGCTGGCTATTGGCACTGCGGTTTCCTGCTGCATCAGCAGCAGAAACGGCAGCGGTAATCGTTCCATCGAGTAATGTCGAGGCATCCAGTCTTGTTTCAAATTTCCCAGTAGAATCTGCCTTTATTTGAACCGCTACTTGAGCCCCGGCACTATCCGTCAATCGAACGCTGACAGTGGCATTTGCCTCGGTTAATCCGGTAACGGGATAACTTTTTTGATTAGCAGCAGATATGACGGCTAAAGGGTTAATCGCTGGTGCAGCAGGCGCCGTTGTATCAACTGGCAAGCTAGCCGCAGTGGACGGTATGGCTAATTTTTGGCCGACATAGATCATATCGGTTGTAAGCTGATTTAAGGACTTAATATCTGTAACGGTCGTATTGAATCGTTTGGCAATTAATGATAAGGAATCCCCTGAAACGACGGTATAAATAGTTGTTGTCTGATTGGCAGGGGCGGGCTCTGGTTCTGGAGCCGGCTGGCTGACGACTGGAGTCTGGGTTTGCCCCGTACCTTGCTGCGGCACCTTAAGGACTTGTCCGACAAAAATAACATCAGTGGTTAAATTGTTTAATGATTTAATCGTGTCCACCGTTGTGGCAAATTTCTTGGCAATCACAGAGAGTGAATCCCCGGCAACAACCGTGTAGCTCGCTGCATTCTCGCTTGTCACAGCAGGAGCGCTTGTGTCAGGAACGGTTGTGATAGGAGCCGTGCTTTGTGATGGTTCTCTGGGGATTTTTATTTTTTGTCCGACAAAGATCATATCAGTGGTGAGACTGTTATAGGAGCGGATGCTCTCCACTGTTACGGCATATTTTTTGGCAATGAGCGACAGACTGTCTCCGGACACGACTGTGTATGTATAGTATGGGAGTTTTAGGACTTGCCCGACAAATATCACATCTGAGGTTAACCCATTCACCGTCTTGATGGAAGCAGCGGAGACATTAAACTTCTTCGCGATCACCGATAAACTGTCACCTGATTGAACGGTATAAACATCATACTGATCCGCCGGAACCGATTGCGCAGCCGTCGTTTGGGCTGCAGATGCTGCTGTAGTGGTCCCTAAGTAGATGGTCATGACTAATAAACTGCCGGCCATTACCTTGACTGTTTTAATTCTGTCTCGAGGAAATTTTTCGGCAATCAGCTGTTGGATTTGACTTTGTAAATTCTTTCTTTGCTTCGGTGATCTGCCTAGCTCTTCGGAAAACTCCTCCAGCTGGAGGTCGAGGTAAACCACTAACGTGTCTTGATCGCCGGACAGTTTATACTTCTTGATTTCCATTCACTTTCACCTCAAATCGTAGCTGTCTTCCAAATATTATCTGCCAATCCTTTTCATTCATGCAAAATAAAAGGGCCGTCCCAAAAGTCAGTCACTTTGACTCTTGGTCAGCCCTATTGTTTTAGTATTTTGAACCGCTTGATTGGAAATTATTTTGCATGCTTGTGATTTTTAATTAATGGCCGCCAATGGTTTGCCTGCTTTTTTGGTAACGATGGATTCCAGAACAAATGCTTTTTCAAATCCATCTTTAATGGCATGGGTAATCGAACCTGGAACGATGGCATCCCCGATGACAAAGACGTTTTCAAAATGGTGCCGATACATCTCTTCTAATGGATTGTAGGATTCGGTTCCCATCGAGAAAACAACATGGTCGATTTCCAGGTCAATCTGATTGCCTGCTGCTTCTTTTTCAAGCACGACCGCATGAGGGAGGATTTTCACCACATTATGACCTTCGATCACCTCTACATTTAGATTTTTTAATCGATTTAACAGCATCATTCGTGTAGGAGCCGATACTTTTTCGCCGGTAGCTGTTGGGATATCAATCAAGATGACATGGTTCCCTTTTTCAGCCAGCTGGCGCGTCACACTATAGCAAACCATCCCGCTTCCAATCACTGCTATTTTTTTGCTTTGGAATGGGAGTCGTTCTAATAGTACATCTTCATAATCACAGACATTTGCCAAGTTGGTTCCTTCTAGTTCCGGGATAATCGGTTTTGCGCCGGTAGCCAGCAATACCGCATATGGATTCAAGGCTTTGATTTTTTCCACGGTGGCCTCGGTATGGAGTCGGACATCGACGTTTAATCGGTTCATTTCATTGCGGTGATAGTCCATGATCCAGTTCATTTTCTGTTTGGCTACGGGTGTATGGACAAGGTCTAATTGTCCGCCTAACTTATCGTCCTTCTCAAAGATGGTGACATCATAGCCTTTTAAGGAAAGCACTCTTGCCGCTTCCATTCCCGCAGGCCCGCCGCCGACAATCGCAGCCGTCCGCTTTTCCTCGATTGGTTTGATTTCCTTAAATTCAAGCTCGCGGCCAGCCCGGATATTAAGGGAGCACTGAACATGAGAGTTTTTGTTGACGGTCTGCATACAATGAAGGCAGCAAATGCATTTCCTGATTTCCTGATCCCGTCCTTCGTATGCTTTCTTGGCCCATTCCGGGTCAGCAATGTGGCCTCTGCCTAATGCCACAAAGTCCGCTTTTCCTTCTGCTAGGATGTTTTCGGCAAATTCCGGCTCGCGAATGACCCCGACAGTAATCACAGGGATATCGACGCACTTTTTGATTTCTTCTGCCAGGTATACACGCCAGCCTTGTTCGTACATCATGGTTTCAATAATTTTATCCGCAGAATTATAGGTTCCGCAGCTGGCATTGATGCCGTCTACTCCGATTTTTTCTAAAGAGCGGCTGATTTCCTTGCTTACTTCCACGTCCAATCCGCCCTGATCAAAATCATCGACATTTAGGCGCACCGTCACAGGGTAATCATCGCCGCATTTTTCTTTTATCCCTAATACTATTTCCTTTAAAAATCTCAGTCTATTTTCAAAGCTGCCCCCATATTCATCAGTCCGCAAATTGGCATTGGGGCTTAAGAATTGATTAATTAGGTACCCGTGCGCGGCATGAACTTCTACTCCATCGATCCCGGCCATTTTACATCTGATGGCCGCATGGATAAATTTTTGTATCAATTCTTTGACTTCGGCCGTTGTTAATTCCCTTGGCTCTTCTCCGATGGCTGCACTGGCAATAGGGCTTGGAGCAACAATTTGTCTGCCGCCGATCAGATTTGAATTGGATTGTCTTCCGGCATGATGCAGCTGGACAAAAATTTTGGCATCGTATTTATGTACAGCATTTGCCAACCGGGCGAAGCCAGAAGTAAACCGGTCTTCATCGAACCTTAGCTGATTCGACATGCCTTTGCCCAACGAATAATCAATGCAGGTAAATTCTGTAATAATTAATCCTGTCCCGCCTTTGGCTCTCTCCTCATAATAAGCAATTTGATGATCGGTCACCTCTCCATTATGGCCCGCCAAATTGGTAGCCATCGCCGGCATCACCACCCGATTCTTCAAAGTCAAACTGCCTATCCTTCCTTTTTCAAACAAATGACGATAACTCAACAAAATCCCTCCTCTAACATGTGAAATACTTCACAAAAAGAAATAAATAAACCCCTTCCATCATTATAAACCAACGCCCCCGCCAACATTGTGATATATAAGTGACAATTCCACGCCGAAAAGAAATGGGGCCAGTCCCCCTGCACATTTACGCATTACTTTACCGGGGGACTGGCCCCCATCGCATTAACGCTTTGCTTTACCGGGGGACTGGCCCCTTCTCGCCTCTTCTTCTTTCACATTAAATTTACATTTTTTCTATATGGTTTTTACATGTGGGTTTTATAATTAGGGTAGAAATAATCATTGTTAAGGGAGATGCTGTGATGAGAGAGTTCATGGTGCGTTTGATTATTTTGATTCCTCTTTGTCTTCTTTTGAGCCCCTGATTTTCTTTGAGAATTCGTTTTTATTGGTTTGCCTTAAGAAATTTTTCCCATACCTTGCCATCCAATATATATCCCCCGATTTTAAGCGAAAGAACAGCTATATAGGTAGGGTTCACTCACTGAAAGAATATAAAGAAGTAATGAGGAGCCTATCGAGTTCCTCGTTTTAGTCAAATTTATTAAGAAATATTATTCAATTTTTTGAATATATATATAGAACTACGTTGATTGCCAGAAAGGAGAATTGTCCATGGATAGATGTATTTCCTGCGGAGAAGAATTATCCATCATGGAGAGAAATAGAAGTGAATGCTGGGCTTGCCGGGACATAACAACGGAGGCTTATTCTGAGGAAGACGACTAGCGGAGCAAGCTTTTCACACAGGAGTACAACTTCTAAACCCCATTTCTCCGGGAAGTCCCCGCGATTTTAGCAGCACGCCTCTGTACCTTCGATCGTAACCAGTTTCATTTCCAAATGCAAAAATAAAGGCGCCATCGAAACGGTGCCTTTATTTTTGTACCTGTTTATTTTTCAAGACCCACCTGCATATCGGAAACTTTTGGTTTCATAACAAGACTGATGGCAACGAATCCGACTAATGAAAGGATGATGGGCATTACCACTGTGTGAAATCCAAAAGCATTTGGGTAAAACCGGTCAAACAGAATGTAAGACCCCATTCCGATGATCATGGAGGCAATCGCTCCATACTTATTGCCCTTGCCCCAATACAAGCCCATGATTACCGGCCAGATGAATACCGATTCCAGTCCGCCGAACGAGAATAAATTAAGCCAGACGATTAAATCGGGCGGGCTCCACGCAAAAAGAATGACAATGATGCCGATTATAGCCGTGACACTAAAACTAACCTTCTTGATATGGCCATCATTGGCTTTTGGCTTAATGTAATTTAGGTACACGTCTTTGACTAAAGCGGAGCTGACTAAAATCAACAGGGCATTGACAGTCGACATGATTGCTGCCATTGGCGCTGCCAGCACGATCCCCGCCAAAAATGGCGGCAATACCTTCATTGATAGCAATGGCATCACCGTATCCCCAATCTTTATTCCTGGGAGGACAGGCCGGGCGAATACGCCAATAAGATGCATGCCAAGCATGATAAACCCAACTACGATGGTTCCAATCACGATAGCACTGTGCATCGCCTTGGAATTTTTATAGGACATTGCCCGTACGGCGATTTGCGGCAAACCCACGACGCCAATTCCGACTAAAATCCAATAGGATGACACATAGGATGGTGTAAGGCTTCCATCCGCGCCAAACGGACTGATTAAATTAGGGTTTTCGGCTGCTAAATCGGAAATAATGTTTGAAACGCCCCCGCCGGCTTTAATCGTGGCAATTAACAGGATTAAGGTACCCAGGAACATCACCACACCTTGGACGGTATCGGTCAAAGCCACGGCCCGGAACCCGCCGACAATGACAAAAACAAGGACAGAGAATGCAAAAATAAATAAGGCCGTCGAATAGGACAATCCGGTCAGAGATTCAACTAGACGGGCACCGCCAATCCATTGCGCAATCATCGATGAAAATAGAAAAAGAATAATGCTGGCTGCCGAAAGCAAAACGACCGTTTTACTTTGATACCGTTCCTTGAGGAAATCAATCAAGGTGACCGCCTTATATTGCCGCGAGACAATAGCAAACTTTTTGCCAAGCACCATTAAGGTAAAATAACCAGTTGCCAGCTGGGTCATGGACAACAGCACCCATCCAAGCCCCCTCGTATAAGCGACTCCTGGCCCGCCAATAAAGCTTGAGGCACTTCCATACGTGGCCACCATCGTCATGGCCAGTAAAAAGCCGCCCATCGAACGTTCCCCCAAGAAATACCCTTCCAGAAAGGAATTGGATTTTAATACTAATTTATTGGACCAAAAACCAATCGCAAAAATAATAAACAAAAAGATAAGTAACGGTGTAATAACCCCCCAGTTCACAGTTTTTCCTCCTCTTCTATTTCAAAAGGAACATCCTTGAAGAAAAACTTAACCGTCAGGCTCACCAGAACAATCATTAAAAGAGTGCCGACGATGCAGCTGTAAAAAAACCATGCAGGTAATCCCCATATGTACTGATAGTCTTCCACTTTTGCTGAACCAAGCCCATAGCTGAACCCGTACCACCAAATAAAATTTATGATAACAAGAATGACTCCGATCAGGGCTTCTCTATGGGCAATCTTAAAACGCTTGTCCAAAGGCGCTTCCGTCTTTTTCACCATAATCCTCCTCAATAGCTGATATGTTATTTTTCACTAACCATGAACATTTTACCAAACATATCGTGCAAAAAAAGAAAAATGCACAAAAAACCTAATGTGCCAAAGCTCATTAGGTGAAGATGTATGGGGATTTTTAAGAAGATGGGCTGTCAGGATGGGACTCTTTTCATTTTGCATTCATACATCTGCCTATCAGCGGCGATCAGCAGATCCTGAATGTTGGATGCGTCCCTGGGATATACCGCCATTCCGATCGAAACGGATATATCCATCCCCAGTTCAGTGGATAATTGTTGTAACCCGGCCGCAATCCGTTCTGACATCGCTCTTGTTTTTTGCATATTAGCATGCGGACAAACAATCAAAAATTCGTCGCCGCCCCATCTGGCAGCAATATCACGTTTGCCAATGCTCGATGCCAGAATGAGAGACACGTTTTGGAGGACGAGATCCCCTGTCTCGTGCCCATATTGATCATTAATTTGTTTAAAATTATTGCAGTCCAACACTGAGATGGTTAATGTATCAATCTTTTTATCCATTTTTGTTATCAGTTTTGGGGTAACCTTTGTCATATACCGGCGATTATAAAGCCCCGTCAAAGCGTCTTTTTCCGAAAGGAATTTGGCAGCATCATATTGTTTTCCCAGCCACCAAAAAAGGGGCGAAAATAAAGGAATAAACAATAGATCCCATTTGATTTGATTATGTACAAACATAAACTCATAGGAAGCTTCCAAATCCGCTAAAAAGTAAAAAGAATGCCAGCCTATAACGATGGTAACATAAATGATGACAATACTAATTCTCCCCGAATATTTCATATGGGACTCCTGATTATTTTCTTTTTTAACATAATTTTATACTAAACAGGGAAGTTTTGTAACTCTTTTGCCAGAATCGATGTGAACATTTTACTAACGCTGCATGACGGCAAAATGGTGGAGTAGATCAATGTTTTGTCGTCTTGATGGGGTCATGGCGACATAAACAGTGAAGAAGTTCAGGGTTTTGTCTTCATAAAGAGGATATGTCCACAAAACGGTGGAGAGAATCAAGTCTAAAACTCTCTTCCTAGGATAATCCTGTGCAAATTGGGTAAAATTAGAGAAGTATGTCTAACTTCTGAATAAGGAGGAGTGCCAATGGAAGAGTCTTTAAAAATCGGCGAACCTGCACCTGATTTTTCATTGCCGGCAACAACAAAGGACCCGCTTGCCCTGTCTGATTATAAAGGCAAAAAGAATATGGTCATTGCCTTTTATGGAATGGACTTTACACCAGGCTGAATTAAGGAAATCGCCTCTTGGAAAGAGGACTATAAACGATTTGAGCAGCTAGATGCCGAAGTGCTGGGCATAAGTGTCGATCATATCCATTCACACCGTGTTTTTGCTGCCAGCATGGGGACACTCCCATACCCATTAGTTTCGGATTGGCATAAACAAACCGTCAAGGATTATAAAGTGTTTAATGAAAAAAGCGAGGTAGCCATCCGTTCCGTCTTTGTCGTCGACAAAACCGGAACCATCCGCTATACGAATACTTCCTTTAAAGCAGACAAGAAAGAGGATTATGAGGCTGTTTTTGCCGAACTGGAGAAGTTATCACAATAAAAGCAAAAGGAGCACGATTCAATGGAATCGTGCTCTCCTCATGTCGTTATTCATGTAAATAAGCCCAAGCATATTGCGCATAAAGTTCCGCTCCGATTACAAGCGCGTCCTCATCAATATTAAATTTCCCATGATGGTGGGCCCACTGGGTATCTTTTTCCGGATTGCCGCTGCCAACAAGTGCAAAGCTGCCAGGAACCACTTCCATATAGTCACTGAAATCCTCTCCGCCCATTGTCGGCTTTTCATTGAAAACGGCGTCTGCGCCAAATGCCTCCGTGATAACCCTTTGGGCCAATTTGGCACTGGATTCATCATTAATAACGGCCTGCGTTCCGCGGGTATATTCCACCTTCGCTGTGGCGCCATAAACTGCGGCGACCTGTTCGGCATAGTGCTGAAGCTGGGCTTCTATGTGATCCCTCACCTTAGGGTCAAAGCAGCGAACCGTTCCCTCGATCACCGCATTCTCCGCAATCACATTGAAGCGGGTGCCGACCACCATTTTTCCAATCGTCAGAACGGCTGGCTGCTGGGCATCAATCGTTCTGGAAACAACGGTTTGCACATTCATGACGAACGAGGAAGCCACGATGGCGGCATCAATACAAGCATGCGGCAGGGCGCCATGGCCGCCTTTCCCTTTGAATGTTACTTTAAATAAATCAGCGGAAGCGAAAGAAGGCCCCGGTGTACAAGATACTTTACCAGTTGGCATTTGCGACCAAATATGCATGCCGAAGACGTTATCTACACCCTCGACTGCCCCCTGCTTAACAAAGGCTTTGGCGCCTTCTGCCACCTCCTCAGCCGGCTGGAATAATAACCGGACATTTCCCGGCAAATCGGCTTTATGTTCATGTAACACTTTAGCCGCAATCAGCAGCATCGCAGTATGGGAGTCATGGCCGCACGCATGCATTTTCCCATCAAACTTCGAAGCATAGGGCAATTCCTTATTCAGCTCTTCTACCGAAAGGGCATCCATGTCTCCTCTTAGCGCCACTGTTTTTCCAGGCTTGCCGCCTTCAATTTCGGCAATGACACCCGTTGGCTCCGCCCGGCGGTAAGAGATTCCTAATTGATCCAAATACTCACAAACAAAATTTGTCGTATTGAATTCTTCCCAGGATAGTTCCGGCTCACTATGCAGCTTCCTGCGGATTGCTGTTAGCTCCTCACTGTAGCTTTGAATGGCTGCTTTAATTCTTTCATTCATCATTTTACTCGGCCTCCGTTAATTTCTTGGCTGTTTCATATAGAATTTCCACGGCATTTGCTATATGAAGCGAGTCTGACCATTCTTCCGGGCAATGGCTGAGCCCATCTTTACTAGGAATAAACAGCATGCCTACTTCCGTCACATCAGATAAAACCATGGCGTCGTGGCCAGCCCCGCTGTTCATGGAGCAATATGGGATGTTCCTGGCACTGCTGGTTTGTTTTAAAATTGAAACAATTTCTGGATTCATTGCTTTCGGCTGCATATATAATTGCTGGACAGCTGTTATTTGAATTCCGTTTTTACGATAGGAATCGATTAATTCGTTCAACTTGCCAATCACATTTTGGATATGTTCTTCTTTACCAGATCGGATATCGACAGTGAAGACGGTTTTCTTCGGAATCACATTGGCACCGTTCGGGAATACATGTAACTTCCCAGTCGTTATGACAGTACCCTCTCCTTCCTCAATGGCAAGTGCAGGGAATTGGGCAATCATTTGTGCCGCCGCCACCAACGCATCCGCACGGCGGTCCATTGGTGTGGTTCCAGCATGTCCGGCCTGTCCTTCCACAGTAATTTCAAATTGCGTCAGACCGACAATCGTTTCCACGACACCGATGGGAATGTTCTTGCCTTCTAAAATAGGTCCCTGCTCAATATGCAATTCCAGAAAGGCTTTCATGGTCTTGGAGTCCCGCTTTTTAGGGAGCGATGGGTCCAGTCCAATGCTGGCCATCGCTTCCACTGTAGAAATGCCGTCATGATCCTTTAAATTTTTAAACTCTTCCTCGCCAAGCAGTCCCGTCATGCCTCGTGACCCCATTAATCCGCCGCCAAATCTCGCCCCTTCTTCCTCAATAAGGGCAATCACTTCCAGCGGGTATTTGGGCTTGAGTTGGTTTTGGGCAAAAAGCGCCGCGACTTCCAACCCAGCGACGACTCCTGCTGGGCCATCATAGGAGCCTCCATTCGGGACGGAGTCAAAATGAGAGCCAATTAAAACGCTCGGCGCATCCTTTAGCGTTCCTTCCAATTTTCCGAAAATATTGCCTAAGCCGTCTTCCCGGACCTGCAATCCATATTCCTTCATTTTTCCTTTAATATATTCTCGAGCCTGCTTGTCTTCCTGGCTGTAGGTAAGCCGGGTTGTCCCTTTCCCAGGCGTTGCAGTAAATTGACTTAATGTATCAATATGTCCTTCAATTCGGGTTTGAAGGTCTTCCATTTCAATCCCCTCCGTTTATTACAAAAATTTCACGAAAATGCCTGCTAAAACAACCGAAACAATCGTAACGGTGATAAACCCGCCAACCAGCATTGGAGGCAGCATGTAGCTCGTCAGCACTTCTTTTTCCTTTTCATCATGGGTCAAGGATTTAATAACTTCGTTCGTAATAATGAAGTCAGCTGGAAAACCATATAGAGCCGTTAAGGAAACAGCAAATGCCATTTCTTTGCTGACCTTCAGGATTTTGCCGGCAATAAAGGAGAAAATGTACATCCCAATGACCCCGATCACAATCGTGCCGATCAGCGGCCAGATGATTTCCAGCATCATGCTTGGTGTTGCTTGCTTTAATCCGTCAAAAATAAATAACATCAGACCCATAATCGCAAAGCCAAAGCCATTTGCTTTTTGTAAAGACTGCTTTTCCAAAAATCCGATACTTTTGCCGACGATCCCAAACAATAAGCAAAGGACGAATGGGCTGATCGAGACAACCGGTGCTAATAGGGTTGAAACTAAGTAGGCTAGAAATGCAGCAACAGCGAGTCTAAAAAACTTAAAAAATTCGGTGTTATATTTTTCAGGAAGGTTTTTAAATAGTTTAAGCTCTGTTTCTGCAGCAGTTGCTACTTCGGCAGATGCTTGTACCTGGTCTGCAGATACTAATTCTCCCCTGCGGTATTTTTCAAGCAGGCGTTTTCCCTCTTTTTTCAACATGATCGAGGTAAGCGGGTATCCGGCGAACCCCTGCATGACATAGATGACAATCGCAAATACGGATAAGGAGGCAAGTCCGGCAGCCTTTGCACCCTCTGACATAATTAGGGCAGAAACCACACCGCCCACTAAAGGCGGAACTGCGACAACCATTGTTTTAAATCCATAAATGAAAGTACCGATTCCTAATAAAAATACAATGATTCCTAAAATTCCTGAGATAGCTATGAGAATGGTCTTCCACTGGGCTTTCAATTCCTTCAAGGACAATAAAGTTCCCATATTGGTAATAAGCAGGTACATCAATAGTGTAGCAACTACTGATGGGATCCCGGCAATGGAGACAATTTCTTTTGGGAAGAATGTCCAATATCCAATGAGAAACAGGACAGCACTGATAAACATTGACGGCACCCAGGCCTTGGTTCTAATCGCGACCCAATCCCCAACTAATAAGATAAAAATAACGATCACTAAGGCAAGCATTTGTGACATAAGTGCACCTTCTTTTCTTGTTTTTAGAATAATTTTATAATAAAGAAAATATTATGTTATTAAAATAATAATATAATTATATTTTTCAGTCAATTTAAACTATTAAAATTTTTAAAGTAATCGTTTTCATTTCATTAATATATATATAGCAGTTTCATTTCTTCAAAATTATGGCAATAAAATAAACAACTTATTGCTAAATGAACTATAGTCCTGCTTTTTTTTACCCACATCAAAAAAGGCCGCCTTTATAGCAGCCTTAGTTGCTCCGTACATGATCTTTTAAAGGCAAATCCAATTCTCCGATTCCCTCTATCACTAATTTGGCGATCGCCCGCGCTCCATTTTTCTGAAAATGGGTTCCATCTTTGACTCCATCTGGATAGTTGGGCGAGTCTCCAGGGTTGAGCCATAAGAATATATCCTTCGTTTTCCTAGGTCCCAGCTCCTGAAATAATTTTTTGCTTATGGCTGTCAAATCTATGACAGGAACATTCTCCTGTTTTGCCAGCTCCATCATCGCTGCAGGATAGGCACCATGGGACGCTGCTGCTTTTCCACCGGATGAAAACCGCCTTCTTTCTACAGGGGTAATGAGAACAGGGACAGCTCCTTTCTGTCTCGCTCCGTCGATATATTGCTTTAGATAGCTTTTATAGGTGGTGGAAGGCTTTGTGTAAAGAGTAGGATTGTTGATTTTTTCATCATTATGGCCAAATTGGATAAACAAGTAGTCACCCTCTTTGATTTGTCCTAAAATTGTATTCAATCTTCCTTCGTCTATGAAGCTTTTGGAACTTCTACCCGGTTTTGCCTGGTTGCTCACCACGACTTCCTTGTCAAACATCTCAGGCAATACCTGTCCCCATCCTGTTCTTGGCGCTAACTTGCTCGAGTAATTGGATACAGTGGAGTCGCCAGCAAGATAGACGGTAATAGAGCCTTTTTTTTGCTGTCCATATGCTTTTTGGGGAGGGACTTTTGATGTATACACCCCGGCAGCCAAGACTATGCATGCAGTGAATGCAGCTAGAACCGTCAACGTCAGTTTGCCGCTCCATCTCTTTTTCACTTTGGTTCCCTCCTCACTTGTTCGCTCCAGTAAACCTATTATTTGTTTAATCTTAAAGCATAAACACCATTTGAAAAAGTACTTCTTACAATTTTTTTCGCATTAATAGAGTAACCGTTCCAATTGAAAAGATCCCAAATAGAATTTTAACCATTTCACTAGAAGAGACCTTTTTCTTCCCTTTATTATGTATTCCTCGTTAAATTCTCCAGATTTACCGCACAGATAGAATAACAAAAAAGCATCGGATGTACCGGTGCTCAGGCTGTCGAAAAACCTTCGACAGCTTTTATTTTATCTTTATTCTTTATTAATTCACCGCGTTAATATGATATA